>PLON01000047.1 GCA_003142095.1 Acidimicrobiaceae bacterium | reverse complement strand
TCATTTTGTCTGGCTGACAACAGGTGGTGGTGGCGGCGGCGGCGGCGGCGGTACTCCTCCTAGCTCATACACCGTAACTTTCAATGCCAATGGATCTAGTGGCTCGATGGCGAGCGAGACTTCTAACTCGGCGGCGGCGCTTACTACTAACGTTCTTACGCGCACTGGTTACACGTTCTCGGGTTGGAACACGGCGGCCAACGGCAGCGGTACGGCTTACGCTGGTGGGGCCAGTTACGGGTTTGGCGTTTCGGTGACCCTTTACGCGCAGTGGGCAATAAATGTCTACACGGTAACTTTTAACGCTAACGGTGGTACGGGATCAATGTCCAATGAGTCTTCGAGCGCGTCAGAGGCACTCAGCGTCAACACGTTTAGTTACAGCGGTTACACGTTCTCGGGCTGGAACACGCAGGCGAATGGTAATGGCACGTTGTACGCAGACGGGGCGAGTTACGGCTTTAACTCTTCTGTAACTCTTTACGCGCAGTGGACAGCAGATGTCTACACGGTGACTTTTAGTTCTAATGGAGGTACTGGGTCAATGCCCGGTGAGTCCTCAACCTCGCCAGAGGCGCTTAGTACAAACACGTTTGCACGCACCGGCTACACGTTCTCGGGCTGGACCACGCAGGCGAATGGCGGCGGAACGGCGTACGCTGGCGGGGCCAGCTACGCCTTTAGCTCTAACGCAACGCTCTACGCGCAGTGGACCGCTAGTTACAGCGTGACCTTTAGCGCCAATGGCGGCACGGGGTCAATGGCCGCTGAGACATCTAGCACATCAGAGAACTTAAGCACTAACGCATTTACTCGTAGTGGCTACAGCTTCGTGAACTGGAATAGCGCGGCGAATGGATCTGGGACTAGTTACTCAAATGGCGCAACGTATGGGTTTGGCTCGAACATCACTTTGTACGCGCAGTGGAGCGCGACATCAGCACCGGTAGTTACGTTGTCTCCAACAAGCCAGGTCGTATTGTCTGGAACTACAGCTACCTTTACTGCGAGCGCATCAGGTAGTCCTAGCCCAAGCGTGCAGTGGAGTGTTTCTTCTAATGATGGCGGTTCGTGGTCGGCTATTAACGGAGCCACATCGAGTTCGTACGGCGTAACTTCTACCGAGTTTGACAGTGGGTACGAGTATGAAGCGGTATTTACGAACGCGGGCGGAACCGCCACTAGCGCAGCCGCGCAACTCACGTTCCTTACTACCTCGGGCAACTGGTCGGGCTACGTCGACACGGGCGGGACCTTCAGCGCGGTCAGTGCGAAGTGGGTAGTGCCCACAGTAACGTGCTCGGGGACAGGCAATCCAGTGGCAGTGCAGTGGGTGGGTATTGACGGCTGGGGGAGCGCTACCGTGGAACAAGATGGTACTGAGACCAGCTGTGCGGGAGCGACTCCAGAGTACAGCGCGTGGTACGAAATGTACGGCGACGACAGTGTTAATAACAACTTCCTGTATACGCTTTCTCCCGGTACGTACCCCGTGCGTCCTGGTGACTCAATGACGGGGTCAGTGCAGTTGTCTGGTGACGTGTGGACACTAGAGGTCATAGACCACACGGCCGGATGGACGTCCTCTACGGTTATTACGGATTCGGCGGCGTCGGCGGCGACGGCTGAGGTTATTGTTGAAAGCCCATCCTCGTGCAGTGGCAGTTGTACAGAGGACGCGCTCGCTAACTTTGGCGCAGTGACATTTACTAATGCATCGGTGACTTCTAGTACAACTGGAACCGGCGGAAGCATCATCTCTGGAACCGTGGAGGCGGTGGACTGCACCGACAGCTCCGGAGTCACGATGATGTCGGTGGGAGCTCTCAGTGGGGGCGGGACTTCATTTACCGACACGTGGGAGGCTAGTTCGTAATCGGCGGAGAAGTGGTGTCTAAGTTTGACGAATCCCCCTGTAGAGCACGCAATGCCCTCGGCCGCGTTGCTTCGCTTCGTACATTGCGGTATCCGCCGCCGCGATTACTGCGTCTGCGTCTTCAAACTCGTCGGAACTTACGACGACTCCCATATTGGCCGTCACAATTCGCTGGCCAGCCCCCAACTCATACGGTTCCCGAAGGGCCGCGTTGAGCCGGTTTGCGACAATCATTGCTGCCTCTGGGGACCCTACGTCATCAAGAAGAATCAGGAATTCATCTCCGCCCATGCGGGCCGCGCTGTCACCTCCCCGTAGTACGCCGCGGATACGCGTTGCCACATCGACGAGCAGTTGATCGCCAACGCGGTGACCCAAGGTGTCGTTGATCTCTTTGAACTTGTCGAGGTCCACAAAGATGACCGCGTATCTCGAATGACGGCGGTTGGCCAGACTCATTCGATGGGAAAGGCGGTCCCAGAACAACGTGCGGTTTGGCAGGCCGGTCAGTTCGTCGTGGAGTGTTCGGCGCGTAAGTTCGTGGGTAATGACCTCAAGTTCAGCAGTCCGGTCCGCGATCTTGCGCTCGATCTCTCCGTACGAAGCTTCAAGCTCTTCACCGAGGAAGTTGACACCCGCGGCGACCGCGTCGACGATATCTCCGAGGGGGCTGACCTGCGCGCGAGCTTGGAATCGAAGAACTGCGAACTCTTGGATCGTGCCCACTATCTCTTCTAGGCGCCGCTCAATATCGTGACTTCGCCGGTCGTCTCGGTGTGGCTCCGGTCCAGAGTCGGTCGATGCCGCGGCATCCCTGGCTCGCGAAGACTTTCTGTCCTCCGATTCTGGCGTCGTGGTCATGTCAAAAATTCCCTGAGCCAGGCGAGGGCAGAGGACTCATCGTGGAACAGTTTCGTCGGGGCCATCGGTCTGCTCACGGCAATGAAGAAATTACCCATCATCCGGCTGAGCGGAGTTGCGCCGAGTAGAGCGACGGCCGACACGAGATCACCCCGGCGTGCGAACTCGGAGCGCGCGGCTCGGTCCTGGGGGCCGACGTCGTGTGCGTCCACCAGAAGCGGGCGTCGTTTCCCGCCAGTGAGCTTGGTCATCGCATCGGTGGCCGCGATCGCATCCTCAAAATTCATGATCGCCGCAGACGCCCAAACGATTTGAGCAATTCCATCGGGCCGAAGCCATATCCTGAACTTAGGGTTAATGACCTCTGCGGGCTCGCTATCCACTGTGAATTCCAAGTGCTTGGACGATGGCCGACTCGCACGCCAATTCTATGAACATAGGACTGCGATTGTATATCGGTAGAGGGCTCGACCAGTGTCGCTCAGATTTCCCTTCGAAGGACGACGGGAGGTGCGTGTAGGGGCCGAGCATACGTTATTGCTGCCATGTCCTTATTCGCCAGTCGGATTGTGCACGTCGGGCCACCGACCGAACGTTCTGCTACCACGCACTGGCGAGTTCTTTCGCAAGACTGCAAGACACGCTGAGTGCAATATGCAGTTTGTGAGTGCTACGACAAATACATGATGTTGATTTGATCTCAACAAACACTGTCGTGGTCACCGAGGAATTCTCGCTGAGTTACGGGATCAGCAGAGGGCGATGCCAACTCACTACCCCCAGTTGCCTGGAACCTGGTGCCCCGGTCGCGTTCGCAATAATCCTCTTTGTGCTCTTTGGCGGCGGAACGTTCTGGATGCGTCACTACTTCGCCAAGCGAGCGGCCGCGAAGAGTGTTGGCATCAGTAGAACTTGCTCGTTTGGCGTCTGTGACACCAGACTGCGAAAGTAGAAGGGTGGCGAAGAAATACTTCCAGGTCCCCGAGCTGATCCTGGGCTTCGACACCGAAACAACCGGACTGAGCGTCACCAGCGAACGCGCCATCTCCTATGGCTTCTGCGCCTACCGTTTCGGCGTTCCCGTGTGGTCCGCGCACTTCTTCGTGGTGCCCGATCGGCCAATTAGTGCCGGAGCGCATCGGGTGCATGGCCTCTCGGTCGAAGACCTCGAAGGCAAACGCGCGAGTGCCGCCGTGTACAACGTTGAGGGAGGACTCTCACACGCCATCAAGATCCTTCGCCATTTTCATCAGAGGGGCGCGCACATCGTCGGGTCCAACCTGGGGCGATTCGATCTCGAGATGCTGCGGCGAAGTTCAATGTCGGTGCTCGGCAACGCGCTCGATAATCCCTACTTCGACATTTCTCTCCTGCGCATCATCGACGTGGTTGAGCACGACTTAGCGATTGAACCGAGTCGTGCTCTGCGACCGAGACGAGGACTCACGTTTCTCTGTCGTCACTACGGCGTGACACCGGGGGGCCACGACGCGCTAGGCGACGCAAGGGCCGCAGTGGAAGTCTTCATGGAGCAGGTCATTGTCAACAACGCGGGACAGACCACGCTCCTCTTACCCACGAACGTCGACGAATTCAGCGGCACACTCGGCGGTTAAGACCTATCCGCGAGGGCGACGACGTCGGTGAGCGTCAGTTAAGACCGGCGGCACATATCCGCCGTCGTCACGATTGACGTTCGTTCCGGGCGGCACCAATTCGTCGATGCGGTCCAACACCGATGTCTCGAGTCGAATGTCGGGAACACCGAGTTGCGACTCGAGCTGTTCCATGGTTCGCGGTCCGATGATCGCGGACGTGATGGCGGGGTGCTCGAGAACGAAAGCCAGAGCCAATTCAATCAGAGTGATATTGGACTCTTCGGCGAGCCTTGTGAGTTGATTGACGATCTCGAGTTTCTGCTGATTAGCGGGAATGCTGAGGTCGTAGCGACCGGGAAGGCGAACGGCGCGACGACTGGTGTTGGTCTTACCTTCACCGAAGTTGCCGGACAGCCACCCTCCCGCGAGGGGACTCCAAGGAATCACACCTATGCCGTAGGTCTGGGCCACGGGAAGGATGTCGCGTTCGATGCCACGCACGAGTATCGAATAAGGCGGCTGTTCGGTGACGAAGCGTCGCAGCCCCCGCTTCTCGGCGACCCATTGAGCCTCGACCACCATTTCCGCCGGGAAAGTCGAACTGCCGAAGTACCGGATCTTGCCATCGTGCACGAGGTCACTCAGTGCGCCGAGCGTTTCGTCGAGGTCCGTCGACTCGTCGGGACGGTGAATCTGATACAGGTCGATGTAGTCGACGCCAAGTCGGCGCAAGCTGTTGTCACATTCGGCCATGATCCATCGACGCGAGTTGCCCTGCGCGTTCGGGTCGTCGCCCATGAGGAAGTGGACCTTTGTCGCGAGAACGATGCGTGAGCGATCGATTGACGCAAGCGCTTTGGCGACGATGGTTTCCGATTCACCCGCGGAATAAACGTCGGCCGTATCAATGAAGTTGATACCCGCGTCGAACGCGCGGTGAATAATACGGACGGATTCGTCGTGATCCGGATTGCCCCAGGCGCCAAACATCATGGCTCCTAGGCAAAGGGGGCTGACCCTTACGCCGGTACGACCAAGGTTTCGAAGTTCCATTCGCCAACCTTATGGTTGACGTTTTCGATGGTGACGTGTACTTCTCTCACGCGTCGTGACCGTATGGATACTTTTTCGTGATTTCAGCGGGTGGTAAGGTGGACCGCCTAGGGGCCGTTGGCGCAGTCTGGTAGCGCACTTGCATGACACGCAAGGGGTCGCAGGTTCAAGTCCTGCACGGCCCACTAAATTCCCTGGTTAAGCGTACTATTTCTAACTAATTTTCGGAAAAAACTAGAACGTATGACAGTTGTCAGCAACGCCGTCAGCAACGCGTCCGTCTCAGAGTGACAGTTGTCAGCAACGCCGTCAGCAACGCTTCCGTCTGAAGGCCGTTGAGGTTCGCGAGATATTTGCCCATGTGAGAGCGATTTTCGATGCCTCTCGGAGAAAGTTGGCCTTTTTCAGCTCAGGAATTCCTTGGCGAGGTTGGAAAGCGTGCGACTTCGCCCAGTTGAGGAGTTCGCAAGTTCGAGTGCACTGATGTTTCACATCATCGATTCACGCGCGGTCCACGCAGTCGTCGGAGTCGCTATTGGCGTTAGCAAAGGAATTCCACGGCCTGACCCCTTCGCAAACCGTGCAAAGGGTCATCTCTCCCAGGATTTGGATGATCACTCGTTACGACTGTTTAAGGATCTGTTGAACCGCTGCCAAGCGGCTCGGCTCCACGCTCCACCAGACCCATCGACCGCGTTTGTCTCCGCGGATCGATCGCAGATGGCGTTCGGCTGGTTCACCCATCTCGCCGGTGATCGCGCTCTCGCGTGGTCCGGAGGATCGCAACCAGAAGGTTCCATCAACGAAGCAGCCATCGCCGTGATGGCCGAAGTCGGCATCGACATCTCGCATCAGTTTCCCAAACCGTGGACCGACGAGTTCTTCAAGGCCGCCGATGTGGTGGTCACGATGGGCTGTGGGGACGCGTGCCCGCTGGTGCCCGGAAAGCACTACGAAGACTGGGATCTCGACGACCCAAGTGGTAAGTCTGTTGAGGAAGTTCGTCCAATTCGAGACGAGATTCGTAAAAGAGTCGTTGAACTCATGAGTCGCTTGGAAGTACAAACGACGACCACGACGCAGCAAAATTCCCGCTGATGCGGTTGGTGGCCGTGGCGACCACGCAAAATGCACGTGTGCATTGTTTCGACGCTGATCTGCCTCGATCAATGAGGTCCGGAGTACAATTCGGGTGTGAGCGAGATGACCACAATTGAAGTGCGCTCGGGTGTTCGAAGCGACAAGCCCGTTTTTTCGGGTACGCGCATCACCGTGTACGACGTCCTTGAGTATCTCGCAGCAGGAATGACGGTGGAGCAGATAGTCGCCGACTTTCCTGAGTTGACCGAGACAAACGTCCGTGCTGCTTTAAAGTTCGCGGCGGATCGTGAGCGCCGCCTCTCAACGCCTGCGTGAAGCTTTTACTCGATCAGAACATCTCGCGGAAGTTCGTGCCACTTTTGCGTGGGGAGTTCCCCGACTCCGCCCACGTAGCGGAACTCGATCTCGCCCAATCTACGGATCGCCAAATTTGGGATTACGCCGGACAAAACGATTACGTCATTGTCTCCAAGGACTCGGACTTTCGTCAGTTGGCGTTCCTCTTCGGACCGCCGCCAAAGGCCGTCTGGCTCGACGTTGGAAACGTCAGTAGTTCGAAAATTCTTGAACTCATTCGCGATAATCGTGAGACGATCAATCACTTCTCGAACAACACGGAAGAGTCGTTCATGTTGCTTTCGTGGTAAACGAAGGCTTCTCTTCGCGACGGGTGATTTCGTATTCGTAGCGCCGCAACCAGGCGCGCTGTCGTAAGTGCTCGGTCTCGAGAGGTGGTTCGTAGAGTGCGAGTTTGGTGATGTTGGTCAGTCGCGGGGCCGCTTCAAGAGAAAGTAGAGGATGAAGGCGCGTCGGCCAGCGCACGCGCCAATGAGAGGAGGCGCGTGCGAAGACTGTTCGCCACCATGCAACAAGATGACGCCCGGTCTATTACCAAGCAGGCGATAAGCGAGCGCGCCGTTGCGCGACGTAACCGTCGCGATCGCGTAGCGAGGCGGCGAGCTCACGTCGAAGGCGCAAACAGTGAGCCAACGTGACAGGCAGCGCCGTCACGGTCGACGATTACGAACTCTTTCGGTCCGTAGGAGGTGCCGTAAGCCTTTGTCAAGCGTCCATCACTGACGTCGCGCCGATGTATTTCGAAGAACGTCTGCGGACTCAAATTGGTTAGCGAGTTCGCGAGTGATAAGCGAGCCGCTCTTCATGCGCGGTAACTTGAGCGCGAATGATAATGAGAGCGTCAGAGAGGAATCGAGCGAATTGTCGCCGCCGGTTTCCGTGTTGAGCGGACGTAGATCGATGAGGCGTTCTAGACCGGTATCGTCCACAACGTGAAGAAGGGCGTCCTGACGCGACCCGTGCTCGTGGCCGAAGTCTCCGAAGTACAGGCCAGCCGCCGGAACCGCAATGTCCGCGGGCACGACGACCGAGAAGCTTGCGCCAGAGTCCTCCATCGACGCGCCTTTCAACCGTGTACCCGTGACGCAGTGAGGACGGCCCAAAAGTAATGCTGCGGTCTCCATGTTGCCCTGAGCGATGAGGCGTCGAATGCGACTGGATGAGATTGGATCACCCTCGCTCAAGCGCAACGGTGCCGCGACGACGCGAAAGCCATGGGTGCGCCCCAACCGGGTGAGGACCTCAACGTTGCCAGCACGACCGCGACCGAAGTGAAAGTCCGTGCCGACCACGACGAGGCGCGCGCTAAGGTCGCGCGCAAGCACGTTCCTGACGAAATCCTCTGCACTTTCGTGGGCTCGAGATTGATCAAACGGCACAACCATCGTCTGATCGATGCCCAGACTCCCAATGAGGTCCAGCTTGTGCGCGAGCGACGTTAGTGAAAGGGGTCCTGACGCGCCGTTCACGACTCTGGATGGGTGCGGATCAAAGGTGACAACGGTCGTGGTGAGACTCTGCGATCTGCCCAAATGCAGCAGCTCCCTGAAGAGACTCTGGTGTCCCAGATGGACGCCGTCATAGGTGCCAATGGTGACGGCCGTACAAGAGGCAGCAGCGCCCGTGCCGGGCGATAGGACATTCATTCCGAGAACACTAGTCAGGTGCCGGTACGCGACATTCGTCAGTTCCCGACGCGGGAAGAAGGGGAAACACGTGAAGAATCGCGTGAACCTTTCGATCGAAGACCCAAGAGTCTGTCTGGATCATTGTCTACGTCAGGCAAATTATCGCGTGGCCTGATCGAACCTGCTTCAACCTTCCCGCATCGCCCGACAGTCGCTATCCTTGCCAAGGTATCAACAACTGCGGGGCGAGAGTGAACTTTCGCGACGAAAAGTGACCAATTACGATGAGCGATCAAACACCTCGAACAGTTAACGATCGGGCCGCGACCCCTAAGAGAAGCGAAGCAGTAACGCTCGAAACGATTGCGAAGCGAGCAGGCGTTCACCCGTCAACGGTGTCGCGCTCCCTTCGCCGACTCCCAACGGACCGAGCGCCGTCGGAGCGGTCGGAGAATATTCGGCGAATCGCGGAAGAGCTCGGATACATCCCAGATCGGAATGCTGCAGCCCTTGCGACAGCGCGTTCGAGCACGATTGGTGTGCTCGTGCCACGGCTGACTGACCTGGTCCTTGCCGAGATCTACGACGCAATTGAAGTCGAAGCCAATAGACATGGGTTAGATAGTTTCGTTGTAAACACGCATGACGAGACTCGTGAACAGCTTCGGCGCGTGAGGTCCCTCGTCGCTCGTAGAGTCAACGGTCTGATTCTTGGTGACGTCTATCGGGTCGGGACAAGCCTCGCTGCGATCGAGGCGTTTAACGTGCCGTTCGTTCTCGTCAATCGCAGTCGGCGCGGGTATCCGTCATCAACATGTGATGACCAATTAGGAGGTCATCTGGTTGGATCGCACCTCGCAAACATGGGGCACACGGAAATCGGAATCATTTCTGGTGGACTCCACACGAGTACCGCATACGACCGGGTTGATGGATGTCGACGTGCGCTGGCGGAACGAGGCATCGACATACCGGAAAGCCGAATTATCGCCCTGGGCTTTGACGTCGAAGCTGGGCGCCGAGGCGCCGCAGCTCTTCTCGATAGCAGAAATCCTCCCACGGCAATTTTTGCTACTAACGACTTTGCAGCAATTGGAGCGATGGGAGTCCTCAGAGACAAACACTTGCAGGCAGGACGAGATGTTGCCGTTGTCGGTTTCAACGACATTTCGCTCTGTCGAGACCTAGCTATTCCTCTCACAAGTGTGAGAAGTCCGCACGCGCTGATTGGTCGCACTGCAGTGGATATGCTGCTGAAACTTCTTGCCGGTGATGAATGTCAATCGATCCTTCACGCGCCAGAACTGATCGTTAGAGAATCGTCAGATCCCGGGACCAGCACGTACTCCGATGGTTACGGCGGCGACCACAAGGCACCGCACGACGCACCGTCAAAATAGTTTCGCCGAGACGGCGGCAATTCTGACGAGCTCGTCGTCGTCTCCTGGCAGACCCAACAAGTCCCAGCCAATTGGCAAATGACTTATGTTCAGGACGGGTATCGATAGCGCCGGTGCACCAGTCATGCTCGAAAGCGACGTAAGTGATTGCGTGCGAATGCGTAACGTGTCAGCAGGGGACATCGTTTCGACGTCCGGGGCTGGACCATAGGTAGAGGGATACGCGAGAAAGCGGTCATCTCCCAGAAGCTCAAAGAGGTTCCGCTTCACTCGTCTACGAATTTCCCGGGCTTCGACAACTTCTGACTTTTGGATGCGTGACGCCTCGGTGAGTCGGTCGGCGATTGCTTGACTGATTGATGGCTGAACTTTCGTCACCCAAGGTCCTAAAGTGGCCCAGGCTTCGTACAATTCGAGAGTGTGAAATGCCGCGCGCGCTTCGAGAGGGGCGAGAAGCCCATTGCAACCGCGGACTTCATGGCGCAAACCCAACATGCTCGCAGTACTCTCAACGGCGTCTACAATTCGCTCTCTCTGCGACGCCTCCGAAAGATCAAGAAGCTCTAGAGGCGTGACGATCACCCTGGCTTTTCTCCCTCGCCTGGGCCCTCGGTACCCTCGACGCGTCGCCTTGGATCTCAGGGCTCTCCATCCCAACTCCAGGTAACTCGCATCAGAAGCAAGTAGTCCAACCGTGTCGAAACTCGGCGCTAAAGGCACGACTCCTTTGGTAGAAATTCTTCCGTGAGTCGGACGCAAGCCAAACAGCCCGCAGTAACTCGCGGGCACCCGAATGGATCCGCCCGTGTCCGTGCCTAACGCCAAACTGCAGGCACCGGCAGAGATGACGGATGCAGAACCGCTCGATGAGCCACCCGGGAGGCGGCCAGGCGCACGATGATTTAGAGGCGTCCCATAATGAACGTTGATGCCTGACATGCTGAAGGCAAGTTCGTCCGCAACAGTCTTTCCGCAGAAAGTCGCCCCCCCATCAATGAGCGCTTGCACGGCTTGAGCATGGCGAGTCGCGATGGCTGCTCCGGCCAGCCAGGTTGGATTTCCTGCGCCTGTTCGATGACCCGCCACGTCGATAACGTCTTTAACTGCGAAACTGAGTCCCGCCAATGGTCCGTCGTCGGTTGACTCAGAGTGATCGGCTGAGCCGTTCGTGCAGTAACCGTCCACCCAGGTGATGGCCGCGCCGTTCGTGCTCACGTCGGCAATCACCGTGACTGCAAGCGCTTGCAAGTTATCCATCAGATTCACCTCTGCCTTCCTGTGGTGACTGGGTTCGAATCGTTGCGAGACCATACCTCGGGCTTCCACGAATCCGACCAGAATAGCAGAATATCCTTATAAAATAAGTAATTCCTAACTCCGTCTGGAACGACCGTTATTCGATCAGTACAACAACTCGGTTTAACCTTGACAGTTGGAAGTGTTGCTGATAGTTTACAAGCGCTTGCAAATTCTGGAGCACGGGTCCCGACGGAGCCAGCGACACTTGACAGTTAGTTGAACCAGAATTAAGGGCTCCACCCAATCGAGCGGAAAGAAGAATGATGACCGAGATAATCGAATCCGAGGTGATTCGGACCGGCACGCAGTTGCGTAGTGGTAGCCAATACAAAAAGGACCTTCTGGACGCCCGCCGCGTATGGGTGGGTGGCCGTCAGGTAGACGACGTTACCCAGGAACCGACGCTGGGACCCGGCATCGATCTGATCGCTTCGATGTTCGATGACCAGTTTGATCCCGACCTCGTCGATGTCTTAACGATGGAAGACCCTCAGACGGGCGAGCGCTGTAGCCGCGCTTGGCAAATTCCTACTTCGCATGAGGAACTCGTGCAGCGGCGGCGGTTGATTGAGTATACGAGTCTTCGTACGGCTGGAACATTCGGAAGGCCGCCGGACCTGGCTCCGTTGGTTGCTCTTGGCATGTACTCTCGGGCCCCCCTATTTCAGAGATCACCGGCGGCGTTCTCCAAAAGCAATCATGACTTTGCGGCGAATATCGAACGGTACATCGAACACGGCCGCCGTACCAATCTCATTGCGGCCGAAGTGCTTGCGGATCCTCAGAATGATCGATCCGCTCCAGCAGGAACTGCGGCTGGCCTTCTCAGAATCGTTGGTCAGACAGATGACGGAATCGTTGTATCCGGAGCAAAGTCGGTAGGAACGATCGCGGCTCAAGCGGACGAGATCATTTTTACGAATCTCTTGAGGCCAGATCTCCCACCAGAGGGCTGTGTTTGGGCGGCCACCAGGGTTGACGCGGAAGGGATCAAGCTGATTTGTCGCGAGGGCGTGTCAAATCCCGGAGCCGACCCCTATGACCATCCGCTCGGATACAAAGGTGAAGAAGCAGATCAATTCATAATTTTTGACAATGTTTTTATCCCGAATGAACGGGTATTCAATGTAGGTGACACCGAACTTATAAAGCTCTACGGCGCTTGTTCGCAATGGGGTCACTGGCATGTGCTCACCCGTATGTGGGTCAAGGCCGAAATCTTTGTCGGAGTTGCGCAGCTCATCACGGAATCCATCGGTACGACGGGTATCCCACAGGTCAGAAATATGGTCACCGAGGTAATCGCATATGCGCAGACGTTAAAGGCGTTTGTGTTAGCGGCCGAAAGTAGCGGTGGAATGACACCAGGTGGCGTGTACGGCCCGGACATCAACTTCCTCACCGCTGGCAGACTCCACTCCATAGACAACTATCCGCGCATTATTCACATTCTTCAGGAGCTGTGCGGCCAGGGACTCGTAATGAGATTCCCCCGCGCAGCTTTCGACAACCCGGAAATAGGTCACTATTTGGAACAGCTTCTTCCGGGTCATGGCGTGTCTGCTCGAGAGAAGGTCCGACTTATGAATTTTGTCTGGGATCTCACGGCTTCGTCTCTCGCCGGCCGTACGGCGATTTTCGAGAACGTCAACTCCACTCCTGCCCCTTTCATTCGTGAACGTTTGTACGCAGAGTTTGACCGTGAACGCATGGTCGGTATGGCTCGCGATCTCGCTGGCTTGGACTACGAGTAGGAGCGTTTCGATGCACAGCGAAGAACCCAACGCGACGAGCTCGGTAGAGAGTGGTGTCAGCGGTGACTCATTCCGAGACGCGATGAGTCACCTGGCAGGCGGCGTTGTTCTCGTGATTTCGCAGGTTGATGGACGTCCATGGGGTCTCACGGTCACTTCGTGCTGCGCGATCTCTCCCGAACCACCTCTCGTAGCCGTGAGCGTCCAGACTAGGACGGCGACGGCGCGATCCATTCTCGAACAGGGTGTGTTTGAGTTGGCGCTTCTTTCGAGCCATCAGCGCACATTGGCGAATCATGGCTCGGCGTCCGGAGCCAAGAAATTTCTCGACGAAGCTCTCTTAGCCGACGAGGACGAAGAAGGAACTCACAACTTCACTGAGGAGCGTCAAAGATCGCTCGTGAATCTGCGCTGCCGGTTAGTTCAAGCAATTCAAGTGAGTGACCACCACCTGATCGTTGCGCAGGTTGATGCAGTCGAGAAAGGTACTGAGACGTCTCCTTTGGTGTACTGGCTGCGCCAGTACAGGATGGTCGGCTGAATCATGTCTGGTGATGCACGGGCGCTAATCGAGTGCTTTTATCGCGCGTACAACGTGCAAGATTCAGCGGGTGCCGCATCCCTGTACGCGGTGACGGGTGAGCATCACGACATGGCAACCGGTTCAGCGAGCATCGGACGTTCAGAAATTCAAACGGATCTTGGTCGCTTTTTCGGGCAGTTCAGAGAGCTTCATTGGAACTACGAGTGGGTGGCAATCGGACGGGCAGGACATGCGGCCCGCTACTACCTCACGTTTCAGGTGGCCAAACAGGGTGTCGAGAAATCGATCGAGGTTACGGGAGTGCACACGTTTTCCCTTGCTGGGGGCCTGATCGTCGAGACCCGCGACTTTTGGAACTTCCAGGATCTTTCCACGCAGCTCGCTTGACGAATAAGTCCACCGCATCACTTTTACATTAGGGGGAGAAAAAAAATGGATACTCAAATTGGGAATCCACTAAGTATCGAGGGTCACAGTATTGATTACATTCCAGAAGACGAAAGACATGGTCGTGTTCGAGACCTTGCAAGCTTTTGGTTTGGTGCAAACATGATTTACTCACTGTTTGCGGCAGGGTTCTTGATGGTGGCGACTGGCTTTCCGTTTCTCTGGAGCGTCATCGGAATCACGATAGGTGCCGTGCTGGGTACCTTTGTAGCGGCATTTCACGCCGCCCAAGGGCCCAAGCTCGGGCTGCCCCAGATGATACAAAGTCGAGCTCAGTTTGGCTACGTCGGTGCCGTACTGCCGATGCTTGTCGCCGAGGTTGCCTACGTAGTCTTTTTCGCGGCGTGCCCATCACTCGGCGCTATTGTCGCCAACGTATTCTTCGGCCTCAACATTCACTTAATGGTCGTGCTGCTGACACTTGCCATGGCGTTGATCGCGCTGTTCGGATATGACTTGTCTCACGTAGTAGGCAAATGGCTCGCCGCTCTCTCGATAGTCTTTTTCGCGGCGTTGACCATAGTTTTGATCGCCCATCCTCACATTCCCCATGCGTCGGTGGTTCACTGGACTGCGGGACATTTCAACCTAGGTATCTTTCTCGGAGTCGTTTCCCTGTGCTTTGTGTTCTTGGCTGGATACGGACCCTATGTTGCCGACTACGCGCGCTATCTCCCGAGGAAGTCGTCGATGTGGGGCACTGGCATCGCCACGTCCATTGGCCTTGGCGCGTCGGCGCTTTGGATGTTCTATCTCGGTGCGTATCTTTCAAGTATCGGTAACTTCAGTTCAGGGACGACGAACCTTCTACTCAGCGTTACGAATGGAGTCGGGCACTGGTTCAGTGACGTCACCGGAGTTGTGATCCTTGCTGTCCTCGTTCTAGGGGGCTCGGTCAACTTGTATGCCGGCGTGAATACGGGTCTGGGCATCGAGGCTTCATTCCGACCCGGAGAAGCGACACCACGGAACAGTAGGAAGGCTCGAATCGCAGCACTGGTTCCCATAACCGCGATCTGTCTTTGGGCGTCGTTTCTCTACGCAGGAAATTTCTATGTCGATTTCAATGACGCTTTGGCGGTGCTGTTGATTCTTTTGGTCCCATGGTCAGCTATCAACCTCACGGACTTCTACTACATTCGGCGCGGTCACTACCGACTGGAAGATATGTTTAACCGCAGGGGGCCGTACGGACTGATTGGTTGGTCAGGAATGATCGCGTTCGTGGCGTCGTTCGTAATAGAACTTCCGTTCGCCAATTTGGGCTTTTGGGACGGCCCGCTAAGCAAGCGTTGGTTCGATGGTGGGGATTTCTCATGGGTTGTTGGTCTTATAGTCGGGGCCGTCGTCTACGCCGGACTCGCCTGGAAGATCCGCGTCTCAGTCAGTGACACCGATCGATTGCGACACGCTCAAGTGCACGTGACCGATTCACCGAGCACCCTCGAAATGGTACCGGAGGCCGAATTGTATGGCTCGGAGTGACGGAGTCTCCGGTGGTGATCGAATATCCATATGGGGTCGGCGACATTGTCACTCGGGTCCTTGAGTGTGGAGAGCGTGGGCCAGAGTTGGTAATGATTCATGGTGTCGGCGCGCGCGCTGATCGCTGGCGGACAGTAATGCCGCTCCTCGCCTCGGCGGGGTACCACGTGTTTGCCCCCGACCTACCAGGTCATGGATTCGCTTCGAAGGAGCACGATTTTCCATACGGGAGCCCGGCTTTCGCGGCGTTCACCAATGAACTTATTTCATCGCTAGGTCTCCGGACGCCAGTCCTCGTTGGCACGTCACTTGGCGGTCACGTTGCGGCACTCGCAGCATTAACGGGAGCTGCTCCGCCGCCGGCGCTGGTCCTAATAGGAGCGTCCGGCATAGTGACAGTCGACCGCCAAACTATTTCCGACACCGCTCGCGCCCTTGTGCTCACTGATACCGGGGTGCGAGAGAAGCTGCGATTTGTCGTCGCCGATCCTGACCTCGTGACTGATGAGTGGGTGAGAGAGGAGCTTCGCATTAACACGTCTCCCGGTGCCCGTGAGGCAGCTAGTGACGTCGAACATTATGTGCGAACCCAGTTGAACGATGACGTTGTCGGGAGTGCTCTGGCGGCTAGTGGTATTCCTACTCTTGTCCTATGGGGTGAGCGGGATCAATGGATGCCTCTGGACGTGGGACTGCGGGTCCACGAGGCACTGCCCAAAGCCGAATGGCATATCATCGAAAACGTCGGTCATGCGCCGTTTTTTGAGCGCCCGGATCTATTCGCTAAGCGAGCCGTGGAGTTTCTCGCGGAAAAGTGCCCGGTCTAGTGAGAGGCGAGCACTTGCAAATAGATATGAGCGCGCTGTCCAGTCGCGACATCTACAAAGTTCTGACGTCGGTCGTCCTGCCTAGACCCATTGCCTGGGTATCCACGTGCGACGCTGATGGCACGTCAAACCTGGCGCCGTTCTCATTCTTCACCGTCGCTTCCCGCGAGCCGCCGTTGTTGTTCATCTCAATCGGCCCAGACGGTCGCGCCCTAACCGGTGCGGAAGAAGAGAGGACAGAGAGCAGGTTTTCGATTTCAAAGCGGTTATCCGATCCGGTGAAGGATACGCTCGCTAACATCCGAGCCAGTGGAGAGCTCGTCGTGAATGTTGTTTCGCGAGGGCAAATTCGTGAGATGGAGGCTTCGTCAAGGTCGGTGCCTAAAGGAGTGGACGAGTTCGCATTAATCGGCATAGTGAAGGCCAAGTCGCAATTGGTAAGCCCCCCGCGCGTGGCAGAGGCGCCGATCGCGATTGAGTGTCGGCTCGAGCAGTTGTTACCTCTGGGATCTGACGTTGGCGTAATCGTTCGAGCGGTCATGGTTCACGCTCGACCCGGAGTCTTTGATCGAGAGTTTCACGTTGACGTAAATGAAGTAGACCCCGTGGCTCGTATGCCTGGGCCGCGCTATGCAGTGGCACTGAACTCGTCTGCCATCGAGTGTTTTCCGACAAATCTGACGCAAGAGAGAAAGGATGTTTTGAAATGACGTACGACCTAAGAGCCGTTGATCTTGAGGTGATATTCCGTCGCGAGTTCGAATTATGTAATGTCCAGCCGGGTGAATCAGTCGTAGTTCTGGCCGAGCCGTCCAGTCGAGCGGACTACGTCGCCGCGAGCTTTGGTGCGTTGAAGTCACTTGAAGCAAATGTTATACAGGCGACCGTACCGGGAGGCTCGCCAGTTCCATTGCCGTCAGTGCACACGGGCTCGGGCGCAGGGCTAAATGCAGTCAACGCAAATCCTCTTGCGCAGAATCTTCTCTTCGGCGCAGATATGGTCGTCGATTTGACCAATGAGGGGTTCATTCACACACCACTCCGTGGGCGAATTCTCAATGCGGGCACGAGGATGCTGTTTGTTGCCGATGCTCCTGAGGTGCTCGCCCGGAACCTTGGTCAAAAAGAGGATAAGGATATCGCGAAGACCGCCGTCGAAATCCTGAAGCGTGGCAAAGAACTACTTGTTGTATCTGACGCCGGCACAGAACTGCGCGCTTCCCTTGATGACGGGCATCCTGGCTACCAGTGTGGGTTCGTCGACGAACCAGGAAGGTGGGACCACTGGCCAAGCCACATGGTAGTCGCGTGGCCCAAAACTTCGTATGGCAAGATTGTGCTGGCACCCGGTGACGTATTACTGCCTTTCAAGTCGTATGTTCAAGAGCCGGTGACCCTGACCATCGCTGCGGGGAGAATTGCCGAGATCAAAGGTGGCGCGGATGCGCGCTTGCTCGAGATGTTTCTCGAGGATGCAGATGATGAAGAAGCATATTTCCTTTCGCACATGGGCTGGGGGCTCATGCAGACAGCAGATTGGTTTGCTCTCTCAATGTATGACAAGGAGAGCAATATGGGAATGGACGCTCGCGCAAAGGCGGGAAATTTCCTCTTCTCGACTGGACCTCACCCTTTTATGGGTAGAAGCACGTTCAACCACTTCGATATTCCGATGCGAGGTTGCACGATTAGCGTCGACGGCCACTACGTGGTTAAGCAAGGTGTCTTGGTGTCATGACAACTTCGCAAGATCGTCTACTCGCTTCGCGAGAGTTATGACTACCACGTGGGACTTATCTACCTTTCGTACGAACTATCACCGGAATCGCCCGTATTTGGTGAGAATGCGGCCGTAGTCGTCGAGCTCGATCATGGGTTCGACGTCGGGCCTTACCAGCAGCATCTCGTCTCGTTTGTAAATCACAGCGGAACTCATGTTGACTTTCCGGCGCATTTTTACCCCCATGGTAAGACTCTGTCCAACTTTCCGGCAAGTGCGTGGGTGTTTGTTAAGCCAGCCGAACTTCCGGTTCTGGCCCGCGGTGGTCTTCCCGTTGTGCACTGCTGCGTCGATCGTGTTCGCCGTCATTGGTGGCGTGAGGCTAATGCGGCGCGTTGACTTCCCACCCCGGATGTACCGTCTGCAGGGTTCTCTTGCGGTCGCCGCGGCGGGATGTCTTGGCGTCGTCCTCGTCTCCACACGGTCGTGGGTGGCGACGCTCTGTATGCAGGCGCCGGATTTTCTGACGTCGAAGGATGGGGGCATTCTCGGTACTTCGTTCCTACCGGTGTTTCTTGTGGCGATGGTCGTCATGATCGGAACTTCCTGGCTGGTCGTCACCGGGTCGGCCCGTTGCTTACGTAGCGTTCGTAGTGTGTGAGGGGATTCAGAGCCAATTAAATACGGCGATCTGAATACTGCCTGCCTTATGAATGATTGCTGTCCGTTTGAAACGACGTCAGTAACGGGCGAAGATATGATCATGAAATGACGTCGTTGTGAGGTGGTTTGCTTGACCCCTTGCACAATCCGCAAGGGCATTTCGTCAGCAACGCCGTCAGCAACGCCAAAACATTTGTGCACTTAGCCGAAAATTTCAGTGGACAAAAAGTGCTACGATTTGACGAGTTTTGGATGTCAGAAAGAGGCGGTGAACAGGAAATATGGGCATGACACGCAAGGGGTCACAGGTTCAAGTCCTGTACGGCCCACTAAATTACCTGGTCAAGCGTATTATTTCCAACTAAATCTTGGGAAAACCTACAACGTTTTGCAGTTGTCAGCAACGCCGTCAGCAACGCGTCGATCTCAGTGTGACAGTTGTCAGCAACGCGTTAGCGACCCGCCCGCCTGAAAGTCGTTGCGGTTCGCGAGATATTTGCCTATGTGAGAGAGATTTTCGGTGCCTCTCGCAGAAAGTTGGACTTTTTCAGCCCAGGAATTCCTTGGCGAGGTTGGAATGCGTGCGACTTCGCCCAGTTGAGGAGTTCGCAAACTCGAGTGCGATTATGTCTTACATGATCGTTTTAGGTTCGGTTCACGCTGTGGTCGGAATCGCTACTTGACGTTGACAAAGGATTCCACAGCCTGACCCCTTCGCGAAATCGCGCAAGGGGTCGGCTTTCCCAAACTGGTGCCACTATTGCGCGGGAGTTGCCCAACCTCGTACGGACCCGAAATTTGTATAGTTATTGTGATGAATAGTCCTTAAGAGTGCTATTCTGTGGATGTGGCACTTGAGCAAGTTCGGTTTCGGCCCTTTGATCGTTGGCTCAGCGCGTTGCCCGTTGAAGTCGCCGCCGAGATCGCTGCCTTGCTTGATTACTTGTGTGAACACGGTCGTGGTGCGTCCTTGCCGTACGTTCGGCATCGGATACAGACCAGCAGGAATTTTCCGGACATGAGTGAAATACGAACTGATCAGTTGGTCCATGGTGATCGCTACGTAATGCGGGTGCTTACGTGCTTCGTCAATGAGGACCGCAAAGTGCTCGTGTGCTTGGGCGGCAACAAGCATGGCTGGGAACAGGAACACAAAGGGGATTGGTACGAGAGATATGTTCCCGCGGCAGATTCGATCATTGAGAATTACGTTGGCAGAGGAGATAAGAAATGACGATAAAGAATCCCGCTGACCCAACTCCTGAGGAGTGGTTGGACGACATTGAGGGCGAGTTCATCCTCAGCCAAGAGGTGACGCATCCTGATCCGGAATTCAATGAGATGCGCCGACTGGCAAGTTCTCGACTGGAACTTGAGCATGACGTATTGGAGAGTCTGAGTGAACTACGTCGCGCAACTGGATTGAATCAAACCGAAATTGCCCAGCGATGGGGAAGAGGCCAATCTCAAGTCAGCAAAGTCGAGAGATCCCCTGAAAACGTAGAACTCGCCACGCTTGCGGGCTACGTGAGGGCTTTGGGCGGACAACTCACCATGACCATTGAAGTTGACGGTCACGTCTACCACGAAGACCTCGTTACTTCCGAGAAGACTTCAAGGAAGGGAGGTGATGTGATGGTAGAGAAGAAGCATCAAGTACCCCAAGTCCCTGCTCCCGGCGGAGGCAAGCAAGATCGATCCCGTGATAAAGACGGCGAGTGGCGTAAAAAGCGGGATGATACCGGCAAGGTCCGACCAAAGAAATAAGCAATCCGAATCGGCACGGGAAGGTAGGAGCCAAGGCGCTTCTAGGACCGCGTTGGTCGCTTGCCGCTCGGGTTTCGCAGTGTTGCTGAAGTATGAGGCTGTTTCGAGGCCTGCTCCAAGCGTGTGTGGTCAACTGACACTGCCCTGAGGCGATGGCGGTGCCGGGACTAGTCGAAGGCGCCTTCGAAGAAGGGCCAGTTTGAGCCATCGAGCATCTACTACAACGGCGGGCATCTGTGGGTCATGAGTAGCGCCTCGGTGGCGGAGTTGAACGCCAGTGATGGAGTCCTAGTCCGAGTGATACGCGCCAAGTCCTACGACTTCGACTTTGACTCAGGACCCATCGACTTCAGCGGACAGAATGTCTGGGTCTTAAACCCTCACAACGAATCCGTGACGGAACTCGATGCCAGTAGCGGTGCGCTGATTCGCGTTGTTCACCTCCACATCAAAGCCCTCTCCACTTTGACACCCGACATGTACTACAGCCCCCTCGACATGGCGATCAGCGGCTCACGAGTATTGGTGTCAGACCTGACCGTCACGGGAAACCAGATCATTGAACTGGGCACCGTTTCGGGATCGGTGATCCGCGTGATCAAGGCTGGAAACGGACCGTGGCGCAACACCAGGGGGATCCTTGCAGCCGACGGAGATCACGTCTGGATCACGGGTAGCACTTACGGACAGCTCGTTGACCTCGACAGTCGTAACGGGTCGGTGATTCGAGTCGTCAAGCACAAGGTGCCGGTGATTGGCTATGTGACCGCGATGATTGTTGAGGGCTCGCATCTGTGGATAACGAACGCAGACAACACCGGCAGCGTCACGGAACTAAACGCGAACACTGGATCGGTGATTCGCTCCATGAAGGACACGTATTACAGGTTGACGAAAGCGCAGGTGGGTCACTCTCACGGTGGTGCCGCCTTCACCGCAGTAGCTACCACCCGTTCTCGAGTCTGGGTCGTCAATCAATTCGGCTCGGTAATGGAATGGAACTCGTCCAACGGGTCATTCATTCGAAACATCAAATAGAAGTTCGAGCACACACGCGGCCTTATTCGGACACCGGCGGCAACCCGAGCAGGGATCGAACTTTGTCGGCGTAGCCGTCGGCTTTCAGTAGAGCGTTCGCCACGTTCGAAAGATTGGCACGCTTCTCGGGGGGTGGCTGTTGCGTCGGGCCTCCGATACAAGGTTGTCTTACCCCACAGCCAGTGCTTGGTGGCACCAACTCAGATTCAGGCTGACTCGCTGTGACCAGGCAACGGTCCGTGGGATGAAGCGGGGGTTTTCTGCCGACTTAGACCCGGATTTCGACGCGTCCGTACCTCTCGGCTTCAACGCTGAGCGGCCTCGATGAACAAAGGTCGAGAGTACAATATTCGCATGAGCGAAGTGACTACGTTTGAAGTGCGCTCGGGTGTCCGAAGCGACAAACCCGTTTTTGCGGGGACGCGGATAACGGTGTACGACGTGCTCGAGTATCTTGCCGCAGGAATGACGGCGGAGCAGATTGTCGCCGATTTCCCCGAATTGACCGAGACAAATGTCCGGGCTGCACTTAAGTTCGCGGCAGATCGTGAACGCCGCCTCGTAACTCCTGCGTGAAGCTTTTGGCATGAGCCTGACCCTGGACGACATGCGTGGCATCGTGGTTGAGTCGTAGCGCACCACTAGAGCACGCCGTATTTTCAAACGATCTTGACGGGGCCATCTGCCGTTGGAACGTCGTTACGGCCGTCCACCATTATTTGGACGAATAGCTTGGTTTACTCTTGCTTCACTGAGGGTCTGCGGATCATGCATATTTGTCTGCTGGCCTGAAGGAACCTTCTCCTCGCGTTGACACAGAATCACGTCGTTGCCTCTATGGTCGAGCTCTCTTTCATGCCATTTGTCTGGTATATTAATGGCATGAGAACAACCATTGATAAGGCGGGTCGTCTGGTCGTTCCGAAGGCGCTTCGGGACCGGCTAGGACTTCATTCCGGCGAAGTTGAAATCACGGCCGATGGCGCCTCACTTCGCGTCGAGCCCGTCTTCGATGACTCGCTCGTTGAGAAGGAAGGTCGCCTCGTCATACCCACTTCTAACGCCACTATCACTGGTGAGTCTGTTCGGGAGCTGAGGGATGCCGACCAAAAGTAATCGAGTGGACGTGCTCGCTGACACGAGCGTGGCGGTTGCCGTAGTCGTCGAGGATCACGAGCACCACGCCGCCACACTGCGCGCCATTGGAAACCGCAGCTTGGGTCTAGCGGGTCACGCCGCATTCGAAACATTCTCGGTCCTGACGCGTCTGCCCCCGCCCGCTCGCCGATCGCCGGAAGTAGTCGTGCGACTGCTGAGCGCGAATTTTCCATCAATTAAGTACCTGACAGCGTCGGGCGCCGAGGCGCTCTTGCCAAGATTCGCGAGCCTCGGAATCGCCGGTGGATCAGTGTACGACGCGCTCGTTGGGGCCGCGGCAGCCGAGAGCGGTCTGGTCCTACTCACGCGCGATGCACGAGCCATCCCGGTGTACAGGGCACTCCAAGTCGAAATCGAAGTGATTCGAAATTAGCGGCTTTGACTACCCCTTACGTAGTCTGCAAGGGCATTTCGTCAGCAACGTCGTCAGCAACGCCAAAAACTTTGTGAACTCAGCGGCAAATATCAGCGGACAAAGAGTGCTACGATTTGGCGAAATCTGAACGTCAGAAAGAGCCGGTGAATAGGAAATATGGGCATGACGCGCAAGGGGTCGCAGGTTCAAGTCCTGCACGGCCCACTCGTGTACGGCCCACTCGTTGGAAGAAGCACAACGATCCAGTTGATCAACGGCGGGTTCTGACATCCGATCGTTGACCACGGCAATTGGGCTCATTCCGACTCTGTGGGATTGCAACCGCAACGCGAGCTTCCCGGGAAATCAGTCGACTGAACTGGGGGAAGGCCATTTGACAGTGGGAGTTTGCAGAACCAATGGGTCTGGACTTCGTCGCTTTTGAGGGTGATGCTGTCTCCGAGCGGACGACACCACTCTTACCAATGGGGAAACTTTGGAAGCATCATCTGCCGGAGGATCCACTACTCCGACAGTTGGAAGGCCTCCGCTTCGCCACTCCTGCGAACGGCCCGAATAAGTCCAGGGAAGATGAAGCGGTGGAATGGCAAGAAGGCGTACCAGTAGAGGTACCCGGGAAGACCACGCGGGTCGAAGAACGCGGTCTGCTCGATCCGGGATCCTCCCTGGTCAGGGAGGATCTCGAACTGCAACCACGCAGTTCCCGGGAGTTTCATTTCCGCTCGCAGGCGAAGGAGATGGGGACGATCCAGCGCCTCGACCCGCCAGAAGTCCAGGGGTTCGCCGACGCGCAGTTCGCGGGGGTGTCGGCGGCCGCGGCGCATGCCCACCCCACCGGACACCCGATCGATCAACCCCCGAATCTGCCACAGAGCGTTCCCGGCTGGCCATCCGGCGTCGCCGCCGAGCGCGCACGCCGCGTCGAAGACAGCTTCGGGCGCCGCCGAACTAAGGATCCGATGGCTGTCGGACAGCATGCCTTCGTGCACCGCCAACTGGCGTTCCGGAGTCCCGTCTGCGCTGAAGCTGGCAAGGCTGGAGGCCCACGTGGTCTCGATCTCGTCGCTCGCCATCCGGTTGAGCGCCAGCTCCAAGGCGGCGCGGTAACTCATCGGCCGAACGCTGAACTCGCGCAGGGCGCGGTCATCTTGAACCACCACGTCAGTAAGCATGCCGGCGACGAGAGGCTGCGCGATGGCGTACGGGATGGGCGTGACCAGGTCGATGAACCTGCTGCTCCATTCGGGGTGGGGCACGGGTAAGACGAGGATCCGGCGACGGAGCCCGCGAACGCTGGCGTATTCCAGCATCATCTGCCGGTAGCTAAGGATGTCCGGGCCGCCGATCTCGTAGACGCCCTCGGCATCAGGGCGGTCGAGCGCTTCGAGGAGGTACTCGAGGACGTTGCGGACACCGATCGGCTGGCAGTGGAATTTCACCCATTGGGGTGCGACCATGATCGGCAGGCGCTCGGTCAGGCATCGGATCATCTCGAAGCTCACCGACCCCGAACCGACGATGATCGCGGCGCGGAACTCAATGACCGGCACTCCGCAGACGGCCAGGATTCGGCCCACCTCGTGACGCGAAGTCAGGTGATCGCTCAGGGTCGCGGCCGGGTCTCCCAGGCCCCCGAGATAGATGATCTTGGTGACGCCCGCACGCTGTGCCGCCGCCGAGAAGATCTGGGCAATCTGGCGGTCGCGTTCGCGGAAGCTACTGCCGCTCGCCATCGAATGCACCAGATAGTAGGCGACGTCGATGCCCTCCAGCGCCTGACGCGATGCCTCTTCGTTGGCCAGGTCGCCTTGGATGAGCTCCACGCCGGCCCAGCGGCCCTCCAAGCGACCGATGTCGCGAGTCACGCAACGGATATGCGCGTTTCGACCGTGCAGCCTCTCTACCAGTCGACCGCCGATGTACCCGGTCGCGCCCGTGACCAGAACGTGCGCGTGGCCCTCGTCACCATCGGCGTCGTCGTTCACCCGTGCCCTTTTCGGAACCCATTGCATTCGTCCACAACTGAACTTGATACCCTACGCGACGGGCGGCACCAGCGCCGAAGGTTCTTGGTAATCCCGCGACGGGTGGGTTCGCCTCGGAGAGTCTGCCAGGTTGGTTCAATTCATTCTATGAACTCGGCTAACAGTTGGGAAAGGTTTGAAAGCTGTCCGCTAAGGCCCACTAAATTTTTCGGAAAGGCAAAGGGGTTTGGGAGTCGAAACCAAAGACGACGCGTTTGCTCTGCGAACTCTGTTGTCGATCGTCTCTTATCTCAGGGCAAGATAAACAGCTGCGAAGTGACACCCCGCTCCTACCAGTGTCAATGCATGAAATAGTTCATGGTGGCCAAACGTACGGGGCCATAATCGCGGTCGTTTGTACCCAAGGAAGAATGCGCCGAGTGTGTAGGCGACTCCACCACTGACGATCAGCCAGAGGCACGCTGCTCCTCCTCCCCGGTAGATCTGTGGCATGACCGCGACGGCGGCCCAACCCATCACCAGGTAGGGCAAGGTATTCACCCAGTTCTGGGTATCCATGGTGAGCTGGCGAATCAGGATTCCCGCCACCGTCCCGGCACCAAAGCCGAGCAAGACAACGGAGCGGATCAAACCGTGCATCGTCAGTCCAATTATGGCGAGGTAGGTGCCGGTGATGGCGAGAAAAATTGCGAAGTGATCCGCTCGTTGCCAGCGGCGACGGGCTTGAGGAGACCAATTGAGTCGGTGATAGGAGGCGCTCGTGAACAGCATTGATCCAAGGCCGAGAATGAAGCAGAGGATCCAGCCGACCTGAGCATCCGAACGGGCGCGTAGGAACAGCGCGGTCGAACTTCCTAGGAGCACGGGCAGACCGACCGCGTGGAGCCAGCCCCGCAGGTGCGGCTTGACGGACGGTGACGCGATCGTCTCGGCCGGGGTCATTATGGAAGGCTACTGACGCACTGGGTCCTCTCTTTCGATGACCTTCTAGCCGTGCTTGATCCCGTTTGGCCACCTTTACGCGGGGATCACGGTTCGGTTCCTAGCGGTCATCCCGGCCGTTGGATTTCTCGGTGGTTGGTGCTGGGTGAGCTTGCATGCGAAAAACATGTCGCGAGAAGGGACTTTTGGCTCTTGCGGGGAACGACGATCAACCCTACGGTGGCCGCGTGTCCGTCCCGGTGACCACTGATCGCGTAGTACCGAAAGGGACACGTCACCGTGCGGTCACGCTCTCCGTGCTGTGCGTCACCCTGCTGCTCATCAGTCTCGATAACACTGTTCTCAACGTGGCGCTGCCTTCGATTGCCCGTAACCTGCATGCGAGCTCCAGTGAACTGCAGTGGATGGTCGACGCCTACGCGGTGGCCTTCGCCGGGCTCTTGTTGTCGCTCGGCGCACTCGGCGATCGCGTGGGACGCAAGTGGGTGTTCATGGCCGGGCTCGTGATCTTTGGCGGGGGATCGGCCTTTGCCGCCTGGTCGAAGAGCCCCGATGTCCTGACGACGGCCCGAGCGGTGATGGGCGTTGGCGCGGCTGCGCTCATGCCCTGCACGTTGTCGATCCTCACGAACGTCTTCACCACGGAACGCGATCGTGCCCGAGCGATCGGTATCTGGTCTGCCACGACCGGAATCGGTGTCGCGCTCGGGCCCATCCTGGGTGGCATTCTGCTGGCGCATTTCTGGTGGGGATCGGTCTTTCTCATCAACCTTCCGATTGCGGTCGCGGGTTTGGTAGGGACCGCTTTGTTTGTTCCGAACTCGAAGAACACCCACGCAGCGCGACCGGATCCAATCGGCGCGGGCGCTTCAATGTTGGGGCTCAGCCTGCTCCTCTGGGGCATCATTGAGGCGCCGGGTCGAGGATGGAGTTCGCCGCTCATTCTCGGCTCATTGGCCGGAGGCCTCGCCGTGCTCGCAGCATTCGTTGCGTGGGAGCGTCGAGTCGATCACCCGATGCTGCCGCTGCGCTTTTTTTCGAACCGCCGGTACAGCGTCGCGATCTCCTCGCTCGCGCTGGTGCTCTTTGCGCTTCTCGGCATGTTCTTCCTCATGACTCAGTACCTCCAGTTCGACCTTGGGTACAGCCCGCTTGAAGCGGGCGTTCGCATCGCCCCCGTCGCGCTGGCGCTGTTGCTCATCGCGCCGCTTTCGGTGCTCGCCGCCCACACGATTGGAACGAAGTATGTCGTCAGTACGGGACTCTGTCTCGTGGCATTGGCGTTCGGTCTCCTCTCACGCACCACCGTCTACGGCACGTATCGCGACAGCCTCGTGGCGTTCATCATCGTGGGCGTGGGCGTCGCACTGGCGCTTGCGCCATGCACGGAATCGGTGATGGGTTCGCTACCCAAACAGGAGGCCGGCGTCGGATCGGCCACGAGTGACACCGCCATGCAAGTTGGTGGCGCCCTCGGGGTCGGAGTGCTCGGCACGGCGCTCAACTTGCGCTACCTGCACCTCATGACCCGCGCCGTTCATCGTGAGTCGGTGCCAGTGTCCATACAAAAGCTGGTCGAAGGTTCGCTCGGCGCCGCGATCGATGTCGCCCGCCGCGCACCGACGAAGTTGGGCGAGGAACTCGCTGCGGTCGCGCGGCGGAGTTTCGTGTCCGGCATGGACGAGGCGTTGATCATCGCGTGCATCGTGGCCGCCCTCGCCGCGCTGCTTGTCGCGGTCTTGCTGCCGAATCGCGGAATCGAGGTTGACGAGTAAACACTCGAAACTTCGGCGCGGAACGGATCTCTCAGCGCCATGTCACAACGAACTCGCGCCGAGATCGTAATGACCTCTGGGTCGCGCAGTTCTGACGTCGTTCAACTCCTGTTATCAGTTCGACCCCGCGACTGCATCATGCAGAGTTGGATGTAGCGCGAGATGTCGCTTGGTGACACGATACCTGCGAGGTGCCCGGAGCCGTCGACGATGAGCGCCCTTCCGTCCGGCGATGACTGCATGCGCGTGAGAAGGTCTGCCACCGGTTCGTCAGGACTTCCTTGGGGAACGTCGTTCGCGGGGCTGGCGATGTCTATCAGGCGAGTCGAGTTCAACTTGTTGTTCGCGACGTGGCGGAGTCGACTCATGGTCGTCAGTCCCACGAACTGCCCGTTCTCTCCCGTCAGCGGGAACGCATTGAAGCGGTAGTGGGCTAGTTGATGATCGATGAACTCAGAGACGACAGTGTTCCCATCAAACGTGACCGGGTTTTTCGTCATGATGTCACGAACACGGACGTGGGCAAGCGAAGAGCGCATCACCGCGGTCGAATGTTCACTACGCGCCGCGGCGAGCAAGAACCAGCCGAGGAACAACAGCCACAGGCCGATGAGTTCTCCGGCGAGAAACTCGAGGATCCCGAGCGCTATCAGAATGAATGCGAGTACTTGTCCGGCTCGCGCTGCGGTGGCACCCGCCCGAAGGCGATCACCGCTTGAGCGCCACAGTACGGCGCGAAGAACGCGTCCGCCGTCGAGTGGCGCCGCGGGCAAGAGATTGAAGCACCCGAGCAGAAGATTCATCCAGGCCAGCCATCCGAGCGCGGAGACAATGATTCCTGAGATGCCCGCCGACTGGTGAATGAAGACGCCAAAGACGCCAAAGACGATCACCAGCGCAAAGCTGGTCAACGGCCCGGCGACGGCGATGCGAAAGTCAACGCCCGGCGAGAGGGCTTCGCTCTCGAGCTCTGACACGCCACCGAAGAGCCACAGCGTGATGCCTCGCACGCGAATGTTGTTGCGCTTGGCGATCACCGCGTGCGAAACCTCGTGGGCCAGCAGCGAGATAAAGAACATGGCCGTCGTCACGATGCCGACGATCCAGTACGTCGCCGTGGCGTCATGAGGGTGGTACGCGGGCAAGACGATGTCCGACAGCTCCCACGCGAAGAGAGCGAAGACGAAAAGAATGCTCCAGTTCATCCCGATGGGAATACCGTCAATCTCGCCCAGTCGGAGGTTTTCGTTCATCGTCACTCCACTTCGTTTTCCGCGTGCTGCCAGGAATCACCTACGAGCAGTACTAGCATCCACTGGCCGCATCGAGTGGCGCTCCCGAGATGTCCGAGGACCATTGGGGCACCGTCGTTTGGCGAATGCGCAGCTGTTCTCATTCGGCCAACGTGAGGCGCACGTTCGATTCACGGTAACCAGGAACAATTCAACGCGGACTCGAAAAAGTGACAATGGTCCCTGGTGGTTCGTCGCGCGCGAAGAGTGGACCACAGATATGAGGCGGTTCTTCGACCGAAAGGACGCCGGCAGTCGCTTGGGCGCGCAACTAGCGGGAGTGCTCGATGACTGCATAGCGGTCGTGGTTGGACTTCCTCGCGGGGGTGCACCCGTGGCGTATGAGGTGGCTCGAGTTCTGAACTGTCCGCTTAATGTGATCGTGGTGCGAAAAGTTGGTGTTTCCTCGCACCAGGAGTTTGCGATGGGTGCGGTCGGAGAAGACGGGGTCGTGGCAACCCAGGTCCTTGCCATCAGTCGCTCCAAATTTACGAAGTTTTCTATTCGGGACACCTACCCTCGGTGCACATCCGTCGCTCGCGACGAATTCGGATGAAGGAAATTGAAGACTTCATCAACGACGATGGTCAGGAGCATTGATCAGTTCACAATCTCCGGCGAGATTGAATTGGGTGCAGTCGTGCATGGAAAGTCCGGCCGGGGCGCGGGAAGCGCCCCGGCCGGACCCGTCCCGTCAGCCCTTGGACCGGTGCGCTGTCTTGGCCGGCTTCGGGGGCTTGACCTTGGCTTGCGAGATTCTTTGGCTTGATACAAGGTGCACAGATTCCGCGACTCACTCTCTCTACGATGTGATCCGAGTTACGAGTTTTAGTTGATTGTCTCGCGGATGGTTTCGCGCAACCAGCAATGCGCGGGGTCGTTGTCGAGGCGGGGGTGCCACGCCATCGAAAAACTCACAGGGCCGATAGCCGCGGGCGCCTCGATTGCCACTTGTGAGAAATTTTCGGCGAGGCCGTTGACGAACCGCCTCGGAAGCGTCGCGACGAGGTGAGTTTCGTGAATCGCTCCTGCGGCAAAAACGTGATACGGCACGATGACGCTCGCTCGTCTTTGATGACCCAGTGCCTCGAGGCGCACGTCTACTGCCCCTTGTCTTCCGCCGGCGATGTCGACCACGACATGATCGCAACCTAGATAATCCCTGAGCGAGAGTTTGTCGACTGCGTGGAGCGGATGATCGGCGGATAGCAAGCAGACGTAGTGGTCTTCGAAGAGATGTTCGGAGCGGAATGGCGAAGGCACTGTGCCGCCCGTAAAGACCAAGTCGAGCGCGCCTCGTTCGAGGTCTTGGTAGACAGTCTCGTGCCAGCCGTCGAAGCGGAGTGTTGACCCTGGCGATTGGTTGCGCACGTGCCGCACAAGACCCGGCCCACTACGGAGAGTAAGTAGTCATTTCCCGCCAGACGGAAATTTTGGAGCGCTCTGAAGGGATCGAAGAGCTCCTCCGAAAATAGACCCTCGATTTGGGGCAGGGCTACCGCGAGTTCACGCTGAAGGCGCTCCGCTCTCGGGGTCAGACGGTACCCACCTGGCGCTCGTAGTAGGAGTTCGTCATCGAAGATAACCCGGAGCTTGCGCAGCGTCCGGCTCATCGCCGGCTGACTCATGTGTGCACGCTCCGCTGCGCGCGACACATGCCGCTCTTCCAGGAGCGCGATGAGCGGTCCGAGGAGGTTCAAATCGATGCCAGGAATATCCACTTAGCGAATATTAGCTATATCAATTATCCTATTGATGTATGACTTTTGCGGCACAAGCATGACGGTTCCAGCGTTGAAAGGAATCGAAATGAGTGAACAGCAGCGCGAAGTACTCGATCAAATAATGAGAAACGGGCCGCTCGACATCGGAGGAGACCCCGAGGAGCAGCGAGCGATTTTCGAGCAAATGCTGACGGCTCGGCCACTCCCCGATGACGTGCAGATTACGCCCGGTGAGCTCGGTGAAGTTCTCACGCTCACCATCGAGATCGAGGGCCAGAACTCCCAAGCCGTGCTCCTTTGGTTCCACGGCGGATGGTACGTGATGGGCTCTCCCAGGACGTCCGCCGGTCTCTCCAGCGACGTTGCACGGCGCACGGGCACACGGGTCGTGTCGGTTGACTATCGCCTTGCTCCCGAGCACCGGTATCCCGCGGCGCTAGAGGACGCTCTGTCCGTGTACCGGGCATTGCTGGCGAGTGGAGTTGACTCCCAGTCGGTGGCTTTCGTTGGCGAGTCGGCGGGTGGCGGCCTCGCGGCGGCCCTGCTCGCGTCCTTGAGCGAGAACGGCCTTCCGCAGCCGGCGTGCGCGGTTCTTTTCTCGCCGTGGACTGACCTGACGTTGAGCGGCGCGAGCATGACGACCAAGGTCGGTATCGACCCCGCCTTCGTCCCAGAAAAGGTAAGTGTTCGAGCGACCGACTACGTCGGATCGAGTGATCCAGCGGACCCGTCCATTAGTCCCGTCTTTGCCGACCTGACCGGCTTGCCTCCACTGCTGATTCAGGCCGGATCCCACGAGATCCTCCTCGATGACTCCACTCGGCTCGCGGCGAAGGCGGCTGCCGACGATGTCTCGGTGATTCTTGATGTGACGCCAAAGGTCCCGCACATGTTCCAAGCCTTTGCAGCGATGGTTGAGGAGGGAGACTCTGCCCTGAGTCGCGTCGCCACCTTCCTAAGGTCTCACCTTGGTGAGATCTACAACGCCTCATGAAGCCACGAGCGCCCTTTGGCGTGGCCAAGCGATCAGGTTGGGCCCGTGGAGCCCCGTTTTGTCACTGCGGGTCTAATTGCAAGGTGGTCACTGCGGCATCGTTGGTGACCATGGATTGGTAGCCGGAGGGGCCGGTGCATGTTTGAATCGAACTTTCCACCCGACCGTCTGTCGGTGAAGTACCACGTGATATGGAACGCGTACAAGCAGATGGTCGCTGGCTCGAGTCAGTCAGAGAAAGCAGCCCTGTTTTTCACGACACGGCGGTGCGCGCGTACCGAATTTTACGGCGGGCCATCTTCGCACTCGCCACAAAAACGTGGGTTGCAGCGAGGAAGCGGGTGCCGCTGAACGAGGGCTCGCGACTTGGAACTCAAAACGGTGCGTCGAAGCCAGCGAGAAGTTGTTGAATCCGCCAGACTCCCTCGACCTTCAGCAACTCAAAGCGGTACGGGCCAACCGTCATAGGCACCATGGTCGCAGAACTCGAAGCGGTGAGCAGAAAGTATGCCTGAGCACGTGCTCGCGTGGCGGTGATCTCGTCAAAAATAATGTTGGTGAAGAAATGGCGACGCTGGTCGGCTTGCACGGCCCAAAAATCGGTGAGGAACGCCATGATCTCTTCATGGCCCGTGAAGGGGCCGACGCTGTCCGCTCCCATGATGTTGCCTACCCACACCGCGTCGCGGGTGAAGCATTCGCGCAGTCGTTCAGCGTCGCGTTCGTCAAAGCCCCAGCCGTAGCGGTAGATGCACTCGCGAATCTCTTCGCGATCGTCACCGGACTTTGCGAGGCTGAGGGCGCGCAAGATGTTGTGGACGGAGTGTGTCGCCCATCCCGAGGTGGGCGTGTCATCAGTCATGGGCGTTGATAATCCGGGCGCCTACGAGCGCTGCGTGGGCCGACGCAAGAACTGTCCTTCAGGAGTGCCCTGCACGGCGCCGTTACTAAACACATGGTGACCGCGTACGAAGGTGTCGGTGACTTTCGCCGTCATTTCGAGACCTTCGAACGGCGTGTACTCCTGAGTGGACTCCGACTCTTCGGCGCGTACCGTCCATGGGGATTGCGGATCGACGAGACAAAAGTCGGCATCGAAACCCACCGCCACGTCACCCTTGGTGTGAAGACCAAAGCGCTGCGCCGGGGCGGCCGAGACCAGTTCGGCGATGCGACCAAGCGATAACCCACGCCGAGTTCCTTCGGTGATTAGACCGGGCAGGAGGTACTCGGCACCGCCGAAGCCTGACTTCGCCAAGAAGACATCGTCTTTGGGGTCGCCGAACTTTGTTTCGGCACGACAGCACGCGTGGTCACTCGACACCCAGTCGAGATCGCCCGACAGCAAGTGGGACCAGAGAGCTTCTACGTCCTCACGAGGCCGAAGGGGTGGGTTCACCTTGCCTCCCACGCCGGCCTGCGCGGTGTCGATGTCGGCCAACAAGTGACCGATGGTTACTTCGCGACGGAAGTTGATGTGGGGGAATGTCGTCGCCATCATCATTGCGGCCTCGATCGCCTTGCGCGAGGAGAGGTGGAGCAGGTTGATGTTGGGTAGACCCGTCTCGTAGGCGAGATAGGACGCGATGGACACCGCCAAACCTTCAGAGTGCGGCGGACGCGAGGCGTGATAAGCCTCAAGGCCACTCAGCGTGGGGTCGTTCTCCACCAGCTTGGTGTAGGCAGTCATGATCTCGGCCGTCTCGCAGTGCAGGGAGAGCGAGATGTCGTCGGCGATATCGGCGAAGCGCGGCTCCTCGCGGGCCTTTTGGATACCGCGCATGATGAACTCGAAGCGGGCGAGGTCGTAGCTCTCATCGGGGGGCAGCATGAGGAACTTCTCTTGATCGTTGGAGCTGCCATGGAGCCCGTGACGTCCATAGAACATGAAGATTTTGAACGAGGTGATACCAAAGTCCGAGATCAACGAGGGAATCTCGTCGATGTGGCTACCGAGGATGGGCGCGACGTGAAAGGCGTAGTCGACGTAGGCGTTGCCCTCGGAGGCTGCCAGGGCTTCGGGGAGGAATTCGGAGTAGGGGCCACTTCGATTCAAGTAGTACGCCCCGGTGCGCAGGTAGGTGAGTGCGCTCGTGACGCCGCCCTGAGCGCAGGCGCGGCTTTCACTCGTGGTGTCGACGTCGAGAGGGTTATAGATGCCCCAGTGCTGGTGGCTGTCCACCACCCCGGGAAACAACAGTCGACCCTTCGCGTCAACGCTGTTCTTCGCGTCTCCGTCTATCGACGGCGCGATCTCGACGAACTTTCCGCTGGCTATCGCCACGTCGCTCGTCACGGGCTCTTGCCCGGGACGCACCACGCGTGCGTTCTTCACCACGACATCAAACATGGACTACTCCTTTGGTACTTGGGGGTTATGTTGCACGAACTCAACGAGCACTGAAGGCCAGCGCGTCAAAGAGCGGGGTGAGCGTGGTCAGAGTCTCCAGAGTGCTGACGAGACTCTCGACGTGACGAACGCTGGTCGCAGAGAGGTGTCGGCCCGCGTTGTCCCTAAACTTCACCGCCAGTTGCTCATACGTCAATGGCTGTTCGTTGCCGCCCAAGTTGCTCAGAGCCTTTTCTTCGATCACCTCACCGCTCGAGAGCGTGGCGCGTAACACGGAAGGAAACTGATGGGGGAAGATCGCGGAGCACTCGTCGTTGCTAACGACGCTCACCTTGGCCATGAGTGCGCGTCGAGCGGGGTCCTTTGCCAACTCGTCGGTGTAGTCGGCGAGTCCCGCACCAAGGCCGCTGCCGCCAAAAAGCCCGAGCGCGACCGCGTAGGGTCCACTGAACTGGGCCATGTACGCGGTCGCGGGCGTGCGCTTGGTCTCGATGGGCTCGCCAATGGTGCGCACGATCGAGGCGGGAACCCCCAGTTCGAGATGCGTAATGCTTTCAAGGTCAATGCCGCGTTGGCGCAGCGCCGCGGCGGCGTCGATAGCGGTGTGGGTGAAGTGATTGGCTGGGTAGGGCTTAAAGAAGATGCCCGGCACCTCCCAGCGCACGCCGAGTTCTGAGGTGATCCACTCGGGATAGAACTCGCCGTGCAACCAGGCCTGAAAGAACCCAAAGCGGCCCTCCAATATGGTGGGTGGACCGGTGAAGCCGTGGTGCACAAGGTCTGTCGCCACACACGCCGCGTGGGCGGCCCAGCCGCAGTGCATGCGCTTCACCGAGCCGCCGGTGCGATTGGCCTCGATGACACCTGAGCCCATGGAGGCGGCGAGCCCGAGCGCGTGGGTGATCTGCTCTGCGTCAAATCCCGCGAGGAGTGAGGTAGAGACGACCGCGCCGAGCGTGCCGCAGATGGACGTCGCGTGCTGGCCGTTTTCGAAGAACAACGAGCTGCCCTTCTTCTCGTCGTAGCCAGCCATGCCCAAGCGAACGCAGACTTCCAAACCGCACGCGATTGCCGCGATCAACTCTTGGCCGCTACGTTGGTGGGCCTCGGCCATCGCCAGGGCGGCGGGTATGACCGACGCGCTCGGGTGCAACACCGATGGGAGATGGGTGTCGTCGTAGTCCAAGGAATGGGCGAGCGTGCCGTTGACGAGCGCCGCCAACGATGCGGGCAGCGCGTCGCGAAGACCGATGGCGTGGGCGTCGGCGCGCCCGCCTTGGCTCGCGGCGTAGGCTCGCACACCCGCGCTGGTGTCGAGGTCACTCGCGGCAAGGCAAATCCCAAGGATGTCGAGCACGCGCTTTCGCACACTGTCAATGACCTCAGCCGGGAGGGCGTCGTAGGGGTGCTCCACCGCGAAGGTTCCAATGTCCTGTGCGAGCGTCGGACTAGTCACGGCTGACGAGAGCCAGGGGACGAATAGGAGAACCCGTCGCTCCCACGAGACGGAGGGGAACCGCGACAAAGGTGAACTCGTAGACCCGCGCCGCCGCGATCTCTTCGAAGTTCATCGCTTCCATGATGTAGATACCGCGCTCGACCAACAACACCCGGTGCGCGGGGAGGAGGTCGTGACCGCTCCCCGGGGCCAAGCGTTCAAAGGCAATGCTGTCGGCGCCGACGGCCCGGGGCTCGTGATCGGCGAGCCAGATGGCCCCCGCTTCGCTCACGCCCGGTACCCCAGAGTCGCGACCCACGTAGGACTCACTGCCCGCGTCGAACTGGCGTGCCCATCCACTGCGCACGAGCAGCACGTCGCCGGGGCGGGGTTCCAGTCCGTGATGGCGAACGGCTGCGTCAAGGTCCGAGGGAGTGATCTCGTACCCCGGTGCGCTGACCTCAAGCCCCAATGCGCCCGGCACGTCAAGCAGTACCCCACGGGTCACGAGCGGCTCAATTGTGTGGACTCCCAAGTCCTTGAAGCTTCCGCCGCTTTGGGCCTCACTCGCTAAGGAGCCGTCGTGCAAGTGACCACCAAAGGAGACGTGGGCGAGGGCGTCGATGTGGGTGCCGACGTGGGTGCCGGTCACGATGAGGTCGTTCGCCGCCGAACTGCCGTCCGAGCGCATCATGTCACCGTGGCGACGCGGCAAGGTGTGGGTGTACTTGGGATGGTTGGGCGACTGGGGCATGCCCGGAAAGAGCGGTCGACCCAAGTCGTAGGAGCGAACGCCGTGGCTCACGGCGTCTAATAACCGATCGGTCATGCGACGACGCCCTCTGCTCGAAGTTGAGTGACGGCCTCTGAGTCCATCCCAAGTTCTCCTATGAGGATCTCGTCGGTGTCGGCGCCGAGGGCCCGACCAGTGAAGCGAATGCTGCCGGGCGTTTCTGACATGCGCCACATGACGTTGTGCATCATCACGGCGCCGAGGTCCTCATCGGGAACCTCGATCAGCATCTCGGTGGCGCGGATGTGTGGATCCTCGACGATGTCGCGCGCGTCGTAGATAGGAGCGATGGCGGCACCGGCGTCGACGAACGCGACCACGACTTCATCGCGCGTGCGCATCGACACCCAGTCCGCGACGTATCCATCGAGCAGGTCAACGTGTTGAACGCGACCGGTGCCCGAGGAGAACCACGGCTCGTCGATCACTTCCGGGTGACCGACGAGGCGCAGCACGCGCTCGGCGATCTGTTGGGCGCTCGTCGAAATCGCCACCCACGAGCCGTCGGCCGTTAGGTAGGTATTGCGCGGGGCGTTCTGGGTAGAGCGATTTCCGTGACGCGTCGCGATCACGCCACTGTGGTGATAAACGCTCGGGGATGGTCCCACGGCGGTCATGATGGGTTCGAGGATGCTCATGTCAATTACCTGACCAGAACCCCCGCCGACCTCACGATGACGAAGGGCCATCAGCACCGCCGAGACGCTCGCCATGCCACAGATGCTGTCGGCGAGACCGAACGCCGGCAGCGTCGGGGGACCATCGGCTTGACCGGTGAGGTGGGCAAAACCACTCATGGCTTCTGCCAAGGTGCCAAATCCCGCTCGGTCGCTGTAGGGACCGGTCTGTCCAAATCCCGTGACGCGAAGAATGATCAGATTGGGGTTCACTTCCCACAACTGTTCCGGTCCGAGTCCCCATCGCTCGAGCGTGCCGGGCCGGAAGTTCTCGACGAGCACGTCGGCGTCTTTCACCATGCGGAGCAGAATTTCCGCGCCTCGCGTATCGCCGAGGTTGAGACCCACCGTGCGCTTGTTGCGGGCAACTTCCTTCCACCAGAGCGGCACCCCCTCATGCTGATACCCGTGTCCGCGAAGGTTGTCGCCGTATTGAGGATGTTCGATTTTGATGACGTCGGCGCCAAAATCTCCGAGGATTTGGCAGCACAGGGGCGCCGCGATAATCGAAGACGCGTCGATCACTCGCACTCCGGCGAGGGCTCGCGGCATCGAGTGGCGATCAGCATCTCGCGTCGAGTGAAGCACGAGAGGCAGTATAGAGACGCAACGTGCGGGGTTCGCAATACTCGCCAACGTCAACGTCTCGTCCGTCCACGATGTCTCGTACTATCGAGTTGACGTCGACGCAGTGGAACAGTGATGGCAGAATCTATGGGTTGTGCTCAACGGATTGGTGAAGTTGTTGGCGCACAAACGACCGAGGGTAGAGGAGGAACATTGCACGCGACCCGTAGGCGCACCGCGGTGTGTGCCAATAATTCCCTGCTTCGCTCGTACCGAAGGGGAGGCCAATGACCTCGCTACCTTTCCCGCGCGTCATGGTGTACGTGCCGGGGAGCGACCCCGCCAAGCTCCAAAAGTCAAGAGATTTCAACGTTGACGCGGTGATCTTGGACCTTGAGGACTCCGTAGCGCCGCTCGCCAAAGCATCTGCGCGTGTCGAGTGCGCACGCGAGTTGGCCCACACAAAAGCCTACGGACAACGTTGGGTGCGCGTGAATGACCTGGCCGGTGAGGGGTGGTTGGCCGACGTCACCGCCGTCGTAGGACCGGGCCTCGACGGCATCATCGTGCCCAAGACGGAAGATGCACGACGATTGGAAGAACTCGACGCCGCGCTGCTCGAGCTGGAGCGCGACCGCGAGCTTGCGACCCGCTCGATTCCTCTTCTCGCCACCATTGAGACGCCCGTTGGCCTAGATAACCTGCGCAGCATTACTCGCGCGACACCACGGTTGCGCTGCCTCGGATTTGGGGCGGGCGACTTCTCGCGAGTCGTGGGAGTTGAGTTCCCGGCGACTTCGGGAGGTGCCCTTACCTTGCTCGATCGAGTTCGCACCGACATTGTGCTCGCCTCATCGCTCGGCGCGTTGGAGAAGCCACACGACGGGGTCTTTGGCGACTTTCGAGATCTTGCTCTCTTGAGTCAAGAAGCTACGAGGGTTCGACAGATGGGATTTGGTGGCAAGCACGCGATTCACCCGCTGCAACTTCCAATGTTGATGGAGTGCTTTGCGCCACGCGTCGACGAAGTTGATCGCGCCCGCAAAATCGTGACGGCGTATGAGTCTTCGATCGCGAACGGACAGGGCGCGACGAGCGTCGACGGTCACCTGGTTGACAAGGCCACGTTCGAGCGAGCCCTCGAGATCGTGCGGTACGCGCAGCGCTGACGTGCATCGTGGGGTGAGAAGCCAACTTCTGGTCGCTGAGCCCTCGCGCCCGTGGGGCGAGGTCCGCCATTTCGCCACCCGTTCGAGCTGACTCACCAGGCGATCGACAGCCATTTTTCCCCTCGAGTCGCCCGTGAGAATGGGAATTCCCCCGGCCGATGACCCCTCTAACCGGGCGGAGAAAATAAATGTGTATACCAACTTGACACGGAAGGCTTCCTGTGTATGATGACGAATCGAACAATCCGACAAGGGAGGCCTCATTAATGTTGCGAAATCTGTTTGGTAAGAACCGCACACTCATTACGGTCGCAGGGGCCACATTGTGTGCAACTTCGGTAGTTGTGGGCGTCGGATTGGGCTCGGCCGCTTCCGCGGCAAGCGGTGGTCTGGCTGCGGCGCAGCAATTGGTCGCGAAGTACAAAACTCTGCCGACCTTCGTTGCGCCCGGCCCCGCGGTCAAGGGCAAAGCGCTCGGCAAGGGCAAGACGGTGATGATCGTGCCTTACGACATGGAAGTGCCCTACAACGTCGTGACGGTGGCCGGCATCAAACAAGCCAACACGCGACTTGGTATCAAGACCGACGTGTATCAGGACCAGGGTGAGCCGTCCCAGTGGGAGGCCGGGGTGCTGCAAGGCATCACCGACAAGGTGAGTGCGATCGATCTCATTGGTGGACTAACGCCATCGAGCGTAGAGCCCCAGATCAAGGAGGCAGAGAAGGCTGGGATCGCGGTTGTCGACTCGACGGGTAATGACCCATCGGTGGCGTCACCTTCCTACGTCACCACCGACGTCCCGTTGAACTACACGTTGGCCGGTGACCTCGAGGCCGCTTATGCGATCACGCAAACGAGTGGCAAGGCCGACGTGCTGATTATTACCTCAAGCGACGTGACGGCGAGTGAGTACGTCACCGGCGGAGCGACCAAGACGATGTCGAGCGACTGCCCCTCGTGTACGGTGCACGTCATTGACGTTCCCGTCACCGAGTGGGGTACGGAGTTGACGCCAGACGTCGAGTCGGCACTGACTGCGGACCCGGGCATCAACTACGTCTTGCCGAACTACGACAGTGAAGTCCCGCTCGTGGACGCCGCGCTGACCGCAAACCACTCCACCACGGTTGGTGTCGACTCCCTTAACGGCGACCCCGCACCGTTGGCGCAGATTGCCGCCAAGAACGGGCTGAACATGGACATCGGCCAGGACATGACCTACACGGGTTACGCCACCGTTGACGCGGAGCTACGCGCCTTCGGACACGCCAAGAGTCGGGTGAAGACGCTCAACGAGCACATTCCCTTCGTCATCTTTGACAGCAGCAACATCTCGACGACCGGGGCCCACTACGCGGTCGGCTACGGCAGTGTGCTGAACGGCTACTTGAAACTGTGGGGTCTTCAATAACCCCCAGTTTTCACTGACTCAACGTGGTAGTGAGTACGCGGGTCCCGACCGTCAATTCAGATGTTGGGGCCCGCGTGTTCATTTCAGTAACGCGTACGAACTAAGGGGCCAAGGTGATTCCTGACGTAGAGATTTCACACGTGAGCAAACGCTTCGGTGCGGTCGTTGCACTCGACGACGCACACATCACCTTGCGCTCGGGTGAGGTCCGCGCTTTGGTCGGGGCCAACGGCAGCGGTAAGTCGACGTTGGTGAAGATTCTGTCCGGATTTCACCGTCCCGACAGTGGCGTCATGAAGATCGGTGACATTGAGGCCGACCTCAGTGACGACTGGCGCCACGGTGAGCATTGGCAGGTGGGGACGGTCCACCAGGACCTGGGTTTGATCGCGGGCGTGAGCGTCGTCGAAAACTTCCTCTTGCCAGAGTTGGCGGTTGGCCACGCGGGCAGCGTGAAGTTAAATTGGCACAAATTGCGTTCGTCGGTGGCGAGCCATTTGAGCCGATTCGACGTCGACCCCTCACTGGTGCGTCGCAAGATCGACGAATGCCCTCGTGTGACCCAGGCGGTCATTGCCTTGGCGCGAGCAGTCTGGATCCTCGAGGGGGGATTCGCTAAGGGAACCGCAGAAGGGATCACTGCTGATCATCAACGCCCGGCCACTCTCATTCTTGATGAGATCACCGCTTTTTTGTCATTGGACGAAGTCGCGAGACTCCGCGAAGTGATCCGCAGCGTGGCCGCGAGTGGCCACAGTGTGCTGCTGGTGTCGCACGACCTCGACGAGGTCCTCAGTTTCGCCGACGAGATCACCGTGTTTCGCGACGGACGCGTCGTCGCGGAACGGCAAGTGTCTGACGTGAAAAAAGCAGAGCTGTTCAGCGTGATCTCTGGAATTTCGATGGAAGAAACTCAAGACGTCACGTCAGGTGGACCAACCAGGTCGCGCGATAACGTCTCGATCGGGGTAAAGGAGCTTCGAGCCGCCGAAGGCGCAGTTGGGCCACTGAGTTTTGATATCGCCGCCGGCGAGGTTCTCGGAATAACGGGCTTGCTCGGATCGGGTTTCGAGCACGTTCCTTACGCGCTCTTTGGAGCGGATCCGACCGCAACTGGCACGCTTACCATCAACGGCACGGCCTATGACCTGAGCCACGCGTCGCCATCTCGTTCGATTGCGCACGGGGTGGCGCTGGTTCCGGGGGACCGGGGAACCCAAGGTCTTTGGGTCGACATGACGATCGCTGAAAATCTGTCGGCGTCTGACGGCTCACTGTCGCTTCATCCCTGGGTCCAGGCGCGGGCCCCGATGTGGCGTCGTGGTGACGATATCGTTGACGAATACGCCATCAAAGCGCCCTCGTCAAAGTCAAAGATTGTGGAGTTGAGCGGGGGCAACGCCCAGCGGGTGCTCATGGCCAAGTGGCTCGCGGTGGATCTTGACTTCTTGCTCTTGGACGAACCGGTGCGCGGTGTTGACGTTGGTGCTCGTCTTCAGATTGGGGAGATGATTTTAGAACGTGCGCGAGGCGGTCTGAGCGTGGTGTGCGCCACGAGTGACCACGAGTTTCTTTCTCAAGTGGCTCACCGAGTGTTGGTATTCGCCAACGGAGAGCTTTCCTTCGAGTTGCACCCCAAGGGTGGGGCGGGGTTCGTCGCCAAAGACGACATCGTGTGGTCGTGTCAAGCAAAAGAAGACTCTTCTAATGCTTCAATTGCGAGATAGGTAGGTCATGTCAAATACCGAGTCAAACAGCGTTGCGGGAATGTCGATGGGCGACGGGGCACGCCCGCGCAACCTCGCGAAGGGTCTGCGAACCAGAGAGATTCTTCAGCAGGTATCGCTGCTCCTCGTCTGGGTCATCGTCGTGATCGTCTTTGGCATTCTTCGGCCCGACACGTTCTTGACGGTAGGAAACTTTTCGGCGGTCTTTGGCACCAACGCGACCCTGGCCGTGTTGGCCCTCGCCCTCATCGTCGTCCTTCGCGCGGGGGACTACGACCTTTCTTTGGCGGCGGTCATGACGACGTGTTCGGTAACCCTGGGTGCCCTTAACGTCGAGCATCACGTGTCGCTGCTGTGGGCGATTGTCGTGTCGCTGCTGATGGGCGTCGCGCTTGGAGCGCTCAATGGCTTCATCGTCGTCGTCGTGGGCATCGACTCGTTCATAGCGACGTTGGGCATGGGGACGGTGCTCGGGGGCGTCGCGCTGTGGTTCAGCGGACAGCAACAGATCGTCGGCGTGTCCGATCATCTCGTCAATTGGGTGATCGTCAAGCAGATCTTCGGCATTCCCATATCGTTCTATTACGCGATCGCCATCGGTCTCATCATCTTTTATATCTTTCGCTACACCGCAATAGGTCGACGCCTGCTCTTTGTGGGTAAGAACCGTGAGGTGTCGCGCCTGTCGGGCATTCACGTGAAGCGAGTTCGATTTGGCGCTTTTGTGGTGGCTGGTTTCATCGCCGCCATCGCGGCGCTGCTTTACACCGGTTCTAGCGGCACGGCTGATCCGACGTCGGGGATCAGTTATCTTCTGCCGGCCTACGCGGCCGCATTCCTTGGGGCTACGTGTATCGAGGTCGGTGGCTTTAACCCCATCGGGACACTCATCGCGGTCTACTTTCTCGTCACTGGAGTGTCGGGGCTCGCCATTATGGGGGTGCAGAACTACGTGCAGAACATCTTCTACGGCGCCGTGCTGATTGTCGCGGTCGCGGGCTCTCAGGCCTTCGCTCGTAGTCGATCACGGGTCGTATCCGACTAGGAGACTGTTGAATTAATCNNGATTAATTCAACAGTCTCCTAGTTCAGTTCACCCCGAGAAACGCACGCCGTGCGACGACCCGCCCCAGCGGGATCGTCGAACGTTACTTCGCGAGGTCGCTCGCGTGGCGCAGACTGCGTCCGAGTCCCGCGCGCAAGTGCGACAGCATGACCGACTCCGCCCAGATGGGATCTCCTACGCGAATCGCGTGCACGACTTCACGGTGCTGGGCGAAGCTGCGTTGGAGCTCGTCGTGTGAATAGGACTGGAACGTGAGGCGCACGATCGGGGTTTGACGAATACTGGTGATGACCGAGAGGAGCTGCGAATTTCCCGACCCTCGCATGATCGCGTCGTGAAGCTCATTGTTGAGCACGGTGATTCTTCCGACATTCGGGGCCGCCAGTGCGGCCTCGCGGTCCATCTCGTCGGTGATCTCGTCAAGTCGTTCGAAATCCATGAGACCCGCCTCGGCGGCGAGTGCGGCGCCCCATGGCTCGAGCTTGCATCGCAAGCCGAAGATCTCGTCTAAGTCTTCGAGGGTCCAACGCTCCACTTGAGCACCGCGATTGCGTTCGTGCCGAATGAGACCCTCGGCGGCGAGGCGGCTGAGCGCTTCGCGTACTGGAGTGCGACTGACGCCCAGCATTCCCGCAAGGTCAATTTCGCGCAGCCACTGGTCGGGCGGCAACTCGCCCGTCATGATTCGCGCGCGGATGGCTTCGTAGGCGAGCTCGGTGGCCGTTCCTCCTCGTGATGAATGGTGTGTGTCGCTCATTGTGTGCTCATTCACCCTTTCTAGCCGACCTCGGCATTGTATGGAATCTTCGTCAATATCTTGTGCAGGGCCCATTACACCACTTGTAGAGACCTGCTATGTTGGCTTTTTGGTGACAGGCCGCTTCGGTGGACTCAAGGTTGTATACGAAACGAAGGGGGATGTGGGTAGTGGCACCGTCGACACTTCCACTCGATGACGTTCGAATTATAGAACTGGGATCGTTGCTCGCAGGACCATTTTGTGGTCAACTCCTGGGCGACTTCGGAGCGGAAATCATCAAGATCGAAGACCCATCAAAGGGCGATCCAATGCGCCAATGGGGACGAGAGAAGTCTCACGGAAAATCGCTTTGGTGGCCCGTCGTCGCGCGCAACAAGAAGTCGATCACGGTGGACCTACGCACGCCGAAGGGCCAGGACATCGTTCGCGAACTGGTGAAATCATCGGACGTGTTGCTCGAGAATTTTCGTCCCGGCACGCTCGAGCGATGGGGTCTCTCACCCGAAGAGCTGTGGGAGATCAATCCCAAACTCGTTGTGACTCGCGTGACGGGCTACGGCCAGACGGGACCGTACGCGATGCGCGCCGGCTTCGGTTCGATCGGTGAAGCGATGGGGGGCATTCGTTACGTGACGGGTGACCCTAACTCCCAGCCCGCTCGCTCGGGTATTTCCTTGGGCGACCAACTCGCCGCGACGTTTGCGGCGCTCGGCACTTTGGTGGCGCTGCACAATGTCGAGCGCACGGGCCAAGGCCAGGTCGTCGACTCGGCAATCTACGAAGCGGTGCTCGCCATGATGGAGTCGCTGATTCCCGAGTGGCAGGTCGCGGGCTATCAGCGCGAGCGAAGCGGCCCGACGTTGCCGAACGTTGCCCCGAGCAACGTTTACCCGACGGCCGACGGCGAGATGATCCTCATCGCGGCGAACCAGGACGCGGTCTTTGGGCGCCTCGCCGCGTCGATGGACGAGCCGGAGCTGGCGAGCGACCCTCGATACCACGGTCACGCCGAGCGCGGCCACAACATGGAAGAGCTCGATAGGCACATCTCTCAGTGGACGTCCAAGTACGGCGCCGACGAGTTGCTCGAGCTCTTACACACGAACGGCGTACCCGCGGGGCGGATCTATACGGCGAAGGACATGTTCGAGGACCCGCACTTCATCGCGCGAGAGGCCATCGTGCGTCTGGTACATCCAGAAATCGGCGAGTTCGCGATGCACAACGTGTTTCCTCGTCTGTCGGCGACACCAGGGGCGGTTCGCTCGGTGGGCCCGGAGCTGGGTGAGCACAACGACGAAGTGCTGACGAAGTTGTTAGGCATGACCAACGACGAGATCGCTTCATACAAATCACAGGGAATCATTTAAAAAGGGGACTATGTCGTATCGACTCGGTGTAGACGTAGGTGGAACGTTTACTGACATTCTGTTGGTAAACGAGGAGACGGGAGAGACGTTCGGCGCAAAGACGTCGTCGACCCCGGCGGACCAGTCCATTGGTGTGTTGCGCGGTATTGAAATGGCGTGCGCCAAGGCGGGCGTGAGCCTCTCTGAGGTCACGCATGTTCTTCACGGCACGACGGCCGCAACCAACGCCGTGCTTGAGGGCAAGGGAGCCAAAGTCGGACTGGTGACGACGCACGGCTTCCGCCAAGTTCTCCAGATCGCTCGGTCGTTCGTTCCAGGCGGCCTCGCGGGATGGATCATCTGGCCCAAGCCCGAACCGCTCGCGGCACTCGAGAACACGGTCGAGGTGATTGGACGCATCGACGCCTCCGGGAAGGTCGTCACGGCACTCGACGAAGCGGACGTGCGCGGACAGCTGAAGAAGCTGAAGGCCGCAGAGGTAGAGGCCTTGAGTGTGAGCCTCATCAACTCTTATACGAATCCTGAGCACGAGCTTCGCATCGCAGAGATCGCTCGCGAGGAGCTTCCCGGCGTGCCAGTCTCGCTGTCCTCAACGGTGCTGCCCGAACTTCGCGAATACGAGCGCACCATCACGACGGTCGCCAACGCCTACGTGCAGCCTGAGGTGGCGCGCTACATGCACAACCTTGAAGCCCAGTTGGAAAAATCCGGGGCGGCGAATGGACGTCTCTATATATTGAAGAGTGACGGCGGATTGACCTCGGCGCGCTCTGCTGCCGACAATCCCGTCTCGGTCATGATGAGTGGGCCGGCCGGCGGCGTCGTGGGTGCCGTGTGGGTCGCCGAGCAGGCTGGGTTTGAGGACTTCCTCACTTTCGACATGGGTGGCACGTCAACTGACGTAGCCCTCGTACAGGGACTCCAACCGCGCATTGGCCGTGAGACGACCGTCGGCGACCTGAAGGTGCGCGCTACGTCGGTCGACGTGCGAACGGTCGGTGCGGGCGGCGGTTCGCTCGCGCACGTACCGGCCCTCACCCAGGCGCTGCGTGTGGGTCCACAGAGTGCGGGCGCCTCGCCCGGTCCTGCGGCCTACGCCGCGGGCGGCACGGAACCCGCCGTGACCGACGCCAACGTGGTCTTGGGCTATCTCCCCACCGACCTCGCCGGCGGGGAGATTACGCTCGACCGCGAGGCCGCCAAAGCGGCGGTGCAGAAGATCGTGGACGCGACGTCCCTCGCTACCGTCGAAGAAGCGGCCGCGGGCATCATCGACGTGGTGAACGAGAACATGTTCGGCGCGCTGCGCTTGGTCTCGGTGCAGCAGGGCTTTGACCCTCGCGATTTCGCCCTCGTGGCCTTCGGTGGTGCGGGTCCGCTGCACGCCAACGCGATTGGGGTGCTGATGGGTTCGTGGCCGGTCATCATTCCGCCGTCGCCGGGTGTGTTGTGCGCATACGGCGACGCCACGACGAGCGTGCGCGACGAGTCGGTGCGCACGTGGATCCGCGGATTTGGAGACTTGAGCGACGACTCGTTGAAAGAGGCCTTTGAGGAGCGGGCGCGCAACGCCGTTGCGACGTTGCACGCCGAAGGAATCTCGGACGAGGAGATCGCCTTGAAGTACTCCGCAGACGTTCGCTATCACGGTCAAGGCTTCGAGATCCCCATCGAAGTCGACCTCTCTCTCTTTGACGGCGAGGGCGGGGGACTGGCGGCGCTACGAACGGCATTTGACGTCGAGCACCAGCGTCTCTTCTCGTTCCTGCTCGAGAACAACGAGCACGAGTTGGTGACGATGCGTGCCACCGCGACGGGACCGCGTCCGAACGTGTCGTCGTTGACGCTCGCCGAGGGAGGCACGGACCCGAAGGCGGCCCTCACGTCGACGACGAAGATCTACGTCAGTGGAAAGTGGGAGGAGGCCAACGTCTACGACCGGACCAAGTTGCTCGCGGGCAACGTCGTCGCTGGTCCGGCGATTGTCACCGAAATGGACTCGACCACCTTGATTTTGCCGCAGCACGCGGGAACCGTTCACCCGAGCGGCAGCATTTTGATCCGTCCAACGACCAGCAACTAGCACCAGGGGAACTACACCATGGCACGACTTATACAAACCGCAACGGGCTCGCTCGAGGCTATCGACGTCGACGTCGTCACCCTCGACCTGGTGGAGAACGCGCTGCGACACGCTCGCTACGAGATGGATGAAGTACTGTTGCGCACCGCGCTGTCGCCGGGTATCCGCGAGCAGCACGACGAGTTCCCCCTCATTGGAGACCCCGAGGGAAAGATGGTGGTCGGTCAGTTCGGTCTCTCGATCCCCGACTTCCTAGAGAATTTCGATGGCGACATCGAAGAGGGTGACGTCTTGTTGACCTCCGACCCCTACTCGTGCGGCGCCGCGATCAGTCACGCCAACGACTGGCTCATCGTCATGCCGATCTACTACGAGGGCCGGATCGTGGGGTGGTCGTCGATGTTCGGCCACATGAGCGACGTGGGTGGCAAGACGCCCGCGTCCATGCCGACCGACGCCAAGACGATCTTCGAAGAGGGCGTAGTCATCCCGCCCTTCAAGCTGTACAACAAGGGCGTCCTCGCGGAAGATTCGTTGCGGATCATTCTCAATCAGGTTCGAACGCCCGACTGGAATCGAGCCGACCTCAACGGACTCGTCGCCGCGTGCCGCACGGCGGGTCGCCGCGTGCAAGAGATCTGCCAGCGCTTTGGGGCCGACACGTACGTCTCGGCGTTGAACGCGCTGATGGACCGCAACTATCGCGCGATGAAGACCCTGCTCGCCATGGTCTTCAAGGACGGCGAGACGCTGGAGTTCACCGACTACATCTGCGACGACGGCGTCGGGTACGGGCCCTACGAGCTGAAGCTCAGTTTGACCCGCAACGGTGACAAGGTGTTGCTCGACTTTTCGGGCAGCAGCCCTCAGGCGCAAGGACCCATCAACTACTTCATCAACGAGAACCTCGTGCGAATGTTCTTTGGCATCTACATGATCACCGTGGCCGACCCCCAGATTCTCTGGAACGATGGCTTCTATCCGTTGGTCGACGTCATCATTCCCGAGGACTCGTTCTGGAAGCCGAAGTATCCGGCGGCGCTCAACGCCCGCAACCACGGGATCGGACGCGTCTTTGACCTATTCGGCGGCCTGCTCGGTCAGACGAACCCCGACCTGCTGAACGCGGCCGGATTCTCCTCGTCGCCACACTTCATGTACTCGGGCAACTACGGCCAAGGAGAGCGTGAGGGCGAGTGGTTCCAGCTCTACTCGATTGGCTTCGGTGGCATTCCCGGTCGTCCGATCGGCGACGGGCCCGACGGCCACTCGCTGTGGCCGTCGTTTGTCAATATTCCCTGCGAGTACCTCGAGTCGTACTACCCGATGCTGATCGAGCGCTGGGAGACCGTCACCGACACCGGCGGGGCCGGACTACACCGCGGCGGCAACGGCGTCGACGTCGGGTACCGCTTCTTGGAGCCCGGCACCATCGCCATTCACGACGACCGCTGGCTCACCTACCCGTGGGGTGTGAACGGGGGAGAGCCCGGTGCTCGCGGCACCAAGTGGATCGACCGCGTTGACGGGACGCGTGAGATTGTGGCGAGCAAGGTCATCGACGTGCCGGTAAGTCCCGGGGACGTGCTGCACTTCGTAACGTGGGGCGGGGGCGGCTGGGGCGACCCACTCGCGCGTGACCCCGAGCTCGTGGGCTTAGAAGTTCGACGCGGTTTGATTTCGACCGAGGGCGCCAAACGCTATGGCGTCGTGTGCGACGAAGACGGCGCCGTCGATCACGCCGCGACGGAGCAGTTGAGAAGCGAGATCGACACAGAGCGGACGAAGCCCCTGCCCACGTTCAATATGGGGCCGCCGCTCGCCACGATTCTCGCCAATTGCCTCGAGGAGACTGGACTGCCCGCACCTCGACCCCCGATTCACAAGCGGTGGTAACGGCGAACGAGACGAACGAGGGCTTTGGCGGCGATCTGGGCTACGGCGGACGCGCGACGCTCATCCTTATTGACTTCATGCACTCGTACTTTGAAGAGGTCAGCCCGCTCTGTTTGCCGTCGCGAGACTCGCTTCACAGCGCCGCTCGCGTGCTGGAGGCGGCTCGCCACAGCGGGACGCTTATCGTTCACACCAAGGTCGTCTTTGGGCCCGACGGTGTTGACGGTGGCGTGTTCATAAAAAAGATACCTGCGCTACGAAACCTCATTGGCGAGAATCTCATGAACGAGTTCATGCCCGACGTCGCTCCGCGATCTAATGAGCTGGTCATTGTGAAGCAGTACGCCAGTGCGTTCTTTGGCACGACGCTGGCGTCTACGTTGCAAGCAAGTGGTGTCGATACGTTGCTCATCACCGGCGTCTCTACGAGCGGATGTGTGCGAGCGACAGGCGTCGACGCGATCCAACACGGCTTCATCCCAAAGGTCGTTCACGACGCGTGCGGGGATCGAGGTCCCGCACCCCACGACGCCAATCTGTACGACCTCCACGCAAAGTACGCCGACGTGATTGGCGAGCCCGAGGCCCTCAAGTTTTTGGGCTCACTTGACACACGGTGAGGTAGTCGTGGGAACCCTGGAGCGTCTTAACGACGAACGCCGCGCTCGCGGTCTCGCGGTATCGGTCGAAGGATCTACGGCAGTGCCCGGCCCCCAAACGCTCTTCGACAAGATATGGGAAAGACAAGCCATCGTCCGAGGAGAGGGCGAGCCCGACCTCTTGTATATCGACATGCACTTCGTGCACGAGGTGTCGAGTGCGCAGGCGTTTGATGGTTTACGAGCGTCGGGTAGCGTCGTACGTCGCCCGGACTTGACCGTTGCCACGGAGGACCACAACGTGCCGACCGACACGTTGGAGCTACGCGACGCCACGAGTCGTCGTCAGATTGAAGCGCTACGCACGAACTGCGAAGAGTTCGCCATCCGGCTCTTTCGTCTCGGCGAGCCTGGTCAGGGGATTGTGCACGTCATCGGCCCCGAGATGGGGCTTACTCAACCCGGGATGGTCATCGTCTGCGGGGATAGTCACACGAGCACGCATGGGGCGCTCGGAGCACTGGCTTTCGGCATCGGGACAAGCGAACTCGAACACGTGCTGGCGACCCAGACACTGCCCCAAGTTCAACCAAGGTCGATGGCCGTCAACGTGACGGGATCGCTGCCCGACGACGTGACGGCGAAGGACCTTGCGCTGGCACTGATTGCTCAGACCGGAACGGGCGGGGGACAGGGCTACGTCGTCGAATACCGTGGCGCGGCGATTGAGGCGCTGAGCGTGGAAGAACGGATGACGCTCTGCAATATGTCGATCGAGTGGGGAGCCCGCGCGGGATTAGTGGGTCCTGACGAAACTACATTCGCTTATCTTCGTGGTCGTACGTATGCCCCCTCGGGTGAGCAGTGGGATGAGGCCGTGGCCGAGTGGCGCCAGTTGTGCACGGACGAGGGCGCGCGTTTCGATGAGGAGATCACGTTCGACGCGTCCCAAGTGAGACCCTTTGTCACTTGGGGCACAAATCCTTCTCAGGGTGTTCCCGTCGATAGCGTGGTACCCAATCCTGAGCATCTAGCCAGTGCACAAGAGCGAGAGAGCGCCGAGCGCGCTCTCCAGTACATGGGGCTCGCGCCCGGGACCGCACTTCGTGACGTCGCCGTCGACGTCATATTCTTAGGTTCGTGCACCAACAGCCGTATTGAGGATTTGCGACAAGCAGCCCAGGTCCTGCGTGGTCGCCGCATTGCCAGCGGCGTGCGGATGTTGGTGGTGCCCGGTTCCTTGGCCGTGAAGGCTCAGGCCGAGGCGGAGGGCTTGGACCGCGTGTTTCTAGAGGCCGGTGCTCAATGGCGCGCGGCGGGCTGTTCGATGTGCCTCGGCATGAGCCCGGACATCGTTTCGCCGGGAGAGCGCACGGCCTCAACGTCGAATCGAAATTTTGAAGGGCGTCAGGGCCCTCGAGCGCGTACGCACCTTGTCTCGCCCGCGGTCGCTGCGGCCACGGCGATTCGGGGTCGATTCGGGACGCCCCGCGATCTGCCCAACCAAACAGAGGAGCATGAGGAATGAAGACCACCGGCGCGATACTTGAGGTGATGTCGGCAGAGAGGCCGTACGCGACGTCCCGTCCCGTTGCCGTCCGCGAGGTCGAACTCGACGAGCCCGGACCCCACGAAGTTCTCATTCGCGTCGAAGCGGCGGGCGTGTGTCACTCTGACCTCTCGGTCGTGAGCGGCGTGCGTCCTCGACCGTTGCCGATGTTGCTCGGTCACGAAGCGGCGGGCATCGTCCAAGAGCGAGGTTCGCTCGTCGACAACGTGGACGTGGGGGACCGAGTCATCATGACGTTTCTTCCTCGATGCGGGGAGTGCGAAGCGTGCGCCACTGACGGAAAGATCCCGTGCAGTGAAGGAGGCGCGGCCAATGCCGAAGGACGCTTACTGGACGGAGGACGTCGGCTGCACGACGAGAGCGGGAGCATTCACCATCACCTCGGCGTGAGCGGTTTCGCCACGTACGCGGTCGTTGACTACCGTTCTGTGGTAAAGGTCGGACCGGACGTTCCCGCGGACGTCGCGGCGCTCATGGGGTGCGCCGTGCTGACGGGGGGTGGCGCTGTTCGAAACGCGGGCCGTCTCAGCAAAGGCGAAACGCTCGTCGTCGTCGGTCTCGGAGGAGTGGGAATGGCCGCGTTACTGGTCGGTCTGGCTCACGACGACGTCACGGTCATCGGCGTCGACGCCGCCGACCACAAGCTTGAAACCGCGCTCGCACTCGGAGCGCATCAGGCATTGATGCCACAAGAGGCGATTGACGCGGGTATTCGTGGCGACCTCGTCGTCGAAGCGGTGGGTCGTGTCCAAGCCTTTGAGAGCGCGATCGATCTGACCGCCATCGGCGGACGAACGGTGATGGTGGGGTTGCCATCGCCGAGCGAGTTCGCAACGGTGTCGCCAGTGCGCCTGGTTGCCGAAGGAAGAAGCATTATCGGAAGTTATCTGGGAAACTGCGTGCCCGCGCGGGACCTGGCGATCTTCATCGACATGTGGAGAGCGGGTCGCCTCCCCGTAGAACGTCTGATTAGTGCCCGATTGGAGATCGGTCAGATCAACGAGGCCTTTGACTCTCTCGAGAGAGGTGACGCCTTGCGTCAAATTATCGAATTTTCGCAAGAGTCCGCATCAACCGGACGATCGGTAGGAGAGCAGTGATGAGTGAATCGAAGAAGTTACGTCAACTGCTGGCAGAGCCCAATCAGTCGCTGATCGTTCCGGGAGCGGGCACACCTCTAGAGGCTCGCGCCGCCCAACGGGCCGGGTTCGATGCCGTTTACGTGAGCGGATACGCGATCGCGGCGTGGCGACACGGTCTGCCCGATATCGGTCTACTGGGCATGAGGGAGTTGCTGGACGCGCTGGGCGCCATTCACCGCGTGTGCACGCTACCACTCATCGTCGACGCTGACACCGGGTACGGAGATGCGACTTCGGTGTTCACGAACGTACGGCTGCTCGAAGCCGCCGGCGCTAATGCAATTCAAATTGAAGATCAAACGTGGCCGAAGAAGTGTGGTCACATGGTCGGCAAGCAGGTTGTTGTTGCGGACGAGGCAGTTCGAAAGGTTGCCGCGGCCGTAGAGGCTCGGCAAGACGACAATACCTTGATTATTGGTCGCACTGACGCGCTCAGCCCGCTCGGCATTGACGAGGCTATTCGACGTGGACAGCGCTATCACGACGTGGGCGCGGACATTGTCTTCGTCGATGCGCCGGGATCAGTGGAAGATTTGGCCCTCATCGGTCGGAGCATTCCGGGGCTGCGAATGGCGAACGTCAGCGAAGGTGGCCGCACTCCATCACTCAGTGCGGACCAGTTTCACGAGCTGGGGTTTCAGCTCGTCATCTATCCGACCACGCCGCTGCGCGTCGCTGCTCTCGCCATTGAGGAGTTCGCCGCTGATCTACGACGTAGCGGTGACGCGAGTGGATGGAGTACACGGATGTACGGCCTCGATCAACTCAATGAGCTCGTAGGTCTCGAAGAGTATTTGAACGTCGGTGACCGTCTCAACGCCAGAGAGTTCTAGTCGCCCGACGAATGGCACCGGTCGAGGAAAGTTGAAGATGGAGCCCTTTACTGTGCACACCGGCGTCGGCGTGCCACTACGCAAGTCGAGCATCGACACTGATCAGATCGCCCCTTCGCGGTTCTTGAAGCGGACGGCGCGCTCGGGGTTCGAGACCGCTCTCTTCGCGTCGTGGCGAGAGGATCCGGAGTTTGTTCTGAACCGGCCCGAGCTTTCGGCAGCGTCGGTATTGGTGGCGGGCCACGACTTCGGCATCGGATCGTCGCGCGAGATCGCCGTATGGTCGTTGCAGAACTACGGATTTCGCGCGGTCATTGCTCCACGGTTCGGCGACATCTTTCGTACCAACGCGGGAAAGTCGGGGCTCGTGACTGCCGTGGTCCCCGAGTCAACGGTGCGGCGGCTCTGGGACGTACTCGATGAGAACCCGGGCGACGTCATCACGGTCGACTTGGAGCGTCAACTGGTCCTCGCGCGCGGCGGTCTGAGTGAGCCGTTCACCATTGATCTCTATGCGCGATGGCAGCTGCTCAACGGTTTGGACGATATCTCAGTAACGCTGCGCTCAGTTGAGACAATCGCCGCGTACGAAGAACGACGCCCGGGCTGGAAGCCGTCGATCAAGTCGCGTTAGCGATGCGCTCGGGGTAGTCGGCCGCCGGAAACCACCCCGCGCGTCCGAGTAAGGCTGGCGTAGCAATGTCGAGCTTGTCGGTGATAAATGATTCTGCGTCGACGAGTTCGTCGTGCAATAGCCCTAACCGCGTTCCGCTGCGTTCAAGAAGGTACTGCACGTCTTCGGTCGCGATATTGCCGGTGGCGTTGGGCGCAAAGGGGCAACCGCCGATCCCCCCCGTGCTGGCGTCGAGGGCGGAGACCCCGGCGGCAAGTGCGGCGTAGGCGTTGGCGTAGCCCGTATTTCGCGTGTTGTGAAGGTGCAGGCGGAGCGGTCGATTAGTAATGCCCTTGGCCGCTTCAACGAGTCGCACGACATCTGGCGGTGCCCCCACTCCGATCGTGTCGGCCATCGCGATCTCTCGAACACCTAATTCATGAGCGTGCCGAACGAGCCTCATCACCTGCTCAGTTGAGACTTCACCCTCAAACGGGCACCCGAATGACGCCCCGATCGTGATAGTCGTCGCCAGCCCTGCCTCGTGCGCGCGGTTCACCATGGCGTCGAGGCCCTTCAGCGTCTCTTCAATCGTCATTCCTTGGTTGCGTACGCTGAACGTGTCGGTGGCGACCACGATGATGTTGGCCTCGTGGACACCACAGTTCACTGCCCGCTCGAGGCCACGCTGATTCATGACGAGGCCGATGAAACTCACGCCGTCTGCGCGCTCGACCCCTTCCATGACCTGCTCGGCGTCGGCCATCTGAGGCACGCGGTCCGGTCGAGCAAAACTCACCGCCTCTATTCGCCGCAAGCCCGCCTTTTGAAGTCGCTCAATGTATGCAATCTTGTCCGCGGTGGCGACGATCTTTTTCTCGTTTTGCAGCCCATCCCGCGGGCCAACCTCGACGATTTCCACGCGATCCCCCTCGACGCTCAACCAATGGAGCGTACCACCAGAGGTATTTGTCCTTGTGACAGATCCGCGCTTCGGGGGCCTCGGTACAAACATGGCATGGCGTGGCGGCATACTGCATGCAATAGTGGCGAAGCGATGTGACGTTGTGAATCGACGACAGCGAAGATACTGCGTCAACTCGACTGCGCGACTACGCGCACGAAATCAACTTGACGATGACCGTGCCGGTCATGAAGTTGTGGATGCCGCAGTAGTAGGCGTACGCCCCTGGCTTCGGAAGGAATCCTGCTTCAATTACGACCGTTCACCAGCCAACGACCCCACGGACTCGCCAGCGAGCAGTCGCGCGCTGGCGTCACGACGGAATTCGGTTGAATACTGGAAGGGCATGTCTACCTCCTGGTAGGACACGACCAAACTCTCACATACGTGGTCCACTTTTTGGGGACCAGGTCAAATTTCTCGTTGAAAAGATTCGGTTTTGAATGCGGGTGTCTCTCGTATTTGACTGGTACATGAGCAACTCAGTGAGCACTACGAAGTATGGGTTCAGATCGGTGACCCGACTTCAACATTCTCCGACTGGAGGATCGTGTCTTTGAACATGGATTCGCTCGGATGGGACTGTGCCGGTACCCATTAGTCCATCGCGTTTTGATCAAACCGTGATGCACTAATTGCTGGCACCCTAGGTTGACGACAGCAGCGTGCTGAGCTGGCCCGCGAGGACGTCGTCATTGCCCTCAATGGCGATCAGTTTTGTTCGAGAACGTGCACCTCGTACGCACTGCACGGCACCGGGGCGAACGCCGAAGGCGTCGGCGAGTATGGCGCACACTTCGTTCGTGGCTGCGCCATCGATAGCCCGGGACTGCACGCGCACCTGGAGAGCGCCGTCGTAGGTCCCACCAACGCTGCTCGTGGTCGACCCCGGATGAACCCGTACGGTAAATCGGATCATGCCGGGAGAGTCTCTGGCTCGAGACGTGTAGGGCGCAACCACATTGAACTGTTCTAGCAATGAAAAGTGACTTTGTCGGGAAGTGGCCATGTACATCTCCTTGGAGAGTAGTCATGAACGGAGTCACTCACCAAGTGTTGCGCTCACCCCTTGAAACCGCCAAGCGAATCAAATACGCACTCCTCCATCGCCGTTACGAAGTCAATTCGGATGTTGGTTTTTCCTCAGCGACCAACGTCCATCCAAATGGTGCTTGACCAGCAATCTCTCTGGCTGCCACGAGAAACACGTCGAGCAACATCTCTCGGGCCAGTTTTTCTGCGCTCTCTTTGGAGTTCGCGGAGACACGGATAACGACAGAAGTTGTATGGGGCCAGCTCGGTCGATTGAATTGAACGATTGGGATCTCGGGCTGTCGACCAAGCGCTGCCAGAAACAAATCTGGAAAGTTCTCTTGGTCAGTCACGTACTCAACACGACCGCCGGCTCTCACATCCCAATCTTGACCTTCCGGCATATGAAAACCCTACGGACTCGCGGGACAACGTGAGGCCCGTCTCAGAAGACCACTGAATCGAGGCCCGATTGGGGATTTCTCCTTGCGAGTACCGAACTAAAGCAATCTGGTGTCGGAGAGCCAACGTGAACCCGCAAGCATCTAGCAAGAGTTGATCGTTCGCCATTCTTAGATCTGCTTGGCTGGTATCACGTCGACCACTCCTCTCGAGCACCTCATTTCCAGGGTTCGATGCGGACACGCGAATCCCGCTCGACGGGCCAAGACGGGCGCGATCAACTGCCGAAGTTTGTTAACTACCCTGGTTGCTCAGAATCTCACCCGGCAGCGGCCCATTTGGAATTGCTTGTCCGTCCTCGTAGGGCGGCTGAGCCACGGCAAGACAGGACGCGGGGGCATTGCAGACGACCTGAAAGATGATGCCCAATTTGATCGGCAAGGGAACCGACGTCCACGTTTGTCCGGCGTCACTGGTGGCCCAGATCGCGGCCTGCGAACTGCCCAGGCGGCCGGTCGGCATTACTTCACCCGCGATCCAGCACGTCGACGCACTTGTGCAGTTCACTGAGTCGTATTCGTCGATCGATGATGCGCTTCCCGCAGAAGCCGGGGTCACAAACGTCCAGGTGATCCCGCCGTCCCTCGTCATCATGATCTCGTTCTTGTTGCTGGGAACGCTGCTCCCCACTTCGACCGGCGCATAGCACTGCATCGTCGTAGGGCACGTCAAACGAAGAGACGATGCGAGCGCGGGTGCGGGGGCCCAATTGTTTTGCCACGTCACCCCTCCATCAGTGCTTCGCCACACGAGCACGTTCGATGTCTGAGCGTTGTCGACGACCGAGTGGAAGACGGACGAAAGTCCGATGCAGTTCGAAGATGTGGCGCAGGAGAGAGTCACTACTTGCGCATTCGACCAGCCCGGAGACCCGTCGAACGCGGTCGACCAGGGCAGCACGCTCGAAGTCCAGGTGGCACCACCATCATCGGTGCGCATAATGACAGTACGCTCAACACCATTGGAGTTGTCCGAACCTCCTTGTGGTTGATCCGAGGGCACCAGAGCCACCGCGATACACGACACCGCGCTGAAGCACTGCAGTTGTGACCATTGTCCTTGGACGTTGACTAACGAAGTGTCAAGTGCCGCATCGTCACCCAACACTGGGTTGATCGAGACCACGTGACTCGTCCACGTGGCACCTCCGTCGGTCGTCGTTAGCATCGACTGGACCGTCCCCTGTGGGAACGGGCCAGTCGGGGAGCCTGCGGGAGCACTCAACATTCCCACTGAGCACACCGAGACACTTGAGCAAGAGAACGACGTGTCCGGGTTGCCTGTTGCGGGTATCGAGATCGACGTCCAGGTCGTGCCGCCATCAACCGACTTGTAGGCCGTGGTCACCGAACTGTCGCCGTTCACGCTGACAGCGTTCGTTGACTCGAGATAGCAGACCTCGCTGGTGGGACACGCCAGAACGTTGAATCCCTGCGGACTCGCCGGTGTCGAGGAGAAGCCGCCCGCTGAGGCGGCGTCGGCGTTCACCACGCCAAAGGCCCGGGCGATGGAATTTGACAACGAGGGCGAATTGCTAGGCCCTCGGACGCTCATAACCGTCGAGATGCCGGCGACGAGGAGGACGGCCGCGGCGATCGCAAAGATGCGGCGGGGGTGGGTCCACGTCAACGGAGTGCGACGTTGCTTGCCGATGAACGTGGGGTGCGCGCGACCTTGGGCCGCGACGACGTCGTTCCACGCGTCATCCATCGAACGTGTCGGCTCCTGCGTCACGGGGTTGGCGTTACGGATCAGGTCTGAGAATCGGTCATTTGGCATGGGGATCTTCCTTTACTGGATAGATGTGGTGGGGCACAACAATCGAACGCTCGAACTTCTGAAGCGCTCGGTGATAGCGAACATTCACCGCGTTGTTTGAAAGCCCGAGCACTAGGGCGATGTCCTCTCGCGGTAGTTCGTCCCAAAGGACCAGTCGAAGGATCTCCTGATCGGACTCGCCAAGGGTCGCCATCGCCGAACGGACGCCCGATCCGTCAAAGTCGTCACCAGACGGAGCGGCGAACTCCTCGAGCACGGCCGAAAACGCACGCAGGCGTTCGCGACTCTGCTTTCGTCGAGCGTTGGCAACCTCAAGACTGGCGATGCGGATGAGCCATGGCAGCGACGGGTTATCGACAGTCGAGTACTTCTCCCAGGCCACGATGAAGCTAACCGATACGAGATCATCGGCCTTGGACCGGGGAACTCGACGGGCGACGTATCGCCAAAGGCTTGAGTAGTTCTCACGAAAGAACGTCTCGAAGTCGCTGGAGGGCGTCTCGTCAGGCGAGGCGGAGTTGTTTGCCATCATCCTCTTTACGTCTCGCCGTGCCTCCAGAATTACTCAAAAATTGCGTGGACGTCGAAATTGCCCATCGAGTGCCCGTCAACGAGATGCCATCGAATCAATTGATACGCGATCGTGCGTTGCCAGCGGCGCAGCTGTGTTTGCCTAGCTCGTCCAACTAACGAGAGAGAAAACAAAATGGTAGCGAGGAGTGGCGAAAGCTAACAGCAACTGGGCCTACGCCGCGACCCAGACTTCTCTAGATCGACTCGTTCCGCGCGCTAAGGATCTCAATGTGATTTCGTTTTTGGCGAGGTTCGTTCCTTCTCGCAAGCAGACCTGATCGCGCAACGAGCACGGTGACGAGTGCCATAAAGACGAGGTAAGCGACTCCGGCGATGTTTCCCGTTTCCCCGAAAGTGGCGTATATTGGTCCGCCGACCGTGAACCATACGACGAGGGCGATGAGAAACACACCCGAGAGAATGCCGAGGAGTACAACTGTCGCCGAGCCGAGTTGTTCGCTCACGCGTGGAAGTTCGACACGCCGCACTAGAAAAGCCATCGCCACGGCGAAGACCAACACAGCCAACGGGGCCAGGTCGTTCATCACGGCTTGTGAGGTGGGTTCGCCTGAAATCCCCGGATCCCACATAGAGACCCACGGTTGTGTCACGAACTTTGCAATCGAAGCTAACCCGTAGGCGGCGGGACCTGGATGAGTCCATCGATAGCCGCCTTGGAACATATGGCTGTACCTGGCAAACATACTGGGCAACCAAGGAGGCAAGGCGTAACAAAGGTAAGCGACCGCACCTACCGCGAAAGCGAAGGGTCCTACTATCGGTCGGCCGCGTCCGCGCACGATCTGGCGCACTGCAGATACCAGGACGATCAGCACCATCGCCACGAGCACCAGCACGAGGAGTCCGGTAGCGACCGTAAGAGTGCCCGTCGTCGCATCAACCGGTATCGGATGGTAGTGACGAGCGCTCCACTGAAGCATGGCATACGACCAAAAATTGAGCGCGAGGACCGCCGTGAGTGCGATCAACGCAAAACTTGTACCGAGCGCAGCACGAGTTTGGCCGCCTGGACTCAGCGAGGCGTTTGAGAGGCCGATGTCGTCAGCCCGAGCGACAAGCCCCTTGAAAGCGACATTGATACTTCGTCTGAGATCGATACGTCGGTCGGCAAACTCTTGTTCTAAGTGGTCAGAAAACTCCTCGCCGTAGCGCTCGCGCCAGGTGGGGGGATACCAGCGAAGGAGTCGCGTCGCGCGGCGCGTGTCGTCGGAGTTGGTACTCACGCCAGGGTCCATGTGCGCTTGAGTCGAGCCTGACCGGTTTTGAGAATTCGCTGCTGGGCGGTGAAGTACTCGGAGAGCACCGTCGCGCCCTGCGCGGTCAAGCGGTAGGGACGTCGACGTTCATCGGCTTTCAGAGCAGTAATCAGTCCGCGCGTCTCAAGTCGAGCGAGCACTTGATAGAGCGTGCCGGGAGGCAGGTGTACGCCGGCAAACTCCTCAACATCTTTAACGAGGGCATAACCGTGTTTATCGCCACCCGCAAGGCTGGAGAGTACGAGTGCGGCGGCGCCAGCGTTCCGCCCGAGTCCTTCAAGTGAATTGGTCATCTCATGACTATACCGATAAGCGATCTATCCGTCAAGGAACTAGAAGCCAAAAGAACGGGCTCTGTTGATCGCGGGGATTGTTCGGTCTCGAAGATGACTCAGATGCCACCACTTTGAAAGGGCGGGGGCCGACGAATGCCGTAGCTAGTAAAAGGGCTAAAGACGGGACCGTGACGCATCGCTCTTAATGTTCACGTGTCGCGAAAGTCAATAGGGTTTCGAAGAGTAGGCCGATATGAAAGTGCTCATGCGCCCCGTACATACGTCAACCGAATCCCTAAGAAGCGGCAGGTACACCGTCTGTGCTCCATTGAACTGAAGTTCGATGCCGGTGGCGTAGGCCTTTGCGCATCCCGTTCGAGGAAAGAGATAAAGACTTGCCACCGAGAGTATCATGTAGGCCCTGCCTCCGTTACTCAGGATTACTACGACGCCGCGTTTCTCATGGTTCATTTCCTGATATCTGGAAGCTGGCGCGACTGGACTCTTGAGCGCAATGTTGACTGGCTGCACGCGAGGTGCCCCGTCCAGCGAGCACGAAACCTTCCCGTCATTCGTGATCGCGATGGAATAGAACTCTTGACCACTGGCACCCCCCACGAACCTCTCGGCGGCCGATAATGCGTTGGTTCTTGTACAGGGGTTGACAGTTGAGCGTGCCGCTAGCGACGGGCTCGTTGGAAGAGTGAAAAGCCCGATACACAGAAGTGCAGGCAGAAGAACGCGACGACCGATCGCCCTCACAATGTAGGACGAACGAGAGTACGAATTCTGACCCAGTGTCGGAGACCCGAAACAACGAATCTGATGCGAAGATGTCCGACTCAGGCGACCGACGGTGCGAGTGACACCTCAAATCCAAGCCGCCGAAGTTGGTCGATCGCGCGTCGCTTCGTCCGGTCGGGATTGAGCCGCGTGTAGAAGTCGCCCCCGGGATCGGTGTAGCTCTGACCCGTCTGCAGCATGTTCCAGACGACCACGATCATGGCGTGCTCGATTGCCACGACCGCGCGGATCGGACCGCGTCGTGAGGCGATGCGACGATACTTTGCGCAGTAGTACGTGTTGGGCGAGCGCACCGCACTCATCGCGGCGATGCCCAAGGCGCCCTTGAGGTAGGGATTACCTGGTCGGGTCGCCGTGGACTTCACGCGTCCGGCGGACTCGTTCGAGCCGGGACACAGCCCCGCCCACGACGCTAAGTGTCC
>PLON01000016.1 GCA_003142095.1 Acidimicrobiaceae bacterium | reverse complement strand
TAGTCTTGCGGTGTGGTGTGACATCAGGTGGTAACCCTCTCGATTCCGACTATCCGGGCACAACGAAGAGTCACCGCGGCGCGAAGTTGAAGGCATTAGCGCCGGTGCGATTCTTGCGCGAGTGAAGGCGCTCTTTCGCCGACCTTCAGTCGGGTCATCGCCGAACATACTCTCCGCGCAAGTTCCGCTCAATCCCGGATCGGAAGGCTAAAGCGCTGTTACCTGAACAGAGGCGGGCTTCAGCCCCCCATATTCACGGCGTTCACCTTATGCGGCACGATACGAACGACGACTCGTTGATCGTCGGGGCCGTCGTACCCACGAAGGTCGGCCCCGTACTTCTTGCCGACCTTCGTGGCGAAGGAGTAATCGCTGTCGGGCGTGATTTCGGCGTCGCCTCGAAGTTCGAGGTAGCGCATGGGATTAGCGAGGTCGAGAATGAGCAGACAGCACTGCGGACGCTCTCGCAGGTTCTTCAACTTTTGCCGGCTCGTGTTCATCGACACCGACACTGAGTCGCCCTCGCTGAGGAACCACACTTCAGTGAGTTGTGGGCGACCGTCGGGGGCGATGGTGGCGAAGGTGGCCACGGAACTCTCTAGTAGGTCGTGATGGGACTGGGGAATCTGGGCCACGTTTTTCTCCTTGTGCCGACGACGTCGGTCGATCAATCCGAAACTACTGACCGACGACACTCAATGTCAACGGACCCACTGGGCGAATGAACAGCGGCGTCTCAGGCCATCCTGTGCTGCTGGCTTCGAACTGTTGCGACGCTCTCAATCGGAGATCTCAGTGACATTTAGAAGTCCGGCTCGAAGTCGTAACGCAGAGGGAATCCACTTGCGCCAAGGTTCGGGCGCACACTCAGGATCTGGTGGATCTCTAGGTGATGACGCTCAAAGCCGAAGGCCGAGCCGGCCATATAGAGCCGCCACACGCGAGCGCGCTGTGCGCCCACTTCGTCCGTCGCTTCGTCGAAACGCTTGACGAGGTTATCGACCCATCGGCGAAGCGTGAGCGCGTAGTGCTCGCGCAGACTCTCGAGGTGACGCACTTCGAAACCGTGTGACTGGAACAGCGACACCATGGTGCCCACTTCGTGCAACTCGCCGTCGGGGAAAACGTAGCGTTCAATGAACTGGCTGCCCGTCTTAGAAGGTCCGCGCATCCCGAGCGCTATTTGCATCTGTCGATTGAACTCTGACGCGCGCGAGGGCTGGGGATCATCATCGAAGGAGACGGGCTTGCCAATGGCATGGTTGAGGAACCGTCCACCGGGTCGAAGCAGATCCCAGATGATCTGCGCGTAACTTGGAAGCGATTTACGCCCGACGTGCTCGGACATGCCAATGGAACTGATTGCGTCGAAGGGTTCATCGTTGATGTCGCGAAAGTCCTGCACTCGAAAGTCGACGAGGTCACTGACTCCGGCGAGGCGCGCCTGTTCGGTGGCGTAGCGCTGCTGGGGCTCAGAGAGCGTGACGCCGACGACGCGCGCGTCGTAGTGGCGTGCCGCGTGAATGCCCATGGCTCCCCATCCGCAGCCGATGTCGAGCAGTCGAGCGCCGGGTTGAAGGTTGAGTTTGCGAGCGACCAGGTCGATTTTTCGCGCTTGCGCTTGTTCCAGCGTGTCTTCGGGCGAGGCGAAGACCGCGCAGGAGTACGTCATCGAGGGTCCGAGCACCATTTCGTAAAAGCGGTTCGAGACGTTGTAGTGGTGGGTGACGGCCTGGCGATCGCGGCTCTTCGAGTGGAGGGCGCCACGCGGACGGGCTTCTATGGAGGGCGGCGTCAGCGGCCTGATCGCCGAGGCACCGACGACCGAGAGCAGTGAGCGCACGTTGCCGGCGTTGAGCAGTTGGCGAAGTGGCGGCAGAGTCAACTCGAAGAGGGGATCGAGGTCTCCGTCGACTTCAATGTCGCCCGCGACGTAGGCGCGTGCGAGTCCGAGTTCACCGGGATGGGTCAAGACGCGCGAGATGGCGTCTCGGTTGAGGATCTTGACCGTCACGCTGTTGGTACTCGACAGGATGGTCGGTTCGCTGACGCTTCCGTCGTAGGCCTCTACGCGAAACGGGAGTTGGTTGTTGAAGATCGTCGCGACAAAGGTGGCGATGTTCATCACTCTCCTTTCGGTGCCCGCGGGCCGAAAGCTCAGCCCGACTATCTCCTTTCTACCAGGAACTTTGTGCGAGTCGCCAGAGAATTTTTTCGCTGATGCTGTCGCGTCAAATTATCGCGTCACCGTGTTCAACGTCGAATTTCTGTACGCGGACTCCAACGAGAATGAGAATACGGGTAAGTTACACTGCGAACAACAGCCGGAACGTGTTCAGTTAGCTCAACTGCACCAACGCTCCCGCGGAGGTGCAGTATGAATTTGGGAATCGTCCTAGCGGTAGTCGCCGCCATCATCGTTCTTCTGGTGATAGTCATCATTTCGAAGTCGGTGCGCATTGTCCAACAGGGTTTCGAAGGCGTTATTACGCGATTCGGTGAGTTCAAGGACATCAAAAATCCCGGACTTGCCTTCATTGTGCCCTTCATCGAGGTCATGAAGATCATCGACGTGCGCGAAACCCCGCGCACCGGCGACCGCCAGCAGGTCATTACGCGTGACAACGTGGCCGTGATCGTGAACGCGACGATTTTCTCCCAGGTGGTCGACGTGCGACTCGCGCTCTTTACGAACTCCGACTACCTCGTGAGTGTGGACAACCTGGCGCGCACGTCGGTGCGTGCCGTCTTTGGTTCCATCAGCCTGGACGAAGCGTTTTCCCAGCGCGAGCGCATTGGCACTTTGTTGCAGACCCAGATGGAAGAGGCGACCGACAAGTGGGGCGTGCGTATCAACCGCGTGGAAGTCCTCGAGATCACCCCGCCCGATCAGATTCTTCAGGCCATGGCTCTACAGAAGCAGGCCGATCAGGAAAAGCGTGCCCGCATCCTCGAGTCCGAAGGTCAACAGCAGTCGGCCGTGAACGTGGCCGACGGTGAGCGACAGGCCGCCATTAAAGAGGCCGAAGGCGCCCAGCAGTCCCTGATCCTTCGCGCCGAGGGTGCCCGCCAGGCTCAGATTCTCGAAGCCGAGGGTCGCGCGCAGGCGATCGCCCTCGTCTACGCCGCTATCAAAGGCCAGGCACCGGACCCCACGTTGGTCGCGATCTTGCAACTCGACACGTTGTCGAAGTTTGCCGCGAGCCCGAACACCAAGCTCATCATTCCGGCGGAAAGCTCCGCACTGTTGGGCGCCGCGCAGGCCATCAAGAGTGTGATGGAGGGCGTCCCGGGAACGCCGTCGATTTAGCTAACTCTCTCGACCCAGAGAGTCGTGCCGAAGGTTTTGCGAACAATGACCTGAGCGCCGTCGGGGATTACTTCCTTCGCGTCAGTGACGGCCCGCCAGGACTCGCCCTTGATCTTCACGCGGCCGGGGTGCCCTTCGTCGCCGACGCTGTCTTCGACGTAGCCCGTGAGATTCGTCATGGAACTCTTGGAGGGCGCCGACATGTCGGTCACGCCTCGGTGATGGAATCGATGCATCGCCGCCGGTCGTAGCGCCCCAATCAAGATGGCGGAGATAATGAGCCACAAGATCGCCTGCACCGCGAAGGGCACGCTGGCGAGAGACAGGAAGAAGGGGACAATGGCACCCGCTCCGATGAAGACCGTGAGGAACGCGTTGGTGTGAATTTCGGCGAAGATACAGACGAGAATGATGATCAACCAGAAAAGTACCGCCATACCCGGGAGTATAAGACCGGCTCTGCAACAGGGTCTCGTCATTCGCTGAGCGACGCTCAGTGAGAATCGGCGTTACGTTGGACGTTGTCAGTAGAAGGATCGAAATGAAGCACAACGAGGTGCATAGTGTGGGACGCGGTCTCCTCGCTCCGGTGACGACGTCACTGGACGTTGAGATTGACGAGCTGGACCCACGACGAGGCGAACTTCGCCGCTGGTTCGTTGAGCATCCCAGCCCATCAGGTCGCGAACTAGCCGACGCCGGGCTCGTGGCCCCGTCGTGGCCAGAACCGTGGGGGCGAAACGCCTCGGTCGAGTATCAACTGTTGATCGAGGATGAGCTGCGACGCGCGCAGGTGCACCGTCCCATTAATCCCATTGGTATCGGGTGGGCGGGCCCGACAATTGTGTCGGCCGGCACCATGTCACAGCAAGAACGCTGGTTGCCGAAGCTCTTAAGCGGCGAGGAGTTCTGGTGCCAGCTCTTCAGTGAGCCCGACGCCGGCAGCGACCTCGCGGCGTTAGCAACGAGCGCTCGACGTGAGGGCCATGAGTGGGTCATCACGGGACAAAAGATCTGGACGAGTTACGCGCACCTCGCCTCGTGGGGCATTCTGCTGGTTCGAACGTCGAACGACGGAGCGCCGCAGAACGGTATCAGCTACTTCATCTGTCCCATGGACGCACCCGGAGTCACGATTCGACCGATTGTCGACATGACCGGTGACTACGCGTTCAACGAAGTGTTTCTCGACGAGGTTCGTCTCAGTGACGACTACCTCCTTGGCGCGGTGAACGATGGGTGGCGTCTGGCGAAGGTGACCCTCGGGAACGAGCGCGTAGCCCTTTCGGGCGAGGGGGTGCTGTGGGGTCGCGGGCCGACGGCGAACGACCTGGTCGCGCTCGTTCGCAGCCAGGGTCGCTCACTCACTCGGCGCGAGCGTGATGACCTCGTGCGGTGTTGGTCGCACGGCGAGATACTGAGGTTCCTGCGGATGCGCCTTACCGCGAACGCCCTCGCGGGGCGCGCCACCGGCTCGGACGCTTCATTACGTAAAGCGTTGGCCGACGACCACGGCCAAGAGGTCATGACATTGGCCCAACAGCTCGCGGAGTCAGCTGGAATGCTCGAAGATCGGGGGCCGTCGGGCCTCGCGGGCGAGGAGGGTCGCTCGTGGTACTGGGGATTTCTCTACTCGCAGGCGCTCACGATTGGTGGAGGGACGTCGGTAGTGCAGCGCAACATCATCGCGGAACGCGTTCTCGGACTTCCCAGAGATCCGAGCGCGTAGTCCTCGTAGCGTCTTCCTCAGACTGGAGTTTCGAGGCCACGACAGAGCGGTTTTGGTCCGGCGTGCACGTTGCCGTAGCGGTGGTTGGTGATCGCCACGCTCTGTTCTTGCAGCCAGCGCGAAAGTTCAACGGCACCGGCTTGGGCGAGTTCGCGCGGATCGAGGCTTACGCCGCGTTCTAGCAACGCGAGCGTCGGCGCGCTTTCGAGCGAGAGCCAGCGCACCTTGGTGGTCGACGGGGCTCGGTCGACGAGTTCATCCACGCTTTCCAAGGTGAGGTCGACCACCCCGCGTATGACGGCGTCGGCACTGAAGTCGAGTTCTAGACCGGCGAGTTCCTTCAGCCCGCGCAGGTACCCCAACGCATTTGGCTCGACGGAGTCGTCGACGCGCACGACGATCGGCGAGAGATAGTGGCGATAGCGGGTGTAGTTGCGCTCGGCCTCGAGGCCGGATTCATCGCGCGCCTGCGAGGCCACGTCGCGCCACCACGACGTCGCTTCCGCGAGTGCTTCCTCGACGTCGCGCACCCGCGGCCAGGTACGAAGGCAGTTCACGTAGTTCGCTCCGCCCGCTTTGGCGGTAGGCCCGACGCTTGAGCGCTTCCACCCCCCGAAGGGCTGTCGGCGCACCACGGCGCCGGTCGTTCCGCGGTTCACGTACAGATTGCCGCCCTCGACGCCTTCGATCCAGTGTTCGCACTCATCTGCGTTCAAGGAATGCAGTCCGGCCGTCAACGCGTAGGGCGTCTGATTCTGCCAGCGGATCGCTTCGTCCAGGTTTTTGGCGACCATGACGCCGAGGACCGGACCGAACCACTCATTGAGGTGGCTCCACGAGCCGGGTCGCACGCCGACCTTGACGCCCGGTCGCCAGAGCAGACCCTCCTCGTCGAGCTGTTTCGGTGCGACGAGCCACGACTCACCCGGGTCGAGTTCGCTGAGCGCCCGTCGAAGCGGCGCCTCGGGCGCACGAATAATCGGTCCGACGTCGGTCGCGAGGTCGTACCCCGCCCCCACGCGTAGGGTCGAGACGGCGTCAACGAGTTGCGTGAGAAACTGCGGGTCGTCGTAGATCGAACGTTCGACAATGGCCAAGCTCGCAGCGCTGCACTTCTGACCGGCGTGACCGAAGGCTGAATGGACGAGGTCCTTCACCGCGAGGTCGATGTCGGCGCTCGCGGAGATGAGCAGTGCGTTCTTGCCACTCGTCTCGGCGAGGAGTCGCAGTGAGGGCTTCCACGAGGTGAAGAGCTTCGCTGTCTCGAACGACCCCGTCAAGATGACGGCACTCACGCCGACGTGGGTAACGAGGTGTTGGCCCGCGTCATCGTCGCGCGTCGGGATCATCTGCAACACTTCGCGCGGCACGCCGGCGTCCCAGAGCTGGGTCGCGAGTTCGTATGCGACGGCGACCGTCTCGGGTGCGGGCTTCAGCACTACGGCGTTGCCGGCCGCGAGTGCCGCGAGCACGCCACCGGCGGGAATGGCGTAGGGGAAGTTCCACGGGGGCACGACGAGTACGACGCCCGCCGGTGTCGACGTGTCGTCACTCGGGGAGAGGCTCGCGTAGAAGCGCGCGAAGTCAATGCCTTCGCTGACCTCGGGGTCGGCTTCGGCGACGGTCTTACCTCCGTCGCGCGCCATGACGGCGATGGTTCGCGCTCGGCGAGCGGACATGACGTCCGCGGCGCGCAGCAGTATGGCGCGACGTTCGTCGACGTCAAGACTGTGCCACGCGGCGAACCCGGAACTGGCGAATTCGAGCGCTTGATCGATCTGGTCGCTCGTGGCGACGCGATACCGGTACCAAGGTCGGAAATGATCGTTCGGGTCGTGGCCCTCGTCAAACTCGAACGCTTCTTGGCGCTCGAGATGACCGAGCGTGTCGATCACGACATCGTTCGCGGAAAGTGCCTTCGCGAGGTCCGCCTCGACTTCGTCGACGTAGGTCGCCGCGGTCGGATCTCCGTCGGGTTCATTGAAGAATTGGTCCTCGGGAACGTCGAGGCGACGACGCCGTGGCGTGAGATCGATCGAATATCGTGCGTCGAGGGCGAGGATGAAGCGCTCTTCTTGTTCTCGATAGACCTTGGGATCGTCGGCGATGAAGAGGGCGGCGCGCAGGTAGTTCTCCGGCGCCGTGTTCTCGTCGAGTCGACGTACGAGATACGCGACCGCCGAGGCGAAGTCGTCCTTACGCGTGATTGGTGCGTAGAGCAGAACCGGCTGGCCACTGCGGGTGAGCGCGAGGGCCTCGGCGTTCGCCATGCCTTCGAGCATTTCAATATCGAGTTCCTCGAGTATCCCTCGAGTCTTCGCGAGCTCGATGGCCCAGGCAACGTGAAAGAGGTTGTGGCTAGCGACGCCAACGCGCAGTGATTTCGCGTGTTCGGGGCGTAGCGCCACGTCGACCAGGCGTAAGTAGCTGGCGTCCACGTCGGCCTTCGAGCCGTAGGGCGCCGCCTGCCATCCGTGAAGTTCGGCCTCCACGTGTTCCATCGCGAGGTTCGCTCCTTTGACCAGGCGAACCTTCACGACGCCTCCGCCTTCACGGTGTCGGCGTTTGGAGAACGTAATGAGTTCTTCGAGTGCGGCGTGTGACTCTGGCAGGTAGGCCTGCAGCACGATGCCGGCGTGAAGAGCCAGAAACTCGGGTTCGTCGAGGACGGTCATGAAGGCGTCCAGAGTGAGTCGCAGATCGCGGTACTCCTCCATGTCGAGATTGATGAAGGTGTCGTGGGCCTGCGCTTCGCGGTACAGCAGACGAAGTTTCTCGGCGACCCGTTCGAGCGAGCCTCGGCGGTCAATGGTGAGTAACTGACTCACGATGGCCGACAACTTTACCGAGACGTAGTTCACGTCGGGCCGGTGGACCACGTCAAGTATTCGCGCCAAACGATCGTTCGCCTCGGTTTCGCCGAGCACCGCCTCACCGAGAACGTTCACGTTCAGGCGAAGGCCCTCGCTCGCGTGACGGGCACACTGCTTTGTCAGTTCGGCGGGATCCGCATCCAAGATCAGGTTCTCGGTCAAGGAGCGAACCTTGGCCGCAACGACGCGCAAGACCACGGGCGCTGCGACGCGCGAACCCCAGGCCAGCGTCCGCAGACCGGCCATGTTGACGAGACCGAATCCCTTCGTCGAGGTCTTCGCCGCCGCGTCGCGAAGAGCGGCCGTCGCGCTCTCGGACGTGTGAAAGCGCATCACTTCGTCGGTCAGGGTAATTGTCACATCGACGGCGCGCGGGTCACTAAAGAGTCGTCGCAGGTTCTTTCTCGTCACCCGCTCTTGACGCGTGGCGGGCCGGGCCGAGACGTCGATTAACGCGCGCGCTCTCGTTATTGAGTTTTCGCGTACGGACGCGGGTACGTGATCGTCGGCGATCATCGTGAGGGGATTTTCTTTTCGGCTATTCGGAGGCGGACGGGTCGTCTTCGTTGGCCGTGCTGACGACGAAGCCGGCGGGCGATTTCGACAGGTTCCATACCTCTCGCGAGACTACGTGAATTGTGGCCGCGGCCGGTACGGCGAGCAGCACGCCAATGAAACCACCGAAGATGCCCGCCACCCACGAACCGACCTCGGCGCCGACCAAGATGGCGATGAAGACCGTCAGCGCGTTGATCTTGACCGATCGGCTCATGATTACGGGGCGCAGCACGTGATTCTCTAACTGCGTGTAAATCATGAAGACGATGAACGTCACCACGCCCGCCGTTACCGAGTGAACGAGGGCGAACAAGACGACCGGAATACCCGCCAACGCGCCGCCGATCTGGGGAAGAAAGTCGACGAGCGCGACCCACAGACCAAAGAGAACGGCGAAGGGTACGGAGAGACAGAGCAAGGTAACAAAGATGACGGCGCCCGCGAGAACCGACATCACCGCGCTGCCGATCATGTAGCCGAGGGCCACTTTCGACACTTCGGCGCCCACCCGCGACACCCAGCTGCTCTTGGCGGGCGCCAAGTTGGCGAGCCCGAAACGACGGATCTTGGGGCTCTCGAGGAGCACCAGGACAACGAAGGCAAACAACGTGACGAGCGCCAACACCAAGGTTGCGGCGCCCTTGCCAATGGCGAGAGCTGGCTTACTCAACCCCTTCGCGAAGGAGATGAGTTTCGAGGAGTTCTTTTTCAGCCATTTCTCCACGTGATAGCGGTGCATCAGGTGGCCGATCGGCCCGCGGTTGTGCTCGGCCTGTTTTACGTACGTGGGCAGGTCGTTCGCGAAGTGAGTGACAGAGTTCACGAGCGGATAGCCAAAGGCGAAGGCCAGTCCGATAAAGACAAGCACCGCGAAGCTCATCACGATCAACACGGCGAAGCCGCGCCGAGCGATCTTCCAGTGCTGCAAGAAAACCACGAGAGGGTTCAAAATCAAGGCGATGAATCCACCAACGACCATTAGTAACAGAATGTCACGCAAGCGGTAGAGGAGTTTGCCGGCGAAGTAGACCAAGACAATGACGCCGATCGTGACGAGAATCGTCAACAGCGGTACGCCGCGTGCCTCCGCGCGTTTGACCAAGATCGAACGTCGAGAGGGGACACCGTCGTTGCCCGTTGATCCGAGAGACATCACCCTCCTTTCGCTTTAACCGTTCACGCTACTGCCGCGAAAAAATCAGTCGTGGCTCTACGCGACTTTTTCGATTTGTCGCAACGGTCCGTAACGGCGCCGGTAGAGGACGTAACAGACGCCGCCCGCGATGGTTGGTAGCCAGTACGAACCCAAGCGAAAGGCCAGGGTGGCGACCACCGCGTTCGCGCTCGGCACGTTCGCGAGTACGAGGAGACCACTCAGACTTGCTTCGACGATGCCGAGGCCACCGGGGGTGAGGGGAAGTAACGCGAGCACCGCGGTGGCGGCGTAGGCGAGGAGTACGAGAGCCGGCTTGGGCCGGGTCCCCGTGGCGCGAAGCACCGCCAAGAGGCTCCCGAAGTCGAAGCCGATGCGTCCCGCGACCAAGAGGACGGCTTTCCACCAGTTCTTTCCGAGATCGGCTCTCACCTGGTCACGTTCGGCCAGAAGTCGCTGCCCGAGTTCTTGAGACGTTGATTCACGGTTCTTGAGATGCGGAAGTTTCTTCAAGATCCACTCCACGAACTTCGCGACAGTCATCAGCGTCTTATCGGTGGTCAACACGATGACTCCGAACGCCAAGATGAGCAGAAAGCCGATCGCGCCGAGTTCTCCCGTGTGCACGAGTCCGGCGCTCACGGCCTCACCACCGACGATGACCGGTAGGGCGAAGATCGGTAACGCGAAGAGCGCGCCGACGCTGATAATTGAACTGACGGCAAGACCGCTGGCCGCTTGGACCGTGTCGATGCCGGTGCCCGCGAGCATGCGGTATTGAACACTCGCGCCGACCGCGTCGCCGCCGGGCAAGGTGTTGGTGACTGCGTTGCCCGCGAGGAAGGCGGTCGTTACCCCGAACCAGTTCTTGGTGCGCAGCACGAGTCGAAGCAGACCCATCTGACAGAGGAAGCTCGACGCTTCTGCGACGAAGGCGACGAGGAGCCACCACGGCTCGAGTGTCAACAGTCGTGGCCACGACGAGATGACGTGAACGAGTCCCGGCATGAGGACGTAGAGACTCAGACCCGCAACAACGACCGCAATAACGGTTCGGATTGGGTGAGACGTTGAAGGAGACGGGGCGTCGGTTGCTATTGGTTCAATATATTCGAGTAACTCGTCTTTAGCGTTCTTATGAAAGTAAGTCACGTACTGGCGCTCGTATGTCGGGTGGAGCGACGGAAACTATGTTGAATCGGTGCAGCGAGTGGCGGTGGTGGGATCGGGCGGCGCCGGTAAGTCGACGTTCGCGCGAACTCTCGGTCGCGTGACCGAACTGCCCGTCGTACACCTCGATGAGCACTACTGGCATCCCGGTTGGGTGGAGACGCCGCGTGACGAATGGGTCGTGGCCCAAAGCGCACTGGTCGCGCAAGAACGATGGATCATCAAGGGAATTATTCGAATACCTTCGACGTGCGTTTCGCGCGAGCCGACACGGTGATCGTGTTGGCGTTTCCGCGGCGCGTGTGTATCTACCGCGCGTTGAAGCGCGTCGCGCTGAACTGGCATCGCGATACGCAAGCACTGGGCTGTCCCGAACACTTCGACGTTACGTTCCTACGATGGTTGTGGGAGTTTCCGTACAATGGTCGGCCAAAACTCGACGCGGCGCTGCAACGCTTTGACGGTCACCTCGAGGTTGTCTACTTGAGAACGACTGCGGGTGCTCGCCGCTACCTTGACAAAGTGGGCAGAGATCGGTGAATCGCCACGTTTCTTTCGCAGCGTTTTTCAGTGTGTCGCCGCTCGATCCTGGAAGCCAAAGCGGAAGAAGCTGGGCGAACAGTGGTGAGCGTGAACCCAACTGGCTGGTAATCGCGTCAACCAGACGGAGTTTCGATGTCAAGATTGCGGGCATGAGGCCCACGCCGACATCAACGCTGCTCGCAACATCCTCGGGGCGGGGCTGGCCCTTCTGGTCGCGTCAGCGGCCTGAGAAGAAGCGGTCGGCTTCAGCCGTCCGAGAAGTCACTGATCGACAGGACGAAGGAGCGTGTACGTGCGGCTGGTGATCTACGGAACGGGAGCGATTGGCGGTGTGATGGGCGCGCGCCTCGTCCAGAACGGAAGCGACGTCACCTTCGTGGCACGCGGCGACAATTACGAAGCGCTGGCCTCGCGTGGTCTGCGATTGGAAACGAGAGAGGAAGAGACAATACTTCCCGTGTCGGTGGTTCGCAACGCGCGTGAAATTGCTCTGACCGGCGACGACGTCGTGATCGTGACCGTGAAGAGTAACGACACGATTGGCGTGCTTGAAGATCTTTCGCGATTCGCGCCGCCCGAGATCGCTGTTGTCTGTGCGCAGAACGGTGTCGAGAACGAACGACTCGCTCTCAGAAAGTTCGCACAAGTGTATGGTCTCTGCGTCATGTTGCCGGCGTTGCACCTCACACCGGGCGTGGTGCGCGCTAGCTCGGTTCCGATTACGGGCTTGCTCGACCTTGGGTGCTGGCCCGATGGGATCGACGACCGCGCGCGCGAGATAGCGAGAACCCTCAGTGCCTCGACGTTCGATTCAGTCGCGCGTAGCGACATTGCTCGCTGGAAGTGGGGCAAGTTGCTTATGAACCTCGGCAACGCCGTGCAAGCAGTGTGCGGAAACGAGGACCCCGCGAAAGAACTCACTCGTCGCGTTCGCGAGGAAGGCGTCGCGGTACTGCACGCCGCCGGCATTGACTACGTAGACCGCGACGAAGATATGGCGAGACGCGGAACGCTGTTGGACTCCGGTCCCCGCGGCGACACGCGAGGCGGCGGGTCATCGTGGCAGAGCCTGGCGCGCGCGACCGGGAGTATCGAGACGGATTACCTGACCGGTGAGATCGTGTTGCGCGGGCGCCTGCACGGCGTTGCGACGCCCGCGAACACTCTGTTGCAACGACTGGCGAATGAGTTGGCTCGCGAGCGACGCCCGCCCGGCGCGTGGTCCGAGGCGGACGTCCTCTCGATGATCAAGGACTAACTAGAAGCCCGGGAGTTCGGCCGGTACCGAATCCTCGCTTGTCGTAGAAGTGTGAGCCTGATGGCGAAGGGGAATCTCTTTCATGAAGAAGGCGATAATGAAGGCCACCACGGCGAAGGGGATGCTCACGACAAAGACGGTCTGCAACGTGTGGCTGAACGCGTTAATGACGAGTTCTCTCGCGGCCGGGGGCAACTTGGCGATCTGGGCCGGGTTCTCCGAGATGTCGCCCCCGCCGATCAACTTCATCAGCGCCGGCGGCGCGGTCGCGCGCAGGTTGCTCAGCAGTTGGCTGTTGAAGACGGCGCCCAGAATGGCGACGCCGAAGGCGCCACCAATGGTGCGGAAGAACGTCGCCGTTGCTGTCGCGGTCCCGAGTTGGGAGTGCGGCACCGAGTTTTGGACCGCGACCACGAGGACCTGCATGACGAGACCGAGACCGAGGCCGACGACGAACATGGCGATCGCCGCGTAGCCAAAGGACGTGTGGGGACCTAGTTGGGCCAAGAAGACGAGACCCACGGTCGTGACAGCGAGGCCGATGATCGGAAAGATCTTGTAGCGGCCGGTACGAGAGACGAGCCGGCCGCTCACGATGAAGGTGATGAGCATGCCGCCCACCATTGGCAGGAGCTCGAGGCCCGACAGCGTCGGCGTGGCGCCGTGCACGATCTGGAGGTAGAGCGGGAGGTAGACGATCGAGCCGAACATCGTGAAACCGATTGCGAAACTGACCGCCGAGGCGACCGAGAACGTGCGATTGCGAAAGAGCCCGAGCGGGATGATGGGCTCGGCCACCTTCGTTTCCACGAAGCAGAAGATGATGATCGCCACGGTGCTGATGATGCCCAAGCCGATGATCGTCGGAGAGCCCCAGGCCCAGCCCGTAGTGCCACCCAAGGTTGTCAGAAGGATCCATCCAACCACGCCGCCGGACAGTAGAGCGGTGCCCCACCAGTCGACCTTGTGGTGCATCTTGTGCGTAGGAATGTGCAGTACCGCCGCGATTGTGAAGAGCGCCACGATGCCGATCGGGACGTTGATGTAAAAGATCCAGCGCCACGAGACGTGCTGAGTGAAGAATCCACCGGCGAGTGGGCCGAGGATGCTCGAGAGGCCGAAGACGGCGCCGAAGTAGCCCATGTAGCGGCCACGTTGGCGAGGGGGAATGACGTCACCGATGATCGCTTGCGATCCGACCATCAACCCACCGGCCCCGGCGCCCTGCACGGCGCGGCACAAAATGAGTTCGAGCATGTTCTGAGAGAGACCGGACAGAATCGAGCCGACCAAGAAGATGACGATCGCGATCTGGAAGAACTTCTTACGGCCGTAGAGGTCGCCGAACTTGCCCCAGAGCGGCAGAGTGATCGTCGACGTGATCAAGTAGGCCGTGACCACCCAGGAGAGGTGATTGAGACCATGGAGGTCACCGGCGATGGTGGGAAGAGCGGTCGCCACGATGGTCTGGTCCAACGCGGCGAGAAACATTCCGAGCATCAGCGCAAAGAGGATCACCAGAATTCGGCGGTGCTCCTCCTTCGAGAACTCGTGTTCCTCGGGTGCGGCGACGGCGGCAACGTCGAGGTCATCAGTCACGTTCATTCTCCATTTCATTTGTTAACGCGTGCGCGAACTTGTCGAGTGACGATGAGAAGATAGCCACTTCTTCCGTGGTCCAGCCCTCAAAGAGTCGAGATAATCGATGATTGACGGCGAGCGTGATGCGCTCGAGAGTCTTCTCTCCGGACTTCGTGAGAGCGATGCGCTTGGCGCGCTTGTCGTCGGCGTCGGGCGAGCTGGCGACGTAGCCGAGTCGTTCGAGCTGTTGAACCTTGCGGGTGACGGCGGGGGTGTCGACGCCGAGAAGTTCGGCCAGGTCGCTCACGCGGGCCGACTCGCCGTGCGCACGCAGTTTGAAGAGCAGGGCCGACCCTGCACGATCGAGTCGCACGCCCGCTTCTTTCAGGAGGTGTTCGTGCGGACGCGATAGCGTGAAGGAGCGAGAGAGAATCGACATGCTCGACGCCACGCGCCTGAGTTCGTCGTCCGAAAGAGCCACCGCATCACAAGTGGGATGAGAAGTTGCTTTCGGCATACAACTAAGTTACCGGGTGCGCTCATTCTCGTGACCAGCGCCAGACCCCGTACCATCAGGGGCGAAAGTATGTTGGGAAGGAGTTGTTTTGGACGTCACCTTTTCCTCGGGGCGCGAGCAGGTTCGCGGCTACCTGGCTCACCCGACCGGCCCGGGTCCGTGGCCGGGCGTCATTGTTATCCACGACGTCTTTGGCTTGACCAACGACCTGCGTCGCCAGTGTGAGTGGCTTGCGAGCGAAGGCTTCCTCGCTCTCGGTCCTGATCTCTACTCGCGAGCCGGAAAGTTCTCGTGCCTCCGTTCGATCGTGATGGATCTGAGAGCGCGCCGCGGTCCGACCTTCGACGCCATTGACGCGGCACGGGCGCACCTCATAGGCGACGAGAGTTGCACCGGGCGCGTCGGGATCATTGGCTACTGCATGGGCGGCGGATTTTCTCTACTCCTCGCGCCCGATCATCGCTACGTCGTCTCCAGCGTCAATTACGGCGATGTACCCGACGACGCCGAGACGGTGCTACGAGGTGCGTGTCCCGTCGTCGCCAGCTACGGCGCAAAAGATCGTCGACTCAAGGGCCAAGCGGCGAAACTCGACCGTGCTCTCACGGTGAATGGCGTGGCACACGACGTGAAGGAATATCCCGACGCGGGCCATGGTTTCTTGAACGACCACGACGGCAAGACCGCCGCGTTCATCGCTGTCGCGGGTCGGCTGCTCGGCATCCACGCGGACGAGGCGTCGGCGAACGACGCGCGCCAGCGCATCACTGACTTCTTTACTCGGTATCTGAAGGGGAACTAGTCGGCGACGCGGTGCGACCGAGGAAGAGATCGGTCACGATGTTCAACGTGAGCGGTTCGCTGCGGCGATCGAGAAGTCGGGTGACCTCGTCAAAGAGATGGTCGCGATCGGTATCTGCCAGGATTCGATAGCCCGAGGTTGAGGCGAGCAGATCCATGTACGTCGCAGTGTCGTAGTCGAGGTGTCGTCGGTAACGACGACTCACCAGGTCTTCGAAGCGCGCGTCGCTCGCGAGATCGTACGCGGGCCAACCTTCTTCCAGTTCGATCTCGCCTTCGTTCTCTTTGGACGTCACTCCGTTCCCGGCGTTTACGACGCCGTAGCGCTCGTCAATCTCCTGGAGCGCACGCCGCGTTTCATCATCGGCCACGATGTATTTGTTCCAGAACAACGCAATAGTGCCGCCATTACGAAGGGCCTCGTGGGCGAGGTCCCAGCGTCGCGCCGGGTCGACCCAGTGCCACGACTGCGCGGCGATCAGTGCGTCAAAGGCGAGAGGTCGCGAGTAGTTCTCGAGTCGAGTGACCTCGATCGTCACGTGAGGGAACGAGGCGCACTCCTTGGCCAAACGCGCCGCCATGCGCGGGTCGGGCTCGAGACACGTCATGGCGATGCCGCGCGCCGCGAAAGAGACCGTGGCTTTGCCGGTGCCCGCGCCGACCTCCAGAATTTCTGACACCGGATCCGCGTAGGAGAGAACATCGTCGATCATGTCGTCGGGGTAGCCCGGACGGGCGTTCGCGTACTCGTTCACCGCTTCGCCAAAAACGTCTCGTCGCTCGCGCACCACATTGCCTCCTCACCCGCAGACTAATTATCTCGCGGGCGACATCGCCCGTCAGGACCGAATTTTCACCATTTTGCTCGATAGTTTGAAGACGTGGCGGAGATCGACATTACCGAGGACAGCGTGAAGGCGTTCCTCAACGGTCACTTCGGCGACGGAGTGGCCAACGTCGCGCTCCTCGGTGCCGGGGACTGGTCGAGGGCCTTCGCGTTTGATCATGATGGTCGCACCCTCGTCGCGCGCTTCGGGAAGTACCGCGAGGATTTCGAAATGGACAGACTCGCGGTGGCCTTTGAGCGTCCCGGTTTGCCAATACCTCGAGTACTCGACATCGGACCCGCGTTTGGGGGAGCCTTCGCCATCTCCGAGCGACACGCGGGACGCTTCTTGGAGTCGATCGGAGTCGACAAATCCGAGCCGTTGGCGTCGGGGGTTCTGCGACTTCTTGACGCGTTGCGAGAGGTGCCAGTGGACCAAAACTCGTCTGCGCGGTGGCCCGGCGACGACTCGCATCTTTCGTGGCGCGAGTGGCTCACGACGTCGATCGAAGATGACGGGAATGAGCGTGTCGGCGGTTGGCGCGAAGAGTTGGCGACGGCGCCAGAGATCGAGGCTCTCTGTACGCATTCTGTGCGGGAAATGCTGGCCCTCGTCGCCGATGTTCCCGCCAAACTGCACGTGGTTCACAGGGACCTCCTCAATCGCAACGTGCTCATGGATGACGAGTGTGAGGTGACGGCGGTATACGACTGGGGTTGCTCCGTCTACGGCGACTATCTCTACGACGTCGCCTGGTTTACGTTCTGGGCGCCGTGGATGACGGGCCTGAGCAAACTGGACCTGGGCGGGCGCGTGCGATCTCACCATCAGAGAATTGGTGTCGACGTAACGAACTTCTACGATCGCCTGAGGTGTTACGAGCTCCACATTGGTGTGGAACACCTCGCGTACCAAACGGTGATGAACGATTCTGCGGAACGGTCCAAAGTGGCTTCACGCCTCCATGACCTTCTCTCGCGAGACAGTTAACGACCCGCACGCTTTGCTGGTGACGGTAGCTTTCGTGGTAGGGCTTAGAAGGTTCGATACACACCTGCATAGGCCCTCTCTCATTCAGCAAGGATTGGGATGCTCTGGCATTGTCACCAATGGTCCGTAGGCTATGGACGTGGTTATTTCTCGTTCGTCTACTTTGGGTCCAGCTTCTCGACCCGTCGCGATCCCTCCGGGGTTTGACACGTCTAATGATACGAAAGCTCAAGGCGAAGTTGAGCTCCCGATTCATATTTGGTGGTCGGAGCCGAAGCGCATCTTCAATCTTCGAAGTCCAAAGGACCGCATGCGTGTCTATGAGCTCGTATTGTCGGAGGGCGATGAAGACGATGTTCGCTTCTATGTGCGCTTTGACGATCTTCGATCCTCATGGCATCAACTTTTTCTGCCCCGACACGTTCGCCAGGCATGGGAAAGTAGGTATCAACAACTCGGCAGCATCCAGTAGGCGTGCTCACACCACTGCAGGAGAAGATCGCCGCACTGGTTGCGGAGTCGCTAATGGGCTCTGACTTCGCGCTCGCCGGCGGTGCAGCCCTCATTTCGCAGGGATTGGTTGACCGGCGAACCAACGACTTGGATTTCTTCGGATCGTCTGAGTCGGCGCTAGCTGAGAAATTTCCGATGGTTGTGTCGGCCTTGCAACGAGAGGGTCTTGAAGTCGATATTCGACGTTCGTCACCACGGTTTGCGCGCATCGTTGTGCGAGGACTGGAATCCGAGACTGAAGTCGATTTCGGATTGGATAGTCGGCTCTTTCCTCTTGAGCAAGGTGAGTTCTCCCCCGTGTTGGCGAGTAAAGAGTTAGCGGTTGACAAAGTGTTGGCGGTGTTTGGGCGAGCAGAAGCTCGCGACTTCGTGGATCTCTACGCACTTGAGCAGTTTTTCTATCTTGAGGATCTCTTCGTCTTTGCCGCGCAGAAGGATCGCGGGTTCGACGTTGGGGTATTTGCTGACATGGCGAGACGTGCGTCGTTATTGGATCCATCGGAATTCAATTTGAAGGATTCGCAATATCGAGCTCTCATGGCAGAAGTGGAGAAATGGCGCGAGCTCGCTCTTGATCTAGTTCGAAAGAGAGATCGCGGTAACCAGTTAGAGCGGTGACGCATGATTCGCATCAATTGTGCGCGGGTTGCATCGTCGTAGGCGCTCGCCCGTACGCTCCGCACATGACGGAAATTCTCTCGAACGACGCGCTCGGCAAGTTGATCGATGAGGAACTCGACTTTGACGCGACGACGTCGAACGGCCTTACTAATCACTTGCCCATGGCGCTCGTCGCTAAGGCCGGGCTCGGGGCAACGCGCAGTGAGCTCGAGCGTTTCACGGCGAAATATCGGCGACGGCTGGTAGCGACCGGCGAGTCGGAGCGTCACCTCACAAAAGCCACGTGGCGTAGTGCCATCGGAGAGAGCCATGCCTACGTCGACCTCGTGGACTATTTCGATCGGGAGATCGATGAGCACGGCGTCGAAGAGACGTTGCGATCCCATCTCGACGCTCTCGTGGACGGCGTCTCTGGTGCGGCCTTTCACGGCGTCATTCGCCTGGCCTACGCACTCGACGTTGCGTCACCGTCGCGAGTCAGCAGGGGACTCGCGTATCTTGCGTCAACCGCGATGACCCTCGGTCCACTCGACGACGGCACGGCGACGAGCGACGACCCCGGGAGTCTCCTCGGAGTACTTGCGACCGAATCTTCGTGGGGTATTGAAGGGTCAGCCCGGAACATCGGGGCACGCATGCGTCTCATTGCCGACCATCCGCAGTTCGCGAACGTCGCGGCGTCGCTGGTTGTGGACGAGAAAACGCCCGATCGTCTGGCGGCTGCGGCGTTGCGATTGTACGCGAGCACCGACGACTTCACGGCCTTGCACGGTGTCACGGGACTGGAAGCGATCTCGCGTCTTCGGCCCTACGTGAACGACGTCGAGCGGTTGGATCGAGCGACGTTCCAAGCGCTCGCGGCGGCGTATCTCTCCATTGGTGCGCCAGCGATATGGTCCGCGAACCGACTCAGCGAGATGACTGACAAATCGACTCTCGACGAGTCCGCCGTCGCGGCGCGAGCCGGGTTCAGCGACGACGAGCATGTCGCCAAAATCGTGTTTTCGTCGCGTCGCTTGAACGCCGATACGGGCGATCCTCTATATCTCGCGGTGGCGGAGCGGGCTGTCGTGAACGATGAAACCGGCGGCGATCAGCTCAACTGCTGACGCTCGAACCTCACGACCGCTTTGAGACGAGCGGGCGGATCCGATCGTCGAGAAAGATATTCACGGCATTGGTGAACTCGTCGTTCTGATCGCCCGCGATCATGTGTGCGGCACCCGCGACTTCGACGACCGTGATGTCCGGTAATCGAGAGACCAACAGATCGATCCCCGCTTGGGTGACGACGTCGCTCAGTTCTCCTCGCACGACCATTGTCGGCACGAGAATGTTGCCCATCGCTACGTCGAGCAGTCCGAGGAATCGATTGGCCACGACTTCGGTGCGATCTTGCATGATGACCTTGGGGTCCCAGTGCCAGTACCACTTGCCGTCGCGCTCGCGCAGCACCTTCATGAGACCTTCGGGGTTCGTCTTGCGTTTGCGCTGAGGCGTGTACGCGGCGATGGCCGCGGCGGCGTCCTCGAGCGAGTCGAAGCCGTTGACGCCAGAGCGCATGAAGTCCTGAATCTTCTTGATGCCCTCCGGATTCGATTTCGGTGCGATGTCCACTAAGACCAGTCCGCTGGACACTTCGCGATCGCTCGTGCCTTCGGCGAGCATGGCCGCCATACCGCCGAGGGACGCGCCGACCAAGACGGGCGGTTTCTCCAGTTGATCGACGACGGCGATGCAATCGGCGCAAAAGGCAGTAAAGGAGTAGTCGCCGTTCTTCGCCCAGTCGCTCTCGCCGTGACCGCGCTGATCGAGTGAGATCGTGCGCCACCCGCGCTCGGCGACCAGTTCGGCGGTCTTTCCCCAGGCGTGACGGGTTTGACCACCGCCATGAAGGAAGAGGACCGGCCAGGCGTCGGTATCGCCTCGGACATCGGCGACGAGGTTGATGCCATCAAAGCCTCGAAAGATTGTGCGCTGCGCATCCACGCTCACCATGTTGTCATAGCGCGCGAAAGATCTCTCTCGTCGACAAGCCGTGTGTAGGAAGGACGACCCGCAAAGAGAAGATGCGTCCCGCCGTCTATGCGATCACGTTACGATCGCGAAGACCGCGAAGGTCGGTCGCTTACGCCGGCGTGTCGCGTGGAATGACAATCTCACGTGTTCCATACTGTCTCTGTGGCTTTGCTACCAGATCGACTTGACGCCGGTGAGATCGAACTTCAAAGAACACGTCCCGAGATGGCTGACGCAATTTACGACGCGTCGATCGCGAGTTTCGACGAGCTCCACCAGTGGATGATTTGGGCTCACGAGAGGCCAACGCACGAGGCGGTGTCAGAATTTCTGGAGTTAGCTCAGACGCTCTTTGACGATGATCAGGACTGGAGCTACGTCCTCGTCGAAAAAGCGACCGGCGACATCGTGGGTTCGTCGGGCATGCATTTAAAGGACGATCCCGAGTGTCCGGAGATTGGTTACTGGGTGCGTACAGATCGCGCCGGTCGCGGCTACGCGACGAGTGCCGCCAAGGCACTGGCCGACGCCGCATTTCGCTGCTTAACCGTCGAACGTGTGAAGATCCGTATGGATCAGGCCAACGCGGCGAGCGCCTCGGTGCCCCCGAAGATCGGTTTTCGACTGCTCGCCATTGAAGATCGTCCCTTAGAGACTCCCGGCCACACTGGCAAAGGATTCATCTGGGTCCGAGACCGCGTGTCATAGACACTGTCGAAATGACTAGTCGGATAGGTGCGCTACGAGAGTGAAGGCGAGCGGCATACCCGGCCTGTCGGTCGGGATCGTCCAGGTCCCCTCGCTGGATTCCACAAGCCAAGGAAACTGTGGCCACACGGTCCAGTCGAGTTCGTCGAATGCGTCGAGCACGAGGCCGCTTTCGCGCAGTGCGCCAAATAGTTCGGCGAGGGAGTGATTCCACTCGTAGGTTGTCGTATTCGTGACCGCGCCACCATCGGTATACGTTTCGTCGCTGTCGAACGTGAGCGGTTCCGCGGCTTCGAAATAGCTGAATGCGAAACGTTCGCCCCCGTCGTCGAGACAGTTCGACAGCGGATGCACGTCGTGCAGGTAGAGGCGACCTCCCGGGCGGAGAAGTTTCGCTACGACCTCGGCCCACATCTCGATATTCGGCAACCAACAGAGAGAGCCCAGACTCACGTAGACCACATCGAATTTTTGACCTTCGAGAGTCTCGGGCGCGTCGTACACGTTGGCGCAGACGAATCGGGAGCGAACATTAAGTCCTGCCCTTTTAGCGAGGGCTGTTGCTTCGGCGATGGCGGCGGGCGAAAAATCGACGCCCGTGACGGTCGCGCCGACGCGTGCCCAGCGCAGCGTGTCCATCCCGAAATGACATTGCAGGTGCACAAGTGAGAGTCCTTCGACGTTGCCAAGAGCGCTGTGCTCAAGAGGAGTGGGACCGGGTTCGTCGCGCAGCCATCCGTCGACGTCGTAGAAGCGTGACGTGACGTGAACGCCGACGCGATCGTTCCAGTTCGCACGGTTTGTCTCTAGCCATTTATCCACGTGCTCACAGTACGCTGTCGATTCATGAACATTCGTGAGGCGACAGAAGACGATTGGCCCTCGTTCTTTCCGATTTTCTCCGCCATCATTGCGGCGGGAGAGACGTACGCTTACTCGGCGAATCTCACGTCGGACGACGCGAGATCTCTCTGGATGGAGAGTCCGCCGAGTCGGGTGATCGTCGCCGTGGACGAGGGGCGCATCGTGGGTTCGGCGAAAATGGGACCCAATCGCCCGGGCCGCGGCGCACACGTGGCGACCGCGAGTTTCATGGTGGACCCCAATTCGCACGGTCGCGGTATCGGTCGGGCTCTTGGCGTCGACGTTATTGCTCGGGCTCGTGACGAGGGTTATGTTGCAATTCAGTTCAACGCGGTCGTTGAGACCAACGTCGGCGCCGTGCACCTCTGGCAGGGCCTCGGATTTGAGATCCTGGCGACGATTCCCGAGGCCTTCGACTCCGCGAAGCACGGTCTCGTGGGCCTGCACGTCATGTACCTGAAGCTGTAACCGGCTTCGAACTCGGTTACGAGTTGGTTAGTTCGTAACGCTGATACCAATAGATCTCGTCGACGAAGCCCATATGTCGATACAGCATCTGGGGAGCGCCCGGATCATCCGCGTTAATGATCAACGAGCGACAGCCGCTAGCGAGGCCCCCGTTAACCCAGTGAGACAGCATCGCCTGGGCCACGCCGCGGTGACGGAAAGGGACACGTGTGCCCACGTTAAAGAGAAGTTGATCAGAGCCGGCATAGAAAGCGCTGACGCCCACCGGTTCACCGTCGAGGCGAGCGAGCGTGAGTCTCGACAGCGCCAGTTCTGTACTTCGAACGGCGATTTCCGCGTTGAGTCGTTCCGCACTCGGTACGGCGTCAGTGTTGTCGAATGCGCGAATCTTCGTGTCAGCCCAGATCTCGAGGTCATCCCGTCCCGTGGTTTCGAACACGAGGTCGGTGGCGCCGGCGGACATCAGTTTTCCAACGAGAGCGATGTGAGTCGTCGCCTTTATGGGACGACATCCGAGGTCGCGTAGCGTGCCGTCAAGGATCTGGTGGCGCGAGTGATCGTCAATCCAGATCGTGATATCACCGTTGGCGCACTGGCTCCTCGCTTCGTCAAGTGCTCTGGCCACTTGACTCGGTTCGTCAAGTTCCAGTATGAGCCGCGGCCCTGCGGGACCGGCGGAGTTGGCGAGATAACCGAACCAGTGGCGAGTGACGAAGTAGTCAATTTCTGGAGCGGAGTTCGTGAACCAACCTCGGAGCTCCGTTGCGAGTTCATTGTGGTGAGCGTGCCGCTCGGGTCTCATCGGCCGTTAGGTCCGTAAGACGACGTTGAGCGGCTCGTCGCCGCGACGCAGTCTTTCGATCTGCTCCGTGATGAGTCGCACCAGTCGTGGCGACCCCGCGCTCGATGCGCCCCCGACGTGCGGTGAGATGAGTACGTTCTCGAGTGCGAAGAGCGGGTGTCCCTCGGGCAGGGGCTCCGGATCGGTGACGTCAAGCGCGAGCCGCAGTCGCCCCGAGCTCGCGTGCTTCAACAGTGCCTCGGTGTCCGCGACCCGACCACGCGACACATTGACGAGCAGACTGTTGTCGCGCATTCGTGAAAGGAAGTCGTCGTCGACGAGGTGCGTCGTGCTCTCGCTGAGCGGGACAACGACGATGACGACGTCGGCCGTGGGGAGGAGATCGGGAAGTGAACTGACCGCGAAGATCTCGCCGTCTTCGTCGGAACGCGCGGTGTGCGCGACCCGAGTGAGGGTGACCTCGAACGGTCGAAGCCGCTCGGCGATGGCCTTGCCGACGCCGCCGTATCCGACGAGAAGAACTTGACGGTCAGCGAGACTCTGATGCCACGCGGGGGCCCAGTGTCCGCGCTCGGCCGCGCGCACAAAGTCCGGTATCCCTCGTTGTGACGCCAAGATGAGGGCCAGAGTCAGTTCCGCGGTTGAGGTCTCGTGCACCGAAGCGGCGTTGGCGTAGACGATCCCTGCAGGGAGGGCCTCCGTCATGCCGTCGTAGCCAATGGACGGGCTCTGCACGAGCCGCGTTGTAACTCCCGCCAACTGCGTGGTCCACGTGATCGGTCCGAGATAGGGAGAAACCACGAGATCGATCACGGATACGGGCGGCGGTCCGGACATATCCCAGACCACGATCTCCACGCCATCGATGTCGCCGAGAGCACTCGCGAGGTTTGCGTCCGGGACGCTGACGAGGAGATGGTCTGAGTTCATGAGTCGTCCTTCGCGTCATCCTAGAAGCCGCGTCGGTCGTGTGCCCCGGGGCGCACGACACTCGTGAAGCGAGTCGTGTCGATGAGAATCTGCTCAGAGTTTGGCGCGCAGTCTTTCGCGGACGTCGTCAATCGCCTGCGATGGTTGGTCTCACGTGACGCTTCGCCACTCGCTTTCCGCACGAGCTCTCGGGCGGGCAGGCGCAGCGTGTCGCGATCCCGCGCGCTCTCGCGGATGAGGTGACTCTTCTCGGGTCGCGCCGCTGAACTACCAGCTTCCTTTGGAGACCACCACCAACTGATGAATGGCCTCGAGGAGCACGTGTGCGTCGTCGCTGGTTCTCCACGCTACAAACTGCGTGGGCGCGTGGATCAGTCCGCCGGCAACGTCGCGAAGATTGACGATTGCTTCTGGCGAACTGTTGACGACCACCAACACGCCATCAATCGACGTGGCGGTGGTTTGAAGCAAGAGGTTCATCGATTGGGCAAACGCGTCAAAGCGGATCCGGTCTCCGAGTCTGATCTCGACCCCGAACGTCTTTTCGGACGCGCGAACGAGAAAGTCGAATCGTCTGGTATTCGCGCTCATGTCCGGGAGCACTAACCCTCGTCCCGAGAGTTCCGCGTTGAGTGCCGCGCGGACCGCGTTGTCATAGTCCTCCGGTATCGAATACGTCTCCGTTGGAGAGGGGTTGTATTTCAGAAAACTTCTGGACATTGAAGTGTCGGCCACGGGCTGAGTCAGTAGGGGCGTCGGCGTTCTGATTAAGGATTCGACCGCTTCCGCCGCTCCCTCGTCGTCTCCCTGGAGTCGCAGTTGTCGAGCCACGTTCAAGGTATCCATGACGATCTCGTTAGGACCGATTTTCAGACTCCGAATCCCGTAACCGGTGACGGCCATCAACAAGAACGCGGCTCCCACTGCAACCAGCGCGATACTTCCGCCGTTGTTGTTCTTGTAGAAGATCGCGAGCACGCCCGCCGCCACCGCCAGAACGCCCACCACGCCGGACACGATCCGCGACTCGGGCGTCAGCTTTTGTGGGAGATGATCTATTTCGCCCGTCGCGTCGCTGGCCACAGGGAGAGGCTATATCGGCGCAACTTTTCCCGCTGATATCCGAATTACAGATCGAGAGGTCGCCGCTTTTCCTGATCGGCGATAATCAAGAGACGGCCTTACCAACAAGGAGCACGAATGCCCATCAACGTCACGCCCATTGCCGGGCTCAGCGACAAGATCAACGACGTTCGCCGACGCACGGCTGAACTCGTCAACACCGAGATTCTGCCCAACGAAGCGGTGCTCTGGAGATCGTCGCGGGGCGCCGGACACGTCGACGACGAACGAGTGGACGAGCGACGCGAGAGCATCGAACTGCGAGAGAGCGTAAAGGCAAAGGTCGCCGAAGCCGGGCTATGGGCGCCTCACTTGCCCGCGGAGTACGGCGGTGCGGGACTCGACTTCTTGTCGCTCGCCTACATGTACGAGATCCTCGCCTACGCCGTCGGCGCGAACGTACTCTTTGGCATTGCGGCGCCGAACTCGGGCAACGCCAGCATCCTCGTGAAGTACGGCACGGAGGAACAGAAGCAAAGGTGGCTACTGCCACTCATCGCGGGCGAGATGGAGTCGGGATTTTCGATGACCGAACCGGAACACGCCGGTTCTGATCCGCGCTCCATTACGACCGAAGCGGTGCGCGACGGCGACGAGTGGGTTATCAACGGTCACAAGTGGTTCACGTCGAACGGCATCGACGCCAACTTCTTTATTGTCATGTGTCGCACCGTTGACCCCACCGGTGAAATGGGTGCCAACGGACACATGAGTCAGATCATCGTGCCCGCGAGTACGTCCGGCGTCAACATCGTTCGCGGCATCGGCATCTTTGGAGGATCGACCTCGGACCACTGCGAGATTCGCTACGAGAATGTCCGGGTCCCCGTTGCGAACACGCTCGGACTCGTCGGTCAAGGTCACCAGGCTGCCCAAGATCGACTCGGTGCCGGACGGGTGTACCACTGCATGAATTCGATCGGACAGATGTGGCGCGCCTTTGACCTCATGGTCGAGCGGGCCCTCGTGCGCGAAGTGCACGGGGGACTGTTGAAAGAGAAGCAGTTCGTCCAGGGATTCATCGCCGAGAGTTTCATGGACCTGCAGTCGGCGCGGCTGATGACGATCAACGCCGCCGAGAAGGTCGCGAACAATGACCCCGACGCCCGCACCGCCATCTCGGCGATCAAGGTCTTTGTGCCGGCGGCGTACCACCGCGTGGTCGACCGAGCGATCCAGGTGTGGGGCGGCGCGGGGGTCAGCAACGACCTGCCGCTCGCTCAGATGTACCTAACGGCGCGCATTCTTCGCCTCGCCGACGGCCCTGATGAGGTTCATAAAATACTGATAGCTAAGAACATCATCCATCGTTACGAGGCAGGTGAAGGCTGGAATTTCGGATCCTGAGTTCCTGAGAATCCCGACGTAGCGCCCCTTGGCCCCTCACCGCCAGTCAGGGACTCATACGCGAGACCCCCAAAAAGTCTCCCGAGGAACTCGCGACGAAAATATGTAATGCCATTACATACAGGTCGCACCCTAGATTGCATGGAGTGACTTGAGCGACGGACCGTCACAGTTGAGATACCTGGTTGGAGGTAGAGAACCAAATGACGGTTGGCAAGGGGGTCGGTGGGACGCGTCGCCGCATCATTGAGAGCACCGAAGCTTTGCTGGCCCAGCGCGGAAGCAACGACCTTCATTTGGCCGATGTTGCGGAGAAAGCCAAAGTGGGACTCCAGACGATTTACTACCACTTCGACTCGCGCACTCAGTTGATCGCCGAAGCGCAGGCTTCCACCTACTTTCGGCTCATCGGGCCATTACACGAGTACCTCACGACCGCGGAAAAGTCCATCGTCGATCGCGACGAGGCGACGTTTTGGAAGGCGTTGGGCGAAAACGTGATGCTCGCGTGGTCGTACGGAAAGGCCGACGATCAATGGCAGATCACAAAACTTCTCATTGACATTTGGGCCGACGATCGGACCCGTACCGAGTTTCGCGCCGGATTGGAAGTGCAGGTGGAGCGCTGGATCAAAGCAATTGATGCAGCGAAGCCACTCGGTTGGATTAAGCCCGACCTCGATACGTACGCGCTCGTTACTTCGTGTTGGGCTGCATCGATCGGTCAAGCGATCTTCGTCAACTCGGAGAAGATCCACTACACGCCGGAAAGCATTCGTGATTTCTTCGTGAACTTCGCTCGTGTAGTGCGTGAAACGGACAACGTCGGACCCACGGAGACGTCCAGCGATCCGACGAACCCCGGCGAAATGTTGTAACCCGGTGTCAAGTATGTACGAACGCGCGATTCAAAGATTTGATGCCGGAAACCACGACCGGACATGTTGGTCACGGCAATGAAGATTACATAGACTGCGGCCCCCGACGTAAATCGGGGACAAGACGTAAGGGTGGGTAGAGATGGTCAAGGCGAAACTCTCGACGGTCGCTACCTCCAACACTCAGACTTCGTCCGTCAAGTCATTTGAAACGGGCGGAAAAGCCGCCGCCACGAGACGCCGCCTCCTCGACGCCGCCGCGCTCGTGCTTGCCGATAAAGGCTTCACGGGGATGAGGCTTTCCGACGTGGGTGAAGTCGCCGGTGTGCAGGCGCCCGCGATCTATTACCACTTCAGCAACAAGGAAGAACTCGCGAGCGAAGTCTTCGTCGCAGGACTCGTCCACTGTCGCGTGACCCTCGAGAACACGTTGAAGGCACACGAGGACGACGACCCCCTTGAACGTCTCGCCATCGCCATTGACGCACATCTGCGCATGTCCGTGCGCCAATCGGACTACGCCCGTGCGTGGATACATCGCATCGCGGGCGACGTGCCGGCCCAAGTGCAGGAACTCTGCCAACCCGATGAGCGTGCGTACGCGCGAGTCTGGGCGCGCCTCATCGGCGAGGCGAAAGAAGCGGGGCTGCTACGAGACGACATTGACCCCAAAGTGGCCCAGCAACTTTTGATCGGGGCCCTGAACGCGCTCTCTTTTTCTTGGAAGGCGGGGCGCTCGCCGTCGGTCGACGCGGTCGTGTTGAGTGCCCAGCAGATATTGCTGTCAGGACTGTCGTTCGAGGAACGCGACTGGTCAACTATCGACGCCAGCGAGGCATCCGTCGTCTCGTAGGTCGAATTCGCTGCATCAACGGCGACGATGATAGGAAGGACGACAGTATGTCCGACTCCCCCTCGCCCGTTGACGGCTCGATCGACGCCTCAACGACGAACGTGGCCGGACCACTCGCGGGCATTCGCGTGCTCGAGCTCGCCGCGGTGGTCATGGGTCCCTACGCCGGTCAACTGCTCGGGGACCTCGGCGCCGACGTCATCAAGGTCGAACATGGGGTCATCGACAGCAGCCGTGTAATGGGCGGCGGTCCCGATCCGGAACTGTCGGGTATCGCCCTCAACCTGCATCGCAACAAGCGCTCGGTCGGTCTCGACGTCAAGTCCCCGGAGGGTCGCGACGTACTTCTGCGACTTCTCGCGACGTGTGACGTCTTCATTACGAACATCCGACCAGCGCCTCTCGCGCGCCTGGGCTTGACGTACGAAGAACTGTCAGCGTCGATGCCACACCTGGTCTACTGCCAGTCCCAAGGGTTTGCCCTCGGCAGTGACGACGAAGATCGACCCGCCTACGACGACATCATTCAAGCGATGACGGGCCTCCCGTGGTTGAATCACGAGGTTCTCGGCCAGACCGCATTTATGCCGACGCTCATTGGCGACAAAGTCGTGGGACTCACGATTGCGTACGGTGTGCTCGCCGCTTTAGTGCATCGCGAACGAACCGGCGAGGGACAACGAGTGGAAGTTCCGATGTTCGACGCCGTGTTGTCCTTCAATCTGGTGGAGCATCTCAGTCGCGCGACGATTCCCGGTGGTCCGGCGGGATACAGCAGGATTATGTCGTCGCGTCGAGGACCGCATCGCACTCTCAACGGCTACATCGCGATCATGCCCTACACGGACGCCAACTGGACGGCGCTGTGCGGCGCGGTCGATCGAATGGACCTGCTGGAGCGTCCGTGGTTCGCCGATCACAAGAGCCGATTGCTCGAGGCCGATCGAGTCTTTGGTGACCTGGCCGAGATCGTCGCGGAGCGCACGACCGAAGAGTGGCTCGAGATCTGCAACCGGCACGATATCCCGGCGAGCGCAGTTCCGTCACTCGACGATGTTGTGAACGATGCGACGTTGCACCGCGGGGTTCTCGAGGATGCCATTCATCCGGTCGTAGGTGCCTATCGCCAGATTGCTCCCGCCGTCACGATGTCCGCGACACCCGGGTCCGTCCGACGACACGCGCCGCTCGTCGGCGAACACACCGTGGAGATCCTCACCGAGTTGGGCTACTCCGGCGACGAGATTGCGTCTCTCGTCGCCAGCAAGACAGCACGTGTTCTGAGAGAGCTCAACGACGAGTCGCCGGACGTCGCGTGAGCTCGAACCTTCTTCTACTCCATCAACGTCATTAGGCTCGTTGCGTGAGCGGGCCGCTAACGGGACTAAAGGTTCTTGAATTCGCGAGCATCGGTCCCGGACCCTACGCGGGAATGCTCATGGCCGACCTCGGCGCAGACATCTTGCGACTCGAGCGTGGAAACGCATCAGCGCCCCAGGGACCGACGGAGGATCTCTTACTTCGCTCTCGATCGTCAGTTACCGTGGACTTAAAGAGTGATGCGGGACGCGAACTCGTGTTGGAACTCACTGAGCGCGCCGACGCCGTGATGGAGGGTTTTCGTCCGGGCGTCATGGAGCGCCTAGGGCTCGGGCCGAGCGAACTGTTGTCACGCAATCCGCGCCTCGTCTACGGGCGAATGACCGGGTACGGCCAGAGCGGACCTCTGTCCGAACGCGCCGGTCACGACATCAACTACATCGCGGTCTCCGGAGCTCTGTGGCCACTCGGTCGCGCGGGAGAACGACCCGTCGCGCCGATGAATCTCGTCGGAGACTTTGGGGGAGGGGCGATGTTTCTGGTCATGGGCATGCTCGCCGCCGTCATCTCCGCACGAACAACCGGCGAGGGTCAGGTCGTTGACGCCGCGATGGTGGATGGATCGGCCTCGATGCTCACGATGATGCACTCGTTTCTGAATATGGGCTTCTGGCACGAAGAGCGCGGTGTCAATATCTTGGACACGGGCGCGCACTTCTACGACGTGTACGAGACGAGCGATCAGAAGTACGTGGCGGTCGGCGCCGTTGAGGCGAAGTTCTACGACGAGCTACTTAAAGGTCTCGGCCTCGAGTCGGCTGATCTGCCGGCCCAAATGGATCGCGCTCAGTGGCCCGCCATGAAAGAACGCTTTGCTTCGCTCTTCGTGATGAAGACACGCGACGAGTGGACAGCAGTCTTCGCCGATGTTGACGCCTGCGTAACGCCGGTGCTGTCACCACGCGAAGCGGCGCGTCACCCGTACAACACCGGGCGCGACGTGTTTGCGCTCGAACCGGTTATTCAGCCCAATCCGGCGCCGCGGTTCTCGAAGACACCGGGCTCTATTGGTGAGTCTTCGACGTTGATTGAATCGGCTGAAAGTCTCCGACACTGGGGACTCAGCGATGAATGCCTCGAGTCGCTACGCGCCCGCGGAGCTTTCGCTTAAAAACCTCCGCCGATCTGCGACGTTCCAATGCCTGGTTTCTCGACCGGATCATCGGCCGATCTGACACACTGGGTAAAGAGCCTTTAGGCGACACATTCAAGCATTGAGAGGTCTCATGAAACGCATCACGCACTGGATTGACGGAAAGCCCTTCATCGGCGACGCGGAGCGTCACGGCAAAGTCTTCAATCCCTCGACCGGTGCGCAAAGCGGCGAAGTTGATTTCGCCTCCGTCGCAGAAGTCGACGCCGCAGTCGCAGCGGCCAAGGCCGCGTTCCCCGCGTGGCGTGCGACGTCGCTCGCGAAGCGTACGGCCACGCTGTTCGCTCTGCGCGAACTCGTGGTGGCTCACGCCGGAGAACTGGGCGATCTCATTGTCTCTGAGCACGGCAAAGTGAAGAGTGACGCGGCGGGAGAAGTGGCCCGGGGACTTGACGTTGTCGAGTTCGCGTGCGGCATCGCACAACTGTTGAAAGGCGAGTTCAGCGAGAACGCTTCGACGGGCGTCAACGTGCATTCGCTGCGCCAACCACTCGGTGTCGTCGCGGGAATCACCCCGTTCAACTTTCCGGTCATGGTGCCGATGTGGATGTTCCCTCTCGCGATTGCGACGGGCAATACCTTTGTCTTGAAGCCGTCAGAGAAAGACCCCTCGGCATCGATATTGTTGGCCGAACTGGTCGCCGAAGCGGGAGTGCCGAACGGTGTCTTCAACGTCGTCCAAGGTGATCGTGTCGCGGTCGATCGCATTCTCACTCACCCCGACATTGCGGCGGTGAGTTTCGTCGGATCGACCGCCGTCGCTCGCTACATCTACGAAACAGCAGCGCGCGAAGGTAAGCGCGTCCAGGCCCTCGGTGGAGCGAAGAACCACATGGTCGTCTTGCCCGACGCCGATCTCGCTGACGCAGCCGAGGCTGCCGTAAGTGCGGGATTCGGCTCGGCCGGCGAGCGCTGCATGGCCGCGTCCGTGCTCGTGGCGGTCGGAGGGTGCGGTGACGAATTGGTCGAACGCATCAAGGCTCGTGTGGCGCGACTCACCGTCGGTCCCGGTACTGATGCGGCGTCCGAGATGGGCCCGCTCGTTACTTCAGAGCATCGTGACAAGGTCGCTTCGTACCTCGGCATCGGAGAAGGCGAAGGCGCGAGCGTGGCCATCGACGGCCGCGAGCCCAAGATCGCGGGTGATCCGAACGGTTTCTGGCTCGGGCCGTGTCTCATCGACAACGTCACGGAAGATATGAAGGTTTACACCGACGAGATCTTTGGTCCCGTGCTCTCCCTCGTGAGGGTCGACACGCTGGACGATGCGCTGGGTCTGATCGACCGCAACGGCTACGGCAACGGAGCCGCGATCTTTACCGGTGACGGTGGCGCCGCCCAGCGATTCGAAACGGAAGTAGATGCGGGCATGGTGGGAATCAACGTCGCCATTCCTGTCCCCGTCGCTTACTTCTCCTTCGGTGGGTGGAACAGCTCGCTGTTCGGCGACTTGCACGTGTACGGTCCCGATGGCGTGCGCTTCTACACCCGAGGTAAGGCGGTCACGAGTCGATGGCAGAACATCGGCCAGCACCACTCGTCGCTCAACTTTCCGAGCAGTGCGCCCAGTGGTCAATCCGCAGCGGGAGGGAAGTAGCCACTTCTCCGTTGTTTTATGACCCCCTCGATATCTCATTAATTCCGATACCCAGCGTTCGACTCTCGGACTGAGCGCATCGGCAGTCGCCGCCGTCTTCTGGGGCTTCGGTGGCATCTTCGCCGCCCTGACCTTCGCCTCAGGGCTAGTCGTCGCGTTCTATCGCCTGTGGCTCGGCGCGGTCGTCCTGACCATCATCACCTACGCCCTGGGGAAGCGTCTCACGTGGTCAACGCTGCGCGCAACGTGGTTGGGCGGCCTCTTCTTGGCGGGCGACATGACCATGTTTTACAGCGCGGTGCGGCTCACGAGCATCGTGGATGTGTCGCTGATCGGGGCGTTTCAGCCAGCGTTGGTTTTGATCGTGGCGCGCCCTCTTTTCGGTGAGCGTATGAGCCGCGCCGATGTTGGCTGGATCATTCTCGCCATGGCGGGAGTCTCCGTCGCCGTCCTCGGTCCCGGGGCGGCGGGTCATGACCGCGTCCTGGGTGACCTCTTGGCCGTGGGCGCACTGTTGAGCTTCTCGGCGTACTGGCTCGTCTCGAAGCACGCGCGTGAGATGCACGACGCGATGCAGTACACGGCGGGAGTGACAATATTTGCTGCGTTGGGCGCGACGCCCATCGTTTTACTGTCGGGCCAATCGCTTGGCCGAATTCACGTGAGTGACTGGCTCTGGATCGTGCTACTCGCGGTCGTGCCGGGTAGCGGACACCTCGTGATGAACTGGGCCCACCGTTTTGTGGACGCGTCGATCTCCTCGGCGATCAGTTGTCTCGCGCCACTGGTCGCGGCGGTGTTAGCAATTCCGATCCTTGGTCAATCTCTTTCGCTGCTGCAGGTCGGAGGTGTCATTGTCGGTCTCTCGGCCATCGCCGTGGTTGCTGCACGTCATCGACAGCCCGCTCAACCGCAGGTGGAGTAATTGCGTCCGTATCCCTTCGCCGATTATGCGTTAGGGAGAGCTTCGATTTCGTCCAATCGAAAACACTCGCGGACGTGGTCGTTGACCATCCCGCTCGCTTGCATGAAGGCGTAACAAATTGTCGCTCCGACGAACTTGAATCCGTCCTTGCGTGTTTCGTATCGCGGAGATGCTTCATTCGCAAAGTGAATTCGTTGCGATCGTCAGTACTGCCCGCATCACTGAACGCGCGTAGAAACGTCACTTGGTGATGTCCGTGGCCCGATAGATTACGAGAACCATGACCATACGACGGCCCCCCCGTTGGGTGATTCTCTTTGCGTGCTTGATCGTCGTCGCGATGGTTGTAGCAGGCGTATGGGTGTGGAGTCGCAATGCAGACAGTTCTGCGCGCTCCGCAACGACGACTTCGCTCCCGCTACACACGGCCCTTCCGTCGTCATCGACGCCGCCCACAACGTCCGACGAGTCTGTCGTCGCGGATGGAAAATTCTTGGCTGAGGTCACCGAGGTCGACCCGTCCCTCGTTGCCTACGAGAAAAAATCTGGAAACGTGGCCCTTCGCTCGCTCCTCACCGACGGATCGGCATTTTGTTCATTCTTGAAGCGCGATGGCGACATCGACGATGCGATGGTGTCTGTTGTCCTCGGCGCTCAGCACGTCGAGGCACAGACCGGCCTTCCGATGTCCGTGACGACCTTCAACGCCGTCGACGCGGTAGCGCTCCTCACACTCTGCCCTTCGCTTCAAAAATCGGTGCCGCCTTCGGATATGGCCAAAATCCGCGCACTCGGTGCCTCGCTGACACCACCCGTCAACTGATCAGTCCCCTTGCACATCTCGCCCGCATCCGAGCGTGAAGATTTCGACGAGGTGGTTCGAGCGCGTCGGGATCGATTGGACTGATCACAATAATGTTGCTTTCTTGTGTCGTGCCGGAGGGATGCAGATAACCCGCGCTCGTTACCGTGCGCCTTATGAAACTCTTACACTCAACCAAATTCCGCCCTCGGGCGGTTGTACTGCTAGTTGCCGTCTTGATGGCCACAGTTTCAGGTGTGGGTATTTCGACGACGATCGTGGGGACGACGACCTCGTCCGCAACAACGACAAGCTGTCCCGCGGGCAGCAGCCTCGAGTCGCCTAAGGGCGGCTCGCCCCTTGCTACGCAATGTGTCATCACCTCTACGGGTACGCCCGTTGGCGCGATCAAACATGTGTGGCTCATCATCCTCGAGAACAAGTCGTACGACGAGATTTTTACGGGACTCAATCAGAACAGTTACCTGTGGCAGACGCTCCCCGCGCAGGGAGCGTTGCTGACGAACTACTACGGAACCGGCCACTTCAGCATGGACAACTACATCTCGCTGGTATCGGGTCAGGCTCCGTCGTACGACGTGCAGGACGACTGTTCCACGTCGGCCAATATGACCAATAACAACAGCGGCATCATCACGACGGGAACGGTCGGCACGTCGACCGATACGGACGCGACGGCGGGCGCGAGCGGCACCTACACGACGGCGGCGAACGCGACCGGAGCGGGAAACGGTAACTACGGTCAGTTGTTGGTGCACGGCGGAGTGAACGCTGCGTTGGGCAGTAACGGCTGCGCGTATCCCACTGACGTCTCCACCATTTTTAATCAGTACAACGCGGCGGGTGTGTCGTGGAAGGCCTACGCCCAAGACCTCGGCGGTGCCCAGCCCGTGGGATCGGCGACCTACGTCACGGGCACGACCCCCGGGGTCACCGACACGGTTCCCGGTCGCGACGACGGAGCGTGCGGGTATCCGGGATCAAGTACCGCTAATCCCGTGACGAACCCGTCAAACCTGGTGGCACCGGCCGGCGACGTGACGAGTTACACGGGCGCCCAACCCGCCAACGCCAACGCCAACGGCGATCCCGCCGACCAGTACGTCGGGAAACACTTTCCTCCGGGGTGGTTTACGTCGCTCACGGGTGAATCAGCGGGTACCCAAAACAGCGTGACCTACCGGGCACAGCCGGCGCTGAATGTACCCACCACGTCTGAGTACGACGGTCCGAGTGCTTCGACGGCCGGAACGTCAGACACCAACTGTGACGCTAACCACGTGGCCAACCTTGATGACCCGACCTACGGTCTCGCGCACGACCTCAGCCTCCCGGCGAACGAGGTCCCCGCGTTTAACTGGATTACACCCGACAACTGCAGTGACGCTCACGATGCGACGTGTCAAGGTAACAACTTGTCGGGAGCCTTCAACGCCAACGGATCGCCAAACTATGACCCCGCGGGTGTACCCACGTACGATCCCGAAGCGACGACGCCCCTGAACTACACCGGCGGGCTGTACGCGGCTGACCTGTTTCTCCGCTACTACATTCCACTCATTGAGCGCTCCGCGGCGTTCGCCGACGGGGGGCTGATTGATATCACGTTCGACGAAGCCAATCCGCCGTTCACGGTGGGTAACAGCTTCAACAACGTGCCCGCTCCCGGCGACGTCACCACCGCCTCGGCGCCCGCTGATGCACCGACCTTCGGGTCAGCTGGCACGACCGCGCCCGGCGCAAATTCTCTGTACGGCGCGTACGGCGTTCTCGCCGATGCTGCCGGTGAGAATTTGAACGGCACCAACGTGGACACCGAGCCGACGGGACCGAACGACCCCGAAGTTACAAACAGTGCCGGTCAGCAATTGCAACCCGGTCCCGGGGCGTCGGGATTTATTGATCGCCCGACGGGTCTTACGGGCGAGAGTCCGTATCTCAGCGGATCGCCGGGAACGGCTACCGAACCGGCCCTCGTGTCGCCCGGTTCGAGCATGGTGTACGACTCCAAGATCAACGCCGACGACACCGGTCGACTCGTCTCGGGCACCGGGATCCCGAGTGGCACCTTTGTCGGCGCCGTGAGCGACACGGGACCCGTGTCCCTTGCGTCGAACGCAAGCACCACGACGGCGTCGAACAACTACGCGAAGCCCTGGATCGGTAGCTTTCAGCTCTTGAACGATTCGGGTCAGCCCGTAACGTTGGCGGCCGGGTTTGACAGCACCATCACGCTCAGTGCCGAGGGCGCAACCTCCACCGTCGGCACCGCGGCGTGCCCGAGCGGCAGCGAAGCGGCGACGGCGACGTCCGGGTGCGTGACCGCGGACCCGCTGTACGACCCCACCGACTTCACCCCCGGTGGCGGTGACACCGGAACCGTCTTGATCAGCCCACTTATCAAGCCCGGAACGGTCTCTAACACCTACTACAACCACTACAGCACGCTGCGCACCATGGAAGACCTCATGCTCACGGGTCAGACCTGCAGCGAGCCCTCGAACGCGGACACTCCGCTGGTGGCGGGAACGGTCTGTGGTGGCCTCGACGGCAAAGGCCACCTGGGTTACGCCGCGCAGGCCGGTCTGGCGTCCTTCGGGCCTGACGTGTTTACCGCCGAGTCATTCACGGCGGTGACGTTCCCCGCGGGTTACTCAGCGGTCGGTGGCACAGGGTCCAGCACGGTGTACTGTCCTTCGTTTGCCCGGCTCGGACGGGCGGGGGCAAATGGTCAAGACGGTAGAGGTGGTAACGGCGGCACCGGCGGGACGGGTGGCGCGCCCGGTTGTGCGACCAACGGCGGCAACGGAGGACGAGGCGGCGACGGAAGGTCCCTCGCCGGCCATGGCGGCAACGGCGGCAACGCAGGTAACGGCGCGTGCCCACCAGAAGAGTGGAGTGCCGGCGCGTGGTACACGGTGTCGGGCTCTTCGACGACGGCGAACGATTCGCCTCCGTGCAACGGTTTGTTTGGTAACGGCGGCAACGGCGGCAACGGCGGTGATGGGAATCGCTCAAAGCCCGGAGGCAACGGTGGCAATGGCGCGAACGGGGGCCTCAGTCGACCGGGCGCGAACGGAGCAAACGGCGCCAACGGATAGTCGGATGTTCAGATTGATACGGATGTGAGACAGAACGAAGCAACGCGCGCTTGGCGCCGGGCCACTGAGCTTGGCGTCAAGCCGGTTGTCGCGGGGTTGCTGTGCGCTCTCGTTCTCGCCGGATGTGGCTCTACTGCAGCCGTCTACCCATCGTTTCTTCCGAAGAAAACCCTTGATCCTAAGGTCGACCAAGCGTTGGTCGGGACGATGTCGAAGCCGGCGTTGCAGATTGAGGGACTGCCCGTCGACGTTGATACGACACAGTTTCACGTACGAGTGACGGTAAGTGGTCCAGTCGTCCCCGGCGAAGGGTTGCCCGACCAGCCCGCAGCGACCACGTGTACTTGGACCGTAACGATGAAGGACGCCAGCGCCAACGTGCCCGTATCAATTGCCGACTTCCACTCGGTCGACCACCTCGGTGCGGTCTTCTTGATGGGACTGGTCCCCGGCGAACGACCGCCACCGACGGTGCTCCATCCCGGAGAGACCCTCACGTTCCGGCTTCGGGCCTATGAGCTGGTGGGCGAGGGAATGATGCAGTGGGCCCCCGATCAGAAACACGTTGTCGCCGACTGGGACTACACGGTCGAAAATGACTAGGTCGCTCAGGGCTGTTGCAGTTTCTCGATGAGTTCCACACATATCACCACGTTGGCCAGTGAGTGGGCAGGGATCCGGGAGGTCCGTCAGGCTGCGGGAGTCCCGGTCGGGCACCCAATGCTTGGAGGAGTGTGTTGAAGTTCAGCCCGTAGGCGGTCGAGTTTGCCCCGTTGAATTCGAGGTGCGCGGCCGCGTGCTGGATGGGTCCGGGTGGATCAGCCCATCCGGTTTCGAGACAGGTGGCAGCGTCGTGCAACTGTCCGACGACTGTCGTCGGCGTGACGCGTTCGCCGACTGAAACAGTGGGAGTGACCTCTTCCGCGTTATAGACGTAGAGGCCCCTTGCGGGACCGCTCGTTAAGCGATACGAAATGAATACGCCGCTCGGCCAGCTCGAGGAGTAGACGTTCGCGACGACGCCATCGCCAACCGCGTAGATCGGCCCCGATGCACAGTAGTCAACGCCTTGGTCAACTTCTTGGGGCAGTAACGACGTCAGTCCGCGAAGCGGGTTGTAGCACCCGTCGAGAGGGGTGTCGTCGACCGCTTCGTAGTAGCCACCCGTCGTCGGATCGATCGCGAGCGCGCTCGCGAATCCGCCTTCGGGCATCGTGCGTGACGCCGCGATCGAACCGTGCGATGGCGCGTCGAAACCGTCGACCTCGCCGTTCGCACGCAGTACGTAGTAACCGGATCCGCTAGGCAACGCTGCGAGCGCGGTGACGGGGTTTCCGTTGTACTTTGCCTTCGTGGGCGTCACGGGCACGCCGTCGCCGGTCGCGTCGAAAGCCGCGACGCCGCCCGTTGATGTCGCGATCCAATATCCGCCAGTTGCAGAATCAACGGCGATCGCTACGGCGAGCACGGGCGCCGTCGCACCGTAGTGAAAAGTTCCGGCGAGTGAACCGTGCGACTTCACGCCGTATCCGTACACGGCGCCATTCGCGCGAAGTACGTAGTAGCCCGCGTCGCTCGGCGCTGCCGCGATGGCGACGGCCGCCGGGTGCTGTCCCCATCCGCCCGACGGGACGAGCGTCTCGCCGTAGGAGGGTGCGTTGAACGCTTTCACGGAACCGTTGGATGAAAGGATCCAGTAGCCGCCGGTCGTGGCGTCAAGCGTTATACCCGTTGCGGTAATTCCGACGGGAAGACTATTGGCACTGAGCGACCCGTAGTTGGCGGCCCCGTACGCATCCACCTCACCGTTCGCTCGAAGCACGTAGTAGCCGTCGCCGTTGGCGCCCGCCGTGACGGCGACGACCGCGGAACCCGTAGTCGTTGGAGAGCCACTGTACGGAGCGTCGAACGCTGCAACAGTTGTCGACTGCGCGGCGGAAACCGGAGTTGACTCGAATGGAAACAACGCGCCCAGCGTGAGAAGCGCGAATGCGGAAGAGATAGTGGTGGTGCGTCGAAGAACTGACAAGTGACCTCGTCGATGTGAGAGCAAAGGATTGGGGAATCTCTTCATTTCAAGAGATTCCCCAATTCTTATTTAATTCGACTTCCTAGTAGTGGAAGTACTCGGGCATGAAGTCGGCCATGGGGTTCTGCACGAATCCGCTCACCCCTCGCACTTTCAAACTCTTCAGTGACTTGGCGTACTCGTTTGTGGTGGCGGGCAGCGGTTCGTAGAGCACCGGAAGTTGCTGCGCGGCGAGCGTGGCGTACCTCGCGAGCGTGGCGGTGCCGAACGTCGTGGCTTTGATGTCCGCCGTCATTGTCGCGTTGTTGTAGGCACCAACATTGAATCCGCCCGTGGGCGTGAAGAGCGTCTCACCCGAGGGGTAGTAGTCGGGGTCGTAGCCCCACGTGTCGGGCCACGAGCAGAACTCGAACTTCAGCCCCGCCTCGCACTCGGCAATCAACGTGTTGACGTTGACTTCCGACGTCGTGAAGCTAAAGCCGATCGACTTCCAGTCCGACACTTCCGCGTTGAACGTGTCGTTGGTGGACGAAGAGCCGCTTGACCACGCGATCGTGAAATTGAGCGTTGCGCCCTTGGCGACGCCGGCCCCGCAGTCTGTAGCACCGGTACCCGGCGACGTGCACGCCATGACGTGGTTGGCGTTCAGCGTCCATCCGTGACCGGTCAACAGCTTCTTCGCCGCTTTCAAGTTGTAGGAGTAGGGATTGGGAACGCCCGCCGTAGTGGAGAGTCCACTGATCGACGTCGGAGTTTCCGGCGGTAAGGGACTGTCAATGGGAAAGGCGTAGCCCTTGTCGACCTTTTTGATGATGGCGGATTGGTCAATCGCCTTTTGTAGCGCTTGGCGCACGTAGAGCTGTGAGATGACACTTGACTTGGGATTCTTCTTATTGAAGTTCACGACCGCGTAATCGAATCCCCAGCCCGGACCAGAGACCAAGTTGTACTTGCTCGCGATCTGTGGCCAGTTGGCGCCCGCGACGCCCGGCTTTGGGGCGCTCGCCGTAAGGATCGTCGGGTCGACGTACCCCACGTCGATCGTTCCTGCTTCGAGAGCGACCTGCTCTGCGGTGGCCGAAGAGAATGCGGCTTCCTTCACGTATTTAATGCCGGGCTGCGCTTTCACTGGACCGGAGTACGTTGCGTTCGGCACAAACGTGGCGTCACCGAGGTCGTCGATCTGGGACAACTTCCAAGGACCATCGGCACCGTCTGTCCAAAACTTTGAATTGAAGGAGGTCACCTTGGTGGCTTGATCATCGAGGTAGGTCTGTACTTTCTTGCAGGCCGCCTCGGTGCTCTTTGCTCCGTAGGCGCCTGTCGCGCAGGCCGACGGTTTTGCGGGTGCGGTGACGTCCCACGCGCTGGGCAGTGGCGTGATCTCAGAGAGATAGTTGTACAAAATCCAGTTGGGGTTCACCGACGTCGTGAACGTGATCGTCACGGTATTGCCCGAGCCTTTCGCACTGGCGACTTGATCGGGGATGCCGTAACCGGGGTTGTAGCCGCAGTACGCGCTCGGATCCGTCTTGTAAAGATTCAAGAAGAACATGACCGACTGCGCGTTGACGGTTTGCCCGTCGGCAAATTTCCAACCCTTCATGTCGATGGTCACGGTCTTGTTGCCGTTCGAGAAGAGTGGCGGCTTCGCCGACGAGAGGCTGTAGTCAACTGCGCTTGATCCAGGAGTACCGAACCAGTACGCGGGCCGGTACGTCAAATACTGAAAGTCAATGAGATTCTGACCCGAGAAGTACTGGCACGCCATGTAGGGAAATATGTAGTTCGGTGCAGCGCCCGGCTGTTCGGCGAACGTGATCGTATTCGTCGGCGTGCTGGCGACCGTGGCCCCCGCCGGGCTGATCGTAAAGAGGCCTAACGCGACAAAGCCGGCCGACACAATCAGGCGTACTAAGCGTGGGACGGCATTCGATGTTCTCATATTTTCTCCTCTTGTGATGAAGGAAACTTAATTGGATCGTCGCGTTACTCCGACACTTGTTGCAAGGTCGGGTAATCGAGATACCCACGCTCGTCACCTCCGTAGAAGGTCGAGCGGTCGGCGTCGTTGAGGGGCGCGCCGGACCGAAGACGTGCGACGAGATCGGGATTGGCGAGGGCGTGCGTGCCCACCGTGATCGCGTCCGCGAGTCCCGTCTCAACGTCGAAAAGTCGCGTCTCAAGATCCGCGTTTCCTCGGTTGAGAAAGAGCACGCCGGGCCAGTGCAGTCGAATGAACTCGACGAGATCGCCATCTCCCTTGTAGTTGAGGTGGAGGTAGGCGAGGCGCAGTGACGACAGCGCGCGCACGAAGACGCCGTAGAGAACTTCGATGTCGTCTTCGACAATGTCGTTGAGGCTGTTGGCGGGCGAGATGACGACTCCCGTGCGATCACGGCCGATCTCCTCGGAAACGGCGTCCACGAGTTCGATGGCGAAGCGGATACGACGCTGCACCGAACCGCCGTAGTCGTCACTGCGGAGGTTGACGTTGCTCGAGAGAAACTGGTGGGCGAGATATCCGTTCGCCGCGTGCACTTCAACGCCGTCGGCGCCGGCTGCCATCGCGGCAGCTGCGGCGCGTCGATGCTCGTCGACGATGACGACGATCTCTTTCGCGGAGAGTTCACGTGGCTCGGGCATCTCGAACATGCCGCTATTCGTGAACATCATTCCCGACGGTCGCACCCGTGATGGCGCGACGGGTTGACGACCGTGTGGCGTGTTCGAGGGATGCGAGATTCGTCCCACGTGCATGAGTTGGATGACGATGAGTCCGCCGCTGTCGTGTATTGCGTCGGTGACACGGCGCCAACCGGCGACGTGATCGTCGCGGTAGATGCCCGGAGTGAATGGATAGCCCTGTCCGTCGTCCGAGGGTTGCGTGCCCTCGGTAATGATGAGTGCCATGGACGCACGCTGCGCGTAGTACTCGGCGTTCATCTCCGTCGGCACGCCGTTTGGCGTCGAGCGTGCGCGCGTCATGGGCGCCATGACAAGTCGGTGGGGCAGCCGAAGTGCCCCGACATCGAGCGGCTTCCACAGGTTCGAGGTCATGAGACCCTCCATTTCTCAAGGCTTTCCGAGATATCCTACTATTTCTATTGACACGATGGAAATAGTCATCTATGGTCTCACCCCATGACTACTGCCCCCCAGAAATTTAGACCCGTGTCCGCTCGTTCGCTTCGTCGCATCGTGGGTTCGCTGCTCATTGCGTCGTTCGTCGCAACACCGATCGTGTGGCTTGGCGGCCAGGCTCAGGCCTCGTCGACCACCACCACCACCACCTACAAGATCCCCGCCGGCACCGTCTTGAACATTGGCGACCAGGAGCAGTTCTTGCAGGCCGCCCTCACCGATTCGGGCGCCTTGAAGGGCGCACCCTACAAGGTCAACTTCGTCGAGTTCGACAGCGGCCCCCTCGTCAACGCCGGCTTCGCCGCCCACCAGATTGACCTCGGCTTCATGGGCGACCTCCCGGCTGCGCTCGCCGTTCAGTCGGGTCTACCCGTGAAAGCCGTGGCGGCAATGCTGCCCATTGGCGCGTCGGAGTTTCTCCTCGCGAAGCCCGGCATCACGTCGATCAGCCAATTGAAGGGTCAGCCCGTCGCCTACACCACGGGCACTGCTGAGCAGGCCTTCGCGCTACGCGCGCTCGCGACGGCCGGGCTCAGTCAAAAGGACGTGACCCAAGTGAACGTCGCCCTCGATCAACTCGGCACCGCGCTTGAGTCGGGCTCGGCGGTCGCCTCCGTCGTGAGCGTTGAACAGAAGGTCGAGTACCAACAGACCAATCCGACGGCCCAAGTGTTGGCCACAGAACTGACGGTGAAGCCCGCGAGCTACGACTACATGCTGGCAACAGAGACGGCGCTGCACAACAAGGCGAAATTGGCGGCCATCAACGACTTCACCGTCCGTCTAATCAAGGCGGAGAACTGGGTGAAGACTCACGAGGCGCAGTACAACACTGACTACTACGTCAACCTCTTTCACTTGACGACCGCCGAGGCACAACTCATCTTGAAGGCCGGCGGCACCTACGAGTACGTTCCACTTAATGGCGGCGAGATCAACGCGTTGCAAAACGTCGTCGATCTCTTGAGTAACGCGGGCGCGATTCCGAAGAGCTTCAACGTCGCGCCCCTCTTCTCGACTGCCGTGTCCGCTCGCTACAACGCCATCGTGAAGGCCAATGCGCAAGTCGGCTAACGACGCGACGCGTCTACGGCGACGTGTGTCGTTCCCTCAGCTCCATCAGACGAACGCAGTAACTCGAACAGAAAGGTAGTGGGATGTCTCTACTAAAACTGGCTCCGCCCGATCTCGACGACGACGTTGCAGTCTCGTCGATCGTGCTCACCCCACCCACTACCCGTGGTCGGCGCCAACGGCGCTTTCGGGTACCGCGTCTCGTTCGCCGCATCGTCGGTCCACTCGCGGTCATCATCCTGTGGCAAGTGGTCTGCTCGGCGGGCGTCTTCACGAGTTACGAAGTGGCGTCTCCCCTCGCCGTCTTCGACGCCGGTCGACAGCTCGCCGAGCAGGGCGTACTGCTACCGAACTTGTTGATCTCGCTGCGTCGCGTGGCCGAAGGTCTCGGCCTCGGGATCGCAATCGGTGTGGTGTTGGCCGTGCTCTCTGGTCTGTTTCGCATTGGTGAAGATCTGCTGGACCCCGTGGTGCAGGCCGCGCGCGCCGTCCCGATCCTCGGTCTCGTGCCCCTCGCCATCATTTGGTTCGGGGTCGGTGAGATGCCCAAGATCTTTCTCATCGCGCTCGGCTCGACGTTCGCCATCTATATCAACACCTTCGCGGGAATACGCGGGGTTGATACGAAGCTGGTCGAAGCGGGTGAGACCTTCGGGCTGGATCGTTGGGGGCTCGTACGAAAGATCATCCTGCCCGGCGCGTTGCCGAACTTCCTCATCGGTCTGCGACTCGCGCTCGTCGGAAGTTGGCTGATCGTCATCGTTGCAGAAGAAATCAACGCCCAGAGCGGTCTCGGCTATCTCATCATGCAGGCGCAGACAACCGACCGCACCGACATCATGATGATGGGCCTCGCCATCTACGCCATCCTCGGTCTACTTGCCGACGCGATGGTCCGGCTGTTAGAGCGCCGACTCCTCACGTGGCGTCGCGGATTTTCGGGGGCGTGATCATGACCATGAGGACACAGGTCACCCCGCTCGAATCGCCGACAGGCGTCGCGGTTGTCGCGCGAAATGTACAGCGCACCTTCAACGGACGTGACGTCCTGCGCGACGTGAATCTGACCGTCGAGGCGGACCAATTCGTCGCTCTGCTGGGTCGCAGCGGCACGGGCAAGAGCACGTTGTTGCGCATTCTCGGCGGACTCGACCCGGAGTATGAGGGCCAGGTGTTGGTGCCCGAGCGTCGGGCGGTCGTATTCCAAGAAGCCCGACTCGTGCCCTGGCTGCGCGTGCTCTCGAATGTGTTGCTCGGCCTCGGCTCGCGCGGTGAAAATCGAGCGACATTACGTGATCGTGGGCTGGAGGCGCTTGACGAAGTCGGCTTGGCCCAGCACGCGCAGGACTGGCCGCTCACGCTCTCGGGAGGCGAGGCGCAACGCGTGGCGCTCGCTCGCGCGCTGGTGCGCGAGCCTCAACTGATGCTTCTAGACGAGCCCTTTGGCGCACTGGACGCACTGACCCGCATCAAGATGCACGCGCTGTTGCAGCGACTCTGCGCTCGTCACCATCCTGCTGTGTTGCTCGTCACCCACGACGTGGACGAGGCGATCCTGCTCGCTGATCGGATCGTCGTGTTGGTGGACGGCGCGATCGCCTTTGACGCCGAGGTTGATATCGCGAAGCCGCGTAACCGCGGCGACGCGAGCTTCCTCGCTCTGCGCAGCCGTCTCCTGGGCGAGCTAGGCGTCAACGAGAGTGCACCGACACCCCCGGTGCCCTCGCCGCACCTAGTTCGCCCAGGATCCGCAGTACTCACCGTGCCCGCACAGAGTTTCGACTCGCTTCCCAATGATTTTGACAACAAGGAGATATTTCAATGACGAGACAACTGCACCTCAACGCGTTTCTAATGGGGACGGGTCATCACGAAGCATCGTGGCGCCTTCCCCAGAGTGATCCCACCGCCACGACGAGCGTGGCGCACTTTCAACATCTGGCCCAGGTCGCTGAACGAGGGACGTTCGACTCACTCTTTCTCGCCGACGGACCTGTGATGATGGGCAACGTCGCCCAGCGACCTTCGGGCGTGATCGAGCCCTTGACGTTGCTGACAGCGTTGGCTCTCGTGACGGAGCGAGTGGGACTTATCGCGACAGCCTCGACGTCCTACAACTCTCCCTATAACCTCGCGCGACGCTTCTCGGGGCTCGACCACGTGAGTAACGGTCGCGCGGGCTGGAACATCGTGACGACGGCCGGCATTGAGGCCGCAAGGAATTTCGGGGTGGACGAGCAGCCACTGCACGCCGATCGCTACGCCAGAGCAGCCGAGTTTCTCGACGTGACGCTCAAGTTGTGGGACAGCTGGGAGGACGATGTCTTCGTCGGCGATAAAGCGGCCGGCGTGTGGGGCGACAACACCAAGATCCACCTCGCCGACCATCGCGGCAAGTACTTCTCGGTGGCGGGTGCACTTAACAGCCCCCGCTCACCCCAGGCCTATCCGCTGCTGGTCCAAGCCGGTTCGTCGGACGACGGTAAGGACTTCGCTGCGCGATACGCCGAGGCGGTCTTCACCGCCCAACAGACGTTGGGCGACGCCCAGGCCTTCTACGGCGATCTGAAGTCGAGAACACACCGCGAAGGTCGCGACCCGAACGGCATCAAGATTCTTCCCGGCATCGTGCCGATTCTGGGCAGCACCGAGAGCGAGGCGAGAGAGCGCGAAGCCGAACTCGGAGAGCACATCGTCCACGAACACGGCCAGCTCATGTTGTCGCGCCTTCTCCGCGTGCCGATCGACCAGCTCGATCTCGACAGCCAACTACCGGATGACCTTCCGCCCGAGAGCGAGATCGAGGACTTCAAGAGTCGCTACTCACTCATTGTCGAACTCGGTCGCCGTGAACATTTGACTGTCCGCCAACTGATCGGTCGACTCGGCGGCGGTCGGGGACACTTCACGTTCGCCGGAACGCCCGAGCAGGTCGCGGACATTATCGAACTCTGGTTCACCAACGGTGCGGCCGACGGCTTCAACATCATGCCGCCGCTTCTTCCGTCGGGCCTCGAGCTCTTTGTGGAGCACGTGGTTCCGATCCTGCGCGACCGTGGACTGTTCCGCCGCGAGTACACGGGCGTGACCTTGCGCGATCACTACGGACTAGCGCGTCCGTCGAATCAGTACGTCCGCGAGTTGAGTGACAGCGTCGCTATTTGAACGGAAAGAGTTCCCAACTGTTGAGTTCTTGTTACAGAGAGTCGCAGCAGAGTGCTGCGCGAGTGAAAGGAGTCGATCGTGACTGTGATCGATAGAGAAGTGAAGCTAGACATCGAGTGGTTGTCGGGATCGATCGGCGCGGTTATCCGTGGCCTTGACCTGCGCGATCTCGACGACGCCACCGTGGCCGCCGTTCGCCAGGTGTGGCTGGAGCGAAAGGTCGTGTTCTTCCCAGATCAGTTCCTCGACCCTGATTCCCACCTCGCCTTCGCGGCGTACTTCGGCACAGCGACCGAGGGTCATCCCGTCATTCCCGGGATCGCCGGGTATCCCAATATTTTTGAGATTGACTACACCAAGGCGAGAGAGTTGTACGCCACCTACGGCGACGTGTCAAACCGTCGACAAGGTATTGACTGGCACACCGACGTCACATTCGTCAAGCGCCCGCCGCTCGGGTCGATTCTGAACGCGAAGGTCATACCTCCCTCGGGCGGAGACACGATGTGGTCGGACCAGGGCGCCGCTCTGCGTGACTTGAGCCCGTCGCTCCAGGACTACTTGTCGACGTTGCACGCGGTGCACGACGGCCGCGACACGTTCAAGAACGCGCTAAAGCAGTTCGGCAAGGCAAAGTGGGAAGGCAAGCAGTTTGAGGAGCTCGAGCCGGTCACTCACCCGGTCGTTCGCACGCACCCCGAAACGGGCGAGAAAGTGCTCTTCGTTAACCCGGGTTTTACCTCGCATATCGTCGAACTCGATCGACGCGAGAGTGACGTGTTGTTGAGATTTCTCTACGAGCACTCGGTTCGTCCGGAGTTCACGGTCCGCTATCACTGGACAGCCGGTGACGTGGGCTTCTGGGATAACCGTTCGACCCAGCACGCGGTCGTTGGCGACTTTGGCAAGCAACACTGGCTCATCCAGCGCGTGACCTTAAAGGGCGACCAACCGGCCTGACGAGTCCGTGGGTGGGTGCCGGGACGTCGTGGCCCCGGGCCCACCCACGCGTAGCGCCGCCGTCCGTTACGGTGTCGTATCGTGACGGCGTTGCCTACCCACTACAAGGCCTAGCAGTGCGAAGATCGCGATCAAGACGCCGGGTATTTCGAAGAACCAAATGAAGAGGCGAAAGTTCGGCAAACTATCCACCTGTTGGTAGTTCGACACGTTTGATTGCATCGTGTCGATGAGCGGCTTGTAGTGCGCTAGTCCCGGACCGACCTGCGAGAAAACAGGAACCAGCTTGGGAAAGCTCGCGAGCAACTGCGCGAACGCCGGGTACTTGGCTCCCAGAAACTGGTCCAACTGGGTAGGCGTCATGTGCAGAGCCGTGCTGAGTCCCTGGACGAGACCGTTTATCTCGCTAGCGGCCGCAATGCCTCCGGTGGCGACCGGCTTCAGCTCGAGGAACGTGTTCTCGTAGAGGTCCACCGTCACCTTGACACTGGCGGGCTGCATGATGGGATGAAAATTATCGAGCATCGCTTGTCCGGCGCTGGCCTTGCTGGGAAGCGAGATTGCGAACGGTAAGACGATCATCAGCACACCGATGATCAAGATTGGCCAGTAAAAGACTCTGCGGGTCATTTTCTTCTCCTTTTGGGTCTTCTCCGCGTACGACACGTGAAACCTGCGCTGGGCACGATTGACCTGGTTATGGTACTCTACTAATCAGATGGAGAAAGTCAACTATAAGGATACGGAGCCGACGTTCGACTCGGTTCTGGCGAAAGGAGCACCATGGCCGTACTCGACGAGGTCTTAGCTGCAAATAAAAAATATGTGGACAATTTTGGCGACAAAAGTCAGTTGGCGCTGCCTCCCGCTCGACACTTTGCGATCCTCACGTGCATGGACGCCCGTTTGGATCCGGCGAAGTACGCGGGACTCTCCGAGGGTGATGCTCACGTCATCCGCAACGCCGGTGGCCGGGCGAGTGATGACGCCATCCGCTCGCTCGTCATCTCGTACAAACTGCTCGGTACCAAGGAGTGGTTCATCATTCACCACAGCGACTGCGGCATGGAGTTCTTCACCGACGAGGTCATACGTGGTCTCCTCGCAAAGAGCCTAGAGACCGCCTCACTTGGTGCCGAAGGATTTTTCGACGTCGGCACCGGCCCCGGCTCTGAGGAAGCAGCGTTCATTGATTGGCTAACCATCTCTGACACGAACCACGCCGTTGTCGAGGACGTCGAGCGTGTTCGCCGTCACCCACTCGTGCCTGGCAACATCCCGATCTATGGCTACGTGTACGACGTGCGCAGTGGAGCGCTCGTCGAGGTGCCCGAGGCGACGAGAGCGGGCTCGATCAAATAGTGAGTCTGGTGCTCTTAAGGCGACGGATTAATGCCGTACTTTGCGGTCGACTCGGCGATCTATTGGATGGTGGTTCCCACTGCCTAGGACGCTGACTTACGCATTTCCAGAACCTTGTCGAGGCTTCCAGGACTGAGAGCCCGGTGGGGGAGATCTGTCGCCGCCGGCCGCATGCCTGCGATCAGGACGTCGAGGTGCCGTCGCCAAGCATCCGGGGCGAGGGGATGCATCGCTTCAAGAACACCATTGATGGAAAACATCGCAAGTGCCACGTCAGTACTTGTGAGGTCGTGTCGAATCCGATGGTGCCTCTTCGCGTCGAGCAGAAGTCGTGCGATGAGCCGGCGGGCGAGTTTCACCATTTCGTGATCCGTGTTCCAAAGTCGAGGAAGGCATCCCACGTGCTCGGCTTGGTAGGCGCCGGACGCCATCAAGAATTTTTCGAGTCCGGTGCCGTCGCGTGATGTGGCGGCGTCGCGCGCCATTTGGATCGTGGCATTGAGGACTTCGTGGACCAAAGTGTCAATCAGCGCCTCTTTGCTGGGAAAACGCCGGTAGAGAGTACCGATACCCACACCGGCGACTCGGGCAATTTCAGTGACGCTGGCGTCTAAGCCGTGTTGATCGAACACCTGCACGGCCGCCGCGAGGAGTTGTTCGCGGTGTCGGGCTGCGTCCTTTCGCAAGGGTCGTATGGTGCTGGTGGCGTTCATGAGCGGCTCACTCGGATTCGTCGCCAACGAGGGTGCCGCCGGCGACGATACCGAGCTCGGCGTGGGGCATCGTGGTTTCGGTCGGCAACGCCGGTGGGCGCAACCGTCCGGGAACGAACAAGGCGGCGATCGCTGCGGCGATGGCGGCAACGGTCAACAATGCAAAGCCGTGGGTATAGCCGGACTCGCGAGGAATCCCGCCGGCACGCACGCCTGAGGTCACGATGCTGCTCATCACCGCGGCGCCAATAGAACCGCCAATAGTGCGAATGTTCGCGTTCATGCCGCTCGCGACGCCCGTCTGCTCGGGGGGAACGGCCACTACTACGAGCGCGGACATCGACGCAAAGGCAAGGCCGAAGCCGATTCCTTCCACGACCATAGCGAGGAGAATCTCCCACTCGGCCGCGTGAGCAAAGGTGAGTAGAGCAAAAGTGACGACGCCGACCACGAGTCCGGTAACGAGAACCGACTTGCTGCCGAAGCGCTTCGAGAGGGGTCCCGACAGCATGCCAAAGGCGAACATGAAGACACTTGCTGGCAGGAGAATCAGTCCCGAGACGGTGATACTGACACCGAAGCCGTAGCCCGCGGACGCTGGGGTTTGGAGGAACTCGGGCAAGAATGCGAAGACCGCGTACATTCCAACACCGAGCAGCAACGCCACGAGATTTGTCGTCCATACCGCAGGAATTCGCATCATGTGCATGTCGATGAGCGGGTGCGCGGAACGAGCTTCGACGAGTACCCACACCACGGCGAGGACCACTGCGCCGATCAAGAGACCGATGACACTCGTCGAGCCCCAGCCCCACGTCGGTGCCTCGCTGATTCCGAGTATTAGTGCCACGAGCCACGCCGAGAGCAGAATCAAGCCTGGCCAACTGAGAGTTCCGGGCGTGCGAATGCGCGACTCTGGGACGATCAGATGGGCGGCGACAGTAACAATGGCCATGACGATCATAGGAACCCAGAACAACCAGTGATAGTCCAGCGCGTCCACGATAGGACCAGCGAGCACGATGCCCAGTCCTGCGCCCGCGGCAGCTAACGCCGCAATGACGCCAACCGCGCCCATCACCTTTTCCTTTGGGAACTCGTCGCGGATAAGCCCGAACGACAAAGGAAGGACGCCGCCACCGATTCCCTGAATGACTCGGGCCACGATCATCAGTGAGATCGAACTTGCAATCGCGGCCATCAGAGATCCGACCGTGAGCGCCACCAACGTGAGGACGAGCAGCCGTTCTTTGCCGTACATGTCGCCGAGTCGGCCCATGATGGGTGTGAAAATTGCAGCCGACAACAGGTACGCGGTAAGCACCCACGTCACCGTGTTCTGCGAAGTTCGAAGTCCGGCTTCGATCGTCGGGAGCACCGGTATGACCAGTGACTGCAACAACGCGTATCCACCAACTGCGAGCGCCAGTACGACGTACGTTGCCTGATATGGCCGCCGAGCCTTATCCAGTGCCATCGCTCTCTCCGTTGTCTAAACGGAGTGACCTCTCCGTATAGGGATACTACGTGGTCTGACGTACGACAATCACGACGAGATGGACGTGACGAGGCTGGCACCGTCGAAATGATGGTGAAGGGCTTCGACGTGATGCGGGCTAGCGCTGTCTGTACGCGAGGAATTCGGAGGCCCGATGAGTTCCTGACTGATGCCGAGTTGCCCCTCAAACGAGCCTGAGCGGCCATTTGGTGACTCTTCGGCCGTGATCTGCGTTCGACGAGATTAAAATCATCAGCACTGTGCAAACAGCGAACGGAGAGCAACAATGGCCAATCCAGCCTTAGCGGATCGACGGATACGGGACTTCACCAGCGTGGACGACACGAGTCAGCGCATGACTCGCTTGGGCGTCGCGAGGGCCCTCGGCATCTTCACCATTTTCGGGCTCGTCGGCGCCGGATTCGGGTGGCACGAGGGAGTGGCTGCCCAGATCACGAGCCATACGGAGACCCTCATGGTGGTCGCGATCATCACGGCTCTTTTTCTGTCGTTCGCCATCATGTCGCGACCCAAGTTGGCTCGATCGCTGGGTGTGGTGTACGCGGTTCTTGAGGGATTCGCTGTCGGCGTCATCTCTGCCGCCTACAACGCCCAGTACCACGGGATCGTCGTTGAGGCCGTCGGCGCCACTTTCGCGGTAGCGCTGGTCGTCTGGTTCCTCTACGGGACCGGAATCATCAAGGTGACGGCGCGACTCACTCGGATCATCACCATGGCCGTTCTCGGCGCCATTGTCTTTTACGGAGCGACACTCCTCGTGATGGCCTTTGGCGGACCGGACCTCGACGGCTCGGGAGGAATACTCGGTATCGGCATCTCGTTAGTGCTCGCCGCCGTCGCGGCGTCGACCTTTTTGCTCGACTTTGATCGCATTGACAAGCTCATTGCGTCGGGCGCCGGCCATGAATACGACTGGTACGGCGCGTTTGGTCTCCTCATCAGTTTCATCTGGCTCTACTTGGAAATCTTGAACATTCTCGGGAGACTCCGTGGTGGTGGCGGAGGATCCATTCGCCGCTAGGGGAAGGATCGCCCGTGGCGTTGACCTTCTTCATTGATGCTTAACTAGATCGGTGCAAGAGCCGCGTCGCAATCCACATCACGTTTCATGAAGGCGCAAGACGTTCTCTAGACTCCGTCCGAAGATCGACGACGATCCTCGCATCTTCAGGCCATGCTCGACGAGCGTGAGTTCGAATCGTACGACGAAGCGTGGCGATGGTCCGTTGATGCAAGGACCGCTGGAGCGTTTTGGGCGGAGATCTCGCGTACGGCAGCCGTGCACTGGTACGACGAACCGATCGACGTCATGCAGAGAGACACTGCGTCCGTGACGGGTGTTCGGTGGTTCCCCGGCGGCACGCTGAACTACGCCGAACTCGCACTCACGGATCCAGCGAGTGCCGTCACACTGAGTTCGCTCGCTGATCCAGAGAGCCTCGCACCATTTCTTGAACTAGCCCGCACGAGATTTGGCGAGGACTCCGCGTCCGCGTGACCGCGAGTCGTGCGCTCTCGATATCACCGAGCAGGGTGTAAGAATATTCCTGATGAAAGTATATTTTTAAGGCTCGTTCTGTGCCAGTGCCGTGAGGCGAATTTTGTCGACCTTGCCGACTGTCGATCGAGGTAGTTCACTGACTACACGAAACTGACTCGGCACCTTGTAGCGCGCGAGATTCGAACGACAGTGCTCTGTCAACTTCACAATGTCCAAGATCGTGTCACGCTTCGCGACGACGAAGGCAACGCCCGTCTCACCCCAGCGCGGATCCTCAATCGCGACAACCGCCGCGTCGGCGAGGTCATCGTACGCTGCGAGAACCTGTTCGACTTCAGCTGGGTACACGTTCTCGCCGCCGGAGACAAACATCTCTTTTGCGCGTCCGCAGATGCGGTAGTACCCCGCGTCGTCACGTTCTGCCACGTCGCCTGTACGCAGCCATCCATCGTCAAACGCGGTTATGGTCGCGGCGGGGTTGTCCCAGTAGCCGGGGAAGACGTTTGGGCCTTTGACGTAAATCTCACCGCGGCCTTCGCCGACAACGAACGTGTTCGTCTGACTGCTGTGCAGCGCAACCTCTACGTATGCGTAGGGTTTGCCGACGGAACCGAGATGTGACTCGGCATCTTCCGGTGCGAGGCAAAGGACGTTCGGTGATGCTTCTGTGAGTCCGTATCCTTGAATGACGTCGACGCCCCGCGCCCGCCACGCTTCGATAAGAGCGCGGGGCATGGATGCGCCGCCGACGAGCACCCGACGCAGACTCGTGAGGTCGGCCTCTTCGAATCGCCGGTGCTGCGCGAGCATCAAGTACGTCGCGGGAACCCCCATCATCGTGGTGATGCGACGGGTTTTTATGAGGTCGAGCACGCGGTCGGGTTGGAACGAGGGCTCAAGAATGACAGTCGCCCCCTTCCACCAGGCGAGAAGGGGCTGCACATTCCACCCGCCCACGTGGAACTGAGGCAGCACCTGCAAAACGACGTCGTCGCCTCCCATCGGTGCGGCGAGGTCGAAACTCACGTTGGTCCAAAAGCAGTTCGCGTGGGTCAACACCACGCCCTTGGGCGTGCCCGTCGTGCCCGACGTAGCGATGATGAGCAGTCCGTCGTCGTCGAGGACGAGCGGCAACTCACGTTCGATCGAAGTGGGGCCCAATGCCTCGACGAGCCGTTCGAGGTCGATCGTTGGCGGCGCATTCACCATCAAGGCACGGGCGTCCTCGACTTGAGGCCGGTGTGTTGCGGACGCGCAGATGAGTGCTGGGGTGAACGTCTGTAGTTGTGCGGCTATTTCGGGTGCCGTGAGTCGCCAATTCAACGGCGCCATGATGAGACCCGCTTTCGCGCAGGCGAACAATAACGCAACGTGCTCTGGACGGTTTCCGCTGAGGGTGGCGACGCGATCACCGGGTGTCAGTCCGTAGTGAAGGAGTGACTGGGCGAATTCAGTGGAAAGCGCGTCGAGTTCGCCATAGGACATCGTGCGATCGTCGAATTCGATGGCGATTCGTCGTGGCGTCAGTCGTGCGCGTTCCTCGATCCATCGACCGATGACGTGACGGGTCTCGACCTGCTCGCTCATTGCCCTATTTCGCGTCGCCTGTGTCGCCGTCACCGTACGAGACGTTCGTTTCGCCACCGAGCATGCGTGCGATGATCGCCATCATCTCGTCAAAGACCTCCGGAGGCACAGCCTTCGCTTCGTCCCAGATGATCCAGCGAAGTCCTACGGCTTCGCCAATCGCCATGAGTAACCACGCCAGGATCTCCGGGTCGCCCGGAGTGACATCACCCGCCACCATCGCCTCGCGCAACGGCGCGACGTAGCCCTCCGCCACCTTCTCGTAGTGACTGCGCAGCGCTCCCGGAGAGACGAATTCGGCTTGGCGGATCACTCGATATAGCGCCGGGTGTTCTGTCGTGAAGCGAAAAAACCCAGCAAAACCAAGACGTTCGGCCTCCAGACGCGTCGTCGCTCCTCTCGCTGCCTCGGACATGGCGTGGCGAACGCGGCGGTTGAGATCGGCGACCACCTCATCAAAAATCTCTTTCTTGCTGCGGAAATGCACATAAAAGGTTCCCTGAGCGACTCCGGCTGCTTCGGTGATTTTGACAATCGACGCGTCGTAGTAACCGTAGGTGTTGAACACTTCTTCGGCCGCTTCGACCAACTTGAGTCGGGTGCGCGCACCTTTGCCTTTGCTCGACTGCTCAACGGGAACCTCATCGAAGTCGGGCGGTCCTGTGGCCCCCTGTCGCACGGAGAAGTCATTCTCCACGGACACCTCTGAGAGTCGCTACGGGCACATCGCGTACTCTATCGACTCTCTTCGAGCGAGCGGAAAGAATATTTCTGCCCAACGTGGGAACGGTTGCGTGGCCTTACGCACGGCGTCGGCCACCACAAAAACTCGACGCCTATCCCTCTTTAGCAATGGTCTTCGAGGAGACGAAGTGACGCCTCGTTGATGCAGTGATCAAGATTTGAACTGGCCGTTGAGTGCCGCGTCGCGGTAAAAAAGTTCGAGCACGAGAGATTTGAGTCGCTATTGTCGGGAACACTTCACCGAGGAGTGATGAAGAAATTTGGAGACGCGATGTCAATCGTTCAGGGTTACACCACCGATAATTTTTCATCGCTGCGTGACGTCCTAGAACAACAGCTCATCAGTGGTGAAGACGTGGGCGCGTCAATCGCCGTCATGCTGCGGGGTGAACTCGTCGCCGACATTTGGGGCGGGTACACCGACGAAGAGATGAAAAAGCCTTGGGAGCGAGACACGATTTTGAATGTCTGGTCCGTGACGAAAACGATGACATTCCTCGTGGCGCTGATGCTCAGCGATCGCGGCGAACTCGATTTCGATGCGCCGGTTGCCAAATATTGGCCCGAATTTGCGCAACGGGGCAAGGACTCGATCGAGGTCCGCCACGTCATGGGACACACGTCGGGACTTTCCGGCTTCGAAGCGGTACTGAAGCCCGAAGACCTGGCTGACTGGAACCTCTGCGCTGACGCACTCGCCGCGCAAGCCCCGTGGTGGGAGTCGCGAACGCAGTCGGGATATCACCTTGTAACGCAGGGATATCTCATTGGCGAACTCGTACGCCGCATCACGGGCACGTCGTTCGCGCAGTTCTTGAAGTCTGAAGTGTCCGACGTGCTCGGTGCCGACTTTCACGTCGGCCTGCCCGAGTCAGAGGAGTCGCGAGTCAGCTTTGTGATTCCGGGAGACGGGAACGTTCTAGACGGATTGAATCCGCAGTCGATCGCGTACCGCTCGTGGATGTCGCCACCAATCGACTTCACGTGGCCGCGGTACCGGTGGTGGCGCGAGGCGGAGATCCCCGCCTCGAACGGACACGGCAACGCACGCTCGGTCGCATTGATCCAGTCCATCGTCGCGAATAACGGCGAGTTCAACGGCACGAGATTTTTTTCTGAGAAGACCGGCGCACGAATCTTCGAGACTCAAGCGCACGATGTCGATTTGGTACTCGGCATCGAGGCGAACTTTGGGATGGGCTACGGCCTGGCGAGCAGCGTGACGCCGCTCGGTCCGCACGGCTGTTTCTGGGCTGGTCTCGGATCTCTCGTGCTAATGGACCAAGACCTCGGGATCACGATTGCGTACACGCCCAACAAAATGCAGTTCGTCCCGGGCAGTACCCGAGGCGCCAATATTGCGCGTGCGGCAGTCGAATCAGCTCTTCGCTAAACGCTGCGAGCGGCCCTTTTGGAGATTTTAAAGTTACGACCTCGGTTTTGAGAGACCCCCTACTGGCCTGTTTTGGTCGCCAGGGGACAAAATATGAGAGGTGATTCACTTGACATTCCTGCGCGGCCCTGCTTAACTTTCGCTCACGCGGTCAAGGGGGCAGCGCGTTCCAAGGGGGGACATGAAAAGAAACTTTCGGTTGACGGCTATCTCGATGTCAATGGCCATGGTGGCTCTCGGCTTGAGCGTTGGTGGGTCGCAGCTGTCGGGTGCGGCGGCGACTACGGCAAAGCCCGCAGTCAAGGTCGGCATGATTCTTGAGCAGACGGGCATCTACTCCGCGTACGAGACGGAGTGGCGTCAAGGCTTCAACATTGGTCTCAAGTACGCGACCAACGGAACCGACAAAGTGAACGGCCAGAAGCTCGACATCACCTGGGACGACGACGCCGACAATCCGACGACGGCCGTTTCTGACTTCAAGGCCTACGTGGGTGCCGGATACAAGATCATCGGTGGTACCGGTGACTCAAGTATTGCCGACGAACTCGCACCTCTCGCTCCGCAGAACAAGGTGCTGTACATTTCGGGCGCGGCTGCGGACGACGCCGTCACGGGAGTCAACCGATACACCTTCCGCTCCGGTCGCCAGACCTACCAGGACGTGCAGACCGCCAAGTCCTACGTGCAGGCGCTCGGCACCGGTAAGACCATTCTCGTGCTCGGCCAGGACTTCGCCTTCGGCCAGTCGTACGTGACCGACGCAACGAACGCCTTCAAGAGTCTCGGCGACACCGTGGACAGCCTGCTGGTTCCGCTTACGACAACGGACTTCACCGCGACCGCGTTGCAAGTGCAACAGGACAAGCCGGACATCATTTTCCTCGCGTGGGCCGGCACAACCGGGGCTCCGCTGATGCAGGCGCTCCAGCAGGAGGGCGCCCTCGCTACCGCGCATGTCGTGACGGGACTCGCGAACGTCGCGACGTATCCGTTCTACGGCACCGTCGGCACGTCGTTCAACTATCTGTCGCTTTACGTGTCAAACGGTTCCTCGAATAAGCCCAACGAGTACCTCATCAAAGCGATGAGCCAGAAGTATCACCAACAGCCAGACCTCTTCACGCCGGACGGATTCGTCTGGGCGCAGATGTTGGTGCGCGCCGTTCAAACCGGCGGCGGTACGAACGTGAACGCCATGATCAAGGGACTTGCGGGATGGAGCTTTCTCGCACCGAAAGGTGAGCAGACCATTCGTGCGTCTGACCACGCGATGCTTCAGCCGATGTACCAAGTGGACTTGGTCCAGACGATCAACGGTGGCTACAAGCCCGTGGTGTTGCGTACTTTGAGTTCCTCCGAAACGGCTCCTCCGGTCTCAGCACATTTCAATAACTAGTTAAAGTCTCCCCAATGAGAGATAGTCCCGATCCCAGGTCCCTCGCGCTTTACGTGAGGGACCTGGGATTCCGGGTCGGGGGAGCGGACATCCTCTCCGAAATTAACCTCGAGATTGAAGAGGGAAGTTTCCTTGGCATCATCGGGCCGAACGGGGCCGGCAAGACTACCTTTCTCAATCTCATGAGCGGACTGCTCAAGCCAACATCGGGGACCGTGGAACTTTTCGGTCGCGATTTGGCGAGTGTGAGTTCGTCAGGTCGCGCTCGACTGGGCGTTGGCCGCACGTTCCAAACATCGAGTTTGTTTAATTCGCTGAGTGTGCTCGAGAATGCACGCCTCTCCGCGCAAGCTCGCCTCGGAGGAAACATGAAGTTGTGGCGACGTCCTCGCGCGAGTGATGAGGCGACAACCGCTGCCGAATCGGCCCTCGACGAGGTGGGTCTTACGAGCGTCGCTCGCCAGATCACCGGGGCACTCAGTCACGGCGATAAACGCAAGCTTGAACTGGCAATTCTACTGGCCGCAGAGGCGAAAATTCTCTTGCTCGACGAGCCCATGGCCGGTGTGAATAGCGAAGACGTGCCGCTGTTAACGGCGTTGATTGGACGACTTCATTCTGAAGGGCGCACCGTGTTGATGGTCGAACACCACATGGCGGTGGTCGTAGGGCTCGCAGAGAATGTCGCGGTCCTTGATTATGGACGCCTCCTCGCATGCGGCGCACCCGACGAAGTCATGGCCAACGAGACAGTTCAAGCGGCGTACCTCGGAGAACCGTTGTGACGAACGCCATCGAGATAAATGATTTGCACGTCACCATCGCTGGCTCGCACATCCTTCAGGGCGTGAGCCTCATCGTGCCCTCGGGAGGAGTCACGGCGATTCTCGGACGCAACGGCGTCGGAAAGACGACGACATTACGAGCGATTCTGGGTCTCGTGGCGAGCAGCGGCCAAATCAAGGTATTCGATCACGAGGTTTCGAGTTGGCCGACGCACCGAATCGTGCGACTCGGGATTGGCTACGTGCCCGAAGACCGTGACGTCTTTTCCGGGTTGACCGTAGAGGAGAACCTCCGTCTCGCCGAGAGTGGTGCGGAGGTCCAGTACGACGAAGTCTTCTCGCTCTTTCCCGAGTTGAAAAAGCGCGGTCGCCAGCGAGCCGGCACTCTCTCGGGCGGCCAACAGCAGATGCTTTCGATCGCGCGGGCTCTCTTGAATAATCGACCACTTCTGCTCGTGGATGAGCCCTCCAAGGGACTCGCCCCGAAAATCGTTGGCGAGTTTGCCGGAGTTCTCGAACGCGCAGCAGAACATTCGACGGTGCTGCTCGTTGAGCAGAACTTGAGCGTCGTCAAGCGTCTCGCGCAACGCATTGTCGTGCTTGACCACGGCGAAGTCGTGCACCGCGGCGAAGCCCGCGACCTTGACGACCCGACTCTCGTGCGACAACTTCTTGGCGTCACCGGGGCCGCGTGAACATTTTTCTTGTCCTCACTTTTAGCGGCGTCGCTCTCGGGGCCATCTACTTCCTCGCGGCGTCGGGACTCTCATTGATTTATGGACTCATGGACGTTCTAAACTTCGCCCACGGCCTCTTTATGACACTGGGAGCCTACGCCGGGTACGAAGTCGCGACGCGACTACCGTCGTCGCTCGGCGCGCCGACACTGATTGTTTTGGCGATTATCGGCGCGACCCTCGGCGGCGGTCTGGCCGCCGGCATTACTGAGTTGGTTCTCATTCGACCCCTGTACGGAAAACCAATAAGCCAGATCCTCATCACGATCGGACTCGACCTCGCGGTAGTGGGTCTTCTGATGGGGGGCTTTGGAAGTACTGCTCTACAGATACCGGTGCCGCTCTGGCTCATCGAGCCCACGCACATCGGAGGAGTCTTTATACCCAACGCAAACTTTCTCGCGATCGGTGGCGGCGCCGTGGTGTTGCTGGGCTTGGAATGGTTCCTCTCGCGAACGAGGTACGGCATCATCATTCGCGCCGGCGTAGAAAATCGAGAAATGGTGCGCGCCCTCGGGATTGACGTCGGGCGAGCTTTCACTCTCGTCTTCGTGATTGGCGGGGCCATGGCGGGACTCGCGGGCATCCTGTACACCATCGTCTTCACCGGTGATCTCGTCTCGCCTAGCCAAGGGGACAGCCTCTTGATCTTCGCCTTCATCGTGGTCGTCATCGGGGGACTGGGTTCGATCCGTGGATCGGCCGTCGCGGCGCTCGTTGTGGCCCTCTTACAGGAATACACCTCCTTCTACATCGGTGGTCACAGCGGTTGGGCCCAGATCGGAGATCTCTCAACCGTTTTGTTGCTGGCCGTGGTCTTAGAGTTGCGCCCCCGCGGCCTCTTCGGGAGAGTCGCATGAGGTGGCCTTCCCGCCGCATTGGCCTTCTCGTGGGAGGCGCGTTCCTCGCGCTCTTCATCGTGGTGCCATTCATTGGACTTCACGTGCCCTGGGTCCTTCCGGGCACGCTTGACATAGTGAACTCGACGGGAACGCTCGAAGTGCTAGCGCTCTGCTTCATGTTCGCGGGCGTTGCCGTTGGCTACGACATGATGTTTGGCTACACCGGCCTCATGTCTCTGGGCCCCGTCCTCTTTTTCGCGACCGGAACCTACGTCTTCGATATCGCCCTGACTCGCTGGGAGTGGGCGCTGTTGCCGGCCCTGCTGTTGACGTTGGGCGTTTCACTCGCGCTCGCCGTTGTCCTCGGGGCTGTTGCTCTTCGCGTACACGGTATTGCTTTTGCGATGGTCACCCTCGCCTTCGCTCAGGCCTTTTATTTCTTAGTGGAGAGCAACCCGCACAACTTGACGGCCGGCGACACGGGACTCTCGCTTTCCTACACTCGACTGCCGTCGTTTCTCTCGGGGGCGGTGTCCAATACGCGAAACCTCTATTGGATTGCACTGGCGTTCCTCGTTATTGCCTACGCGGTTGTCTGGCTCGTCACCGAATCGGTGACGGGACGCGTCTTCGTCGCGATTCGCGAGAACGAGCGCCGCCTCGACGTGCTTGGAGTACGGCCATTTCGATTCAAGCTGGTCTCGTTCGTCGTCTCGTCACTCATTGCCACCGGGGGAGGCGTCGTCTACATCCTGGTGATTGGGACGGCGGTGCCGAGTGTCGTGGCGTCGACGACGGTGACCCTCTCGATCCTCATCATGGTCGTCCTCGGTGGCGCCGGTACTCGCTGGGGCGCCGTCGTCGGCGCCATGGTGTACGTCTACCTGCAGCAGTACCTGGACAAAGTGGGCGCGGAGCCCTCGTTCACTCGACTGCCGGCGGTGCTGCGGGTGCCGCTTTCCGAGCCACAGTTCCTGCTCGGCGCGATCTTCGTTCTCTTTGTCCTGTTCGCCCCGGGGGGCATCGCGAGCTTGGTCGTACGCCATCGGTCTCGACGAGCTCTCGGTGCCCCCGCCCTTTCGTCACTCATAAGAAAGGTCTGATTGCCCGAGAGCTTGACACAGATTGAGAAAGAGTCGTCGTCCACTGGGGCGCGATAAGGAGGTGGCCCATGACGTTGGAAGGAAAATCAGCTCTGGTGACAGGGTCGACGAGCGGCATCGGACTAGGCATTGCCCGCGCTCTCGCCGGCGCCGGTGCCTCAGTCATGCTCAACGGCTTCGGTGACGCCAGTGACATTGAGCGGTTGCGCGCCCATCTCGCCGAGGAGATGGAAGTTGCCGTCGCGTACGACGGCGCAAATGTCGCTCGTCCCAACGAGGTAGCCCGTCTCGTCGAGAAAACACAAAACGTTCTCGGTAGCCTCGACATTCTGGTCAACAACGCCGGCATCCAATTCGTCGCTCCTATCGAGGAATTTCCTGATGAGAAATGGGAAGACATCATTGGCATCAATCTCTCCTCGGTCTTTTACGCGATGAAAGCCGCCATTCCCGCCATGAAAGCGAAGGGATGGGGCAGAATTATTAACATCGCCTCAGCGCACGGCCTCGTGGCGAGTACGAACAAGATCGCCTACGTTGCGGCCAAACACGGCGTCGTTGGCGCGACGAAGGTGGCCGCTCTCGAACTGGCCAACGCGGGAGTTACCGTGAACGCAATCTGCCCGGGCTGGGTTCTCACTCCGCTGGTCGAACGCCAATTACAAGACCGGGCCGAGCAATCAGGGACGGAACTGTCTGTCGAAAAAGACAAACTATTAGCGGAAAAGCAACCCATGGCAAAGTTCACATCTCCCGAAGCCATTGGGGCAATGGCATTCTTTCTTTGTAGCGATGAGGCCGAGACTATTTCGGGTGCTGCGCTCTCCATCGACGGGGGCTGGACCGCGCAATAGCGGTTCGCGAAGACACCTATATACGCGATCTCTGAACCACGCGCTCTCCGTCTGGATCGATAGTAAAGACCAGGATGATGGCGCTGACGGCTTGGGGAGTGAGTACCGGTTGGGCCACGGGCGGCCCGGCCACGGAAGTCGGATTTTGCGAGACGTTCATGATCGATGCTCCTCATCGTGAGGTGGCAGTTCGCCGAATTTCGTTCTCATCTTACGAAGAACGGGTCGCGCTCGATTACTCGCCGGGTGTCCAGCGATCCTGGACGAACCAAATGGCGCGCACTGTTTCGGTATCGTCATTCCAAAAACGATGAGGCGTCGTCGGATCGAAGCTCAACGAGTCGCCGGTTTCCAGCGCGAACTCTTCGACGCCGATGCGCGCGCGCAAGGTTCCTTCGAGGATGACGGCGTATTCGCGGCCACTGTGTCGCACGAACTCGTCGCTTCCGGACGAACTTGAACCCGTGGGATAGGTGACCTCCATGAATTCATTGTTGTGCTCGGGGCTAGGGGTCAAGAGTTCCCAGCGAACGCCGTGGTCGAGGTTGATGGCCATTCGAGAACTTCTGTGTTGAACTGCGGACGGCTCCGCGGCTGGGCTAATCGATGTTCGTTGCGGCGGAGTTACGACGTTGTTGTCGGCGGTCGCGTCCTCTTCGTTCGTGCCGAACATGGAATCGATGGTGATGCCGAGCTCATTGGCGATCAAATAGAGCGTGTTCACTGAAGGATTGGCCTTGTCACGCTCGATCTGAGAAATCAAACTCGGTGAACATTCGAGGCGACGAGCCAATTCGCGTACACCATATCCACGAGCGGCCCGAGCGAGTCTAATTTTGGCTCCCAGGCTGGGCGGTAACGATTCGTCTCGGCTTTCAGCAAGGGAACTCAGATTCGCCACCTGGTCATCCATTCACGTTTGATGTGCAATGAATCTTAACAGTCCGCGTGCGTCAGTCTCCTGAGTCACGACTGGCGATTGTGTCCACCTTCGTCAAACCAGATCGCTTCAACCGGCTCATCACCAACGTTTGCGAGCCGGTGCGGCGTACTCGAGTCGTACGAAATTGTGTCACCGGCCCTCATGATGAACTTTTCGAACCCGAGAGTGACCTCAAGAACGCCGCGAAGGACGTACCCGCATTCGGTACCCAGGTGACGGATGAGTCGACCATCGGTGTTCGAACTTCCTCCTACGTCGTAGCGCACGAAGACGAAGTCGAAGTTCGCGTTGGTGGATGACGAGAGCCGTTCCCAGGTCACACCCGAGTCGAGCGTGATGCGACGACGTTGGGTGGGTGAGACGACGGGCGACTGGTGAGAGCGCGTTGCTCTCTCCGCAACTTGTTCCGCGACAGTGGGGGAAGCGTTACGGGCTCGCGCGTCGCGATCAACCGCGGGCAAAGCGTCGGACATGTCGTTGTCGAGTTCCGGCTCCTCGTTGAACTCGTCGAAGACATCGTCGATGGTCAAGTTAAGCGCGGTGCAGATGGCGTAGAGCGTGGCGACTGAAGGTTGAGTTTTGCCCGTCTCCAGTTGCGAAATAAATGACGCCGAGACGTTGAGGTCTCGCGCAAACTGGCGGAGCGAGACGCCCATTGCCTCGCGGCGTTCGCGGAGGCGAGGTCCGAGTGCGTCCGAAGCCCGGGCCTCGTCGACCTCGCGCGGAGGTTTTGACTGTTGCACCCCAGCACCGGCTTCGGTGTGCAGAGACTTAGTCGGGGGTTGACGTACAGCCGGTGTTTCCGCTGCTCGTCTACTGACGGTCATGGCCGCCGCTCCCATCTCACGAACGAACAGGCGGCCGGGATCGACATCGAGTTACGCACGTGTGTCGTACTCGAAATCTACTGTGCCCCGTAGAGCTTCTGAGCCAAGTGCTCCCACTCGCGGCTGAAGCGATACGAGTGTTGCGCGGGAGGTTGAGGCGCTTGCATCTCGATCCACCGTACGAGTCCCGTACTGCGATTCTCGAAACCGTGGTCGGTGCCGACGCCCGCCCACAGGACGTCTCCCGCGTGCAGGACCAGCAACTCGCCATCAACGAGCGCGTGCACTTCACCTTCAATAAATACGTACGCCTCCTCGAAAGGATGATCGTGCGGGTGAGCGATGGCCGTGGGCTGGTAGTCCACCACGAACATGGAGTGAAGTTGAGCGCCGACCATCTGATCGATGAGCATGCGCACACCAATACCGCTATAGGCGAGCAGCGCCGTTGCCATGCTCGGCGAGGTACTGGGGGCATTGACGTCGGCGCCTCCGGCGAGGGCTTTCAAATCCATGGACGCCGAGTCGAATCGCACCGCGTGATGGTTACGCGGGTCGCGAACATCAGGTTCGGCGGCTTCGAACTCTTCCATCTTTTCGTTGGTGAAGAACGTGTCCTGGCGCCTACCGTCATTGATTTCGGAGGGTGCACTCACAAATAGCCATGACGCCGACGCACCGACCGCACGAATTGTGTACGTGGTGCCAATTGGAATCACGGCACAGTGGTCGCGAGTCAACAGCGTCGTCGAGCCGAGCATGGTCAGAGCAATTTCTCCAGAAAAGACAAACAGGCTCACTTCAAAGGAGTGCACGACAGGCTCGATGTGTCCGTCTGCTGCCAAGTGCGCAATGGAGACACCCATGTGCGGCGAGCCCGTAGAACGATCGATGAGCGGTTGACGAGAGTAACCAACGGATCCGTCGGTGTAGTTGTCCGGAGTCGTCGCGAGACGGTCGTCGATCTTAGTGAGGTAGTACATGAGTCCTCTCGATCCGGGGGGCCAGACGGTCCACTTCAATTACTGGCGTGAGCATCATTTGAGAATCCATCCACCGTCCATGAACAGGTTGACGCCATTCACGCCGGTGTTATCGAGCAAGAAGAGTACGGAATCGGTGATTTCGTCCATTGTGACAAGGCGTCCAAGTGGGGTGCGGGCGATTATGTGGCTGTTGTCTTTGTTTTCCCAGTAGGGACTATCTCCGACGATGCCGGGGTGCACCGCGTTAACACGTAGCGGAGCCAGCTCACTCGCGAGAGTGTGCACGAGGCCGGTGACGCCCCCGTTCACGGTGGAGACCGTCGTCGAACCAGGGTAGGGACGCTCCATGGCGAGCCCTCCGAAGAGGACGATCGAGGTTGTGGGCGTGAATCGATCGTGCAGCGCGTGAATCGTCTCCGTATATCCCACGAGCTTGAGTGTGACGAGGCGGATGGCGGCGCGCAGATCGTAGTTGGCGACGCTGTTCGCGTCGCGCTCGATTGCCGAGATGACGAGGTCATCGACCCGATCGACGCTGGCGAGCGCGTTGGCAATGGACTCCGGCTCGGCAAGATCAAGCGCGAGCGGCCATGTGCCGTTACCGATCTCCTCCGCGGTCGCTTTGGCAGTTTCAATTGTTCGGCCCGTGAGATACACGGGGCCACGCTGAGCGAGCGCTTTGGCTATTTCTTTGCCAATACCGGACGTACCTCCGAGTACTACCGCCGTCCGCTGGCCCGTCCCTTGTTCCGTCGACATCGCTTCTCCCTAGCTCATATTGTTCAGCATTGTCGAACATACCTCATCTCGAGAACTGTTGCGACTGAGGCCCAACAATGATCCACTCTGTCATGGAAACTACTGGCCATCACGAGCCGCGAAGCGTGAAATTCCACTTGAAGTTCGGATGGAGTTCAAAATTCGGGAATACGAACCCTCCGCTAAAGGCACTCTTAGCCGATCAACGTGAAGCGTCTTTGGACAGATTCAGTGTGATGTTACAATCCGCTGAACACTTAACAGTTCCGTTTTTCAGGGGGAAATATGCACGAAAGTCCACGTAGCTCAACGGGAGAATCTCTCGAAAATGGGCGACCCCTCGTATTTCGAAATGGCTTGGTGTTGACCATGAACGACGCGGGCGACGTATTGAGCGACGCCGATGTGCTGGTGGTCGACGGCCTCATTCAAGCGGTCGGACAAAAATTAGAGGCGCCTGCCGACGCGCTCGAAATCGATGCGCGTGGTGGCATCGTCATGCCGGGCTTGATCGACACGCATCGCCATATGTGGCAAACCGCAATGCGCGCGTACGGCGCCGACTGGTCGCTGTCTCAGTACTTCGTCTGGTACTACCTCCAACACGGAAAAGTCTTTCGCCCGGAAGACATCTACGCGGGCAACCTCGCGTCCGCCCTCGAGGCAATTGACGCGGGCGTGACCACGACGGTCGACTGGTCGCACGGCCTACAGACGGTCGACCACGCGGACGCCGCCGTCGACGCTCTCGAGGCGGTACCCGGACGCTTTGTGCTCGCGTACGGCAATATCCAAGCGGGTCCCTGGGACTGGTCGGCGTCGCCCGAGTTTCGCGCGTTTCATAAACGCCGCATTGACGGCCGTGGGGACATGCTCGGATTTCAGATGGCCTTTGACGTCACGGGAGATCCCGAGTTTCCCGAACGCGCCGCCTTCGAAGTGGCGCGAGAACTCGGAGCTCCCGTGACCACGCACGCGGGTGTGTGGGGCGCTACCGGTGACGACAGTATCCGGCTCATGTACGAGAACGGCTTTATGACGCCCGAAACCATCTACGTGCACGCATCGTCCTTATCCGACGACTCCTATCACCGCATCGCCGCCACTGGTGGATCGGCGTCGGTCTCGACCGAGAGCGAGCAGAGCGCGGGACAGGGATATCCGTCGTCGTGGAAACTGCGTCAGTTCGACATTCCCGTCTCGATGTCGATGGATACCGGAGTCTGGTTCAGCGCCGACCTCTTCGCCGCGATGCGCGCCACTGTCGGCGCCGATCGTGTCCGCGAGCACTTCGAAGCTCAAAGCAAAGCTGAAACGGTCACGCATCTTCAGTTGCGCTGCGAAGAGGTTGTCAACTGGACAACTCGTGGTGGCAGTAAGGCGCTCGGACTCGATAGCAAGATCGGGAGTTTGGAGCCGGGGAAGCGCGCGGACGTTGTGCTCATAAAGAACGACAACTCGCCCACGATGTTCCCGTTGCTCAATCCATATGGTCACGTGGTATTCCAGACCGGGCGAGGCGAAGTCCACACGGTCGTCATCGACGGTCGCGTGGTGAAACACGAGCATTCTCTGGTCGACGCCGATCTCGCAAAGGCGAGAGACACGGTGGCGGCAACCGTCACGTACTTACAGTCTCAACTCGGTGACGAAGCCTGGCACGAAGGAATGAATCCTGAAGTTCCTGAGCGAAAACTGAAAGAGAATCCCTATACGTACACCACGTACGACGCGGGCGACTCCGCCTGGAAACAGAACGGGTAACACGCTCAGTACCGGGTGACCAGCATTGAACGCGCGGCGCACTTAACATCCAACGGGAGCGCTTGGCTGTGCATTCACACTTTGCAACATTCAAGAATGTGTGACCTGGCTTGACATGTTAAGCGCTGATGTGTAGTTTCAGAGAACACCAAGCAGTGAGTGAACAGAACTCGTGGGGGGACTTTGGTCGAAAGACGCTCGAAGGAGCGTCAACGCAACGCGTTGTCGATCACTGGATTTCATCGGGAGCAAGGGAGCCGTGCGCAAAGTGCGCGCGTCTTACAGAGGGGGAACCAGTGGTAACAAAAGCAATGCTACGTAAGCCGGGAGTGTATCTATGCGCAGCGGCCCTGATGTCTTTGGGTCTGACCTTCGCTAGTTCGACTCCTTCGCAGGCGGCAGCCAAGAAGCACATCAAGATCGCATTCATGTCGTTCGCAGTGAACAATCCCTACGACGCACCAATGCTGGCCGCCGCTCAGACGACTGCCGCCGCCGACGGCGCGAAACTGGTGGTCTTCGACGCGAACAACAGTCCGACCGCGCAGTACACGCAGCTGCAGTCGGTCATCGACAGTGGTGGCTACCAAGGCATCATCACCCAGCCGATTGAGAACACGAACCTGATTCCGTTGGTGAAGCAAGCCATCAAGAAGAAGATCAAGGTTGTGAACATTGACCAGATTCTCGGGGCGAGTGCGTCCACGGGCGCGGTGCAGGTGAAGGGCCTTTCGGCGAACGTCGTGTTCGTTCCGACCACCATCGGTACGTCGCTCGGTCAGCAGGCAACGTTGGCGTGCAAGACGTTCACCACCTGCAACATCGGCTACCTGTACAACATTCAAGGTTCAACCGTTGACAACGCCGTGCACTCCGCCTTTACGAAGGCGCTGGGCAGTGCCGGTACCGTCGTGAATGACTCGGGCCAGACCTACTTCAACGTGCCCGACGGCCAGACCGCCGTATCAACGGAACTAACGGCCGACCCGGACATCAACGTGATTGTCGCCGCGGACCAGGGATGCGTGGGGGCCCAGAACTACCTCACCAGCATCAGCGAATACAACACCGGCAAGGTATTGCTCGTTTGTTGGGGCGCTAGTTACGAGGCTCAGCAAGGCGTGGAAGCGGGTGGCTGGTTCTCCGACACCGCTCAAGCGCCCGCCAGTGAAGGTCAACTCGGTGTTGCGGCGTTGATTAAGGCCATCAAGACGGGCAAGAACAGCGGAGCCCTCGACCCCGTTGCCTCCGAGCCGGATCACGGTCTTCTCACGAAGTCCGACGCCAAGCAGTTCACGCCCCAGTGGACGGCCTAGAGGCCAGAAGGTAATACGGGTTTTCGTGGCACACCCAACATCATTGATGCCCCGGTGAACCCGTGACGGACCCCTCAGATGAGGTAGTACCCCGCCCAAGCGCGGCGAACGGCGACGTGGAAGTCGTCGGCGTCTCAAAGCGCTTTGGCGGGGTACCCGCCTTATCGAACGTGACCCTCACGATTCGTCGTGGCGAAGTGCACGCACTCGTTGGAGAGAACGGCGCCGGCAAGTCGACGTTAGGGAAAATCATCTCGGGTGTCTACAGTCCCGACGGCGGCGAAGTTCGCGTGGGTGGCGAGTCGGTGACCTTTCGCTCTCCGCGCGACGCCATGGACCGCGGGATCGTGACGATCGCCCAAGAGCTCGCAATTGTCCCCTATCTGAACGTGATGGAGAACGTCTTTCTCGGTGCGGAGCCAAAGAAATTGGGGTTTGTCCGTCGGCGCGTGATGCGACAGCGCTACGAGGAACTCTCCGATCGAGTTGGTTTTCATCTTCCGGCGACTCAGATGGCCGGAACACTCACGACGGCTGACCAGCAGAAGCTCGAGATCATGCGAGCTTTGTCGCGCGACGCCTCAACGATCATCATGGATGAGCCGTCGGCCGCGCTCTCGATGCACGAGGTCTACGCACTGCACGGCGTGATTCGTTCGCTCGCGGCGAGCGGCACGACGGTGATTTTGATCTCTCACTTTCTGTCAGAAGTATTGGACCTCGCGGGCACCGTCAGCATTCTGCGCGACGGTCGACTCGTTCGAAACGCGATTGCAGCCGAAGAAACCGAAAGCTCCCTCATCGAGAGCATGTTGGGCCGTTCGCTCGGCCAAGCGTTTCCCGATAAGCGACTGAGCGCCACCGACGCGCCCGTGATACTCGAGGTCGACGATCTTGTGGCTCCCGGAGTGCGTGGCGCGTCGCTCAGCGTTCGAGCGGGCGAGATTGTAGGAATCGCGGGCCTCGTCGGTTCGGGGCGCAGCGAGTTCGCCCACGCGCTCTACGGCGCCACGCGTGTGACGGGCGGACGCATTTCGGTGGGCGGGGTCGACGTGACACACCATCGACCGCATCAGTCGCTGCGCGAGGGGATCGCCATGATCCCCGAATCACGCAAGGATCAAGGACTGCTTATGGGCCGGCCAATTTCTGAAAACGTGAGTCTCGCGAGGCTCGGCGCACTCAGTCATTTTGGGATCATGTCGCCGGGTAGCGAGCGCTCACGTGTCGCGGACGCGCTCGAGCAAGTGCGCGTAAAGATGGCCAGCGTTCGCACTCCGGTCAGTTCGCTGTCCGGGGGGAACCAGCAAAAGGTTCTTTTCGCTCGCACGGCACTGTGCGAGCCGCGAGTCTTGATTGCGGACGAGCCCACTCGTGGTGTCGACGTCGGGTCCAAGCGGACGATCTACGACGTGCTCGTCGAACAGGCCGCCGCCGGATTAGCGATCATCGTCATTTCTTCAGAGCTGGAAGAAGTACTGGGTCTGGCTCACCGCGTCGTCGTGATGCGAGATGGCCACTTCGTTGCGGAGTTGTCGGGCGAAGAGATGACTCAGCACGCCGTCCTCGAAGCGGCCTTTGGCGAATCTGCCACGACGGCGTCGTAGAACAGAAAAGATAGGGACATCTCATGACGGAAGCATCCGGCATCGCGCTGGAACCAGTCGACGGTAGCGCGTCTCATTTCACCTGGCGTCGGTTCGGCGGCCTGTGGCGCACCGCCGGCATTCTCATTCCGTTCCTGATCTTCTTCATCACGCTCGCGATTGCCAATGGCCAGTTCCTCACACGACAGAACCTCGTCGTCAACATCCTCTACTTACAGACGCCGGTGCTCATCATCGCGGCGGCGGGAACGCTCGTGCTGATCGCCGGAGGACTCGACCTCTCGGTCGCAGCGACGTTTGTCCTAGCCGAAGACATTGCGGCCCAACTCGCCCTTCACACCAACCCTGTTGTGGCCATCGTGGTAGCGATTGCCTGCGGCGCGCTGGTGGGTCTCGTCAACGGCATGGTCGTCGCCTACTTGCGCATCAACGCGTTGATCGCTACCTTGGCCATGGCCTTCGTGGTCTCGGGAATCGCCGAGGTGGCGACCAACAACACCTTCTACTCCCTCTTCGACAAACCGTCGCTGGGCAAGTTTGCGACGACGAACTTCCTCGGGGCCCAGAGTGCGATTTGGATCACTCTCGTCGTCGTGGTGCTGCTCGGCATGGCTCTCTGGCGAACGACATTTGGGCGCTACGTCTTTGCGGCCGGCGGCAACGCTGAGGCCGCGCGGCTCGCCGGTGTGCGCGTGTCGCGGGTGCGCATCGCGACATTCGTGCTCAGTGGTGCTGCGGCCGCCCTCGCCGGCGTCATCAGTCTTGCCCAGACGCTCACCACGACGCCGTACTCCAATGAGAGCTCACTCGCGTTCACCGTCCTCGCCGGGATTGTCGTGGGAGGCACCTCGATCATGGGCGGCGACGGATCGGTCACGCGCACCGTGATCGGCGTCCTGTTCATCGCGCTCATTCAAAACGGCTTTGACCTCTTGCAGTTCAACTCGTTCTTGATCCCGCTCGTCACGGGAGTCATTTTGATCATGGCGGTCTCCATCGACGTCTGGCTGCGCCAGCGTCGACGATGATCTAGGGAACTCGGTAGAAAGGAATCGTCATGGGTATACACACCTACGGAACGAACGCAGTTGACTGGGAGGCGCGTGTCGATATGCCGCGCCTTCGCGGCGAGCGACTGGCCAAGTTAAAGGCGGAGCTGGAGGCGTCTGATCTCGGGGCGCTCCTCACCTTTGACTTTCACAACATCCGCTACATGACCGGAACGCACATCGGCACGTGGGCCATGGACAAGTTGATTCGCTTCTCGTTGTTGCCGCGCGGCGGCGAACCGATTGTCTGGGACTTTGGATCCGCCGCCAAGCATCACCAGCTTTACAACCCGTGGCTTTCGGGCGTGCAAACTCTGCCCGATGGATCACAAGTCCCGTACGAGGGAGCACGCGCGGGCATCTCCACGCTGCGCGGGGCCATTCCTCCCGGCGCCGACCGCGCGGGCACCGTTGCCACCAAGGTGAAAGACGCTCTGCGCCAGTTCGGTCTCGAGAAGGAACCCATCGGCGTCGACATCATTGAAATGCCGATACTGGCCGCCTTCGCGAAGGAAGGCATGCACCTGGTCGACGGTCAACAGACCTTCCTCGCGGCGAGGCGCATCAAAACGGTGGACGAGATCGCACTGTTGACTCAGGCGGCGTCGATGGTTGACGCGGCCTACGAAGATCTCTACGGATTCTTGCGTCCGGGTGTCAAAGAAAACGAGTGCGTCGCGCTCGTCAATAAGACCCTCTACGACCTCGGTTCGGAGCACGTCGAGGGGGTAAACGCCATTTCGGGCGAACGGTGCTCGCCGCACCCGCACGTCTACAGCGACCGGCTTCTTCGCCCCGGCGATCCCGCTTTCTTCGACATTCTTCACAGCTTCAACGGGTACCGCACTTGCTACTACCGAACCTTCGCCGTGGGTAGTGCGTCGGTGGCGCAGCGCGACGCCTACACCAAGTGTCGCGAGCTCGTTGATACGGCGATCTCGATTGTGAAGCCGGGGATCACCACGGCCGACGTCGTCGCTCTTTGGCCGGCGGCGCAGGACTTCGGTTTCGCGAATGAGGAGGCGGCCTTCGGTCTGCAGTACGGCCACGGCATAGGTCTATCGATCTGGGAGCGGCCGATCTTTAGCCGCATGATCTCGTTCGATCACCCCGAAGTTCTCGAAGAAGGCATGGTCTTCGCGTTGGAGACCTACTGGCCCGCAAAGGACGGGTGGTCGGCGGCGCGCATTGAAGAAGAAGTCGTGGTGACGGCGACCGGTTGTGAAGTGATCACGAAGTTCCCGGCCGAAGAACTCCTCGTCGCGGGCAAGCGTTACTACGCGGCGGGCGGAATAGATACGCCGCTACGTGAGGCGCAGTCGAATCTCAACACCGAGCGCCCGTGACATGGCGCGAGTGAGTTGGCGTCGAAAATCGGTGATCGAGCTTTTGTTGCGCACTCCACGAACTGAGTTGCGACGCGCGTGAGTCGGGAGCTGGCCCCCGCGAAGTGCGTCTGACGCTGGGCGAAAGTCAGCGTTGAATAAGGTGTCCGACTATGCGTGACTTCGTAGCGATACCGTGCACGACGGACCTCTACGAACTTGGTGAGTGCTGTCGCTGGGACGAAATACGTGGCGAACTTTCCTGGGTCGACGTGTACGCCGGTCGGTTCTTTCGCGCGAGCGCCAATGGAACCCAGATCAATATTCTTGCGAGCTACCAAGTGGATGGTGTGATCACGGCGCTCGCTCCCTTCGAACAACGTAACGATGGTTGGATCGTGGGAATGAATCAGTCGATTGCGCATCTGAGTGAATCGGGAGAGGTGCACGAACGATCGCGCCCCGAGAGCCGTAACGCGCCAGAGGTGCGCACCAACGATGGCGCCGCCGACCCGTGGGGCAGATTCTGGTTGGGGTCTATGGCGAACGACTTTGCGAAGGGCCGCGGCAGTCTTTATCGGTACCACGAGTCATCGGGCGCGGAGACGATCCTTGACAACGTCACGGTCTCGAACGGCATCGGGTGGAGTCCCGACGAGCGAACGATGTACTACGTCGATTCCGGCCCCGGGACGATCAGCGCCTTTGACGTCACCGACACGGGCGAGATCACGAGCGGGCGAGTGTTCGCGCAACTGAACGCCGAACAGGAGGGCGCGCCCGACGGACTCTGCGTCGACGCCGAAGGTGCGATCTGGGTCGCCGTGTGGGGCGGCTATCAGGTACGGCGCTACGCCGCGAACGGCGAGTTACTCGCGCGCGTCGCGCTTTCGACCGCTCAGCCCTCAAGCTGTGCGATCGGTGGAGCAAACGGCACGACTCTCTACATCACGACGGCGCGTGAAGACATGTCCGAGGAGTTGCTTGAGAGCGAGCGCGACGCCGGTCGGCTCTTTTGCGTCGACGTCGACGTGGCCGGTTTACCCCTGGCGCCATATCGTCCGTCACCGCGCACGAACGATGAATGGATGGATACCGAGTCGGATATCGGAGGCGAATCCGCTTGTTTTGCACATTTGGTGTGCGCGGTCTGCGGTGCGGTCATCGAAAGCGAGCCTCACGTTCACCGACCTGGTTCCTACCTCGACCAATAATGGACGGCGACGAACGTCGCGTTACGACGAAGGAATAAGGTCGAACCATGACGCCAAAACCTGACGCGACGTACAGTTCCTCCAACGCATCGGACGCCCTCGTCATCTTTGGTATTACAGGGGACCTCGCCAAGAAAATGACCTTCCAGGCGCTGTACCACTTGGAACTCGACGGTCTGTTGGACTTTCCCATTATTGGCGTGGCCATCGAAGATTGGACTCTCGACGAACTGCGCTCGCACGTGCGAGCGGCGTTGGAGAGCGAAGGTGAACACATAAAGGAAGCCACGTTCGACCGACTGGCTCGACGACTCAACTACGTGCAAGGCGACTTCACGTCCGGTGCCACGTACGACAAATTGAAGAAGGAACTCGCATCAAGTTCGCGGGCGCTGTACTACTTAGAAACACCGCCCTCGCTGTTCGCCCCGATCGTGGTCGCCCTTGGTCGGGCGGACCTGGTTCGTGGGGCCACGGTGATGATTGAGAAACCCTTTGGTCACGATCTCACGTCGTCCCTGGCTCTCAACAACCAACTGCACGAGGTTCTCGACGAGGACCAGATACTGCGCGTTGATCACTTCTTGGGCAAGCAACCCATCGGCGACATTTTGTCTCTGCGCTTCGCGAACGCATTATGGGAGCCGCTCTGGAACCGTGATCACGTGGCGGGCGTCTACGTGACAATGTCCGAGAGGTTCGGCGTCGACGACCGCGGCGCGTTTTACGATCCCGTCGGGTGTCTTCGCGACGTCGTCCAGAATCACCTCATGCAGATTGTCGCCGTGCTCGCCATGGAGGCGCCGGTCGAGACGGGACATCGGGCTCTGTGGGATAAGAAGGTTGACGTCTTTCGCGCCATGTCCGACGTCGACCCGACGCAGTGCGCTCGAGGTCAGTACGACGGGTATCTTCGGGTCCCCGGTGTGAAGACGGATTCCGAGACCGAAACGTACGTGTCGCTTCGCCTGGCGGTGGAGAACTGGCGATGGGCCGGCGTGCCGTTTTTCATACGAGCCGGCAAAGAGTTGGCGGCCGACTCGACCGAAATACGGGTGGTCTTCAAGCGCCCACCGAACCTGAGCTTTCTGGACATCCCTCGCCCTGACGCGAATCAACTGATCATCCGCGTCAGCCCGGACCCCGGCATGCGACTGGTCATGCTGTCCAAAGGTTCCGACGGCAAGGCGTCAAAGGACGTTCATTTGGACCTCTCCTTTGACCTCGAACTCGGTAAGCCGCCCGGAGCGTACGAGCGCCTGTTTCACGATGCGTTGTCAGGCGACCATTCACTTTTCACTCGAGAGGACGCTGTCGAAGAAACGTGGCGGATCCTCCATCCATTGCTCGACCAGCCACCCGCCGTCGAACCGTACGCTCGTGGTTCGTGGGGACCGGACCGAGCCGACGAGCTCTTGCGGGGTCACACTCCGTGGCAGTCGCCGTGGTTGGATCCGGCCCCGTCTGACGCCTGAGGAGTTCTATGCAAGGTTCAGTCACGGTGCACATGGCGGCCTCGCCGGAACACGTGTGGTCGCTCGTAAGTGAGGTCACCAACATCGGACGGTACAGTCCCGAGACATTCGAAGCCGAGTGGTTGGACGGAAAGACTGGCCCCGCGGTAGGTGTTCGATTTCGCGGACACGTTCGCAGAAACGGGAAGGCATGGCTGGTCTACTGGACGAAGTGCAGGATTACTGCGTGTGAGCCGGGGCGTGACTTCGCCTTCGACGTCATTGGCCCTGGAGGCAAGACCTCTGTCAACTGGAGCTATCACCTTGCTCCCGTAGGCGACGGTACGGATGTGACCGAGTCGTTCCAGTTGGGCGCGTCACTCGCGTTGCGCCTATATTCAGCATTCGCTAATAAATCCCGTACTCGGACCAACGTTGACAATATGCAAGCCACGTTGGAACGCATCAAGGAAGTCGCGGAGACGCCAGCGGGGATTTAGAAGTTGCAACTCCGCGGTGCGGCGCATGCAGACGCTTCACGAGATGTGATCATCGTTCGTCGCTGGGCGCCAACGCGAGGCCTACCGGAAGGACCGTTTCGCGGGAGCGAAGGTGACGGATAGCGAGCCATCCGATTACGCCGGCCGCAAAGCATGATCCCGCTCCCACGCCGAGCCCCACCCGTACGCCAGCGGTGCTCGTTATCCACCCAATGAGCGGTCCGCCGATTGGCGTCGATCCCATGAAAGCCACCGCCCAGAGAGCCATGACGCGACCGCGCATCTGAGGATCAGTATTTAATTGCAATGTCGAGTTCGCCATCGAGAGGAACGACACGCTGGCGAATCCGACGAGGGCCATCGCGATGAGTTCGATCGCTAGAAGCGGAGATACTGCCGCGAATGTCATACAGACGCCGAAGATGAGTGACGCCCGCGTGAGTGCTCGCACACCCGTCTTTCCTCGAGCGGCCGTCCATAGTCCTCCTATGACCGCACCGATACCCATGGCTGCCAGCAGTACTCCGTAGATCGTGGAGCTTCCGTGAAAGACAGTTCCGGCGACGACGGGGAGCGTGACTTGAAACTCGTAGGCGAGCATGCCCACGAGTCCCATCATGATAAGAGGAAATGCCAGTCCGGGGGTCCTCGCGACGTAGCGGAATCCCTCACGGAGTTGACCTTTCGCACGCACCGTTGGCATACTCGGATTCAAGGTCGAGCGATCCATGGCCATCAAGGAGCCGACGACCGCAATAAAGCTGACGGCGTTCACGGCGAAACACCAGCCTTCTCCGACGGCCGCGATGAGGACACCGGCCGCCGCCGGTCCCACGGCGCGAGCCACGTTGTTCATCGTGGAGTTCAAGCTGACGGCATTTCGAAGGTTGTCGGACCCGACCATCTCGAGGACGAAAGCTTGACGGGATGGGTTTTCAAAGCTGTTGTTGAGTCCGAGCACCACCGCGAGGAGGCAGACGTCTAGGTACGTGACCATGTGCAGGATGGAGAGAATTGCGAGCGCTGCGGCCTGTAAACCCATGAGTGATTGCAAGCCAATCATGAGGTGTCGCTTGTTGACGCGGTCCGCGATGACTCCTCCGTAGGGAGCGAAAAGAAGAACGGGCAGGGTCTGCAGCGCGACCACGAAGCCAATGTCGGTAGCGGAATGAGTCAAGGTAAAGACGAGCCACGACTGGGCCGTGGTCTGCATCCATGTCCCGATCAGTGAAGTGGTCTGACCAAAGAAGAACTTGCGGTAGTTGGGATTAGAAAGTGATGAAAAAATCCGTCGGGCGGACGCGTGGAGGTTCACAGATTTCGGTTCCTTAGAGATTCGACGAGTGTTTCGAGCACCGGCAGCGCTCGCTCGATCGTGCGCCGCTCATCAGCGGAGAGTTTGCCGAGGGCGTACAAGAGGGCATCCGTTCGTTCGTTACGAATCTCTTCCCAAAGGGCGCGGCCCGCCTCAGTGGGCGCCAAATGCACGACGCGGGCATCGGCCTCGTCCGGTCGACGAGTCACGAACTTGGTGGACTCGAGATGCGAGAGGATGCGCGACAACATCGTGGGGTTAAGTCCCTCTTCCGCAGCCAACTCGGACAATCGAAGTGGTCCGCGTCGCACAATCGTCGCTAGAACTTCACGTTGGCTTGGTGACAAGCTGCCATCCACGTGCGTGAGTCGAAGTGTGCGTCCGAGCCGGCCCACTACCTTCCGGAGATGTTCGGCGGCCTGGACACTCGTTTGAGACGGTTTTACCTGCGTTGGATTCGGTGCCATGGCGCCAGTTTAGCATTAGTTGCCTGCTAGCAAGCATCTAATGCTTCGGGTTTCGTGGGCGAGATCCTCGGCGCCCGCGAGAGTTTCGCGGTTTCCGGGATCGCATTCATCGTTCTCTCGGCCGCGAGTTGGCGCACTCTCTTCGCGCGAGCAAAAAGGCCTCGCTCTAGGATCCGGATTTGAGTGTCGATAGCCATTCGCCTCGCGAGCTCGGCGCGTCGCGAGGCGAATGGAACGTTGGGCCGTCGAAGTGAGCCCACGTCATACTCAGACCAGATCGAACCGATCGAGATTCATCACTTTGTTCCACGCCGCAACGAAGTCGGTCACAAACTTCTGTTGTGCATCACTGGACGCGTAGACCTCGGCAATCGCTCGCAGCTGAGAGTTCGAACCAAACACCAGGTCGGCCCGACTCGCCACCCACGTGAGGTCGCCCGTCTCGCGACTACGGCCTTCAAAGATGTCCTCGGCCGGTGTCGTCGCTTTCCACTCCGTGCCCATGTCGAGAAGGTTCACGAAGAAGTCGTTGGTCAGTGATTCGCGACGCGTTGTGAAGACGCCCAGCTCGCTCTGTTGGACGTTGGCGTTCAGGACTCGTAAACCTCCGAGCAGAACGGTCATCTCAGGAGCACTCAATGTCAAGAGACGCGCTCGGTCTAACAGCAAATCCTCCGCCGAGCGGCGTTGTCCCTGTCCGAGGTAGTTGCGAAAGCTATCCGTCGTTGGTTCGAGCACGGCGAAGGATTCGACGTCGGTCTCTTCTTGCGTCGCGTCGCTGCGACCCGGCGCGAAGGGAACCTGCACGTCGCGTCCAACGGTCTTCGCCGCCTTCTCGACGGCGGTGCAACCCGCGAGCACAATCACGTCGGCCAATGAGACGGCCTTTCCGTCGGCGAGTGACGCGTTGAAGTCCTTCTGAATACCTTCGAGCGTCGAGAGCACTGCGGCCAGCTCGGGCGGATTATTGGCGGCCCAGTCCTTCTGTGGTGCAAGACGAATTCGCGCGCCGTTCGCTCCACCGCGCTTGTCCGTGCCGCGGAACGTCGAGGCCGACGCCCAGGCCGTATTGACCAACTGGCCGATCGAGAGATTCGACGCCAGAATCTTGGACTTAAGTTCAGAGATCTCGGTCGCACTGATGAGCTCGTGCGTGACCGCGGGCACGGGGTCCTGCCAGATCAATGGCTCAGCTGGTACCCAGGGACCGAGGTAGCGCGAACGCGGACCCATGTCGCGGTGCGTCAACTTGAACCAGGCCTTCGCGAACGCGTCGGCGAGTTCCTGGGGGTTCTCGTGGAAGTGCTTGGAGATCGGTTCGTAGATCGGATCAAAACGAAGGGACAAGTCCGTTGTCAACATGGTGGGAGCGTGACGCTTTGACGGGTTATGGGCGTCGGGCACGGAGTCGGCTCCGGCACCGTCCTTGGGCTTCCATTGGAATGCTCCGGCGGGGCTCTTCGTCAACTCCCACTCGTACATAAAGAGAAGGTCGAAGAAGGTGTTGTCCCACGTGATGGGTGTCGTCGTCCAGGCGCCCTCGAGACCGCTCGAGATCGTGAATTCCCCCGATCCCGTGCCCAAGCTGTTTTTCCATCCGAGTCCTTGTTGTTCGATGGGAGCGGCCTCGGGTTCGCGTCCGACGTTCGCTTCGGGATCGCCGGCGCCGTGGGTCTTACCGAAGGTGTGACCACCCGCGATGAGCGCCACCGTTTCTTCATCGTTCATCGCCATGCGCTTGAACGTCTCACGGATGTCGCGAGCCGCGAGCAAGGGATCAGGGTTACCGTTCGGCCCTTCGGGGTTCACGTAGATGAGACCCATCTGGACCGCACCGAGGGGGTTAGCCAAGTCGTGATCGCCGCTGTAACGCTCGTCACCGAGCCAGGTGGTTTCTGGTCCCCAGTTGATGTCCTCTTCGGGTCCCCAGGCGTCCACTCGTCCACCGGCGAAGCCGAAGGTTGTAAAGCCCATCGATTCCAGTGCGCAGGTACCGGCGAAGATCATCAAGTCGGCCCACGAAATTGTCTGGCCGTACTTCTCCTTGATCGGCCAGAGCAGTCGGCGCGCCTTGTCGAGACTGACGTTGTCGGGCCAGCTGTTGAGCGGCGCGAAGCGCTGCATGCCCGAGCCCGCGCCGCCGCGGCCGTCGGCGATGCGGTATGTACCGGCGCTGTGCCACGCCATGCGAATGAAGAACGGTCCGTAGTGGCCATAGTCGGCGGGCCACCATGGCTGCGAATCCGTCATGAGCGCCAGCACGTCTTTCTTCAGAGCGTCGAGGTCAAGCGTCGCGAACTCTTTGGCGTAGTCAAAGTCTTCACCCAGAGGGTTCGCCGCAGGGGACGGCTGGTGCAGAATGCGAAGGTTCAACTGATTCGGCCACCACTTCTCACTCGGCAGGCTGTCTCTCAATTGCGTGAAAGCTCCGCCCGCCATCGGGCACTTGCTCTCGTCGCTTGCGCTTCCTTCTTGAATCAGGGGGTCAATGTTGGTCACGGGTGTCTTCTCTTTCAGGTTTTGATAGGCGGGATGGATTCTTCTTGACGAGGTTTGCGCGGTCGCGGTTGGTTCAGAGTCGATGAATCGATACTTGACGTGAGTAACTTCGTTTGACACTCTGGGCACCGTCCCCAGTAGGCGACTTCGGCTTCCTCGATCTCGTAGCCTTGGTCGTCCGACGCCTCAAGGCAGGGGGCCGAACCGACCGCACAGTCCACGTCGACCACGCGAGCACAGTCACGACAGATCAGATGATGATGATTGTCGTTGACTCGATCTTCGTAGCGAGCGGCGGATCCTTCTGGCTGGATGCGTCGAAGAAGACCGTTAGCCACTAATACCGCGAGCGCGTCGTACACCGCTTGGCGCGAAATGGCACCGATGTCGGACTGGGCGATTTCGGCGACCTCGTCGGCCGTGACGTGGGGTTGACTCGACACCGCCCGCAGCACGGCGAGGCGTTGCGCCGTTGCTTGGATGCCGTTCTCGCGCAGTTGATCGATGGGGCTGACGCTCATTTGAGGTCAGAGTAGCAGATATTGGACGATGTCCAATAATGGATTCAATCCACACTTCCTCGCAACCCAACCCCGCCGCCGTGACCATCAGACAGCGACTTGAAGAGAGCCTTTGGTCAGTCGCTGACTACGTGATCGGATCCAAGACGAAGTCGAAGGACAGCTCTTTTGCGGCGAAGTCCACCACGAGCGAATCGCGCACTCCGAACACCGCGTCGGACTTAAGGTGCGGCGAGGCGGCGTCAAAGACGTGCGTGATCACCGTGCGATAGCCCGGATACGACACCATGAAATGAGTGTGGGCGGGACGCCACGAGAGCCTTCCGGTCGCCGCGAGCATTTTTCCCACCGGACCGTCAGTCGGAATCTGGTAGTCGACGGGAATGGTGGTACGCACCGCGAAGCGCCCGTCGGCATCAGTGCGATAGATCCCTCGATGGCTCATTGGGGTGATGGTGGAGTCCTGCACGTCGTAGAGGCCCTTCGGGGTGACTTGCCACACGTCGAGACTCGCGTCGGCCAGGGGCTCGCCGCGTGACGAGCGCACGACGCCCGAGATGAGGACTTCGTCGTCGTGTGAATCATCCTGGGCGATCGATTCGCCCATCGCGCGCGCGGGCGCGCCCGGCACGTAGAACGGTCCAAGGACGGTGGGCTCGGTCGCTCCGTCGGAGGCGTGTTGATTCACCATCTCCACCAGCATCGACACGCCGAGCGTGTCCGAGAGAAGGATGAACTCCTGTCGACGATCGTCGCACAGATGCCCTGCGGCGGTGAGAAATTCGATTCCCGTCATCCACTCTTCGCGGGTCAGTCCGGTCTCTATGACGAACGCGTGAAGGTGAGCCACGAGTGATCGCAACACGTCGGCGAGGCGCGGGTTCGTGGCGTGGTCGAAACTCTCGAGGACGTCATTCAGGTGTTGGTCATTGGTGAAGGCCGGGCTCATGGTGTTCCTTTCATCTCCGAGACAATTATGCGCCGAGTGACTCTTCGGGCGCCGCGCCCTCGTAGGCCGCCTGGAGGAACGCGCGAACCTGGACCTCGCTCAGCGGTCGTACGTCGTTCTCGCACGCGGCCACCACGAGAGGCACGGCGCGTTCGACTCCGTCGGCCGGCATGCCGATCTCGGCGAGACTGGCGGGCGCGTTGATGCGACGAGCCAGCGCGTAGACCGATGTGGCGGCGTCCCCGCCGAGCACGTCGCTCAGGCGCGCGTACGCCTCGGGAATGGCCGGCCTCGTCACCGCGAGCGCGTAGGGCAGCACGACCGAGTTCATCTTGCCGTGATCGAGATTGAATAGACCCCCGAGCACGTGGTTAGTCCGATGATGGAGATCGGTTCCGGCCACGGCCAGTGTCGCGCCGGCGAGGTAGGCGCCGTAGAGCACGTGGGATCGTTGTTCGAGGTCGTCCGGCGCATCACACATCAAGGGAACGTGTCGGGCGAGGACGCGAATGGCCTCGAGCGCGATCACGGCCGTGACCGGATTGGTGCCTTTGGCGTAGAGGCCCTCGGCGGCGTGGGCGAGGGCGTTCATCGCGCTGGGTCCCGCGACCTCGACCGGCAGTCCGAGGGTCAACTCGGGGTCGTAGATGACAGCGGCGGGCAACGCGCGCAGGTCGCGGCCGGTGCGCTTCTCGCCGTCCTCACTGATGCCCCAGATTGGCGTGAGTTCCGAGCCGGCGTAGGTGGTCGGCACGCACAGCTGAGGCGTCGCCAGTTCGAGGGCCACCGCCTTAGAGAATCCGGTCGCCGAGCCTCCACCGACACTGACCGTGGCGTCGACGCCGTGCTCGCGGGCGAGCGAGACCGCGAGCGTGGCCTTGGCGCGAGGCACGTGCTGGACGACGTCGGTGTAGGTCGCCACACATAGTTCGCCCAAGAGTTCGCGAAACTCCTTCAGCCGTGCCGCGTCGAAGGGGTCGGCGATGAGCAGCACCCGCGTCGCGCCCAGTCGTCGAACTTCGCTCGCCACCTCGCGTCGTCGACCGGAGCCGAAGATGACGCGTCCCGCGAGGGCGTCGTAGTCAAAGTCGTTCACGTTCTCCTCCGCGAAGTGAACTCACGCACGGTCGTACCACGGGGGAATGGCCGCGTCGACGTTGAGCCAGATGGACTTCGCTTCGGTGTACTCGCGCATGGCGTCGAACCCCATCTCGCGTCCGTAGCCCGATTCGCCCACGCCACCAAAGGGTGACCCCGGGTGCACTCGTTTGTAGCAGTTGATCCACACCATGCCGCTGCGTAGCGACGCCGCGACCCGGTGCGCGCGTGAGAGGTCACGGGTCCAGAGTCCGGCGCCCAGACCGTACGGCGTAGCGTTGGCGATGGCGAGTGCCTCGGCGTCGTCGCGAAAGGGCGTCACCGTGACGAAGGGGCCAAAGACCTCTTCGTGGCAGACGCGCGACGCGGGGTCCGCGCGCACCACGGTTGGTTCGACGTAGTAGCCGGCTTGCAGCTCGGGGCTGATCGGTGTGCCGCCGCCAGTGAGTACCTCCCCGCCCTCTTCGATGGCCAGCGCCACGTACTCGAGTACGCGCTCGCGATGTTGAAGTGAGGTGAGAGGACCCATCTCGGTGTCGAGAGACAGGGGGTCGCCGAGTCGAATGGACGAGGCCAGCGACACGAAGCGCTCGACGAATTCGTCCAGCACCGTTTCGTGCACCAGCAATCGAGAGCCAGCGATGCACGCCTGGCCCTGGTTGTGAAAGATGGCGAAGGCCGAGCCGTTGACCGCGGCCGTGAGGTCGGCGTCGTCGAAGACAATGTTCGCGCCCTTACCGCCGAGTTCGAGCTGGAGTCGCTTGAGGTTGCCCGCCGACGCCGCGACGACGCTGCGGCCCGTGCGCGTTGAGCCCGTGAAACTGATCTTGCCCACGCCCGGGTGAGCCGCGAGGTGCGCACCGGCTCGCGCCCCATAGCCCGGTACGACGTTCACCACGCCCCGAGGGATGCCCGCGTCGTCGAGCAACTCACAGAGCCGCAACGTACTGAGGGGCACCAGCTCGGAGGGCTTCATCACCACCGTGTTGCCCGCCGCGAGCGCCGGGCCGAGTTTCCAGCCACAGAACATCAAAGGAAAGTTCCAGGGGACGATCTGTCCCACCACACCGATGGGTTCGCGCACCACGTAGTTGAGAAAGCCCGCGTCGACCGGCGGCAGGTTGCCCTCGAACTTGTCGGCCATGCCCCCGAAATAGCGAAACGTGTCCGCCGATCGTGGCACGTCGAGCAACGTCGTGTCGCGGATCGGATGGCCGGTGTCGAGGGACTCGAGTCGTGCGAACTCGTCGGCGTGATCGTCGATCGCGTCCGCCAAGCGCAGCAGTCGTCGGCCTCGCTCGGTACCCGACAGCGACGACCAAGCGGGATACGCACGAGAGGCCGCCTCGACGGCCCGGTCCACGTCGGCTTCGCCGGCCTCGGCGACCGTGGCGAGCAACGTGGCGTCGTGCGGGTTTAGGACGTCGAGCGTGGCTTCGTCGCGCGACTCGGAAAACTCTCCGTCGATGAAGAGTCCGTAATGCAGTACCACCTAGAACGTCACGGGTACGTTCGGCGTCTCGCCGCGAGCAATCATCCCGGGCAACGCGGCCGAGTTGTTCTCCCACACCAACAGCATCGAGCGCTTGGGCGAGAAGCCTTGGTGGCGGATGTCGGCGGGCATGGCGGCGCAGTCGCCGGCCTTCATGATGACGTTCGCGCGGGGACGACCCGTCTCGCGGTCCGCCACCTCCCAGATGATCTCGTCCGAGAGTTGGATGAACCACTCCACCCGGTCGTTGCCGTGAATGATCGGCAAGATGAACTCTTCGGTGGTGGGACAGTACAGACTGTCCTTGCACACTGAGATCACGGAGGGATTCCACGTGACGTCACTGCGCGAGAGGTACTTAAAGAGACTGAAGGCCGCGACTTCTTTCTCGTAGCCCGGCTCTACTCGCACTTCGGGCTCGCCCTGATCGACGTCGGCGAACATGCGGTTCACCGGGTAGCCCGATTCGTCCGAGCGCAGCGGCTCGTCCTCGGGCAAGCCAACCATGCGCTGGGCCGTGACGCGGGTTCTGGTCACCGCAGCCGTATTGTCGCCGTTCTTGTCACCGTAGGCCGAGCCGGTCTCCTGGGGAGCGGCGAAGGGGTCGAAGGAATCGTTGACCCAGTCGCCGAGCATCGCCTCGAAGGTGGCCTTGATCTCCTCGTGGGGGAAGTTCTCTAGGTGATCGATTTCGGCCTTGCGGTAGTCCTCGTTGAAGCGTCCGGCGAAGAGATCAACGTTCCCGTAGTGATTGATGGTGCCGATCACCGAGTCGAAGTTGACGGTCCCGTAGAAGAAGTTCCACGCGATGTCGCGCATGAGAGCCTTCAAGAACGGCTCCACCGCCATGACGTGACGTCCGGTCGGCCACTCGATGTGGGCGAAGTGCTCGTCGCGTCCAAAACTGAACTCGCCCAGCGTGTACGAGCGATACCCGTGCTCGTTGGGCTCGGTGGCCTGCACTGCTTGCTCTTCTGTTGTCGTCACGGCGTCCTCACTTTTGTTTAGTTCTTGAGACAGATTTCGGACCAGCGCTGGACCGTGTCGGGCCCCACGATCGTCTGCAGTAGCAGCACCGAGGGCTCTTGCGCACTCATGCGGTAGCAACGATTCGCCGGAAGGAGGCACTGGTGGCCGCGCGTGGCCACGATCTGGCCCATCGGCGTGCCCGTGGGCTCGCCCGTAACGGCGACCGAGCCCGTGGCGTTCGCGTCGACGCGGAGCGCGTCGGGGTCAAGCAGGTCAATGGTCACCCGTCCGTCCATCACCAGCGCGAACTCGTCGTGGGCGGCGATGCGCCACGGTGACACGCCTTCAGCGCGAATCGCCTCGATCACGTACTCCATGTTCTTCGCGACGGCCACTTTCTCCCACGGCTTCGCTCGACTGGCTACTTCGAAGAGATTCGAAAAGACGTAGTTTTGCGGTCGGTCGTTGATGACCTCGACGCGGCCCTTGTCGTAGTGCGCGAGTGAGCCAAAAACAGTTTTGTACTCCGTCATCACAACCCCCCGGTCGCCATCGCAAACTGCTATGTTCGTTCTGCGAACATTTGTTCCCTAGTTGAATCATAGCGCCCTCGAGAGGAGAAGTACCCGTGGAAGAGAGAGGTCGCGACTTCGTGCAGTCGCTCGAACGAGGACTCGCCGTCATCCGATCCTTCAGCGAGAACGCACCGCGCCAAACTCTGAGCGACGTGGCTCGGCGCACGGGCTACAGTCGCGCGGCCTGTCGACGGTTGCTCCACACCCTCGAGGAGTTGAACTACGTGGGCGTCGACGGACGAGATTTTCGTCTCTTGCCGCACACCCTCGACCTTGGCTACTCCTATCTCTCGTCGCTGCCCTTTCGTCGCATCGTCGAACCCTTCATCGAGGAACTGAGCAGCGAGGTCAGAGAGTCCGTGTCGGTCTCGGTGCTCGACGGAGGAGAGGTGGTGTACGTGAGCCGCGTCGCTACGTCACGAATCATGACCGTATCGATCAGCGTGGGCAACCGCATGCCGGCCTACTGCACCTCGATGGGTCGGGTGCTCCTCGCGTCGCTGCCGGTAGAGGAGCAACGCCGCCATCTCGCCCAGGCGCCGTTAGTGGCATTCACGAAATACACGTTGACCGACGAGGACGCGATCCTGGACGAACTCCAAAAGGTCGAGAAACGTGGCTGGGCCGTGAACGATCAAGAGCTCGAGGTGGGATTGCGCTCGGTGGCCGCTCCGATCGTGGACTCGTCTCGCCGCACCGTTGCGGCCATGAATATCTCCACCCACGTGGGGCGCGTCAATCGGCGCGAGTTGCGCGAAAAGATGTTGCCCGCCCTGCTCGCGACGACCCAAAGGGTGAACGCTTTGCTGACGAAGCGCTAACCTCGTCCCCGCACACGCATGGCGGACGGCTGTGCGCATGCAGAACAGTCGTCGGACAGGAGTAGGGAGTGGCAGAGTTTCTAACGTTGGAGTCCGCGGTAGCGACCCACGTGCACGACGGTGACGTGGTGGCCCTGGAGGGTTTCACGCACTTGATTCCCTTCGCGGCGGGTCACGAGATCATCCGACAGCGCCGTCGCGACCTCACGCTCGTGCGCCTCACGCCCGATCTCATCTGCGACCAGTTGATCGGCGCCGGCTGCGCTCGCAAGTTGGTCTTTTCCTGGGGTGGAAATCCCGGGGTCGGTTCGCTGCATCGTTTTCGCGACGCCGTCGAGCACGAGTGGCCCCAGGCGTTGGAACTCGACGAGCACACCCACGCTGGCCTCGCGAACCGCTTCGTCGCGGGTGCGTCCGGCCTGCCGTTCGCGGTGCTTCGCGCGTACGCCGGCACGGACACCATGGCGCACAGCGCCACCGTGGCGAACGTGATCTGTCCCTTTACCGGCGAGCTGCTCGCGGCGGTCGCCGCATTGCGACCGGACGTGAGCGTGATCCACGCCCAACAGGCCGATCGAGCGGGCAACGTGCGACTCTGGGGAATCACCGGCGTGCAAAAGGAGTCGGTGTTGGCGGCGTCGCGCTCCATCGTGACCGTGGAGGAGATCGTCGAGCACTTCGACGACGATCGAAGCGCCGTCGTTCTGCCGTCGTGGACCGTCACGGCGATCGTGCACGCGCCGGGAGGCTGCTACCCGTCTTACGCCGCGGGGTACTCCGAGCGCGATAACGACTACTACGAGGCGTGGGATTCGCTCAGCCGCGACCGTCACGTGTTCGAGGAGTGGCTCGAGCACCACGTGTATCACCGAGAGGGTTCGTGATGAGTGACTTCACGAACGATGAAGTAATGACGGTGGCCGCGGCGCGCGAGTTACAGGGCGCGCGCAGCTGTTTCGTGGGCATCGGGTTGCCGAGCGTCGCGGCGAACCTGGCGCGCGCGCTGCACGCGCCCGGCTTGGTGTTGGTCTATGAATCGGGAACCGTAGGCGCCAAGCCCACGCGTCTTCCGTTGTCGATCGGCGACGGCGAGCTCGCGCGCACCGCTGACGTGGTGGTCTCGGTGCCCGAGATCTTTAACTACTGGCTACAGCCGGGACGCATTGACGTGGGCATGCTCGGCGCCGCCCAGGTCGATCGGTTCGCGAATCTGAACACGACGGTGATTGGATCGTACGATCGGCCCAAGGTTCGTCTTCCCGGGGCTGGCGGCGCCCCAGAGATCGCCAGCGGGTGTCCGCGGTCCATCATCGTGATGCGTCAGTCCAAGAGGACGTTCGTGGAGGAACTCGACTACCGCACGACGTTCGGGTTCGGCGACGGCGGCGATGCGCGCGCGCGACTCGCCCTGCCGGGTGCGGGACCGAGCGTACTCATTAGTGACCTCGGAGTCTTTCGCCCGCACCCGCAAACGTTCGAGATGACGCTCACCTCCTTGCACCCGGGCGCCACCGTGGCGATCGTGCGCGAGGCCACCGGCTGGGACCTGTCGGTGAGCGACGACCTGATCGAAACGCCCGAGCCCTCTGACGACGAGCTGGCGCTACTGCGCGCGCTGCACGCGGGTTCTGCCGCGAAGGCGACCGACTGACGTGGCGTCCTCGTCCTGGGTGATCGACGCCGTACGAACGCCGATTGGTCGACTCGGCGGCGCGTTGTCACGAGTGCGACCCGATGACCTCGCGGCCAGCGCGATTCGCTCGTTGCTTGAACGTTATCCCTCCTTGGACCCCGCGACGATCGACGACGTCGTGCTCGGTGACGCCAACGGCGCGGGGGAGGACAACCGCAACGTCGCACGCATGGCCGTCTTGTTGGCGGGGGTGCCGGTCTCGGTGCCCGGCGCCACGGTGAATCGCCTGTGCGCCTCGGGCATGGAAGCCGTTGTACAGGTCAGTCGACTCCTCGAAGTGGGCGACGGGCACGTGGCCCTCGCGGGCGGCGTCGAGTCGATGAGTCGAGCGCCGTGGATACTGCCCAAGAACGAAGAGGTGCTGCCGCGCACTGACGCGACGTTGTACTCCTCGACGCTCGGCTGGCGAATGGTGAACCCGGCGATGCCGAGTGAGTGGACGGTAGCGCTCGGTGAAGGCGCCGAGATCCTCGCCGAGCGCTACCGCCTCTCGCGCGAGTCCCAGGACGCCTTCGCCCTCGAGAGCCACACGAAAGCGGCCGCGGCCTGGAGTGCGGGGGCCTTCGACGACGAGGTCGTACACGTCACCGGCCACCCACTCGTGCGTGACGAGTCGATCCGTGAGACGACGCGCGAGAAGTTGGCGGCGTTGCGGCCGGTCTTTCGCGACGGCGGCACGGTCACGGCGGGGAACTCCTCACCGATGAACGACGGCGCGTCCGTGCTGCTCATGAGCGACGATGAAGGACTGCGGCGACTGGGCGGGGTGGCGCTGGCGCGCGTCGCCGGTCGCGGCGTCAGCGCTATTGAGCCACCGCTCTACGGGCTCGGGCCCGTCGAGGCCGCGCGACGCGCGCTCGCGCGCGCCGGCGTCAGCTGGGGCGACCTCGCGGTCGTCGAACTGAACGAAGCTTTCGCGTCGCAGTCGTTGGCCTGTTTGCGCGAATGGCCCGAACTCGATCCCGCACTGGTCAATCCCCTGGGCGGGGCTCTCGCGCTGGGTCATCCCCTGGGCGCGTCGGGCGCTCGGCTGCTCACGACGCTCGCCTGGCAGCTGCGTCGTCGCGGCGGGGGATACGGGCTGGCCGCGATGTGCGTCGGGGTCGGCCAGGGCGTCGCGGTCGTTCTCGAAGCCGCGTAGGGCCCACTTGACTTTGCCCACCGGGGAACCGATAATGGGTTCGCTCTAGGGCATACGTGTTCGTACTGCGAACACTCGAAAATGGGGGGGACATCATGACTCAAGCGACCAAGGCGATTCAGCGGCACCACCACATCACGTTGTGCGTCGGTGGAGCTCAAGAGGACTACGACTTTCACACCCAGGTCTTGGGACTGAAGAGCGTGAAGAAGACCGCTCTGTACGACGGCGACGTGCCGATCTACCACCTCTACTACGGCAACGACGTCGGCCTCGAGTCGACCCTCGTCACCACCTTTCCCATGCGCCAGTCCGGACGCATGGGACGTCAAGGCGTCAACCAGACGAAGGTGTTGATGTTGACCATCCTCGAGACCGCGGTGGGCTACTGGCGCGACCGCCTGCGCGACCACGGCTTTGACGTCGAGGAGGTCGAGATTTTTGGCGAGAAACATCTCAAGCTCGCGCACCCCTGTGGCATCGAGTACGAACTGGTCGGTGTCGCGAGCGACCCGCGCACGCCCTACTCGGCGGGTCCCGTTCCCCAGGAGTTTGGAATCCACGGCACCCACGGGATCACCGTGTCGGTGCTCGACCTCGGGCTGTCGGCGGACTTCATGAGCGAAGGCTGGGGTGGTCGACTCACGTCTGAAGAGGGCGACCGCGCGCGCTTCGAAGTGGGCGAAGGAGGAGCCGGCACCATCGTGGACTTCGTCGCGGAGCCGGGCCGACCCCAAGCCGGTTGGATGTACGGCGAGGGCATCGTGCACCACACGGCCTTTCAAGTCGAAGACTACGACACGCAGGACTCGGTGAAGCACTCCTTGGTCGGGCTGGGCTTTACCGACGTGTCGGACCGCAAGGATCGCGGCTACTTCGATTCGGTCTACGTGCGCACCCCGGGTGGAGCGATGTTCGAAGCCACCGTCTCCAAGCCCACCGGTTTCACGGTGGACGAGTCGTTCGACGAGCTCGGGATGAGCTTGCAGGTGCCGCCGGTGTTCGCGGACAAGCGCGACTTCTTGATTGGCTACCTCGAGCCGCTGCAGTTCTCGAAGTAGTTCGTGCCCGAGCTCGGTGAGGTGGGTGCCGCCGCCGGTGGCGTGGCGTCGAATCCGCACTTCGAACGCGATCTCGTCTACGCGGGCGCCGCGATCAGTGACTCACCACTCACGGTGGTGTTAGTACACGGGCGAGGATTGGATCCCGACTACATGATCGAGAACGTCTACGACCGACTCGATCGCCGCGACCTTTCCTACATCTTACCCGCGGCGCAGGGCAACACCTGGTACCCCGATACGTTTCTCCAACCCCTCGAGCGCAACGAGCCACGTTTGAGTTACGCCCTGGCGAGGTTGGCGGATGTTCACGCGATGTTGAATCGAGAGGGTCGAGCCGACGACGAAATCGTGTGGATGGGTTTTTCCCAAGGCGCCTGTCTGAGCTGTGAGTACGTCGCTCGTTCCAAGCGGCGCATGAGCGCCCTCGTGGCCTTCACCGGAGGTTTGATTGGACCCGATGAGCGCACCCTCACACGGCCCGACGACCAGGCGGGTATGCCCGTGTTGTTCTGCGTGTCGGACACTGATCCTCACGTCCCGGTCAGTCGCGTGAGGGAATCGGCGCAGATCTTTGAGAGCGCCGGTGCGCACGTGCACGTGGCGATCTCGCACGCGACCGATCACCTCGTCACCGACGAGGCGATCGCGCTCGGCCAACAAGTGCTCGAGCGCGTCGCTCCTCGACGGTAGACGGAACCTCTTTCCGATTAGGCCGCTGGCTGCAGCAGCGGGTCGTTGGCCGGTAGCGGGCTGTAGACCGCGCCCAAGTTGACGCCGTAAATCAAGTGCCACAGGTAGATGGCGAGGATTAACTTCCAGTTCTCTCCGAAGACTCCCATGTGGTACGCCGGGTAGTAGACGTACGGCACCAAGAATCCTGCACTGATGGTCGCCAGCACAAAGGCGTAGACGATCGCCTTGGTCATGTTCATGGTCGCCGACACCAACTTGCCCATGACGGGAAAGAGGAAGAAGGCGAAAATGATCGCGAACACAATGCAGTCGACCTCGTGGATCCACAGTCCGATCACCCACTGCTGGATGACTGATCCGGTGGGATCGATCACGGAGCCGTTGGCGAGCGGCCAATCGAGATTCGGCAAGCCCACTCCACTGAACCAACTTCCCCACACGGTGGCGAGTTGGCCTGCGACGACGCCCGCCAGGATGGCGCCGCCGAGTGGGTGACGAGTCACCCAGACGCGAAGCCGTTTCCCAGCGTTTAAACCCCCTAATTTCTCATACTCAACACCCATTCAGTCCCCCTTTTGTTGACGTGTATGTTCGCATAACGCACACGAGTTTGCTATGCGCTCACACCATTGCAGGTCTGGCCCCCTTCGTCAAATACCTGAAGGTAATTTTCGCATCTAGCTCTGCTCCGACGCAGCAGCGCTAGATGCGAAGTCGATGCACTCCGCGGCGCTCTGGCGCTCGAATGTCCCTGGTGCGCTGCATCTCGCCGCCTCGCACATGAGTGTCCGAAAAGCGTTATGCGCCACGCTGAGCTCGGCGCCGAAAACGCCAAAAGATGAAGCCAATGAAGAGTAAGGATGAACCCCTAAAGATCCAAGAAAATTACTTCGGAAATCTTCGGCTATAGAGCATCAGCGCCGAGACCGTTGGGATCCACCAGCGCCGTGGCACTCGAGTGTCTCTGCTGTCGTGTGCATCGCGCCGCATCGCGCGTAAGTGGCCGAGAATCGTTGCGCGCATGTTGAGAGTACCGTGCGAACCCGTTAAGTGGAGTGCGCTGGCAGACATCATGATAAAAGTGTCTCGTGACCTACTCCTATGACCCGGAGCTCGCTCTCGCCGTGCCTCTCCTTCCGCCCGTCGACATCACGGATGTAACTGTCGCACGAGCGAGCCTCGACGAGATGGTCGCCAGTTCCTCGACATCTGTCGAAGAGTCCTCCCTCGACATCGAGAATTACGACGTTGGGGGCCACGATGGAGACCCTGATGTCGCGGTGCGTGTATTTCGATCGCGGCGGGCAACTGGCGCGGTTCCCGCGCTTCTTTACATTCACGGAGGCGGATTCGTTGTCGGGAGTGTCGCATCCGAGCAGGACAACGCGGCCACACTGGCGTCGACGCTCGACATCGTGGTCGCGTCGGTCGAATACCGGCTGGCTCCCGAGTACCCGTACCCGGCGGGCCTGCACGACTGCTTCGCGGCACTGAACTGGCTGTGTCAAAAAGCCGATGAGCTTGGTGTCGATCCGGCGCGAGTCGGTGTCTACGGTTCTTCCGCCGGCGGCGGCCTGGCCGCCGCGCTTGCTCTCTTTTGTCGAGATCACGGCGGTCCCGTCCTGTGCTTCCAATTCCTGGCCATGCCGGTACTCGACGACCGGCTCGAGACGCAGAGCATGCGAACGTTCGTCGACACCCCCGAGTGGAATCGACCTAGCGCCGAATTAAGTTGGCGCTACTATCTCGGCTCCGCGGGATTTGATGACGTGTCACCGTATGCGGCGCCCGCCCGTGCGCACGATCTCCAGGATCTACCACCCGCGTACGTGTCGACAATGGAGTTCGACCCGTTGCGTGACGAAGGCATCCTCTACGCGTTGGCGTTGCTCGACGCCGGCGTGCCCGTCGAGCTTCACTCTTTCCCGGGAACGTTTCACGGCTCCTCGCAAGTAACGACGGCCGGCGTGTCGCAGCGAATGGCGAACGAACAGATGCAGGTCCTCAGGAGGGCGCTGGGTAAAACGGCCACCGACTGAAGGTCGGTACGCGCCTCAGGGTGGACGGTGATCACCGTTGGCCTACAAGCGAAGGTCGGAGTTAGTGGATGGTGATGGTTAGGCTGTGCGCCCATGAGCGAACCGCCCGTCATCGTCCGCGACGCCATCCTGGCCGTGGACATCGGTGCGACGACCACGAAGTTCGCCGCGGTCGACGATGATGGCCGCCTCGTCGAGGAAGTCCGTCGCGAGCCGACGCCCTACCCCTGCACACCCGAGCGACTGGTTGACTTCGTACTGGGCCACGTTGAGCGAAGCGGGTGCGCGCGAGTCGGGGTGGGGTTCCCGGGCGCCCTGCGCGACGGGCGCGTTCTCGAGCCCGGCAATCTCTCGCGGCCCGGAGGCTTCACCTCACCGATCGACCCGGTGCTGCACGAGGCCTGGCAAGGCACAGACTTGGAGCGTGCGCTTCGCGAGGCGAGCGGTCTCGACGTACGCGTCGTCAACGACGCGACGTTGGCCGCTCTCGGATGCTGCGAGGGTCAGGGTCGAGAGCTGGTTTTTACCTTGGGGACCGGTTTTGGCATCGCACTGGTGGTGGACGACGTGAACGTGCGCATTCGCGATGTGGGTGACGAGGTCTTTCTTGATGGCCTGTCCTACGACGAGTTGCTGGGTGATCACGCCCGGTCTCAGGACGAAGCGCTCTGGAACGACCGCCTGGTCGTAGCCGTGACGAACTTCGTCGCGGAGTTCGCGGCCGACGTCGCCCACCTGGGCGGAGGAAATTCACGTCGGGTCGATGTCGCTCGCTACGAGGGCCAGCGCTGGCGCGTAGTGGTGAACGACAACGTCGCCACGCTTCGCGGAGCCGCCAAACTGTTTCGCTAGCCCGGCACAGCGATCGACCCCACTACGCTACGGGCATCAGACAGGCCGGGTGAGGAACGATGACGACACTCTTTGAACAGGAGCTCCGTTCCCAGGGTGCGATCCTGCGCGAGCGCGCCGAGCGGGGGCGCGAGCAGGCCCAAAGCGTGGCCGAGTCGTGGCGGGGCGTGTCCTACGCGCTGCTCGCTGCTCGCGGCTCTTCGGACAACGCGGCCGTCTTCTTTCAGTACCTGGCGGGCCGAGAGCTTGGCCTCTTGGTGGCCCTCGCCACGCCCTCGCTCTATGAGGATGAGACGGCCATCGGGCTCGACGGCGCCGGAGTGCTCGCCGTGTCGCAGTCGGGTCGGACTCCGGGCCTCGTCGCGGTCGTCGAGCGCGCCGTTGCTCAAGGTCGGCCCAACGCGGCGGTCACCAACGATCCAGCCTCACCCCTCGCCTCAGTGGCCGAGCGCGTCATCGAACTCGGGGCCGGGCCGGAGTTGGCCATCGCCTCGACCAAAACGTTCTCGTCGACGTGGCACGCACTCGCCCAGTTGGTGGAAGCGCTGAAGGGCACTGCGCTCACGGGGCTTGACGAGTTGCCCGATCTCGTGGAACGGACCGCGACGTGGGCGCTCGAGGCGAGCCTGCCGCTTGAAACGTTGAACGTCGTCGGTGGACTCACCGTTGTTGGCCGAGGGATTGGCCAGTCGGTGGCCGCCGAGGTCGCCCTCAAGATTCGCGAGGTGGCGGGCATCCGATCAGAGTCCTTCGCGGCGCCCGACTTCCTGCACGGTCCCATCGGAGCCGGCGGTGACGGTTCCACGCTGTTGCTCGTGGTCACCGAAGAGTTGAGCGACGCGGTGGCTGACGAACTGTTGGCCGAGAGTCGACGCGTCGGCATGCGCACCGTGGTGGTGCGCTCACCCGAGCGAACGGGTTTCGCCGGCGACGAAGAGATTGTGCTGGGCGAGTCCGCGCCGAACTGGAGCGTCGGACTGGCTCAGGTCGTCGTGGGCCAGGTTCTCGCGCTTCGCCTCGGCGAACTACGCGGACGGCCGATCGACACCGCCCCGGGACTGAAGAAGATCACTCTCTCCGCCTAGAGCGAGTAGAACAGCGTGATGCACCACGACGACGAGTCATCGAACACGCCGAAAGTGCTCGCGGCCCGTCCGAGCCTGATGCGGGCACTCAACGAGCAGATGCTTCTGGAACAGATTCGACGGTTCGAGAGTGTTTCACGCAGCGACTTGTCCGCGGTATCGGGACTGTCGAAGCCGACGGTGGCGGTGGCCCTCGCCACTCTTGAAAAAGAGAGGCTGATCCGTGTGGCTGGTCGGATCACGGGCCGTCGTGGGCGGGCGACCACTCTCTACCAACTTCGTCCCGAAGCAGGTTTCGTTCTTGGGCTCGACGTGGGGCGCGAGTATGTTCGCGGCGCCATCGCCGATCTCTCGGGTGCGGTGAGGGGACGCGGCCAACGTAGGGTGCACCCGACCAGTAGCGCTGGTCGCGTGTCAGAGCTCGTGACACTCGCTGACGAACTCGTAGCTACGGTGAAGATCAAGAGGTCCGCGGTCACCCAGACCGTGATTGGCAGCCCCGGCATCTACGACCGCCGCCGCGACGCCTTCTTCATGGCGCGGGGTCTACCCGGCTGGCAGCGTCCTCACGTACTTGCGGAGCTGCGCCGCGCGTTCGGCGAGGACATGGTGGTCGAGAATGACGTCAATCTCGCCGCGCTCGCCGAACGAGATGTGGGAACCGCGCAAGGCGTGCGGAACTTCGGCTTCGTGACCGTGGGGACCGGAATTGGTCTCGGCCTCATTATCGACGGGAAGCTGCATCGAGGATCACACGGCGGCGCGGGCGAGATTGCGTTCATGACGCTCGGCAGTGACGCCAGCGTCGACCCGAAAGATGCGCGGCGTCGTGGATGGCTCGAGTCAGCGGCGTCCGCCGCGGGCGTAGTGCGCGCCGCGAAGCACGCCAAGATGAGCGGCGTGGTGACGGCACGTCTCATTTTCGAAGCAGCGGAGCGAGGTGACGTGCTCTGCAGCCGTATCGTCGCCGACGAGGCCAACCTCATTGCCCGGGCCATCGCCTCTATCACCGCCGTCGTTGACCTGGACCTGGTTGTCCTGGGTGGTGGGATTGGACAGAACGATTACTTCGTTGAGCTGGTCAAACGCGAGCTCCGCCCGCTGGTCAGATTGCCGATCGCGGTGCGGGCGAGCGCGCTCGGCGAGGACGCCATCGTCCAGGGCAGTCTCGCGGTTGGGGCTGAGCACGCGTGGCAACGGGTGATGAAACGATAACTACGTCGTGACCGAATTGGTCAACGTCGCGGGTGAACGAGCGGGTCTACTCGTGGTGGGGGCCCTCGGGCGGTCGGAAGTTGACGCCCATCGCCGTCAGTCTCTCGAGGTGTTGTCGGAGACGCCCTTCGAACTCCTCGTAGGATTTCGGGCGTTCGGCGCTCTCGACCGACCAGGCGATTTCGGCGAACGCACAGAGCCGAGGGAAGTAGCGGTACTGCGCCTCACGGGGCGTGGCCACCAACTCCGTCCACAACTGACACTGCGCTCCGAGCACGCGGTGGCGGTCCCCCGCGGGAATTGCTTTCGGCACCGGATCGTGCAAGTACACCTTCTCGAGAGTCGTTGGCCCGGAAAAGCCGACGGGCTCGTCGGGGTCGGCTGACTCGGGCCGGTCGAAGTACAGCCACTCCTGTGGAACCATCACCACGTCATGGCCCGCCGCGACCGCCGCGACACCTCTCGCCTCGTCTTGCCACGCCATCACGATGGCGTCGGGTGGTGCGTCGCTTTCGAGTACGTCATCCCACGCGACGACCCGGCGATGGCGTTGGGCGAGATGATTCGCCACGCGAGCGTTGAACCATCCCTGTAGTTGTACTTCGTCGACGTATCCCTCTTCGTGCATGATCTCTTGGGCCCGTGGGTCGGTCTTCCACTCCGTTGTCGGACACTCGTCTCCGCCCACGTGAACGTACGGCCCCGGAAAGATGTGCACGACCTCATCGAGGACGTCGGTGCAGAAGCGAAGCGTGTCGTCCTCGAGGTTGAGCACGTGACTCGAGATCCCCCAGGAGGGGCGAACGCTCAGGCGCTCATCAGTGTTGCCCAACGCCGGGTAGGCGGCGATCGCCGCCACCATGTGTCCGGGCATGTCGATCTCCGGCAGCACCTCGACGTGTCGTTCGCCGGCGTAGGCCACGATCTCTTCGAGATCCTCTCGCGTGTAGAAACCTCCATGAAACGACTCATCGGAGTCGGCGGCCGTGACGTCGGATCCCGTCGACTCGCGCCGCCAAGCCCCGACCTCAGTGAGGCGGGGATAGCCCTCGACCTCGATACGCCAACCCTGATCGTCGGTTAAGTGGAGATGAAGCACGTTGCACTTGTGAAGGGCGAGGAGGTCGATCAATTCGAGGATGAAACTTTTTGGCATGAAGTGGCGAGCGACGTCGAGCAGAACGCCGCGCCACGCGAGTCGGGGAGCGTCGACGATCTCCAACTCGGGTATCGAGACGGGCTCGGCGTAGCCGGCTTTGCGAAACGTGGCGTCGGGCAGTAGCTGGCGCAGCGTCTGCAGCGCGTAGAAAGTCCCTTCCGCCCCCGGGGACGTGATGACGATTCGTCCCCCGGCCGACGTGAGCCGGTACGCCGCGTCACGAGTACGGTCGTGCACGCCGCTCGCGACATCGGAGGGGAGTTCAATCTGCGGGGCGAGGTTGAGTTCGATGGCGGCGTCCGGCGCGGACTCGTGCGGTGCGAGATGGATGAGCCATCCCGTGCCCGCCTCGAGCACCTGTCGAAACCATCGCGCTTCTCGAACGAGCTCTGGTGCGTGCGAGATCACCAGTCCGTCGCTGAGCCGACAGCCGGTCCGGTCCGTCCGACCAAGTGTGACGCCGAGCGGACGAGGGACGATGGCGATGTTCACGCTCATCTCGTCCGGTGTGGTGGGCGCATCACGAGCCCATCGTAGGGTGAGCGCGACGACGCTGCGGAGTTCGCTGGCGCGGTACTCGGTCCGGTGCGCGAACGTTTCTCGTGCGTCATCGTCGTCGTCCTTGACAGGTTCATCGGCTTGCTGTAGCGTGCGGTGAATTAAGGCAATGATGTTTCTTTAATAGCTCGACGCGACAGAACTAAGGTGATCGCACGCATTCGCATCGAACAGGCGTGGATGCACGCTGCACCAAAAGGGGGAGACTAATGACCACCATTTCATGGGGACGACGGTTGACGGTGATCGGTAGTGTGATGGTCCTCACCGCCGGCTTATCGACCGCCGCCTTTGGTTCGCCGACGGCCAAGTCTTCTACGAGCAAGACTTCCAACACCAGCTCGATCTCGATCTCGGACGAATACGGGGTCGCCTGGAACTGCCAGTTCAACCCGTACAGCGGCGCCGAGCAGTTCGGCTCCTTCGGGCCGATCTACGAAGAGCTCGTCTACATGGACTCGCTCAAGAACGGGGCGACGACGCCGTGGCTGGCGAGCGCCTGGGCCTGGTCCAACGGCGACAAGACGCTCACCTTCACGATTCGAAGCGGCGTGAAGTGGTCCGACGGGGTCGCCTTCAGCGCCAAGGACGTGCTCTACTCCTTCAATCTGTTGAAGAAGAACACCGCGCTCGACCTCAACGGGGACTGGTCGGTGTTGAGCAGCGTGTCGGCCAAGGGATCAAACCAGGTCGTGTTCCAGTTCACCAAGCCCTCGGTCACGTACTTTTACTACATCGCCGACGAGACGCCCATCGTGCCCGAGCACATCTGGTCGAAGATCAAAGACCCGGTCACCTATCTCGACTCGGCGCCGATCGGTACCGGACCGTACACCTTGCACACGTGCAGCGGCGCCAACATCCAGTACACGAAGAACGCCAACTACTGGCAGCCAGGTCTTCCGAAAATCGAAACAGTGAACTTCCCCTCGTACCTCTCGAACAACGCCGCCAACGCTGACCTCGCGAGCGGCGCCGACCAGTGGGGTTCGCAGTACATTCCGAACATCAAGGCCTACTACCTGTCGAAGAACAAGAACTACCACGACTGGTTCGAGCCCGTCTACAACGTCAACATGTACATCAACTTGAAGAACCCGATCCTCTCGAATCTGGCAGTTCGCCAAGCCATGGCCTACGCCATTGACCGCCCGGCGGTCTCCAAGATCGGTGAGTCCGGGTACGAGCCGGCGTCGAATCAGTCGAGCATCGTGAAGCCGACGTACTCGAGTTGGTATGACACGTCCCAGGCAGCCTCGTACGGCGACGCCTACGCCTACAACCCCAAAAAGGCGATCTCGATCCTGGAAGCCGCCGGCTACAAGAAGGGCAGTAACGGCATCTTCGCCAAGGACGGCAAGCAGCTCTCCTTCACCATCATCAACAACGGGGGCTACTCCGACTGGGTGGCGTCGGTGAACGTCATCGAGACGGACCTCAAAGCAGTCGGCATCGCGCTCTCCCCGGAGAACCTTTCGGCCACGACCTGGGAGTCCGACCTCTACACGGGTAACTACCAGCTCGCCTACAGCTGGGACTCGGGTGGGCCGACGCCGTACTACGAACTTCGCGCAATACTCGACTCCGTGAACACGGCGCCGATCGGCAAGTCGGCCTCCGCCGACTGGGAGCGCTACGACAGCGCAGCGACCGATGCCCTCTTTACGCAGTACGCCTCGACGACGAGCACGGCTGTTCAGCACACGGTCATCGACGAGCTGCAAAAGGTCATGCTCAGCGACGTGCCGGTGATCCCGGTCACCGAGGCCGTTGACTGGTACCAGTACGACACGCAGTCCATCGCCGGCTGGGTAACGCCGAGTGACCCGTACGCACAGCCCAATCAGTACGCTGTGCCCGACTGGGGCGTTGTGCTCTTGCACTTGCACGAAAAATAAGGTGTCGGCTCTAGCCCGAGCCGCGAGGAAGCCCGAGTGAGAGCGATCGGTCGGAGGCTGGCCTTCTTCGTGGTCACGGTGTGGGCCGCGGTGACGCTCAACTTCCTTCTGCCGCGCCTGATGCCGGGCAACCCGGCCGAAGCCCTCCTCGCTCAGTACCCCCACATCACCCCTCAGGCGTTTCACGCCCTGACAACTCTTCTCGGAGGCGGAAAGCACCAGAGTCTGATCGTGCAGTACGGCGAGTACTGGAAGAGGGTGGCGACGCTCAACTTCGGCATCTCGATCACCACGAGCTTCGGGACTCCGGTACGCACCATGGTGATGAACGCCCTGCCCTGGACCCTCGGACTGGTCGGCGTGACGACGATTTTCGCCTTCGTCCTCGGCACGTTCATCGGGCTCGTGAGCGCGTGGCGCCGCGGCACCTGGCTGGACAACATCCTGCCGCCGATGGCCGTGATCGGATTCGCGCTTCCGTACTTCTGGGTCGGGCTGCTGCTCGTCTATATATTTAGCGTCACGCTCGGATGGCTGCCCTACGAGAACGCCTACAACATCATCACCGACGTCCCGGCCTGGAACTTGACCTTCATGGTCGACGTGCTGCGCCACGCGATCCTGCCGGGCATGACGATCATCATCACCCAAATCGGCTTGTGGATCCTCTTCATGAGGAACAACACGATCACCGTGCTCGCCGAAGACTACGTCCGCATGGCCCGGGCAAAAGGTCTCAAGCCCTGGAGAGTCATGTGGGCCTACGCCGGACGAAACGCCATCCTTCCCAATCTGACGGGCTTCGCCATGGCGCTCGGCTTCGTGGTGTCGGGCGCCATCCTCGTGGAGTACGTCTTCAACTACCCCGGACTGGGGGGCCTCTTGCTGCGAGCAGTGGAGGGACTCGACTACCCGCTGATGCAAGCCCTCTTTCTTCTGATCACGCTCGCGGTGCTGTTTAGCTTGCTCTTCTGCGACGTACTTACGGCCATCCTCGACCCCCGAACGAGAGAGTCCTCCTAACTGCCATGTCGAACCCTGACCAGACGGACCAGTCACTCGCGCAGGATGTGACGGACGTCACCAGCCAGAACAAGGGCGTCAAGCGCTCGGACGGGCCCGCTGAGCGTTCGCACGGTGACACCATGTGGCGGGGCTTACTGCGCAACCGCAAGGCCCAAGTCGGCCTGTTCTTTCTGTTGTTCTTCCTCGTGCTCGCCGTCTTTCCCGGTCTGATCGCCCCCTACAGTCCGAGCGCGGAGAGCTTTCTGCCGAACCTGTCGCCCTCGGCGGCCCACTGGCTGGGCACGACGTCCTTCGGACAGGACATCTTCTCCCAGCTCATCTGGGGCGCGCGCCAGTCTCTGATCATCGCGTTCGCGGCCGGCTTCATCGCCACGTTCGTCGCCGTGATCGTCGGAGTGGCGTCCGCCTACCTCGGAGGCGTGACCGACGGCATCCTCTCAACGCTTACGGACATCCTGCTGGTCATCCCCATCTTTCCGCTCTTCATTGTGATCGCCGCCTACCTGCGTAGCGCCGGACTGCTCGACATCATCATCATCCTCGGCGCTCTCAACTGGTCCTACAGCGCTCGCCAGTTGCGCGTCCAAGCACTCTCGATGCGCAACCGGGATTTTCTGAAAGCCGCCAGCGTTCGCGGCGAGCGCGCCAGTTACATCATCACGGCCGAGATGCTGCCGTCCATGAGTTCGCTCATCGTGGCGGCCTTTTGTCTTAACGCCGTTTTCGCTGTACTCACTGCCGCGGGTCTCCAGTTCATCGGGCTCGGTAACCCGAACGCCCAGAGTTGGGGCACGATGCTCTACTGGTCCTATCAGCAGGCGGCGCTCCAGTCGGGACTGGCTCTCTGGGCGATTATGCCCGGAGTCTGCCTCGCCCTCTTTGGAGGGTCGCTCGCCTTGATGAACTTCGCCTTCGACGAGATCTCCAACCCGGCGCTGCGACCCGTTCGTCGCGGGTCGCGCCCACGAAACGTTAAGTCCAACCTCGGTCCCGCCGTGGACCGGGAACCGGTTGCGTCAGACGACCGAAAGACTCCCGCGATCGCTGAACCGCCGCTCGCCGTCTCTTCGAACTCGGAAGAAACCGACGTCGCGCGCCAGAGCGATGTCGTGGACTCATCGTCAAGCCTGTTGCTGTCGGTTCGCAACCTCTCGGTCGCCTACGCCAGCGACGCCGGGCCGATCGTGGCCGTCGACGATGTCGACCTCGATCTGCATCGCGGAGAGTTCCTGGCGGTCGTCGGCGAATCCGGCTGCGGGAAGTCGACGCTGATGTTCGCCATCAGCCGCCTGCTCTCTCCGCCCGCCGAAATTACCGGCGGGAGCGTCACCTTCCGCGGTCAGGAGATGGCCCAGATGAGCGATCGTGAGCTCCGCCACCTCCGCTGGCGCGACTTCTCGGTGGTCATGCAGAACGCGATGAACGCTCTGAACCCGGTGATGACCGTAGGCCAACAGATGCGCGACGCCTGTAAGGCGCACTCGGCCATGTCGAGTGACGAGATCGCGAGTCGCTCGGCCGAGGTGCTGCGCCTCGTGTCCATCGACCCGATCCATCTCAACAGCTATCCCCACCAGCTCTCCGGCGGCATGCGCCAGCGCGCCATGATCGCCATGTCGCTCTTGTTCACGCCCGACCTTGTCGTCATGGACGAACCGACCTCGGCGCTCGACGTCGTGGGCCAGCGCTCTCTCATGCGCCAGATCAAGGAGCTACAGAACCGACTCGGTTTCGCCGTGATCTTCGTCACCCATGACATCTCACTGGTGAGGCACTTCTCGGATCGACTCATGGTCATGTACGCGGGACAGGTGGCCGAACTCGGAACCACGGCAACACTCTTTGATACGCCGCGCCACCCCTACGCTCGCGCCCTACTCGAGGCGTACCCCTCAATCCGCGGCGAGAAGATCCCTCTCACCGGCATCGCTGGCTCCCCACCGAATCTCCTTACGCCACCACCCGGATGCCGCTTCCAGCCTCGGTGCGCTGACGCCATGCCCGAATGCTCCGTCATCGAGCCACCCATATATAAGGTGAGCGGGACCGAGGTGCGCTGCTTGCTGTACACAAATGCGACAGCGGAGACGCGAAGTCTCGCCGGGCGAACTAATCGAGTGGTGGACGACAACGCGGCGGGTGTCGTAGCTCAATCGCACGCCACGTCGTTGTCCGAGCTGTCATCTCGGACGAGCGACGCGCAGCCGTCGGCGCCAGACCGCATCAACGACATCGAACCCGAAGTCCCTCTCCTCGAGGTGTCAGGCTTGACGCGAACCTTTCGGATGCGAGGCTTCTGGTCCGAGAAGCTCCTGCACGCCGTCGACGACGTGAGCTTTACGATCGGCCGGCGCGAGATCGTTGCGTTGGTGGGCGAGAGTGGGAGCGGCAAGAGCACGATCGCGCAACTGCTGGCGTCGGTGTACCGGCCGAGCTCGGGGGTTATTCGCTTCAACGGCCAGCCGGTCAACGACATCAAGGGGCGCAAGGCGAAGCTGGCGTACCGCGGTGAGGTTCCGATGGTCTTTCAGGACCCCTACAGCGCCATCAACTCTTCCTATCGGGTCTCGCACGGCATCATGCGCGCGATCAAGCTGCACCGGCCGGACCTCGACGCGTCGACTCGGCGTTCCGAGGCGGTGCGCGTGATGGAAGCCGTTGGTCTCGAGCCCGCCGAGGACATGCTCCAGAAGTACCCCTACGAACTGAGCGGCGGCCAGCGCCAGCGGATTGGTTTCGCTCAGGCACTGGTGCTCCGTCCCAAACTCATTCTCGCCGACGAGCCGGTCTCGATGCTCGACGTCTCCATTCGCGTCGGCGTCCTCAACCTCATGGCCGATCTTCGCCGACGCGAAGGCGTCTCCATCCTCTACATCACCCACGACCTCGCTTCGGCCCGATACATCGCTGACCGAATCATCGTCATGTACGCCGGCCACGTCGTCGAGGTCGGCCCGACCGAGCAACTTTTGACCGACCCTCGACATCCCTACACCAAGCTCCTGCTGTCCGCGGTTCCTGATCCCCGCACGCCCCTTGACGAATTCGCCACGGTCGATGCCGGCGAACCGCCGAAGGTCGTGGACCCCAAGCCCGGGTGCCGTTTCCAGCCCCGCTGTCCGTACGCCATTGAAGAGTGCAAGACCGTCACGCCTCAGCTGGGCGAGGTGGCGCCGGATCAACTTGCCGCCTGCCACGTGGCCCTCGCCGATGTCCGCCGGACGAGCCGCGTCGGGGCCTGAACGAACCTCTGGAACAGCGCCATTTCGCGGCCTCGCGCGTGAGCGTCGGAAAAGGGTTACGCGCGACGTTGAGACCGGCGCCGAATACGCCAAAAAACGTAGCCAAAGAAGAGCAGGGGCACGACCGTAAGAAAGTCGTTCACGGCGAACGACGAGGACAGAGGAGGCGAGGCCGTCTTCGCCTGCGGTTTTGGCGGAGTGGTCAGTTCGCGTGGAAAAGAAACCGTGAACGAGATGGACTCAGACACGTTCAGTGGCGTCAGAGCTTGACACCAGAAACCACGATATTCGCATCCTCTCGTCGTGGCCGGCCCAATCGAAATTGTTCCGGCCCGGGTGTTGCTTGGGACCGTGAACCAGTACGTCGCGTCGAGTAGCCCATCGTCGGAGTCGGCGTCGGGATTGTTGGCCTGATTAATTGGATTGAATTCCTTCGCCACGACCCGTCGACCGGTGCCACTGGTGAAGATGACGGACGACGGTGCTAGGGGCGTCATCTCGGAGAAGAAATGTCCGGAGTCCGCTTGGTTCGATGAGTCCTGTTCAGGGCTCGAGGTTGCCGTAAACGATAGATAGATCTCGCCTTTGGGAGCGGGCACGCCGACGCCGCCGAAGGCGGCAGTTGAAATTCCCGCGTCCTCAATGAAGACGGACGAGGCAAGGGATACGTTGTCGACCGGGTTCGTGATGCGAAGGGTGAACTCTTGACTGATCTCGTCTATCGAAGAGCCTCGCGGGAGGATCGCGTCCGACGGAGCTTCCGTGGTTGCCCACAGTACCGCCATCAACACCAAACAAGAAAGCCCTTTTCGAAGCGGCGCGTATCGCGTCAGTAGTTTCATCTTCTTTCCATTCGAACTCGAGAGTTTGAATTGCGACATCGTGACGGAGACGAACGACGTTTCGGTGAGGGTCCGTTCCAAACTCAACCTTCTGCACCCTTGCGGTTTCTTGCACCACACATCGGTCGCGGTATTGACGGAATTCGATAGAGACAATGGCGAATCTGTGCCAACGGTCTTCCTGGGTAGTTCGTCGGTGCTCGAAGGAGGTATCGCCGAACGTACCGCTCGTGAGGCACAGCTGTTGCTGACCTTCAGCTCTCGCCCGGCGATACGCCACTCGTTGCTCCAGCGTTTTGGGGCGGGGACGCTTCGTCGCTTTGACTTCAATCCAAGCGTCTGAAATGCCACCTTCCCCTCGCCGATGTCTGACGGATGAGCCCCGTCGGGTCCTGACCGAATGTCTTTGGGTCCAATTCCGTGACCGTAAGACAATCTCGAATGGGGCCGAGCATGGCGCCGTCTATTTTGCTCAACTCCCACCACAAAGAACCACGTCGATGCGAGCCCTAATAGCAATCGAGAGAAGTCACTTAACTTGAAACTCCTCTTCGAGAACTTCAATAGTGCGTTCGTCGCGAAGTTTGCACACTGTGACCTGAGAAGTGAACAGTCCAGCTATGCGAATCGCGTCGGTCACAGACCTCTTGGCGAGCCATCGGACTGGGACCACGACTTCCCGCTCATCGAGTTCGTTGGATAGTGCTCTGTGTTTGAAAGCATCCGGTATTCCAGGCTGATCGATTAGTGGTTGATCTACTCCGTTGACTACAACTTTCGCATCTGCAGCTGGCTCGGCTTCACCCATAACTTCTCCAACCCCGACGTAGCCGGCTCCTCCGACATATGCGAAGACCCTGTTGCCAGTTTTCAGATTCCTGAGGGGCTTGGAATACCAGGTTCCTCCACCAGCACTGAGAAATCCGTAATCACTTGCAATCGACCACCTGTCAATACCTTCTTTAACAGTGGTCCCTTGAATAACGTAGTAGTCCCTTCCGTTCCAAGGCCGCACTTTCCCTCTTACCGGGCGCAAAGTAGAGGACTCTGCAACGATCGGGTCAATCAGCCACGTTCTTCCTAAGTAGCTCGATTCGCCATCGCCAAAGTGTCGAAAGAACACGGCATTGATCGGGACGGCGTAAGTCTCGGCCAAAAATTGAACTAATCGCTCGGATGTGGTGTCCAGTTCGGATGCGACGATGGTAAAACGCTGCTCAATATTTATTACGTCTGGGAGAGCTTCGCCGAAGTGCTCCGCGAAGAGATTGTCCAGGGTTTTTCCACTGTTGTATCGGAGAGTGATGTCCTGAAGGTCCTCCACGGTCAGATCAGAGACCCATGATCCGTAATCGAGAACTTGAGCGACGACATCCCTAGGCGTCTTGTCCCTTTTGAGCTCCAGGGCATGTAAACGCCCATCGGCATCAATGCACAGGAGATCGAGAAAACCGCCGAATGCTGTCTCAACTTGCCTACCGACGACTAGCAGATCAGAACCGAGAAGTTTCGTATCTTCGACGATCATGTCCTCGAGCGTTGACTCTAAGCCGAGCCGCGATGAGTCCAGCGGCTTTGGCCCGTTTGGAGTGATGCGCCATATGGCCATTTCAATCGGCATCTTTCGCTCTCCTCGGGCTTCGCGCGTCGGAACCTTGTCGTTTGACGGGATTGACCGTCAAGGATTACTCGTCCCGTGTTGCCAACAGCACACAGTATTCCAATCTGAGATGATGAGGCCATGGACGAAGTGCGTGAGCTCGCGGTTAGGTCGGCGCTCTTCGCTCATCTTGATGATTTACTCATCGGTTCGACCGATGGGACATTGCGATGGGATCAAACGGATTCATTCACCTTTGGCGAGGAGAGGTTCGTGATCCGACAGACTCGCGGTCGTGGAATCAACAAACCTTCAGGACTGGACGCAGCACTATCGATCACCACCGCGTTCACACCGTTTGGACGCCTCCCTCCCTATGAAGACCTAGAAGGTGACGATGGCTATCCGCGATACAAATACGAAGGCACGGATCCCAATACCTTCACCAATCGAGCGCTTCGAGCCTGCAGAGATACGGGGTTGCCCCTCGTTTACTTCATTGGTGTGCGAAGGGGAACTTATTTTCCCGTGTATCCAATTTTCATAGTCGGCGAGGATTCGAATCGATCAGAGTTCACCCTTTGGTTCAACTGGACTGAGGTTTCTCGCAGTGATTCGTCGACCCGGGCGCTGGAAAAGCGATACGTGCTAAGGGAAACGCGGGCCAGACTTCATCAGCCGATCTTCCGAGAGCAGGTCATGAATGCGTACGGATCTTCTTGTGCGGTGTGCAGATTGGCTCACACAGAATTGCTCGATGCAGCTCATATCATTGACGACTCCAAGCCCCACGGCGATCCTGTCGTTCCAAATGGAATTGCACTGTGCAAGATTCACCACGCCGCATTCGACCAGAACATGATGGGAATTCGTGAAGACTTCCGCGTCGTCATTAGTCCGAGGCTTCTTCATGAAGTCGATGGACCGATGCTTAAGCACGGACTCCAAGAGATGCATGGATCTCGCATCAATCTTCCTCGGCGAGTAGCAGCGCATCCAGACAAGGATCGACTTGAAGAGAGATTCTCGGAGTTCTTGAACGCCAGTTGACTCGTGGGACAAAAGTGGTCGAGAACTTCGATCTCTCCGGCTGCGTCCAAGCACTACTGGACCATCGGACGTCTAAATATTCCGAAATCTGGAAAGGTGTTATTGAGGCTGAACATTCAACCGGAGTTAGAGTTGACTCACGCTCTTGGGGGTTGTTGATGCGGATGCCATTTGTTAGGTTGACCGTGTCATGGCTGCTGTTCGGCTCTGCCATCGTGGCAGGCCTCACTTTCTCATCAGGTCCGTCGGATGCCGGTGCAAGCGGGAAGAGTTGTCATGTGGCGCTTCGACCATCCGTTGATCTGGCTGGATGCAATTTGAGTGGTCGCAACTTGGCGGGTGCCGACCTAGTACGAGCGAACCTGTCCGGTGCAAATCTCAAGGGCACGAACCTTGAGAATGCCCGGCTCACATCAGCATTGCTGACCGGTGCAAATCTGTCGCTCACGGATCTCTCCAACACACGATTGAATGGAGCGGTTCTCTCGGGCGTCGTATCCGGTTCAGTGGCCGGCACACCGCTTCTCCCAGCACACTGGAGTCTGACAAGTGGTTACCTCGTTGGACCTGGGGCCAACTTGACGGGCGCTCGACTTTCCGGGTCGAATCTCACAGGCGCCGATCTCCTCGCTGCGCGATTGACAAGGGCCAACTTATCGAACGTCAGTTCTGGCTCCATCGTCGGTATTCCAGTCCTTCCAGCACATTGGAGGCTCGTTAATGGCTATCTCGTTGGACCGAGCGCGGATCTCGCAAGCGCAAATCTAAAGGGCGCCAACCTATCCCTCGCTGACATCACGGGAGCGAACTTGACTGGTGCCTTGTTAGAGGGGGCTAACTTACCTGGCGCCAATCTCTCGAAGGCGGTTCTCACCGGTTCGAATCTCTCTGGAACTCGAATGAACGGCGCCACACTTTCGGGTGTCGTTTCAGGTTCTGTCACCGGCGTTCCGTTGTTGCCGACTGGTTGGATAATGGCTGCGGGGTTCATGGTCGGTCCAGATGCCAATCTCGCTCAAGCCAATCTTTCCAACACAGACCTATCCAATACCGACCTGCAGGGGACGATCCTTACGGGTGCAAATCTTTCTGGAGTCACCTCTGGGTCGATCACGGGAAGCCCAACACTCCCAGAGAACTGGTCAGTGGTATTGGGATATTTGGTTGGTCCCTACGCCGATCTCTCTAACGCGAATCTGGCCGGCGGAGGTTTCTTCAATCACGACCTTGACAATGCCAATCTTTCAAATGCCGATCTTGCGAGCGCCTATTTTTTTGACGCAAGTCTTGCCAACGCCAATCTGGCTGGTACGAATCTCGACGACGCCAGCTTCGCCGCAGCCAGTTTGACTGGCGCTAACCTTACTGACGCCGCACTTACGAACGTCAGCTTCGTCGATGCCGGATTGACCGGTACGAACATGACCGGAGCAAATCTCACTGGTGCTCAGTTCACTGGAGTTGATACGAGTACAGCGGTCACTACGAATTCGACAATATGTTCTGACGGAATCGTCGGGCCCTGCACGAATTGGCAGTAAGTAACTTCTTGGTAGCCACGCCCGAGCGATGTCGATCTGCGAAACTTAATTCCGAGAGAAACTGGAAGGTTCGAAAAATGGTACGTCGTCTTGACAATTGCGAATCGTACTTTGAACGAGACGGAATTAGCCTGCTGTCTGGCAAATACAGGTGCTATCTCCAAATCGGAAAGAAAAAGCTCTACAGCGATCGAAGAGCGACTCGGGATGACATAAAGTCAATGGCTGAACGTTCGAAATCAATGCCAGTTAAATACTTGACAGTTGGCGATCGAAACTACTGGCGATACGACAGCCGATGGTTTACCGATTCTGACGGGCATGATGGCGACGAAGTTCGGTCGCTTGTTATTGCTTACGACCTCCGAAACGAGAAGAAACTTAGCGAGGCGAAGACGGTCGCTGCTGCAAAACGATTGCCGGACGGATCGCTCCGAGAGTCCATTCCCGGAGCCGTTCGCCACTCGGTCTGGGAGCGTGACGGGGGAGCCTGTAGGTCATGCGGTAACAAAAGTGAATTGCAATACGACCACTTGATTCCGGTCAGCATGGGTGGCGCAAATACTGTCGATAATCTCCAAATACTGTGCGGACCTTGCAATCGTCGAAAGGGCGCGAGTGTCGTCTGATTGGGCTCGAGAGCCATCACCTTGGAGCGGTTAAATTGTTTCACTGGCCTCGACCAATTTCGGAACTCGTAAAGTGACGTCTAGATCGCATCAAGGAACGGATGAAGTCTCGATCTATTCGATTGTCGCCTTTACAAATGCCGTTGCAACTTCGTCAGCGAAGTCCCTAAGCGCACTGAAACGAGACGCCGATATCCAACTTGATTCAGTCTTGGCTTGAACCTCTGTGCCGTCGAAGCCGAACAGCATGTTCGCGCGGGCGCGGAACTCTTCGGTGGTGAGATCCTCAACCGCTAGACCGCTGTTCAGCCCTTTGTACGAGCCGAAGGGTACATTGACCTTCCCGTCGGGATAGACGCCGATAACGGCTCGCCATCCACCGACGCCAGGACCGCGACACTCAAGGACCGCCTGAGCAGGGCTCGCCATGATGCGGTGACGACGGTCAGCATTGTCCCATCCATCGAGGAGTTTGCCTACTGCCTCGTGAATCTCATCGGATGCGAAGAGTCTGTCGAATTCCTCACGGGCCAACCTGCGACGAATTGCCGTTTGTTCGAGAACTACGGCAGATGCAAACTCGTTGGGTGATACCACAGGAAGAAACAAAGGTGCCCACGCGCTGTCGCCTATTTTCACAGCTTTGGCTTCTACGAGCCAGACGGCAACCCCGCGCTCGGGATCGTTATCGCGAAGCTCGTTGAGATAGTGCGCTACCTCTCGGAACTCGTCGCGATGCTTCTCGGCGATGACGATAAGTCCCCGGGCGTGAGCAGCTACTGCATACGCGAGCCCCCGGGTGAGGTGGTCATGATTGAGCGCTCCATACTGATTCTCGATAACGAAGTTTGTCCCGTCGGCTCCGTCGGCGAGGATGTCGATCCGACGGCTGCCGGCTGTTTGGACTTCGGTGGCACCGATCGGCGCGAGCTCGACACCGATGGCGACGCCAATGGCGTCGACCTGATGAGCAAGAAGAGGAGTGAAGTCAATTGCCTCTCCCGGCCATGCGTCTTTCAGGTTTCCGAAGACTAGAGTCCCCATCTCACTGTTCGTTTTGGCAGCCACGAGATGAGCGTATCGGACGCGAATGAAGGTACTCCGAAACAAAACCAATTACGGTATTGCAATTAATACACGGCACGCCCTGTAGCGTGTCAGGCTGAGTAACGTGAAGATTGAAGACATCGGCGATGAGTATGCGCGAATGGATGTTGTTCTAGGGCTCTACAGAGCAAACAGTCAGACGCTCGGATTTATGCCAAAAGGTGCTTTCGAAGAGCGTGCCCGAGCCGGAACATTGTTGGTCGCCGTCGACGGCGATGAAATCGTGGGCTACCTCCTATACGACATTAGGCTTCGACGAATTGTTATTGCGCATCTATGCATTGATTCGGCGCATCGAGGCGAGGGAGTTGCTCCGATGATGGTCGCTGAACTAAGGGCTCGGCATTCTGAACAAGACGGGATATTAGTCAACTGTAGAAATGACTACGATGCGCATCGTCTTTGGCCCCGGCTTGATTTTGAGTCGGTAAATGAGCGCCCCGGACGTGGTCGCGAAGGCATGCTTCTAACGAAGTGGTGGCTTGACTTCGGCCATCCGACGCTCTTCACGATGTTTGCAGATCAGGAGCACCGACTTCGCATCGCTGTCGACACCGATGTGTTCATTGACTTAGTAGAGGATCGACCGGAGTCCGCCGCAAGTCGAGCTCTTGTCTCCGACTGGGTCGTTGACGTAGCCCGAGTAGTCGTGACAAAGACAGTCAATCAGGAACTTGGTCACCATGAAGATGCAGCCGTACGCAAACGCCGCCGAGCACAGTTAACCGGATTCGCACGTGCCGATACGGCATCTGACGATTGGAAGGAAGCCGAGTTGCAATTACATCAGTTGATCGGTAGGCCGAAACTTTCTGCCCATGGTCAACTGGACCTGCAGCATGTCGCTCGAGCTGCGGCGGCCCACGTCGGACTTTTCGCGTCAAGGGACAATGACCTAATTCGTCGCTTTAGAGTATCGGCGTGGGAGCTGTTCCAGTTAAAAATAGGAACACCAGCGGATCTCTTAGCAGATTTGTGGCGCCAGACGGCCGGTCCTTACGCGCCATCGTCAATCGAGAACACTACGTTCAAGTTCTTTGTGCCGAGTCCCAAGGAAGACGATGAGCTATATGCAGTATTTTCGAATCGCGCAGCGGGTGAAAGAAAGAAGGAATTCTCTCAGTATCTTCGTCAATGCCGATCTGATCCGCTGCATTGGGAAATGCTTGTACTCAGGTCTGACGGTAAGGCAGTTGCATTGGTTGCTCGATCGTGCGGGGAGGGTCGAGCGAATGTCTCACTTTTTCGAGTTGCAGGTTCCTATGCTGGAACTATCGCTCGACAGGTAGCACACGTTTTACGTGACTACGCTCTCAGAAATGGTGCCGAAACTCTCGTTATCTCAGATCAAAACTTGTCGCCTCAACTCCCGGAAGGCTTGATTTCTGAGGGCTTCGTTGAGGCGGAAAAAGAGTGGTGGTCAGTCGCAATCGACAAGCACATACCAAGCATCAGTGTTGCACACGCCATGTCTCAACTCACTCCATTGCCGAAGCAACTCGGTGTCGATGTTGCTATCCCGAAACTTCGTCTCGAGCAACTGACTTCCTCGGAAATATTGGAACTCGAAAGGCGGTTTGCTCCCTTAAAGGTTGCCGATTCTCGAGTCCCCACATATTCTGTGCCGATCAGGCCGGTGTGGGCTGAGCAACTCTTTGACACCGACCTGAGTTCTGGAACTCTTTTCAACCGCAACGACGATCTCGGAATCTCGAGAGAACACGTTTATTACAGTGGTGCTGCCCGCGGTGAGTTCGGGCCGCCATCTCGAATTCTTTGGTATGTATCGCACGAGCGTAAGCGACCAGGAACAGGTGCAGTCAGGGCGACGTCAAAAGTCGAAGAGGTTGCTGTGGGTCGACCACTTGATCTATATCGGAGATTCAGTCGCCTTGGGGTCTATCAACGAGAGCAAATACTCAAAATGGGAGCTAAGCGCGGGACATTGATGGCGATTCGTTTCTCGGATACAGAGGTTTTCAAGTTCCCGATTCCTCATTCAGAGTTTTTTGAAATTGTCGAGAACTGCGGTTACAGGGTTGCCCTAAGGTCGCCACAGAAGTTGCCTGACAGGGTCTTCGATATTGTCTACGAGAGAGGAATGCATGGACGCGTCTAAGCAAGCACTTTTTCTATCATTACGGCCAGAGTTCGCCGAGATGATTATCTCAGGTGAAAAGACCGTTGAGCTAAGGCGCATTCGCCCGAAAGCTTCTCCCGGCACCCTTGTCATCGTGTACGCAAGTTCTCCCGTAAAGAAAATACTTGGAACCTGCATTGTCGAGAACATTTCAACTGGGACGCCAAGAGAAATTTGGAATCTTCACGGCGTGTCCACCGGCCTAGGTTGGACTACTTTGGCGGACTACCTTAAGGGAAAGGATCATGGCGTCGCGATTACGGTGGCAAGTCCGCTGCGATTTGACATTCCAGTGCCGTTGGAGAAGGTCAGAAAATGTCTAGGCGAATCTGCTCCGCCCCAGAGTTTTAGATACATACGTTTAGCTGAGGCGAACCGTTTGATTCGGATTGGACGTCGCAGCAAGCAATCCGCATAAGAAATATTTCGTGGGAACGGTCATCGACTAATGAGTATGTCCGCCGACGATCTAATTCGAGATCCTCGAAGGCTTGTAGTTGGAATCCGGTGACACTGCCACCCAACAGACCACTCGAATGTCTTCACGACGGACCGGTTTGAGTGGCTTGGGCTGTTCGGGTATCGAAATGCCAGACTCAGTGACAAAGTCAAGGAGACCTTGGACTCTCTCTTTCACGGATAGGTCGTCGGATCGCAAAATCTTGCGCACAGCTTTGACTACGCCACTGCTCCAACGGCCATTCAGCTTGGCCAGAAGTTCGTCTTGACGAGCCGGTCCGAGGAAACCACCGTTCTCTGCTACTAACTCGTACGCGTCGCGAAGTGCTTTCTCAATCTTCGGTTCGAGGTTGCTCTTGTCTGTGAGAAACGTCCAAAGGTCGTAGACGTGGCTCTGTGCCACCTCCCAAGCGTCGAAGACCTGCGCAAGTGCCTGCTCGCTAATGTCTTGCACGCCACTAATTGTTCCGGGATCGGCAGCAATCAGACAAGTCAAGGTGTCGTCGTCGACTTCAGCATTTCCGTCAATGTCTCGCACCGGTTCCCACGTTTTAGGATCAGCGGGCACGAAGCGGAACCAAGGTTTCTCTTCATCACCGATTCGAACACAGAAGACGTATCCGGGTTGACTGATTTTGGCGGAATGGAAACCACTGCCGGACCCATACGGCAATCCGAGAACCTCTCTCTTGACGTTGGCCATCTCCAACGCTTTGCTCAATCGACGTCGGTACTCCTCACCAGAGATGGCTTCGCTACCACCACCTTCAATGAGGATTGTGGGATCTTCGTTATAGAGATCAATGATGTCCGCTCGAACGTCGTGAAGCAGGACCTCCACAGTGGGGTCGGCAATTTGACTGGGCAAAACGTTGCCCACTCCCACGGCGGCATTGGCATACGCAATCTTTCGCTGTAGCTTCGCCTCGAGACCCAGGAGTCGGTCCAGGTTTTCGGCCGGGAAGAAACAGTCGATGGTAACGCGCTTGTGCGGCGATCCAATACGGTCGATACGACCGTGGCGCTGGACAAGTTTCATGGGGTTCCATGGCAGGTCGTAGTTCACCATACGTCCAGCCTGTTGAAGGTTCACGCCCTCGGCAAGAACATCGGACGTCACCAAGATGTCATAACGGTCCTTCGACCGGGGACGACCTGTCTCGTCTAGTTCACCGGCCGTCATCGGACAGAACGCGGCTAACACCTGGGCCCGTTCGAGTTGGGCCTCACTGCCCTGGGCACCGAATACGGCTGGAGCTAGACGCCCCTTGTAGGCCGCGAGTGGTGACTTCTTCGGCGCTCGATCGATCGCTTCAGCGAGGCGTCGGTGCACGTCAACGACCGTGTCAGCGTACGTCGAAAAGATGATGACCTTGCGCCGGACAGCTTCCTCAACGCCGTCGCGGTCGGGCAGGGCAGCGGCCTCGGCGATGCGAATGAGGTCCTCCACGAGTTCCAGGAGCTTGGCGTCAGGACCTACTTCGAGACGTTGAAGGGAAAGGGTGTGAAGCTCTTCAAGAAGTTCTACGTCCCCATCGACATCAATAGAGAGAGCTCCAACGTTGAAGTCCGATATAGGTGCCACCTGTTCGACACCCTTCTCGTCAAGACCTTCGAGAAACTCATCGATGGACTCGGCGTCGGATGAAGCGAAGTCCTTCAGAGCGTCACCGATGATGACGTAACCCTCGGTTAGTCCCCGGGTGAATGCGTGATGCGACGTGATGAGACGACGCAGTGTGACCTCCAACGCCGCCGTTGAGGACTCCAGACGCTTGAGCAGCATCGTTCGGAGCAGTCCGACGTTGGTCACCTGGAGACTGTCAACATCGGAGTCGAAGCTGTAGACGCTCGGAGCGTAGCGGGCGAGCGATAGGCGATCAGGGTCGCGGTGAGTGCCAGAACGGATTACCAGGTGTTCGTCGTCACCAACCTCGAGCGCGTACATAACCTTCTCGGCCAGGTCGTCGGCCTCGGCGTCGAGTTCATATTCAATACGGTGGACCGATGGCGTTGGGAACTCCACTGGTACGAGCTCTCCACGGTTATTGAAGATTCGGTCGTTCGCGTAGGCCTGTTTCACGAATCGCCGAGTCCGCCGTACGGCGACTTTGTCCATCAAGTCAAAGAGATGTTGTGGTGAGAGGGTGTCGGGATCTTGCGCTTGTGCGGCCTTGATGTAGTCAATAATGCTCGGGAGGCCAATGGGGGCGAACTGGGCATCGTTGCGCACGAAGTAGCTGATCAACGTTTGGAGATCGCGGAGACTGTTGTTTACCGGTGTTGCGGTGAGGAGCAATACTTTCTTCGGATGCTCGCCCCACAACAGTTTCATTACGGCTTCTGCTGTCAGTGTTTTCGGATTGCGAAGGTTGTGCGCTTCATCAATTACCACGAGTGCATAATCGTCGAGTTCATCGGACGTCACACCGCGTTTCGTGCCATTGCGCACATCGTCGTACGTGACTACCTCGACTCTGGCCGAGATTAGGTCAAACTGCCGCAAGAATGGATCCCAGGTCGATGTCTTCAGCGCTGCGGGGACAACAATGAGGACCTTTTGCCGATCACGTTGAGACACTTGCTTGATGAATTCACCGGCGATGAAGGTCTTGCCGAGCCCGACTTCATCGCAGACGAGCACGCCGCCGAGTTCATCCAGAATTCGTTGAGCGCGGCGAATACCATCGCGCTGGAACTCCGTGACCGGAAGATCGATCTTTACTCCACTCATATTGGGTGCGTCGCCGTAGAGTTCGTAAAGCATGCGAAGGAAAACAACGCCCGGAGTATGGGCCTGCCACCGAGCTTCGTAGAGAGCAGCAAGATCAAAGGGAACCGATTGCTCCCAGATTTCATTGAACCAGTCAATAACTAAGCCAGTGTGTTGGCCGGACGGGTAACCCAGATTCAGCTCACGATTCCACGACAAGCCCGCCAGCGTCAGGTTCGACGACCCGGCGAGAACTGCGGGCATCATTGGATGATCAGCGATGTACGCCTTACCGTGGAGAAAGCCCTTCGTGAAACGACGCACTTCGACTCGTGGTTCCATCGCGCTATCGAACGAGCGCAACCAGTCGACAAGTCGCCGCGCGGCTGCGTCAGAGTGGGCGGTGAATCCAAGGAGGTCGCGGTCTCTTTCCAGCTCCTGAAGGTGAACTTTGGCCACGGCATCGAATGCAACATTCTGGCCGCGTTCTTGCTGGGTGCGATATGGCTCTTCCGGCTCCGCACCCAAGAGAAGACGGACTCGCGGTGCCTTTTCAACCTCATCAGCAATCAGAACAAAACCTTGGGGGTTCATGTAGGCAGTGGCGAAAGCGAGGGTTGGTGGGTCGGCATATGTTGTACTCAATCCCGCAAGAAGTCGATTAATCTCGCCGGCGACAGTATCGCCTGTTCCAGGGTGGTTCGTTGCAAATACAGGAGGGAATGGCCGTCTTTCATCACTACTCATTGGTCAGCCCCAATTCGGTCGAAATACTCGAGAACCTTTGTCAGCCGAGATCGGTAATCCCAACCTCTGTGGAAGGTTGCGAACACGTGCTCGACCTGATCCCGTGAGAGCCCATAGAGGGAGGAGACCAATGCATCAAGTTCGTTTTCTATGTTGGCTTGTTGCTCTGGCGTTTCGACAGAGCCGACAGGGACGCCAATAACTTCTGCCCATTTTGCAAAGCGATCATCTCGAGCTGCCAAGTGACCGGCTAAGGCAATAATCCGGCTACGGCGAACATCCGATTCAACAGGTCGAGGCATCGGGAAGCCGTTGATCACGTGGTACGTCAAGTTCACTTCCACAGTGCGGCGAGCGATCCAGTCAAGCGGGATAGAAGAAAGGACGCCGAGCACAAACGCTACGTCTCGCTCTGAACCCCTTGGAAAGAGAAGGTAGGGGGCTCCATGGGTGAGTCCAACTGATGGCGGCACTAAGGCGGCCAGAACGGTTCTGGAATCGGTTGCCCTTGATACAAGTCTTATCGCGATTCTCGGATTAAGGAATGGCAGTGTCTTGAGATCCATGATCGACGAACGGGGAAACTCAATAAATGGCGATTTCTTCATTCGCGAGGTACGGAGCCGTTTTTCATATAGCAGCGGCACCACAATTTTTGGATCAACTCCGCCGTAATAGACGCCAGTGTCAGGGTTCCAAATGTTGAAAGACTCTCCTTTGTAAAGCGGACACCAGCCTGGAGGGACAGAGTCAAGATTGAATAACGGCTTGTCCGCAGTGGCATGGAACTCGGCGTATGGGCGCGCGCGCCAACTCCCGACATCGGCATCTAAGCGTGGGTGACTCTTGATCACTTGGTAGACGGAACCATCTTTCACAGAGGAGAGAACCGGGAACGCGGCACCGGTGCCCCAGGTGCGGAACTCTCTTGCTGGAAATGTGGGAAGAGGCTCGCGAGATCCAGAGTCAAACTCAAGCCTTGTGGCAAATGGACCGGCCAAGCCGACCTTTGTGGCGGGCGCTCCAGTCTTCTGGAGTACCAGAAGAGCGACCGTATAGCGAGGTTCCATGTCGAACACCCAACGGGCAGTATTCTGGATCAGAGTCACATCCCTGAATTCTCCGGTATTAAAGACTTCTTCGCGCCATTGTTCACCACCAGCTTCAGCAATGAGGCTTCGAGGCATGACAATACCAATCCGACCATGGTTCCGAAGAAGTTGCCAATTACGCCAGGAGAATGCTTGATAGAGATCTGGGTCACCCTTTCCTATTCCGGGAAATGGTCCGGCAACCAGAGCAGCACGAGCCAATTCGTTCACTCGAATGTCGGCATCGATCTCGGTCGCTAAGTCAGGTCGCTCAATTCGTAATTTGTCAATTAACTGGTCCTGCTCACCTTGCGGTAGCGAACGAAGTCCTGGAAACCTTAAAGCCCACCATCGCGATGTTTCGACCTTGAGTTTCTCCCACGGCGGATTACCAACCAGAACGTCAAATCCCGCGTTTTCACGAAGGAATACTTCTGGGAACAACATTGGCATATGACCTGGTATTAGCGGCGCAATTGCGATCTGCGCCTCCATAAGGTCAGCGTCTTTGGAAATCGTTTGGGGATCCTCTCCCTTGATCAGGTCAGTCCTTCCTATCCTTTTGAGGATCGCACCATCGAAGAGGAGTCTTGCCTGCTCGGCTTCCCGACGTGCCCTCTTGATTGCCCTTGAAGCGGCCTGGGTTTGCTTGCGATCCGCTTCCGGCATCAGCGCAACTTCCGCAAGAACATTTTGAGCAGATCGAAGGGCATCTTCGATCGGAGCATCGAAGAACGTGGCTGCACCGTTCCTTCCGGGTACGAGGACGTCCAATGCTTCATCAATGCTTCCAATGCCAGTCAGACTGTTCGCACACACAAGATTATGGTCGAGGCTTGACATCGGGAGACCTCGGACAAAAGTGTGTATCCAGATGGCGACGCGGGCCAGTTCAACAGCAATTGGATTGATATCGAGGCCATAGATGCACCGGCGAGCGATTTGGCGACGTAGAAGTGATGACCCTTCTGGCGGCGCCGATTCATGATCTCCCATCGCTTCGAGGGCAGCGTTTCCGAGAAGGATTATCTCCTTACTAACCCCAGGTATCTGGTGACCGTCCTCTTCTAAGAACGAGGCCATCTTCTGTTCGATGTGATCGATTGCCGAAGTAAGGAAGTGACCAGAGCCCATAGCCAGGTCGGCAACTCGGAATTCAAAGAACATCTCGGCGGCACTGGCCTGGTCGCCAGCAGCGAGTTGTTGGGCGACCTTCGCCAGGTGGTCGTCGAGCGCAGGGTCGAGTGCACGCTGTAGAAGATGTTCAACAACGAACGACGGTGTGAAATATGAGCCGGTTCCCTTACGTTGACCGCTGGTGTTGTGGAAGTAGACCTCACCAGCGGCGGCCTCCACCTGATCACCAATCGCGGCGGGCAGCCACGTACCGTCCCCATCGAGCGTCAGGTCCACCTCGGCCAGTCCGAGACTTGATTCGAGTAGACCCTCGTAAATGGTGCCGAACTCTCGAACGCTTAGCGAGCGGAAGTCAATGGGACCATATTCACCGTCGTCAGATCGATCGAGGAGTAGAGCTCGAAGACAGGGGCCGATTACGTCATTGGTGATACTTAATTCGCTGACGATGGCACCGTGTTCATTGAGTTCGGGGTCAGATGCGAAGAGGCCGCCGTTGTAGGCCGGTACTCCCCATGCTTTATCACCAGTGTCGATAACGCGCCAGACCTGAGCCAAATCGTCCCAGAGCGAACACGATTCAGCGTCGAATTCTTGGTCCGGATTTTCAACGAGATCGTGAGCGACGGTCTTCAGGGCGTTGCGGTCGTATTTCTCGTTCTCTCCATAGGGCAAGAGCTTGCGATCTTCGGCGTAAACCTGAAAGAGCATCCTGAAAAATATGCGCAGTGTGAGCTGATAAGCGAGGTCAAGGCCTTCTGCATCCATGGCGTAGTTGTGAACTCCCAGTTGCCTTGCAACAGCAAGGGAGAGGTGTGGCACAATTTCTTCATATACCTTGTCCCGAAGTCTCGCACCGAGGGCCACCGCGTATTGGGAGCTCGTCGCCATGATCTGAAAAGCGCTGCCGCCTCCGGTCAGCGCCTGTGCCGAGAAGATCAGAGAGAGATACCCAGCGGTGTTATCGGTGAGTTGCGGTAGGTCGATCTCGAGGAAGGTCTCTGCCAAGCCCTTTCGTCCTACGCCAAGGTCAATACGCGCCGGATAGAGACGGAGTTGTCCACCTCGTACGAGGATTAGCCACGGAACGCCCTCCTGTTCTGCCATTTTGAGACCGTAGGCGACTGGGGAGACTGAGAATCGATGGGAGTCTGTGTCGAAGTTCTCGGTTTCATTCAACAGCACGGCAATAGCTTCCGGCCGTGGACCGGATCCTTTCAATACGAGTGCGTGGGCGCCTGCACCCTTGGTCGAGTAGCCGAGCTGCTCCACGAGTTCATGCTCGCGCAATGAAAGCAATGTGCGGGATGTCAGACATGAATCAGCCCAGTCCGACCGCTTCGGAACTCCATTGAGCAGTTCATGGTTAGCGAATAAGCCAGAGTTCTTGACACCTGGTATTGAGGTCGTATCGAGCGACTGAAGAAGTCCAGTTAGTCGCGCTCGCGCCGCTACTGGATTCACTTCATCGAGAACCGCTTGAAGGATACGTTCAGCTTGGCCAAGGGGGAGGGGCCGGGTTGGTGTCACTGCCGTATTTGGCCCGAAAAGTGTCACGGTATCGTTGGCCAGAATGGTCGCGATGACAACCGGCGTAACTCGCTGGTTCACCCGAAGTGTGTGGACCCTGGTCAATGCCTGGCGGCTGGGCTCTCCGGCGGGTGAGAAGTGCAAAACTGCAATCTCCATAGGGGGACTTGCTGATTCTCCTTGTCGACAGGTATAGACATATTGTGTCTCGAAGCCGTTTGGGAGTCCGGATGGACGGGACCATTCAATGTATTGCTCGGATCTGAGCTCGATTGACGTCACAATGACCAAGAGTAGGTGAGACGTGGTACAAGGTGTGATAACGAAGAAGCTCGCTCGATTCTGATTATTTGGCGAAGTGGAAGGGATGTCCTTAAATGTCTGACGTTGTTGATAGTTTCGCAACGCTAGGACGGACAAGTAGCTGCAAGTCTGATCAAGTTTCAGACCCCCTGCACGCCATCAACACTTACCATGTTTCCTGACGTACGCTGTCGTCCAATTTGTTCTGAAATATTGTGTTTTCGTCCTCAGGCGTTTACTGAAGAGCCTCTTTGTTTTTCGTGTTGCTTACGTGGTTGCTTACATTGAACGTCATAAGGGGTCGTTCACCATATTCACTATCTTCGCGTCAGCCCCGTCCGCACCAGCAGAACAGATGATGAAAGGCCCGGAGCGATCTAACGCGGTGCTACGAAACACGAAGAACGCTCTCGACGGCGGCGGCCACGGCGGTAACGACGTTCGCGTTAAACACCGTGGGCACGATGTAGTCCGGCGAAAGTTCCGTTGCTTTCACCACGTTGGCGATGGCCCGGCCGGCAGCGATTTCGACTTCCTCGGTGACGCGCTGCGCCCCAACGTCGAGTAGCCCTCTAAAGATGCCAGGAAAGGCGAGGACGTTGTTTATCTGATTCGGCTCGTCGCTCCTGCCGGTAGCGACGATTGCCGCGTAACGTCGGGCCACGACGGGGTCAACTTCGGGTTCGGGGTTCGCCAAGGCAAACACGATGGAGTCCTTCGCCATGAGTTTCAGATGCTCTTCAGTGACGAGCCTCGGTCCAGAGACGCCGATAAGCACGTCCGCGCCGGTCATGGCGTCGGCGAGACTGCCCGATCTCTTCTCCGCGTTCGTGTTCGCGGCCAACCAACGACGCGCGTCGTCGAGTCGAGAGTCATCTTCTCGGAGGATTCCATTGCGGTTGACGCCGATGATGTCACCGACGCCTTCGGCCAAAAGTAGTTTGCTGATTGCCACGCCGGCGGCGCCAACGCCCAGCACGACCACGCGGATGTCCTTCATCTCTTTTCCGACGACGCGAAGAGCGTTGAGTAGCGCGGCGTAGACCACGGTCGACGTTCCGTGCTGATCGTCGTGAAAGACCGGGATGTCCAAGAGCTCACGAAGTCGTGACTCGATCTCGAAGCACCGCGGCGCCGAGATGTCTTCTAAGTTGATTGCTCCATAGACGGGAGCGATGCACTCCACAATGCGCACGATCTCATCGACGTCCTGTGTCGCCAAGCACACGGGCCACGCGTCGATACCCGCGAATCGCTTGAACAGAAGAGCCTTGCCTTCCATGACCGGTAGCGCGGCCGCGGGGCCAATATTGCCAAGTCCAAGAACCGCGGAGCCGTCCGTGACGACGGCGACAGCGTTTCGTTTGATCGTGAGGTTTCTCGCCAACGTGGGATCCTTGGCGATGGCCATGGAGATGCGCGCAACGCCCGGCGTGTAGGCCATTGAGAGATCGTCACGCGTTTTCAGTGAAACCTTTGGCTCGACCGAGATGACGCCGCCAAGGTGAAGCAGGAACGTGCGGTCGCTGATCGCTTGGACGCTTGCCCCCGGCACGGCAGCGACCGCGGCCTTCAGCAGTTCCGCGTGCCCGTCGTCAACGGCGTTGCAGGTTATGTCGACGACCATGTGACTTCCGTTGGGCTCGACGACATCAAGCGCCGTCACCGCACCACCGGCGTCGCTGACCGCGGTTGCCACCGAACCGATCAGTGACGCGTTGTCCAGCGCGACCCTCATCGTCACCGAATAGGAGGCACTAGGGATACTCATCGTTGCAACGACTCCTCATTGAGATCACGAGTGGAGTGTCTAATCACTAATGACGACGGTGGACTTTCAATCTTGTAAACGGACACTTTCCTAATGTTACAGGTGCACACTCGACGTCAAAGAGAAGAAGTTGAAACCGACTCACTGTTTTGGACGCAGCGGTTGAATTCATCAATAGCCCAGTTCGCGAAAAGAGAATCGCGAAACAGGGCAACATCGAGTCTGTGACTTGTTGTGAAGAATGTCCGTCGCGTCATTGGTTGAGAACTTTCTCTGCGTCAACACTCCGCAACCTGTGGTCACCTGCTATCGCGAAGTTTATGAGTAACCCGTCGTCAGTGGTCAGACATTTGGCGCGCTCAAAAAAATCGCTAATCAACTTATAAAGGTCGAGTGGTTGCGCCGCCGTGGTCAGCCTCGAGGCTCGAATCCACTCGCTCGAGGAACGAGCGCACGGTCGACTGCGCTACCCGGTGCAACAGGGCGCGGTCCAGCGCACGGCCGAGCTCACCAAACGGCGGTAGGTACGAGGCGGCGAGTGTGAGGCGACAATGGAGCAAACCAAGCGGAGCCAACTCAAGGTCGCCGTTGAGCACCGGAAGCGCGCTGGCCAATCCGATCGCCTTCCATTCAAGCTCCATCACGCGGGCTTCGCCTCGTTCACGCGGCGGCCCAAGCGTCACTTCGACCTTTCGACTCATGAGTCCACCGACCCACGTGGGGCCAATCTGAATGCGCAACGCCTCGCCGTCTCCCTCGGCGCCGCCCGCCAAGTCTGTCAGCCATTTTTCAGCGTCGACAAAGCGTCCCCGAACGATCGCCAGCGGCAACGGGACATCGATGAAATCATCGATGAAGATCACACCTCTTCCTTCGATAGCCTCAGCCCCCGTGCCCATGGTCACGACGATAGAAGTGGCCGTGGTAGCGGCGATAGGGCCAAAAGTCACTTCCCTCGCGCACGTCAGATGTCTGTCACTCCCGGACTTTGTTGGGATTCTCGCGCCGATGGGCGCCGTACATCCGGCCTTCTGTCGCTAGATCGTGTGGTGTCCGACCGCTTGAATCAGGGGCTGCCGCCTAAACCTCGGCTTGCGAAAAGGGACCATTGGCTCTACCGGATTCGGTGTGGACGTCACAGAATGGCCCCAACGGTTCCGTAGTGGCTGGAGAGAGGGGTGAGATGCTACGTAGTAGTGAGGCTCGTCAATTTCCACCCGTCGAGAGGGTGCCACTGTCTGTACCAATGTCTCGACGACGCGCCATCGTAGGTTTGGCCTCAGAACAAACGACGCTAGAAAAGTTTTCGTTTCCTCGATTTGCGTACGCCATTTTGCGGCCGGAGATCGGATTGCCTTGATGCGCGACCCAGCTCAATGTTCGGAGCCCGTCGCCCGTCGCGGCCCCTTCTTCGCATCGAGATACTGGAAGACGATGATGACTGATTACTACCAACAATCATCGTGGGTGAACCAACTATGCGTCGTTTGACCCGAGAAGCTCGATTACGGATCGGAGTGGTGGCCCCGGCCGTCTTACCCGTACCGCCCATTGGCTACGGCGGAATCGAGCGTGTGGTGTCGGAGCTCGTCGAAGGGTTGGTTGCAAACGGTCATGACGTCACTCTGTTCGCGAGCGAAGGATCTGTGACGAATGCACGTCTAATCTCGCCGCTAGCCACCCCGGTGCCGCTCGGACACCCTGACGCGCTCGCGGACGAGAGTTACCACGCGGCCACCGCGTACCTTCACGCGCGAGAGTTCGACATTATTCACGATCACACCAGCGCGGGCCCGCTGTTCGGTGCGGTGTCAAGGTGGGATACGCGCGTGATCCATACGTTGCACGGCACGTGGACTCCACAGAACAGGCGGATGGCTGCGCTCATCAATAGGCGAGTTGGTCTCGTCGCAATCAGTCGTGCGCAGCGCACCGCGAACCCTCAGTTACATTACGCGGACATGGTGTACAACGGGATTAACCTTGCGTCTCATCCATTCAACCCGGCTAAAGAAGACTTCCTAGTCTTCGTGGGTCGGATCACCTCCGAAAAGCGTCCCGAGATCGCCATCGATGTTGCGCGCAAGGCAAAGTTACCTCTGGTCATGATGATCAAACGAAGCGAGCCTGCCGAACAGGCGTATTGGCGCGATGTAGTTGCTCCGCGACTCGGCAGTGACGTCACCGTCCTCGACGAGCCGTCGCACGCGGTGAAGGTCGACCTGCTCGGCCGGGCCCGGGCCATGTTGTTTCCGATCGACTGGCCCGAGCCCTTTGGCCTCGTCATGACCGAGTCGATGGCCTGCGGCACCCCCGTCATTGCCTCGTCACTCGGTGCCGCACCCGAGGTGATCGCTGACGGTACGACCGGATTCCTCTGTTCCACGGTTGAGCAGATGGTTAACGCTGTGGGTCGAGCAAAGGATCTTAAAGCGCAGGATTGCCGAGACCGTGTCGTACGCCGATTCTCGTCTGAAGTAATGGTCGCTGGCTACGAGCGTGTGTATCGTAACGCTCTGGAACGAGAGACCGTTCGCGACATCGCATCGGGGGGTTCTTCCCGGGCGAACGCCCGTGGAAGCAATCCTTGCAGGACTCTTGACGTGACCGTCCCACCGCAAGTCTTGCCTAACGTTCTCGCGGATTGATGTTGGGCCACCCGACAATATTCGAAGATAAGGACTCTCGAAAACACGCTGGTGCAGATCCAATCAACCCGGCGTCTAGTACGGGCGGTTGGGTTGCTCGCCGGGCGCAAAGATGCAAATACCCAATGTCGTTATCCCCACCGGCGCCAGATTCTTTAGTTCTTGAAGCCTCGACGAGATCAAGACCCCAACTCCGTCGAATTATTCAGATCGCACCTCGATGGGTGCGGCGCTTGTATGGCGATCTTGCGGTGCTCTGAGAATCAAAGTTCCGAAGGCGGGCGTACCGACTTGACAATCCGCATCCCTGGCGGAGCACCCGCAACCTCGGTAGAGGTGCCGTCGGTCGTTATGGTTAGCCGCGTTCCGGCGAACGGAAGGTTCTCAATCTTGAGGTTTCCGATTTGTGGTGGGAGGCTTGGCACAATCTGTAGCTCACCGTCTGGAACCAATGGATCGAAGCGAAGTAACGTCGCTCGCAGCAATTCGAACACGGCGGCCGACGACCACGCTTGTGGCGCGCACGACGTGGGATAGTGGACGGGAGATGGAATATCGTCGCGGTCAAAACCGCAGATGAGTTCCGGGAGTCGGCCGCCGAAGGATTGCGCTGCTTGCAAGAGGCCAAGGGTCACGGTGTGAGCCTCTGACACAAAGCCATACCGCATGAGACCTGCGGCGCAGAGTGCGGTGTCGTGGGGCCAAACCGAACCGTTGTGGTAGCTAACGGGGTTGTACGCTCCCATCGAGGAAGCGAGGGTTCTAATACCCCACCCGCTGAACATCTCGGGGCTCATCAGATGATCCGCAACCACGCGCGCTTTGTCTGGCTCAACGATCCCACTCCAGAGACAGTGGCCGATGTTTGACGTCAGCGAATCTATTGCCTTTTTTTCTCCGTCCAGGCCAATCGCGAAGTAGCCACGAGCTTCGAGCCAGTAGCGTTCGTTGAATGCAACTTTGAGCTTCGCGGCACGCATGGTGTACGAGCGCGCGGTTGCCTCGTCACCGAACCCGCGCGCAATTCGCGCGCGCGCGAGATACGCCGCGTAGACGTAACCTTGAACTTCGCAGAGCGCAGTCGGGGGCTCTGCGAGTTTTCCGTTCGCGAAGTTAATGCCGTCGCCTGAATCCTTCCAGCCCTGGTTGTAGAGTCCACGGTCGGTGGAGCGACGGTACTCGACGAAGCCGTCGCCGTCGCGGTCCCCAAACTCTTCAATCCACTGAAGCGCCAAATCGGCGTGGGGCAAGAGATCGCGAACAACATCCGTGAAACCCCATTTGTACAGTTCTCCGAGGAGAACGACGAAGAGCGGCGTCGCGTCGGCCGATCCGTAGTAGGCGGAACCCCCTTTTGCGCTCGTCGAGAGCGTACGCGTGCGACGGAACTCATGAAGAATTTTGCCCGGCTCTTCTTCGGAACGTGCATCCACTTTTGTTCCTTGCAGACGCGCCAAAGTACGAACTGTCCCCAGCGCAATAGTTGGGTCGACCAGAAGCGTCATCAATGATGTAATAAGTGAGTCACGACCGAAGAGCGTCATGAACCAGGGCGCTCCCGCGGCGACCATCACCAAGTCGGGCTGTTGCGGGTCGAATATGCGCAGCGCGCCAAGATCTCGTGCGCTCTGATCGAAGGTTATGTTCAGACCGTCGTGTCCGCTACGCACAAGCGGAGTGGTCTGCTCCCAGAAGCGATGTCGCGCGAGGGGTTCGGAGTCTTCGACGGGTTCGCCACATCGGTAACGCAGTTCGATCGGTTCATCGTCAACGTCGAGTCGAAATTCAATACAGGTACGCCATTCCCCGTGGGGCGGCACCACCATATCGATTCTGGCGAGGCCCGGTGTTAGGAGCGCGTCGGATGGAAATTCCACCCAGACACGGCGAGTAATTTCTTGCTGCGCATAGAAGAAGGCCATCGTCGACTTGCGCACGTCAACCGATCGCTCACCGTTAAGCCGGACTCGACCCTCTTTGGCGTCGAAGATGTGTGCGAAGTCTGCGTCGACCTCGAGACTCAACGTACACGCCGCCGGCTCGCGAGCTAGGTTCCGGATTACGATTTCCTCGCGCATGCCGTTCCCGACAAAACGATTTCTCACGACAACTATCGTGCTGTCGGCGCGACCATCGAGTGGACGACCACGCGAGAGAAACGTCGCGGTGAAGGAATTTGGTGAAATTACTCCGAGACTCTCCAAAGCCGCGTCATCGAGTCGTAGCTTCCAGCAAGAGATGAATCGAGTATCGTCGAAAAACAGTCCTTGAGCACCGTTTTGCTCAATGTCACCGGATGCTGATGAGACCACGAACGAAACTCCCTCGACGAGGGTTACCGGCTCCCCAGGAAGACGGCCAACGTTAGGCGCGTCATAGGACGTCAGAGAGTCGCTAGTCATGCCGCTAATGGCCGCTCGTCATGCAACGCCTGACGTGTTGTCCAATTGGACGTAGATGTGGCTCGAATGCGGCTCGCTCACCGTTGGGAACGATAGTCCACGAGTCACGCCGGGCCGATGGATCACGCGTGCGTGGATCTTGACGAGGCGAGCACCGGCTGCTCCCCTTGGTCGGATAACTCCCGATAAGCATGGCAACGGCGTTTGACTGTATTGGCCCTACCGTAGATCAAACGCTGTTCATGGAATACCCGACCTTCACAGCGGCGTCTATCAGGCGCTGTCCTCGTTCCGACGCCACAGCTAGGTGGGATGATTGACCACGCCGCCGACTTGGTCTACGTTCCGTGCACGGGAAGGCTGGAGTTCGTCCCCATTGGTGTGGCCAAGGTTGGGCTTAGAATAACTGCGTGTGGATCGATCAGAGGGGCTCGGAGATACTGCCCCAAAACGAGTGCCTACGTCTCCTCGCCGTTGCTGCCCAGAGCCACGACATTGGTCGGCTCGGCGTCTCCACTTCCACTTCGCCGATCATTGTCCCAGTCAACTTCGCGTATCACAATGCGGGAGTTGTATGCCGGATCGGGCCTGGCACGCTCGCGGACAAGGCGATAGGTTCGCTCGTTGCCTTCGAAGTGGATCGAGTGGACGACGAGAGGCGCTCCGTCTGGAGCGTGTTGCTGCGGGGACTCGCCCGGGAACTCTCAGCCGACGAACTCTCGGGTCTGGGGCTCCAGCAATTTCCCTTTCCTCTCGTCCATCATGCGGGTGATCTGGTCATTTTTATTCGAGGAGACGTGATCACCGGCCGACGCTTCTCGGTGGGTGATCCGGCTCCCTCAGGGGCTCGATCGTGAAGTGGCGAGTGCCGCTCTCGTCGTGAAACGACAGCGTGTCAACGGTTGGTGTACTTTGCGCCAACGACGAACTCGGTGCTCGCTGCGACGAAGTGTCGGGCAGCGAGCACTAAATCGCGAACCGCACAACCGGTCACGGACTTCAGTTCGAACTGTCAACAGTACCGCGAACGTGGTTACTTCAGCTTGTCCAGATCATTCGCACTGAGCGTTCCCGCCACGATGGCCGAGGCGACCCCGGTGAGACCCTCGTTGTGATTACGCGAGTGAGCACGGAGTCGACCAAAAGCTTGGTCCATTCCGCAGTGGGTCGATTCGGTGATGATGCCCTTCGCCTGTTCAATGACCACGCGGCTCGTGAGGGCGTTATCGAGTTGCTCGTTAAGCGCGTTGGCGTCGAACGACGCGCGGTGTTGAAGAATCGCGATGGTTGCCACGTCGGCGAGGCCTTGGGCGGCGGCGACGTCGTCGTCTCCCATCGGGCCCTGCAATGTTCGAAAGAGATTGAGCGCACCGATGGTACGGCCGCGCAGTCGCAAGGGAAGGCTGTGCACCGAGCGGAAGCCCTGCTCGAGCGCTCGCGGTGTAAAGAGCGGCCAACGTCCGTTGGATTCGCTAAGCGAAAGATTGACTATGGGTGTACCGCTTCGATAGCAGTCCACACAAGGACCTTCGTTCGCTTGAATTTGGAAGAGTTCCAGTACTCGCATCGACTCGCTCGAGGAGGCGACAAACTGTAATTCTCCACCGGGCGAAGCCAGCAGGACCCCCGCGGCGTCGACGTCCAAGGCTTCGACGCAGCGGTCGCTGAGCAAAGTGAGAATATCAATGACGTCAAAGTGGTCAACGAGATTGTCGGCCAACTCGACGAGGGTACTAATTATTAGCGATTCTCTCGGCATGACTCTCTCTCGACTTAGTCGGTTCCCCAATAACGCTGACCGACTGAGGAGGATGAACCACCGAGCGCCCCCACGTTAGCTCCACTTTTTCCTGTTCGCTCGTTCTATGTCTATCCAGTCCCTAGCCTCGAGGTCGAACCGAGTCTCAGCGTCGATGATTCGTTGTGCGAGCTCGGAGGGGGACATATCAACGACGAACGCGTGCGAGCGAAGCATGACGAGAGCGTCCTTCACCGAGAGCTTCGCCTGTACCGAGAGCATTCCCGCAGCTTGGTGAACGGAAAAATCGAAAGTGGACTGACCTTGGAGCTCGTCGGCGATGGTACCTCGGGGGGCGCCTGCTTGCATCGCCAAAACGGCGCGTCCAATGACGGAGGCCATTAGATAGGCGCTCGAGGACTGCTTCTCGCTGAGCGGTCCCGTGCGGTCGCGGTAGAGACTTAACGCACCAAAGACAATTGCTCCAATCTGAATGGGAAAGCCAAAGACCGCTCGTGCCCCGAGATCGGCGGCTTCGGGCGAATAGAACGTCCAACGGTATCCTTCGTCGCCCAAGAGGTCAGAGACTTCGTTGGCCGTGCCGTTCCTACTCGCTTCATGTCCCGGTCCCTCTTCGAACGTGATCTCGAGGTCCATCAACCTCTGCGCGACGCCATTGCTCGTACAAAGTTGTGCTTGCATGCCGTCTTTCGAAGTAATGGAAATCCCGGCGCCACTTAGTTCGGTTATCTCTCTCGCGACGGAACAGAGTGACACGCCGTGAGGATTTTCGCGTTCGTGGTTCGCCATGAGCGTGAAGATTTCGACAAGACGTTCAGCGACCATGATCAGCCCTTGGCGTCGTTGTGCCTATCGCGAAATTCTCAACCGCTGCTGGCTCCATCGGGGAGTCTCCTCTACGTTGCGAAAACGCTTAACGAGGACTTGATTTAGCGTGTGTGGACTTCAAATATGAGATCCACGTGGAGCCTACTCCTCGCAAAGTGACGCGTGACAGGTCGCAGTCAACATTTGACGACATTCACGAATGCAGTTTGCGAGAGCTGTGATACACACATGACGGTTTATTGGCTATCTCCGCAGTGGCTCTCGTAGGAACGCGTGCTCCACCGCAACCTAATCGGAGGCCTGTTGGGAACCATGATGGCCCCTGTTAGGTCACGTACGCCAGGCGTTGATCGTCAGGTAGTATCGGACGCCAACCCTAAAAATCAAGCGTTGGATGATGCTCGAGCGATCCGTCGTAGTCCATAGATGCGTCGAATGCATGTTGACGCTCGGCGATACGTTGCGCAGTGGTGTGGTCATCGATCTCTTCGCGTTCTCTCGCTCTTTGGAGCGGTAACTCGTCACGAGCCAAGAGAAAATGGCGGAAGGGCGGTAGTTGAAGACGCCGAGTGCCACCCTCTTCGGCGAACGCGTTGGTCGCATCCAATTGTGCTCGAACCGTGGCGGTGTCAGCGAAGTCGATACGAGCCGTCCAGTCGTTGGCGAACCTCAGCGCGTCAATCAAGACAGAGGGATCATTGGCACGATCCAAGCGACGTAAGGCACCGAGGTAATCGTCACGAAAGACTGTCGGAATAATCGTTCGTGACTGGCCTCCGGCATCCAATTCCGCGTTCATCATGATGCGAGAAAGGCGTCCGTTGCCGTCATCGAACGGATGCACCGCGGCCACGAGGAACTTCACGTACACTGACCGCTCCCACGCGCTGTCGAGGTCGTCGAGACGGCTAAATCCCTCTATGAGGGTTCCGCGAACCAGGTCGGGGTCGACGAACATGGTCGCCCCGGCTTGATTGGCGCGCTCCTTAAGGAGTCCGGGGCGCTTGTTGGGTCGCGCGTCCATGATCCGGGAGTGGCGCTGTTGGAGAAGTTCGAGGAACTCTTTGGGGTTGTCCGCGAGTTGCCGCATTTCAACGAGGTCACTCAAGAGCCAAAAGGTGGCGAGCACATCGTGGGCGTCTTGGGGTCGTCCGGCGGGCTCGACTCCGCGGTAGACGATGTCTTCGGCTTCTTCGACGGTGAACTCCGTGCCCTCGATGTAGTTCGAAAAATACGCCTCGTAGAAAGGAAGGCTGCTGGGCTCGAGCGGAGCGGCCGGATGGTTCTGGGGGGCGGCAGACCGCAGTGCGTCAACCAGCACGTCGAAACGTTCGATTCGCTCTGCGTCGTACGGTACGCCGAGCGCACGTTGTCGAAGTGAGCGCGGGAGGCCGGTTAGCGACCTTGTACCCAGCGCCGCGCCGATCAGGTTGTCGAGGTCCGCAGCGTCCTTAACGCTCACTCCGAGTAGCGGCGCTAGCGCACGCGCCTGGTCGCGTACCTGACTGAGCTCTTCGGCACCGCCAAATCGCGCAGCACGCTCGACCCATTCACCGAGTTCGTGGCGGGTGAGCCGACGCGAGAGCGCACCACCGCGAGCCCTGGAAGGGATGGCGTTCTCCGCGAGTGCCCGGGCGAGCGAGGCTTGGTGCAGGCCGCCCGGCAGGGGGATGTCGCTTGGCTGAGGGGCGGCGCCGCGGCGCAGGGAAATGGTGAGCCCCGGTAAGGCAAGCGTGCGTTCGTTGTGCGGGTAGACCAGGTACAGCGATCCCTCCACGGGTCCGGCTGTCCGAGCGGAACGATCCGAAATGGTGGCGTCAGGAAAGAAACGTCCTGCGATGCTCCGCCATTCTCGCCGGACCACTCTTTCGGGTGCACTCGACGTGTCAGTGGTGTAGATACCAGTGGCCAGCCGTCGCACGGCCCCCCTCGTCGACATCTGGGAGAGCGTGGAACGCGGCACGTCACCACTGAAAATGACGGTTGAAACGCTGTTATCCATGAGTTTGCTCCAGGCGATAGAACAAATACGGATTTAGTGTATCATGAGTAGAGCAAATCCAAGGATAACAGTAAGACACTACATCGAATTTCTAGGGTGATTTAAGTAATCTATGAATTCATGGATATGCTAATTCCATGAATGATCTGAGAAACAGCAAGCCGCTCTACGTCGCCAAAGCTGAACTCTTCAAGTCTTTAGGGCATCCGGCACGTATACGAATTCTCGAGCTGTTGGTGGCTGGCGAGATGTCAGTAAGCAACCTCCTCGCCGCTACCGGGCTTGAACCTTCTTCTCTTTCTCAACACTTGAATGTCGTAAAACACACAGGACTTGTTCAATCCAGTCGCGCCGGAAATATTGTGACGTACCGCGTGACCGATCCATCGGTGGGCGAATTCCTGGCCGCGGCCCGATCGGTCCTCGCGACGACGCTTGGTCGTGCGCGCCAAACACTCGAGGACCTAGTGGGTCCTGCGTGACGGCAACGGTGTTGCTGCGGGGCGGGATTGACCTTGACTCTCGGTGCGTGATGGTGCAGTTAATCGACGCCTATTCGCCGTGGTCTGTCGATAGGCAGGACTAATGTCGACGTTCCGGTACCGCAAGGGATCCATCTTTCGTTCACTTTTCTCCAGAGCGCGTACTGAACGTGCAGCCTCGATACCCGAAGTGATACCTGGCACCGGGCTACGAGGTTCGCTTCAACTCCGCCACGTGGACGCTGGCTCGTGTAACGGCTGTGAAGTAGAGATTGCCTCGGCGTTTGCGCCAACGTACGACGCCGCACGATTCGGCGCTCGATTGGTCGCTTCACCGCGCCACGCTGACGGTGTATTAGTTACCGGAGTCGTTACTCGGAACATGGCGGGAGCGTTAGTACGAACACTTGACGCGCTACCTCGACCGATCGTCGTCGTCGCGTGTGGCGACTGTGCGGTGAGCGGCGGCATCTTTCGAGACGCCTACGGGGTTGCGGGGACGCTGGATTCCTTTGTCGACGTGGACGTTCGCATTCCGGGATGTCCTCCTCATCCAGGAGCGATTACCCAGGCGCTGCGCAGCCTCACCGCCCGATAATCGTGGTGCTCTTCCTGGCCGGTCTGGGCTGCTGTGTCCTCGGTCTCGTCGCGGCAATGGTCCTCTCGATCGAACGTCGAGTCGTTGTCGCATCACTGAGCGGGTCGTTGGGGTGTCTCCTGACATTTGTCGCGGCGTCTCACGTGTTGATCAGCGGACGCGCGGCGTCGTTCCATTCATCACTCCTTCTACCGTTGAACGGAGTGAGCCTTACGCTCGACCCTCTCGGAGCGCTGTTCGTGGCGATGACGTCCTTCGTAGGTATCGCGACGCTCGTTTACTACGTGGGTTACGCGAAGAGCGAACTTCGTTCTCGTACGGCACTCAGCCTGCTGCTGTTGTTTTTGATGTCGCTGTTGTCCGTGCCAGCCGCGTCGAGTGTCGTCACCTTGATGTTCTCATGGGAATTCATGGCACTGAGTTCGATGTTGCTGATCATGGTCGAACAGCGTCGACACGTTGAAGCGCGCTCGGCCGCCCAGTGGTACGGGGCAATGACCCAACTCGGGGCGGCGTCAATACTTCTCGGACTTCTTCTGTTGTCACTGAAGAGTGGTCAAACGTTCGGTGACATCAGAGCGCACGCCTCCGCGATGTCGCCGACGTTGCGGTCGTTTGCCTTCGTTCTCACCTTGATCGGCTTCGCGTCGAAGGCGGGCGCCGTACCGTTTCACGTGTGGCTGCCCAAGGCTCATCCCGAGGCGCCGAGCCATGTGTCGGCGCTGATGTCGAGCGCGATGGTCGCCATGGGTGTGTACGGCATCGTGAGAGTCGGCGACGATTTGTTGGCGGGCGGCACGCTCTGGTGGTGGGTCGTTGTTGTCGCGCTCGGCGTCGTGTCCGCACTCTTCGGCGCGCTGCACGCGGTGACGAGCGTTGATCTCAAGCGACTGCTGGCCTACTCCACGATCGACATCCTCGGGCTCGTTCTGATCGGTGTTGGATGTTCCGGAGCTCTCGCCGCGACCGGTCACCCAGGGGACGCTCATCTTGCCTTGATCGGCGCCTTGCTCCTTGTCGTCTCGCACGCGTCCTTTAAGGGCTGTCTCTTCCTCGGTGCGGGTGCCGTAGAACGCGCGACGGGCTCTCGAAGTCTCGATCAGCTCGGTGGACTGATTCGTCGAATCCCGATAACGACGGCCCTTTTCGGAGTCGGTGCCCTGTCGATCGTCGCCGTGCCGGCGTTCAGTGGATTCACCAGTGAGTGGCTCTTGCTGCAAGGACTACTCCACGGCTTCGTCGATAAGAGTTCACCGACTTTGATCGTGCTCTTGGTGGGCGTCGTTGCGCTGGCGCTGACCGGTGGCTTGACGGCCGTTACGTTCGTGAAAGCCATCGGCATTGGGTTTCTGGGTCAGGCTCGATCCACTGGCGCGGCGTCGGCTCACGAAGTTCCGCGCGCAATGCAATTCGGTATGGGAATTTTGTGTATTCCGTGCGTCGCCCTTGGCGTGGCGCCCGGCTTGGTGATTCCCCTCGTGAGCCGCGCCGCGGACGTGGGCTCCGCGAGCGTCGTCTCTCGTTCGGTCGAAAACGGAATCGGGCTCACGCTCGATCACGTTCGCGGCGCGATCGAGCCAATGTTGCTGTTGGCGGGCTTCTTGATGATCGTCGCACTTATCTCGGGAGTTAAATCGCTGCTTCGCCGTCCCGCGCGAAAGGTAGAGGCCTGGCGTGGGGGAGGCGACCGGCCCACGGCACGCATGCAGTACACGGCGACCTCGTACGCCGAGCCACTCCAACGTGTGTTCGCTGACGTTCTGCGTCCAGAGATTGACGTGGAAGTCACCCACGCCGTCGAATCGCACTACTACGAGCAGTCACTCTCCTACGAGAGTCGTGTCGACGACGCCGTCGAGCGCCTCGCGTACCAACCGGTGATCCGCACTTTCACGCGCGTCGGACTAGCTGCCCGGCGTCTTCAAAACGGAAGCGTTCACCGCTACCTGGCGTTTGGCTTCGTTGCGCTCCTCATCGTTTTGGTGGTGCTGGCGTGACGCCCGACGGCCCACCTCTCGGCTACGCGATCATCGCGTCGATTCTTCAAGTCGCCCTCATCGTCCTTGGTGGTCCGCTGCTGATGGGACTGATGGCCAAGGTTCGAGCCCGCGCGGAAGGACGGGTGGGCGCGCCGATCCATCAGCCGCTTCGAGATCTGCGAAAGCTCATGGGGAAGGAGGGTCTGCGCGCTCATCATTCGAGCGCGGTGCTGGCCGTTGCGCCACTCGTCGTGCTGGGTTCCACCACGCTGGCCGTGGCGATATCGCCGTTGGTGACGACGCACCCTCTCCTGAGTGCCAGCTCCGATCTCTTTGTGATCGTCTATCTCTTGTTGACGGGCTCTATCGCCATGGCCTTGGCGGGCCTCGACACCGGCACCGCTTTTGGGGGAATGGGATCGAGCCGAGCCATCACTATTGGCGCGCTCGCCGAGCCCGCGCTCCTCGTTGCGGTCATTGCTCTGTCCATTCAGGCTCGAACGTCGAACCTCCCCGCGATCGTCGCCGCCACCATCACTCATCCGGTGTGGACTTCGACGCCCACGAGACTCTTGGCGCTCGTGGCAATCGTGATCGTGGTCATCGCCGAGACCGGACGGCTTCCAGTCGACAACCCAAATACCCACCTCGAACTCACGATGATTCACGAGGCCATGACCCTCGAATATGCCGGATCCGATCTAGGGCTCGTCACGCTGGGAGCCGCCATGCGACTCGGGCTGCTCTTTGCTCTGCTCATGAACCTCTTCGTTCCTTGGGGCGTCGCCACCGGAAGCTCGATTCTTGGACTGCTCGCCGCCGTCGTGTTCTTAGCGCTAAAGACGTCACTTCTCGCCGTCGCCGTTTCACTCATCGAAGTGCACAGCGCCAAGTTGCGCCTCTTTCGAGTGCCCGAACTTCTCGCGGGCGGCTTCGTGCTCGCGGTGCTCGCCGTCATAACGCAACTGGCTACGCGATGAGTACGTCGTTCTACGTCGGAGCGCTCGAGCTCACCACGGGAGCAGTTCTCGTGTGCGCCGTGATGACCCTCTGGCGACGCCAGGTTCGCACCATCGTCACCATGTTGCGTCTCCAAGGAGTAGCGCTCGCTTCAGTGGCTGGCGTGTTGGCCTGGCACGAACGCGATCTCGGTCTGGCGATAACGGCAGCACTTGTTCTTGCCGTGAAGGGAGCACTGGTGCCCTGGCTGCTTCGTCGGGTGATCCGTCTCGACCCGAGAAGTCGTGAGACGGCGCCGCTCATCAACGTGCCAGCTTCACTCGTCTCAGCCGCGTTCCTCATCGTCGTCTCCTACGTCGTAAGTTCCAAACTCACCGCACTCGCTCCTTCCGCCGCGTCGCGTCTGGTGCCCGTTGGCGTGGCGACGGTGTTAGTGGGCTACTTCATGTTGGTGACCAGGCGCCGGTCCGTCTCACAGATCGTGGGACTCTTACTGGTCGATAACGGCATCGGGCTCGTCACTTTCCTCCTGACCGCTGGCGTGCCGCTGATCGTGGAACTCGGTTCGACCCTCGACGTTCTGCTCGTGGTCGTTGTTCTTCAGGTGCTCGTCGTCAACGCGGGAGCCCGCCATGGATCATTCGATCTAGACCAGATGAGAGAGCTCCACGACTGATGCTGAGTCTGCTCGCTCTCGTGATTCCTCTTTTGATGGGGGTCGTCTCACTCGTCGTTCCGTGGCGGCGATGGATTGGCTGGGGGAGTGCCCTCTCGTCGGCGGGCGTGCTCGGAATTGGGATCGCTCTCTGTATCACGACGTCCTCGCACGGTCCGGTGTCGGCCCTGCACGGAACCCTTCATGCGGACGCGCTCAGCTCGTTCATGGTGGTCGTCATTGGCACCGTTTCGCTACTCGCGACGCTGCAGACCCCTCGAGTCATGAGCCAAGAGATTGCCGAGGGAACGACGATCCCTCGGCACGCGAGTTATTACGTCGTCCTGATGCAGGTCTTCATCACGTGCATGCTCACTGCGGTACTCGCGGCGAACCTCGGCGTGCTCTGGGTGGCCGTTGAAGCGACGACCATCGCGACCACCTTTCTCGTCAGTCACAATCGAACGAAGAAGGCCATCGAGGCGTCGTGGAAGTACGTCATTCTCTGCTCAGTCGGCATCGCGCTGGCCTTTCTGGGCACCGTGCTGGTCTACTTCGCCGCCCTTCACTCGGGCGTTGACACGCCTGGCGCGGTGTCGCTCAACTGGACGTCGCTGATGGCGATCGCGCCGCACCTCAACCACGGGGTCATGCGTCTCGCCATAACGCTGCTGGTCCTCGGTTATGGCACCAAGGTGGGACTAGCCCCGACGCACAGTTGGCTCGCCGACGCTCACAGTCAGGCCCCCGCGCCGGTGTCGGCTCTCATGTCGGGCGTTCTTTTGACCGTGGCCTTCTACGCTCTCTTACGATTCAAGGCGATCGCCGACGCCGCGCTCGGCCCGGCCTTTCCTCGAACGCTCTTCATCGTTGTGGGACTGTTGTCGTTGTTGGTGGCCGCGGTCCTGCTGATCGCTCAGCGCGACTACAAACGAATGCTCGCGTACTCCAGTGTCGAACACATGGGGCTCCTGGCCCTTGGTGCCGCGGCCGGTAGTTCACTCGCGATCGCGGCGGTGCTTCTGCACATGCTCGGACACGGTCTCACCAAGTCGACCCTCTTTATCTCTTCGGGTGAGATCGCTCACGCCGAGGGAACGACCGAGATCGCCAAAGTCAAAGGGCTGTTAGCGCGTCGTCCGGTAGTCGGCGGAATCTTTGGGTGTGGGCTCCTCGCGCTGCTCGGTTTTCCTCCCTTCAGCCTTTTCGTTAGTGAGTTCACGATGGCACGCGCCGAAGTTAACGTCGGACTGTGGTGGGTCGTGGCCATCTCGCTCGTCTGTCTCTCCGTGATCTTCGTCTCGATGACCAACCACGCGCGTCATCTGTTGTTGGGGGGTGATTCGTCGGTTGCTGTACCGCTGAGCGCTCGTTCGGTCGTCGTTCCGCTCGTCACGGCACTGGTCGTGTGCGCCTTTATCGGCGTGTCGGCGTGGCCTCTACTGTCGCTCCTGCATGCGGCGGCACACGTGGTGGCGCCGTGACCGGTCGTCGTAAGACCCTCGAGCTTCCGGCTTCTGCGCTGCACGCCACCGCGAAGCAGACACTGGAGAGTGGCTATCGATTGGCGTTGATAGCGGCCCACGACGACGGCGAGAGTCTTCGCGTGGTCTATGTTTTTACCAGCGGTCCTCCGGATCATCGTCTCGAACTCACGGTCCGACTTAACCCGAATGATCCCCGGGTGCCCACGCTTAGCGACCTTTCATTTCCCGCGAGCCGCTTCGAGCGACAGATGCACGACACCTTTGGCGTTATCCCCGAAGGACATCCCTTTCTTCGACCTCTCGTTCGACACTCTCACTGGCCCGAGCACTGGTATCCAATGCGCCACGACGCGGGACCGACTCCCGCCATGGCTCACGAGGGCGTACCGTATCCCTTCATTGAGGTGCGGGGCACCGGGGTCTACGAGATACCCGTAGGCCCGGTGCACGCCGGACTCATTGAGCCAGGACACTTCCGCTTCTCGGTCGTGGGCGAGACGATACTCAAAATGACCGCGCGACTTTGGTTCTTGCACCGTGGTATTGAGCGAATGTTCCAGGGCGTAAACATTAATGAGGGACTACAGATTGCCGAGCGTATCTCGGGCGACACCGCCGTCGGTCACGGTCTCGCCTACTGCATGGCCGTCGAAGAGGCGCAAGGAATCGACGTTTCACACGACGCTCGTGTGATCCGCTCCATACTCCTCGAGTTGGAGCGGATCTACAATCACGTGGGAGACATCGGCGCTATGTGCAGCGACGTTGGTTTTGGCGTGGCGCACGCGCGGGCAATGGTGATTCGAGAACAACTGCTCCGCCTCAACGAGTCAGTCACGGGACACCGTCTGCTACGTGGATCGATTCTTCCGGGACTCACCTCGGTTCGACGCCTTCCGACGTCCGCAGAACTTGACAACGTCGCGAGTGAGCTGAGTCAATTGATGGAGTTCATCTCTTCCAACAGTACGGTCTTCGATCGCTTCGAAGGAACGGCAGTACTGTTGGCGGACGATGCCGAGGCCATTGGAACGCTTGGTGTCGTGGCGCGTGCGTCGGGCCAACGGGTTGATGCGAGGCACTCTCAACCCTTCGTGTCGGGCGGGTCAGCGTTTCGACTGATTACTCAGTCACAGGGTGACGTCCTCGCGCGATTCACGCAACGTTCCGACGAAATGAGGAACTCTCTCGAGCTCATACGTGGGCACGTCGGTCTCTCGCCACGCCTCGAGAGCTCCGAGGCTCTCTCGCAGCCCGGGTCTGCGTCGGGACTCGGGATCGTCGAAGGGTGGCGGGGCTCGATTGTCCATCGAGTAGAGCTCGATGTGGCGGGTGTCGTGGCGCGCTGTTGCATCGCTGACCCTTCGTTTTTCAATTGGCCTGCTCTTGCGACATCGCTGGCTGACACCATCGTGCCCGACTTTCCTCTCATCAACAAGAGCTTCAATCTTTCATACGCCGGAAACGACCTCTGACGAAGCGGCGCGCATGATGGCGCGCAGTTTTGCGTCTACAAAAGCGATTTCATCCGTCGAATTTCCATTCCAGTGCGTTAGTCGCGCGACCGTTGGGAACCACGAGCGTGAACAATCAGTTTCTATCATTGGGCCGCCCGGTTCTCGATCCCGGCATCTTGGGATTAAAAGAGGGATGCGTCTGTTCGGATTCGTCCGGTGGGGTCGGAATCATCCGAGAATCAAAGAAAACTTGTCCGGTGGTGTCGGATTGGTCTGCGGGATGAAATGTGGGATTTTTAAATTCTGTGCAGACGTTCAGCGTGCGGGTTCACGTCGGGTCACGCAATAGAACCCACGCGCCCAGCCGCCAGTGCGAGGTTGCAAACCTGTCGCTTCGGGTTGTACATAAAAATGACAATGGTAAAGTATGCGTGAATCGGACAGGCGCCTATCGCCTTCATTGGTCCCGTGTCCAAGCACCTCGGGTCTCCGTGGGGGATGCCAGAGGCCAGTTGGAGTAGCGCAGGAGGAACAATGAACTGGGATCTGCGGCACCGGAAGTCATCGCTGGTGATACGGCTGCTGCTGGCAGTTTGGATCGCCGTCATCGTCATTGTGCTTTGCGCCACGGGGTACTGGTGGGGTCTGGTATTTATCGTCCCCCTGGTCCTTGACTTATACCTACTCCGCCGGATCTTGGCGGTCGGCTCCAGCCGGTAGCGCGGTGGTCGCAGAGCTCGTCGATTGGGACGTCCGGGCAAAATCAACGGGAGTGCTCAGGTGATGCGTTCGATGGGGTCGCGGTCGGCGCGCTCTCAATCCGCTGTCGAAGGCTTACACATCAATACTGATGACATGTCGGCTCGAGGGAGGTTCAGAGCGGGTCCGACCTCGTTGTCAACAAGCCGACCAAGCGCTTCGGAAATCGCCTCGCTGTTCGACCGCGGGCTCCTCGTGACCTGCCCTGAATCTCCAGTCGCAGATTGTTGAAGTCGGCTCACGCGACACGACCTGCACTACTCAACCCAGCCGCCAGTGCGAGGTTGCAAACCTGATGCTTCGGGTCACTGACGCGGATCAACCGACGTCGAGCGACGTTGGCAGTTCTCCGGATCGATATTTCGCCAATCTTGTGCTGTCGTATCCTCTCCTTCGTGTGACGTCCTCGTGATATGTGGAGTTGCCGGCGTTGGCAAGAGCACAGTCGCATGGGAGATCGGAAGCCAACTCCAGATCGCTGATGTGCCACACGCCATGATCGATACCGACGAACTGGATCGCGTTTATCCCCAACCGGAATCGCTGTCGGAGCTGGTTGCGCTGAGCTGCAGAAATCTCGCAGCACTCTGGGAGAGCTTTGCCGCGCTGGGACACTCACGTCTGATTCTCAGTGGCGTCATGCTCGATCTGGACGCCGATCTCGCGTGGATAAGCGCGTCAATCGGAAATGCTGACTATACGATCGTTCGTCTTCATGCCTCAGACGAAACGCTAAGGCAACGAGTCGAAGCACGCGAGATTGGCTCTGGTCGAGAGGAACAGACGAAGCGAACGTTGGCGCAGGCGAAGGCGTTGCGCGAACAAAGGACGAGACGAACGGTCGCGGTCCAGACCGATGGTCGAAGTCCGGTGGAGATCGCAAAAGAGATTCTCGAAGTTACCGGATGGGCCTCAGTCTGGTAGCTGGAGGAGACCCGATCACGGTAATGCTTGGTACCACATCTGTGGTTTCGGCTCCCCTGCACCAACAATCTGCGAGTGACTAAAACTTGTTGAATCGCGGTCTCACATCTGTTGAATTGGGTCCACTGCGAAGCAGCTGAACCGGTGTGAAGTTCTTGCCGCAGCGCGTCAGAAGCACCTGGCCGGTCATAGTCACGAAGTACGCCCCCGACGGTTCCGCGGGGTTGAACTCTATGGCTAACCGCCGGTGTTTACTATCAGACCTGCGCCAACACTGAACCGACAGTGCGATCTCGAGCCGCGTAATCACCAGCAATTGCCTGAAAACCTACGAGCACCAGCAGCACGATGAGCGGCACCGACCAGCCGTGCGAGAAGTCGAAGAGGCCACCGATCAACACAGGACCAACCGACGCGATCAAGTAACCCAATCCTTGAACCATGCCGGAAAGCGCCATCGCTTCGTCACGACTCGAGGCTCGCACGACCATCATCATGAGAGCCAGACCGATTGAAGAACCCTGTCCCCAACCCAACAGCACCGCCCAAAGGACGTCGAGGTGGTGGGGATCCACGAGTAGCCCGGCAATGCCCAGCGCCAGGGCCCCGGCGCCGATCGCCACCCCGAGACGTTGGTCGGTCATCTTGTGGGCGATCCACGGTGCGACAAAGGCACCGAGCATTCCCACAATGCTGACCAGCGCGAGCAGAAATCCGGCGGTCTCGCTCGGCGTGCCGCGGTCGCGAAAGATTGTGGGCAGCCAGGTCACGAGTGCGTAGAACTCGAGAGACTGCAGGCCCATGAAGATTGTGAGCGACCAAGCCACCGAACTGCGCCAGAGTCCACTGGTCGGCCGTCGTTGCACGACCGAGGGCGCGCGACGACCGAGGGCGCGCGACGGCAGCCA
>PLON01000052.1 GCA_003142095.1 Acidimicrobiaceae bacterium | reverse complement strand
CCGAAGTGCACGCCCGAGTCCAATAGTTCCTGCAGGGTGACGAGTGCCACGATCTAGTTTCCTTCCGTATGGTTGCTTCAACCCCGAGGAGCACCGCGAACGGCGACCGTACGAAACCACGGGGACAACTCACTACTCACCCACTCTGGGAGAGCCTGTCCATATTACCCGTTGGTGGCTTCTAGCCCCGCGGGTGGGTATCGTGGTGCACCTTTTGCAGGCGCGACTTCGAGACGTGGGTGTAGATCTGGGTCGTGGTCAAGCTCTCGTGACCCAAAAGTTCCTGCACGACGCGAAGATCCGCTCCCCCTTCCACGAGGTGGGTGGCGTAGGTGTGACGCAGCGCGTGCGGGTGCACGTGGCCGTGCTCGACGCGATGCTCGAGAATGCGCCGGACGTCGCGCGGACCGAGCCGTCGCGCCCGGCGGTTCAAAAACAGAGCCTCTCGCGGCGAGTCCTCGCGTAGGACGTCCTCGCGCGCGTCGTCGATCCAGAGCTTGACCGCTTCGAGACCCTTTCGGTGCAACGGCACTATGCGTTCCTTGCGGCCCTTACCCAACACGCGCACGAGGCCGCTCGAGAAGTCGACGCTCGCGAGATCGAGCCCACAGAGTTCGGAGACGCGCAGTCCCGCGCCGTACAACACTTCGCAGACCGCGCGATCGAGAACCGCCCACTCGTCCTCGCCCCAGTCATCGTCCAAAAGGTTGTCGAGTTGCTCGCGCACAACGATCTTGGGCAGATGGTGCGACGCGTGCGGCGCGAGGAGGCGTGCAGCTGGGTTGGTGTCAAGATGTCCGCGCTCCACGAGCCACGAAAAGTAGCTGCGCAGCGACGCGCGCCGACGAAGAACCGAACTTCGTTCGTCGCCACGGTTGGTCATATAGACCAAGTAATCACGGAGGTCTTTTTTCGTAATCGCCGTCGGGTCGTTCGTTGAACGCTCCTCGGCCCAACTCACGAACCCTCTCGCGTCACTCAAATAGGCCCGCTGGGTGGCGGGAGATAGGTCGGCGGCGCGCAAGGTATCGCCGTAGTTCTCGAGGCGCCACCGCGACGTGGCCCGCTCGCCATCAGGAAGAGCCGACACGCGTCAAGGCTAGTGATCTTCGACCCGCGAAGCGCAACTCAGTAGTCTTGGCGGAGATTCCAAAGGAGTTGGGATGCCCCGTATTTTGATTGTGGAAGACGACGACCACATTCGCACCGCGCTTCGACTCATGTTCGAGGGCGAAGGTTTCAGCGTGGACGACGCCCCGACCGGCGAGCTCGGGGTGGCGCTCTTTTCGCGCATGACCTCCGACGTGGCGATCGTTGACGTGATGCTGCCCGGCATGACGGGATTTCAGACCTGCGAGGCGCTGCGCGCAACGAGTGACGTACCAATCGTCATCGTCTCAGCGCGTGACGAGACAGCCGACGTCGTGCTCGGCCTCGAGTCGGGCGCCGACGACTACGTCACGAAGCCCTTCGTCCCCGAAGAACTCCTCGCGCGCGTGCGCGCCCACCTGCGTCGTCGACCCGACAAGAGCACCAACGCCTTTCAACTAGGAGAGCTACGCGTCATTCCCGACGAAGGGGTCGTGCGCCATCGCGACGGAGCCGAACTTCATCTCACGTCGACCGAATTTCGACTTCTCACGGATCTGGCCGCGGCAAACGGACGAGTGTTGTCGCGAGAGGACCTGCTCGAGCACGTCTGGGGATATGACTACTTCGGTGACTCTCGCCTCGTGGACGTGCATATTCGACGTCTGCGCATGAAGATCGAACCCGATCCGGCTAGTCCCACCTACCTCGTAACGGTTCGAGGAACGGGCTACAAGCTGGTCATCTAATGCGTCAGCGGAGTCTGCGGCTTCGACTCCTCATCATATTTGGCCTAGGGGCCATGATCCTCTCGGGAGTTTTCGCGGCGCTGACCTACGAAGGGGTGCACCACGAACTGGTCAACGACCTTCAGCACACCGACTTGCATGAGAGCTACGAGAACGCCGAACTAGTTCGTTACACGCTCTACACGGCGCCACCCAACCTCGACAACATTCTCAACTCCATTGAAAAAGCGACGGGCTCCGACGTGCTCGTCCAGACCTTTGGCGAATGGCTCTCGCGCAGCGAAGGAGCTTCAACGAAAGACGTGCCGGCGACAATGGCCACCCGAGTGGCCAAAGGAGAAGCCACCGCCCAAATTCTGAACATCAAAGGTCACATCATGTTCGTCGTGGGCATACCCATCCCCGCGGTCGAAACCCAGTTCTTCGAGATCTTTCCGATGAACTCTCTGGAGCGTTCGCTCAGCACGATGCTGCACAATTTGCTGCTGGGCGCTCTCGTGACCTCGCTCATTGGCTTCGCCGGCGGTCTCTGGGTGGCACGCAGGACGGTCCGGCCTCTCGAACGCGTGTCAATGGCGGCCGGAGCCATTGCCGAGGGCAATCTCTCTACGCGCCTACAGGTCACACGTGCAGACCGCGAAGTTCAACGGCTCACGGAGTCCTTCAACGAGATGGTGAGCCAACTCGTTGAACGCCTCGAGCGTGACGCGCGGTTCGCGAGCGACGTCAGCCACGAACTGCGCTCCCCCTTGACGACCCTCGCGACAACCGCGACAGTCCTGCAACAGCACCGCGCCGAGCTCTCACCCGCCGGCCAGGAGAGCCTCGACCTCTTGACAGCGGACCTATCAATCTTTCAATCGTTGGTGGAAGACCTCCTAGAGATGGCGCGCAGCGACGCCGGCGCGGTGCCTCTGGTCATCGAGACGGTCTCCGCCCTGGAACTCGTTCGCCAATCCGTTCGCTCGGCCGCTCGACGACACGGACTCGCCGAACCGCCAGTACAAGTAGCCGACGCTGTCGAATCACCGATGATCTCCGTGGACCGTCGTCGATTTGAGCGCGTGATCGCGAACCTGATCGATAACGCGCACTACTACGCCGGCGGCGCTACGGATGTGTGCATCGACCTCGAGGGCGATCAGCTCGCGATCAATGTCGACGACGCGGGCGTGGGCGTTCCCGTAGAAGAACGCGACGCCGTCTTCGAACGGTTCTTCCGAGGGCGCGCGGCCCACGATCGCGGCATCGCGCGCGGCACGGGCCTCGGACTCGCTCTCGTGCGCGACCATGTCCGGGCCTTCGGTGGCACCATTCGCGTCATCGAGAGTCCTTCCGGCGGCGCGCGCTTTCAGATACTTCTGCCCTACGCCGAGGAGGTGAGCCAGTGAAGTGTCGCGTCATTCTCCTCTCCCTCGTGGGCGCACTCGCGCTGTCGGGCTGCACGCTCGTGGCGCCGAACGCCACGCCCGTTCGCATCGCACCGAAGGACGTGCCCTTCGGGCTACTCAACAAGACCATTCCCGGGACGAACGGCGTTCGAGTGCGCTTCAGGACTCAACCCGTCTACATCGTCGACGCATCGGGCTACCTTGCGCCCTCTAGCCGGATCGTGCCGGCCCCGCCAGCCCTCGCCACCGTGATCGAACAGCTTCTGCTCGGCCCAACACACATCGAAAAGTCGGCGGGCTATACCTCGGCGCTGCCCAAGTCGCTCGTTGTCGTATCCGCCAAGGTACGCGGCGAGATTGGCTACATCGACTTCGCGACGCCGCTGAGCAAGCTGCCGAGGAAACAACAGCTGCTCGCCGTCGGCCAGCTCGTGTTGACGGCCTACGTTGTCGGCGCGACGCGAGGGCTAGAAATTCGCGTTGCCGGTGTCACGCAGAATCTGTTGCTGCCGAACGGTAAACGCGCCACGCTCGCCACGCCAGAAGATTTCCAGAGCTTGTTAAACGGTTAACGCGCGGGCTGGGGTCGAAGCGCCGGCGCCGCGCTCCAGAGATGCTCGAGGTCGTAGTACTCGCGCGCCGTTTCGTCAAAGACGTGCACGATCACGTCGCCGTAGTCGAGCGCTACCCACTCGGCCGCCACCAGTCCTTCGACGTGGATCGGTTTCACATCAAGCGCCATATCCACGAGTCGCTCAATCTCCTGGGCGATGGCGCGAACTTGTCGGTCGTTTCTCCCCGACGTCACGACGAGAGCGTCGAAGGAGTCGACGAGTTCGCGCAGGTCCAAAATAACTGTGTCGAGTCCGAGCTTCTCTTCGGTGGCCACGACCGTCGCGTTCAGCAAGGTCGTTACGTAGGTCGAATAGGTGCCGCGAGATAACTCGCCGCTCGTCACGGTGTCACTCAGTGGCCCACCCCGAGTACGACCAGTGCGGCAAAGAAAGGAACGGCCAGCGCAACTACACCGATGAGGGCGTATCGCTGTTTCGTGCGCCGTAGATGTTGACGTCGCGGCGGGGCCTCCAAAACCTCCAGTCGAGTCGACTGCGGTTCCGTCAGGTCGAATAATCGAACTGCCATTGCCTCGACTCTAGCCTTCGGCCTTCACGAAGAGCGGAATAACGCCCGTCGGCAGGAATTTTTTTAGATTCGAATCGTTGCCCATGCTTCTAATGAAGGTACTCGACAGATCCACGGGACGCATGGTGATCTCGTAACCGCGCCATCGCGCGGGCAGATTCGCCGACGAGCCGGGTCGCGGCACCATGGCGACTTCCACCAATTCGCGCAACGCCTCGGCCTCATGCCATTCGTTGAGATGAGAGGCGAGATCGGCCCCCACGATCAGGTCGAGTGCGCTGTTGTTCACGAGGAGTTCACGCACGGTGTCGATCGTGTAGCTCGGACCAGGGCGAAGAATCTCCATATCCGAAACCTCGACGAGCGGTATGTCGTCGAAGGCCGCGTGCGCCATGGCGAGGCGCCGATCGGCCGAATGCACATCGGGACTCTTCAGATACGGATCGCCCGCGACGGTGACGATGATTTTCTCGAAGTGCCCGCTCGCCGACGCCGCTTCGAGTGCGGCCACGTGGCCGAGATGCGGCGGATCGAAAGTGCCTCCGAAGAGACCGAGACGCCGAACATTCACCGGCGAATCTTAAGCCCGATTGATTCATCGTCGCCGAAACCCCTACCCTTAGGTGATGGAAACGCCGTCACTCGAGTGGACGCCCCGATCGTGGCGCGACTACCCCGTCGCCCAGAGTCCTGTCTGGCCCGACCTCGTGCACCTCGAGCGCGTGGAAGCAGAACTCGCAACGAAACCTCCCCTGGTCTTCGCGGGTGAGGCTCGTCGATTGCAGGAGCAATTGGCCCAAGTCGCCGATGGCAAGGCCTTCCTCCTTCAGGCGGGCGACTGCGCGGAGTCGTTCCACGAGAGTTCCGCCGACGCCATTCGCGACAAGCTGAAGGTCATCTTGCAGATGGCCGTGGCGCTCACCTACGCCTCGGGTGTACCGGTGATCAAAGTCGGACGCATCGCCGGTCAGTTCGCCAAACCTCGCTCCGACAAGTTCGAAGAACGAAACGGAGAGCGATACGAGGCCTTCCGCGGTCACATCGTCAACTCTGAGGAGTTCAGCGCCGAAGCGAGGCGCCCGGACCCCGATCGGCTCCTCGACGCGTATCACCAGAGCGTCTCCACGCTCAACCTCCTACGCGCCTTCACCACCGGTGGCTTTGCCGCACTCTCGCGCGTACACGCCTGGAACCAGGAGTTCGTCGCAAACTCCCTCGAGGGCAAGCGCTACGAAGTCATTGCCGACGAGATCGAGCGTGCGCTGCAGTTCATGAAGGCGTGCGGCATCGATCTACACGACGACAGCGCGCTTCAGTCCGTTGACTTTTACACCAGTCACGAAGCCCTGATCCTGAACTACGAGCAGGCGCTCACGCGGCGCGACTCGTTGACCGGCGACTGGTACGACTGCTCGGCGCACCTGCTTTGGATCGGCGATCGCACCCGCCAGTTGAACGGCGCCCACGTCAACTTCTTGCGCGGGGTGTCGAATCCGCTTGGCCTAAAGGTTGGACCATCGATGGGTGTCGACGAACTGCGTCAACTCGTCGAGGTGCTGAACCCCGACAACGTGCCGGGACGTTTGACCTTGATTTCGCGCATGGGTCACGAGCGCATCAGTGAACTTCTTCCTCCGCTCGTCGAAGCGTTGCGCAACGACGGACGTCGTGAGCCCTGGACGTGCGACCCCATGCACGGCAACACCTTCGTCGCATCCGGCGGTCAGAAGACCCGCCACTTCGACGACGTGTTGTCGGAGACCTCGCAGTTTTTCCTCTTGCATCAGGCGCTCGGCACCTGGCCTGGCGGCCTGCACGTTGAACTGACCGGTGACGACGTCACCGAGTGTCTCGGTGGCGGCTCGCGGCTAAACGAGACGGACCTCGACGTCAACTACACCTCGATCTGCGACCCACGCCTCAACGCGACTCAGAGTCTCGACATGGCCTTTCACGTGGCCGAGTACCTGCAGCGTTACGCGACGCCGATCGGAGACAAGTCGTTGTAGCGAAGGAGGCGCTTCGCGCCGTCGTCGAACTCGATTTCGGTCATCGAACAGTTTTCAATGCGTGGACGTAGTCGTGCCGAGCCGTCGAGACCTTGGTAGAGCTTCATCACCTGTTCGATGACACCGCCGTGCACGACGAGAACGACCAACTCACGAGGATGACGCTCGACTACTCTCTCGATCGCGCCAACGCTGCGCGCGTAGAACTCGAGCAACGACTCTCCTCCGGGCACGTTGCGCTGGCTTGGATCCACCTCCCAGTTCGGTAGCTCGAAGCGCTCTTCGATCTCCGACCAGGTCAGTCCGTCAGCGACGCCGACGCGCAGTTCTCCGAGGTCTTCGTCACGCTGCGGCACAAGGTCCGGGTTGATGGAGGGAAACACAATCTCCCCGGTTTCGATGGCGCGCGGCAGCGCCGAGGTGTAGAACGCCCGCGCCGCGCGCAGTTCTCCGGTGACCGAGAGTCGGTGCGCCAGTGCGCCGGCTTGGGCCCGCCCGAGCACGGTCAGTCCGCCGTCGCCGACGGGTCCGCCCGCGTGCCCCTTCTCGTTCGCCACGCACTCACCGTGGCGAATCATGACGAGACGCGTGCCGGTCGGAATCGGTCCACGTTGGCGAAACCCTTCGGGTGGTAGTCGCTCGGCAGGGCTCACGTGAGTTCTCCAACGAACGCCTCGAGCTGACGTAACGTTCGACACTCGATCACGCGATCGCAGTACGGCGCATACTGCGACACGACCGAGTCGCCACTATTCCAGTAACTCGTCGGTTCGGGATTCAACCAGTAGACGGCCTTCGCGCGCACGTGAAGGTCCGCCAGGACTTCCGCGTGGGCCTGGTGGTAGTTATTGCGCGCGTCGCCAAGTATCAACACCGTCGAACGTTTCGTCAACGAACGCGCGTAGCGGTCGTGAAAGACCATGAGGGCGCGCCCGTAGTCGGAGTGACCGTCGAAGGCAATCACGTCCGCTTCGGCGTTGATCTTCGCAACCGCGTCGGCGGGATCCTCGACCCCCTCGAAAAGGTGAGTCACCTCATCGAGACCGTCGACGAAGACGAAGCTACGTACCTTCGAGAACTGCGACGAGATCGCGTGCACCAAATGCAGCGTGAAACGAGCGAAGGACGCCACCGAACCCGACACGTCGGCGATGACGAAGATCTCGGGTTTCGCGGGTCGCGGTGGCTTGAATTGAAGGTCGAGCGGCACTCCGCCGGTGGAGAGGCTCCGACGCACTGTGTGACGCAGGTCGACGGGCCCGCGCCGACGCCGACGGCGCTTTCGAGCGAGTCGCACCGCGAGTTTTCGACTGAGCGGGCGAAGAGCCCGCTCGAGCTGAGCCATCTCCTCACGATTCGCGTGCATGACGTCGAGGTCCTCGGGCAGTGGCTTGCGCACCGACTTCGCGAGCGCCTCGGCTCCGCGGTCCTCGACGAGTCGCTCACGGATCTCGCGCTCGATTTCAGCCTTCAGCTGTTCGATACGCGCTCTCGCGTCGTCTTCGGCCAGTCGCCGATTCAACTCGTCGTCATCGGATGCATCGCCGACCAGGCGCGCGTGCATTTCTTCGAGTTCCAGGTTTCGCAGAGTTCGATAGAGGTAGTAGGTGCCCCCGACCGGTCGACCCGGCTCCACCCCCGCGTAGCGCGTCACCGCTTCGCTCGCCCCCGCGCGCAGCGCCGACAGGTCACCGTCGCGCAGGGCTCGAAAGAGCATCTCCGCGAGTTCGGCGGCGCTCATCGACCCACCGCCGCCGCGTCCACGCGGTCCTGGTCCGGTCGGTCCGGCAGCCCCATCACTGCGTTCTTGTTGGGAGGTGAGTTCGTCACCCAGCAGGTCGTCTGCGGCGTCCCAGGAACGAATCGAGAAGTAGACGTCAAAGGCGCTATAGAAGACGGGCAGGTGGTCGCCGTCCTTCACGAGCGTCGCGGCCAGGGTGGCGCGCAACAACGACCGATCTCCGAGGTCGATGACCTCGACCGCCCTCGCGGCATCGACGTGTTCGCTCATCGAGACCGGAATGCCCGCGGCGCGCAGTTCGCCGATGAAGTCGCCGAGCAGTTTAAGCAACGGGCCTCGAGCGACCGAGCAACTCTTTGGTGGCGCGCTCGATGTCGGACTGGTACTTCAGCAAGATGTGCAACGTCGCGGCCGCGTCTTCGTCGCCGATCTCGTCGCGTCCGAGCACGACAAGAGTGCGCGCCCAGTCGAGAGTTTCCGACACNNACCTGAGCGATCTGCTCGGCCAGGGTCTTCGTGATGCCCGGCACGCGCGAGAGGATGATGTCGCGTTCGCGTTCGACGGTCGGATACCCGACGTAGAGATAGAGGCAACGACGCTTCAGCGCCTCGGACAATTCGCGGGTGTTGTTGGAGGTTAAAAACACCATCGGTATCTGTTGGGCACGAATGGTGCCGAGTTCCGGGATCGACACCTGGTACTCCGA
>PLON01000066.1 GCA_003142095.1 Acidimicrobiaceae bacterium | reverse complement strand
CTGGCCGACGAGCCGACCGGTAACCTCGACCCCTCGAACTCCGAATCGATCATGGCGCTGCTCGAGCGCATTAACCGCACCGGTACGACGGTCGTCATGGCGACGCACGACAAGACTCTCGTTGACCGTATGCGTCGGCGCGTCATCGAACTCGACAAGGGTGAGATGATCCGCGACCAGGTCCGCGGCGTCTACGGCATCGACGAAGGCGTCGCGATCTAATGCGCGTGTATTTCCGTTACGCCTTCAAAGAAACTTTCGGCAACCTCTGGCGCAATCGAATGATGACCATCGCGGCAATTCTGACCGTGGCCGTCTCATTGTCCCTCGTGGGAGCGTCGTTGCTGATCAAACAGAGTGCGGCGCAGGCGTCGGTCGAATGGCAACAGGGGACCCGGGTGACGGTCTGGATGCAGCCCAACGCGTCGACGAACGAGATCGCGAGCGTTGCCAATCAACTCAAGGGCATGCCCATCGTCAAGAACTGCATCTACAAGACCCAAGCCCAGGACCTTCAACAGGCGAAGAGTATTTTGCCTCTCGCCGAGTCCCAGGTTTTGAAGACGTCGTCAGTGCCATCATCGTTCGAGTGCGTTCCCGTTGTGCCGTCGGACACCTTCGTCGTCGAGTCGACGTTCGAGCACGCGCCCTACATCTACGCGGTAACGGGACCGAATCAGCAGATTCGTTCGATGGACAAGGTGATTCGCGTCTTGCAAATCGTCTTCCTCGCCCTGGCCGCTGTCTTGTTATTGAGCGCGATGGTTTTGATCCTGAACACCATTCGTATGGCGATCTTCTCGCGACGGCGCGAAGTGTCGGTGATGAAACTCGTCGGAGCGACGAACTGGTTCATCAGGGTTCCCTACATAACCGAAGGGTTCGTGCAGGGCCTTCTCGGCTCGGCGGTCGCCATCGTGGTGGTTAGCGCGATGAAAATCTGGTATCCGCTACACAATGAGTTTGCGCTCAACTCGTCCGCCCTGTACGGCACGGTCACGGTAGTGCTCGTCGTGGGAGTCTTGATCGGTTCGGTCGGGTCGGCGATTGCGATTCGCCGCTTCCTCGACGTCTAATTCGTTTTGTCGAAGTCGATCGCGAGAGAGTTTACGCAGTAGCGCAGTCCACTCTGGGTCGGGCCGTCGTTGAAGACGTGACCGAGGTGCCCGCTGCATTGTGAGCAGAGGATCTCGGTGCGCTCACGAAAGAGCGACGTATCGACACGTTCAACGATCGTCCCAGGTTCGCAGGCGTCGAAGCTCGGCCACCCGCAACCCGAATCGAACTTTTGCGCGCTCGTAAAAAGTACCTGATGACATGCGCCGCAGCTGAAGACGCCGTCGGCGTCAACGTGCAAGAGCGAGCCACTGAAGGGTGCCTCCGTGGCGGCTTTGCGCAGAACCGCGTAGCGATCACTGGATAGCTCTTCGCGCCACTGCTCGTCGCTCTTCTCAATCTCAAACGTCATCGCTGCAGTGTACGGGGCACTCGGTTAGAAGTAGTTCGGTCGCGGAGCCTCGTGAAAAGCCGGCGGAAATTCGGGCTTGCCCTCGAGCAGCCGCGTAAAGGCTCCGGCCAATCCTTCGGGATCGAGGCCGAGTTCGGCCAACAGTGCGTCGGGCTTGTGGTGCTCCAAGTAGACGCGTGGGGTGCCGAGGATGCGCGTGGTGGGATGGGGTTGCCCGAGCTCTTGCGACCTCGAGCGAATCGCCGAGACCATCAAAGTGCCAGCACCTCCGTGGCGGGTGGCGTCCTCGACGGTGATGACGCGCTCGTGACTGCAGGCGTCGTCGATCATTCGGGGATCGGGCGGCAGGACGCGCACGTCGTAGAGGGTGACGCGCGAGGCGTCGTCCCCCATGAGCTCTAACGCGGCGTACGCGTTTGGTGCCATCTTGCCGACGGCTAACACGCAGAGCGATCCGTCGCCCTTGACCACGCGGCGAGCGTCGAGCCCTTCGCCGACTCGGCCGTCAAACGGTTGGGAGTCGGTCTTGGGGTAACGAATCGCCGTGGGTGACGACAGTGACAGGGCCGTGTCGAGCATCACCGGAATCTCGTCGGCCGTCGACGGCGCGAAGACCGTCATATTGGGAATGGCGAGACAGAGCGCGATGTCGAGCAGACCGTGGTGACTTGGTCCGTCGTCACCGGTGATGCCCGAGCTCTTAAAGACGAAGACAACGGGGAGATTCAAGAGACCGACATCAAGGTGGGCCTGGTCGAAGGCCCGTGAGAAAAATGTGGAGTACATGGCGACGATCGGCTTTAGGCCGCCCATCGCCATTCCGGCCGCGGCGGTGACGGCGTGCTGCTCGGCGATCCCCACGTCGAAGAAGCGATCGGGATAGCGTTGCTGAAATTCGATGAGGCCGGTTGGGCCAGCCATGGCGGCCGTCAAGGCAACAATGCGATCGTCGACCGCGGCGACCTTGACGAGTGACTCAGAAAAGACTTCAACAAACGACACCGCCGGGGCATTGGCCGCCTGAGCCGCGGGCAACTTGTAGTCGTGCATCTTGAGGTCGTCACTAACGGCCGGTTCGTAGCCACGGCCCTTTTGAGTGAGGGTGTGTACCACGATGGGACCGTCCCATTCGGCAGCACTTCGAAACGCGGTCTCCATCGCTTCAATGTTGTGTCCGTCGATGGGTCCGACGTAGCGCACGCCAAGGTTTTCGAAAAAGGTGTGTGGCGTCACGATTTCGCGCACCACGTTCGTAAGCCCATCGATGCCGTAGTAGGCGGCCTTGCCGACGCGGGGCAGATGGGGGACCAGTCTTCGGAGCCGCTCGCGAAAGGTCAGATACGTGCGGTTGAGGCGCAGTGACGTGAGCGATTCCGACAACTTCGAGACGGTCGGCGCGTAGCTGCGGCCATTGTCGTTCAAGATAATGACGACGCGCTGGTTGGAGTGTCCGAGGTTATTGAGTGCTTCGTAGGCCATACCGCCAGTGAGTGACCCGTCACCGACGACGGCGACAACATGGCGCTTGCCGCCATGGCCGATCAGTTCCTGGCGCTGTTGCAGCGCGACGGATAGACCGTGCGCGTAGGAGAGTGCCGTCGAGGCGTGGCTCGACTCAATCCAGTCGTGTTGGCTCTCCGAACGATTGGGGTATCCCGAGAGACCGCCGCGCTGTCGAAGATTCTTAAAGCCGTAACGCCGACCGGTGAGAAGTTTGTGAACGTAGGCCTGATGGCCGGTATCCCAGAGCAGGATGTCCTTCGGCGAGTCGAAGACTCGATGCAGCGCGATCGTGAGTTCAACGACGCCCAGGTTCGAGCCGAGGTGCCCGCCCGTTTTGGTGACGTTGGCGATAATGAATTGGCGGATCTCGTCGCTAAGTTTCTGCAGTTGGTGATAGGAGAGCGGTTGGAGATCGGCGGGCGTTTCAATCGACGGCAGGATCACGCGAACCAGCCTACCGGTGCCATTCCAAACACGGCCCCGTCTAGTCGGAGGACGTACTCGACGACGTCGTCGAGGGAGCGCTCGGCGCCGTGGTCGTTGTCGAACTCGCGGGCGTGGCGGGGGTCGTCGGCGACGCGGTGTCGGTTTTGGCCGGCGTCGACGATTCGGATTTGGTTCCGCGACTGTCGTTCTTGTAGAACCCGCTGCCCTTAAACACAATCCCCACGGCGGAGAAGACCTTGCGCAGTTCGCCTCCGCACAGGGGACAGACCGTAAGGGCGGCGTCAGTGAACTTTTGAACGGCTTCTACGCGTTCGCGGCACTGCTGACACTCGTATTCATAGGTAGGCATCACAGACTCCGGACAGACACACTGATCTGAGCAGTGTACCGGGCCAAGGATGCGTCTCTGCCCGTGACGTAGCATTGCGCGGTGGACGACTTCCACCAACTTCGACGTGGCGGACCCGAGGGTGCCGCGTTCCCGCGCGACGTGGGCCCCTCCGAGGTCAGTGCTCGTCGGGCTCTCGCGAGAGGCCGGGTGACGATGCTGGGCTCCACGACAGCGGCCGTGGCGGCCAATACCTTCAACAAGGGCGACGTTCTCGCTACAGCGCGCGTCGCGGGAATACAGGCGGCCAAGCGCGCGTCGTCGCTCTTGCCAATGGCCCATCCCGTCTTGGTGGGGAACGTGTACGTGAATTTCACGATTGGCGATACCTATATCGATCTCGAAGCCGGCGTTGACACGATTGACCGCACCGGCGTCGAGATGGAGGCTCTGACGGCAGTAACGGTCGCGGCGCTCACGATTTACGACATGTGCAAGTCGAGCGATCGAACGATGACGATCGAACATGTCGCACTGTGGGAAAAGTCGGGCGGCCGTTCGGGTACGTGGCGTCGCGAGGAGCCCTCCAACAACGGCGTCGTCGGAGCGTAAGCGTCGCACGCCACTACTCTCGGGGCAAGTGAAAACGGGAGATCGATGAGTACCATTCGAGGCGGCGTAGAGCAGAGTCGTGAACGGCTCGTAGCTCTGGTGTTGCTGCTGCAGCGGGCCTGGCAGTACGGCGCGCTGACCCAAGAAGAGATCTTGCGTGAGTTGACGATTGACGAGTACCCCGCCGCCGCGAAAGGACCGCGCAAGATTCGCGCCTACGAGGGCACCGAGTCCACGGTGCGCCAGAAGTTCGAACGCGACAAGGCTCGCATACGCGAACTGGGCTTCGCCATCGAGACCATTCCCAACGACGACGGTTCGGTTGGCTACAAGATCAACCCGTCGAGTGGGTACGCCCCACCGATCTATTTCACGCGCGAGGAGGAGCGCGTCGTCACGATGGCTCTGCGCTTCTGTGGATTTGGTAAGTCGGGAGCGTTCAGCGTCTTCAACGACATTGCCGCGAGCGATGGCGGCCTCGAAGCGTCGAATTATTACACGCCGGTTCTGCGGGCCCTCAACCTTCGTCGTGCCCTCACTTTCGATTATCTCTCGGCGGTCAATAAGTCGCGCACCGTCGAACCCCTCGTGATCGACGTCTTCAATGGCGCCAGCTACTTGGTGGCCCGGGTGCAAGAGACTCGCGAAATAAAGGGCTATCGCTTCACGCGCATGACCTCGATGCCCGAGGTTCGCCCGGAGACGTTCGAGGCTTCCGATGAGGACGTCGATGTTGCGCGCGCCTGGCGACCGGAGTTCACGAGATCGCCGCGTCCCTTTGACGTCGTGGTTGCCACCAACGAGGACTACGCCCACCTCCTGGTGCGCCAGTATCCTGAAGCGATCGCCACAGCCAAGAAGAACGGCTCCGTGGAAGTCGGCATGACCTTTGAGAGTCCTCGTGCGGCCCTGCGCTTTGTGCTCGACGGGGCCGATCGTGTGCGCTTGCAATCTCCCAAGTCTCTAAAGAACGAGCTCGCGGACTGGCTGCGCGGCGTCAATCGTGGCGACGTCCCCGCTCCGTCGTCCTTGACCTTTGACGTGACCCCCACGAACGACATCCTCGGCCAGACGTTGCAACTGCTGCACGCGGTCTACGCCAGCGATGACGGGCTTCGGATCAGCGAACTGTCGCGGCGCTATTCGCTCTCGCCCGAGCACGTCCGCTTGATCATGGACCGGCTCGTGTCGCTCGAGCCCATGGCCGAAATGATGGATGGGACCGACCGATTTCCAGCCCACGTCATCAAGGAGTGCGACGATTGGGACGACGAAGAGAACGACGATTCGCTCTACCGCGCGGACTTCTCGGACCTGCCCGAAGGCGCCGAGGATCCGTCGCCCTTCATGTGGCGCGACCTCTTTGAACTCAATATTGCCCTGCGTGAAGCGTCGCGGATCTACACTGACCCCGCCATATTTTCGGCGATTGAAAAGATCGAACGGACGACGAGCGTGCCGGTGCAGGTCGAGACGACGACCAACGAGGCTCTTTTGGGTCAGGTCGAGCGCGCCATCGAGACGCGCTCGCAGATCAAGATCGACTACACCTCGGGCGAGAGCGACGAGGCGCGCACTCGCGCCATCGAGCCGCGCGAGTTGAAAGTCCTGAATGGCCACACTTACGTGCGCGCCTACTGCACGTCGCGCGACGCGTGGCGAACGTTCCGGGTGGACCGCATGAACGACGTGCTGGCGACGTCGCCGGCGCCCGAGCGGCCGAGCGACCCCGTGTCGAATTGGCTGACCCAGGTGGGCGAGGAGGGTGACGAGGTCGTCGTCGTGATGGAGTCGCACATCCGCTGGCTCTTCGAACCGCTGCCCGGGGCCGTCTGGCGAACCCTGGACGACGGTCGCCACGCCGTCAAGTTTCGCGTGGGCGACGGGCGTTTTCTCGACTACTTGATGCTGCGCGCCGGACCCGGTGCGGTCGTGGCGACGCAGACGTACGCGCGGGCCGGACACGACCTCGCGCGCCAAATCGCCGCACAGTTGTAGGCGACCGTTGGGCCCCGAAAGGGGTAGTCGTGATTCGTCTCGTGTCGCGTCGCTCGAACGACGTCACGTACTTCACTCGGGACTCGGCGCTCGAGCTCGAAGGACTGCGCGGCGGGGGACCGGGGTGGTGGCTTCGCGGAGAGGGCGACACTCGCGACCCCAGTGACGTCTCGCGTGTGTTGGTGACCAGCGAGCGTTCGAAGGTAGTGGGCTACGACCTCATCGTGGCGGCGCCCCGACCGATCTCCATTCTGCTCGCGATCGACCCGAGCCGGGGTGCCGGAGTAATCGGCGCCCATCGCGCGTCGGTGCGAGCCGCCATTGACTACTTTGAAGATCGGGCACTCGTGGTGCGCGATCGGCGGCACGGCGAGGACCGCGAGGAGTCAGCTACGTGGGAGGGTATCGTCGCGTTCACCCACGGCGTCAATCGACACGGCGAACCCCACCTGCACGACCACGTCTTGGTCGGCGCTCGACCCGAGGGTCACTCAAACGTTCTCGACTCTCGTGCCCTCTTCGCTCACGCCCGTGCCGCCGACGCGCTCTATCGTGCATCGTTGCGTCATGAATTGGCGTCGCGTACGTCGTGGGCGGCGTGGCGTTCCTTTGAAGGTATTGAGCGAGTCGTCGGACTCGACGAAGGGTACCGGGCGTTGTGGTCGGGACACCACCGCGACCGAGGCGAGAAGCTCTCGTGGACTCGCGACGAGACGGTGCGCTCCTGGTCGGGCGACCTCACCCGCTTTGAATCGCTCGGTGTCGTACCCGTAACCCGCCGTGAGCGCAACGTATTGGACGAGCACCGTTTCGCCGGCGCGCTCGAAGGTCGAGACGACGTGGCCCGACGACACCTCATCACCGCGTGGGCCGACGCCGCACCCTTCGGGCAAGATGCCCGAGACCTCACACGCCAAGTTGATGAGATCTACCCGGGTCTTCGATCCCGCGGTGGCGTCTACGAGCCGACGATTCCGGTTCGCGACGCGCGCATGATCGGCGTTGTGCGAGACCACGGTCCGCGCCCGCTCGGACGCGGTCAGTTCGCGGAGTGGCGCGAGCGTTCGATCGAGAACTCACGTTCGCGTGGCGGACGATCGAGGTAGGGCCGAAAGCGCGGGTCACTGTAGGCCGGTGTGAGTTGAACCCACCGGAGGCGATTCTGCGCGTCGAGCCCGAGAGCGTGACCCTCGCGGCCCTGGGCGACTTCGCTCATGCTCACGCGATCACGTTCCACCCAGCTCACTGAGTGGCCCACGGCGCGACCCTTCACGTCGCGTTGCACGCTGGGCGAGGGTGTCATCTCTCGCCCGGCCAAGTGGCGCAGGGTCTCTAGAGTGGTGCGATCAGCGATGCCCCCGAGGACCAGCGTCGTCGGGAACAGGGATAAGAACCCTTCGGCCGACGCGCCCCAGCGAGCGCGTGCTTGAGACAGGTCCTGGAGACAGGCGAGGGTCAACACACCTTGACCACCGCCTTCGGAAACAATGCTCGCGAGGCGTGGCAGGGGGGCCACGTTCGCGAGTTCGTCCAGGGCCAGCAGCAGTCTCGCGCCCTCGTGGTGTCGGTCGTAGGTGGCGTGAACCAGTTCCTCGATGAGGCCGACGACCAAGGGAATGGAGACGGCCTGATGTCGACTCGGAGCCACGATATGCAACTGGTGGGGTCCGCGTAGGAACTCGGCCACGTCGAGGGGCGCCTCGCGCGCCGACGCGCGCGCGGCCTCGGTCCGCACACCCGCGAAGAGACCCGCCGTGGTCGACCAGATGCTCGAGCGTTCACGTTCTTCGGTCGCGAGGACGCCGTGCAAGAGCGAGACCGCGGGATGATGTTCGCCGTGACGTTCCGTCAGTTCGTGCACGAGATCGTCGCAACGTCGCTCGTCGACACGCGACGCAAGTTGACCTAATGACTCGTCGCGCAGAGCGCAAGCGTGCATCAATGGAGCTACTAATGCACCCGCGCGCTCACTCCAATGGTCGTCACTTCTCTCACCTCTACCTCGTCGAGCGACGTCAAGAAGACTCCGCGCAGCTAAAACGGCGCCATCCCAGGTTGAAGATTGTCTTAGAGGTGAATATCCAATTCGATGCACACCACGAGGTGTTGCGACTGTTCCTGACGGATCGAAGAGCAACATTGCACCGTCATGACGTGCGTGCGTCATCAACGACACGACATCATTCTTCGTTGAAGTCACGACGCAAGAATCAGTTGTCATCAGGAGATTCGGAACGATGATCGACGTCGTCTTTCCACTACGCGTCGGACCTAACACGAGTGTCGAACGTTCGTGTCCACTCGTTGCATCACCGTGTGCACCTCGTCCTAAATAGATGTGATGCGTCGAATGCACGTGAGACCATCGGTCGTAAAAAACTTCGAAATGCTTGACATTGGTGTGAATAACGACTGAACTTTTAGATGTCCTTCTGCGGAGGAGGTCTACGTTGTTCCTCGCGTTGTTTGCAACGCAGTGAAAAACGCTCGTCCGCGCAAGGACCGTGCACTGCGATCAGTCGCCGTACAGTCGTGAGACTGGGTGGCACATGGCCGAGTACATGAGATATCAATGCGGTGACTGGCAGTAGGAACACCACTCGGTGCTTCAGAGTCCCAATTTGATTCAACGTTGAGTCCCAAGGAGGGAAAGTGGCACCAGCCGCGAAGAAGAAGGCCCCGGCCAAGAAGGCCCCGGCCAAGAAGAAGGCCGCCGCCAAGAAGGCTCCGGCCAAGAAGCGTCCTGCTGCGAAGAA
>PLON01000074.1 GCA_003142095.1 Acidimicrobiaceae bacterium | reverse complement strand
CACGGGAACCCGAGGAGTCCCTCATTTAAGGAGTATTGAGGCGAGAGAGATTTCGTGATGCGGGCGACGTGTCAGATTAGAGGAGTGGAGTTTCCCTCATGAGTGGCTGGTTCGCGTCGCTTCAGGCAAGCACCCAGATGGTCGTCGACGTCCATCGCGGCGTTGTTCTGCCCGAAGGTCGCATCATCGTTATTGCCGTTCCCGTCGCGGTGCTGCTCTTCTATCTACTGGTCGTGCGTCGCAACCGAGGACGCTGAGTCGCGTTGACGTTCCCCTACGTGCCACTCGACGCGGGGGGATGGCGTCTCGCGATGGGGCTGCGTCCACTGGAACTCGCCGCGTGGCTCGAGATCGACGAACACTACGGAGAGGAAATCGCCTTAAAGACGCAGTTGCTAGATGAGAGCTACGACGTCGTGGTGGCGACAGAGCCCGAAGGCGACGAGGCGAGCCTCGAGTTGCTAGCTGAGATCCGCGAGAACCTTCGTGCGCACCACTGGGGTGTCGCGACGCCACCCCACGAACGTGAGCACGCAATCGTCGCGGCCAGTCGACTGGTACAAGAAGATCTCTGTGTGCTGGTGCGCGACGACGTGTGGCGACTGCGCGCGGCGTGCGTCTGTTTCCCCTCTCGCTGGAACTTAGCGACAAAGATTGGCGCGACCCTCGATGACATTCACCGGCCGGTGCCGGGGTACGACGACGAACTCGCGCGTCCCACGAACGCATTCTTCGATCGGTTGAAACCGGATCGCGCGTTCTGGCGACTCAACTGGACGTTGCTCGACAGCCCCGCTTTGTACCAACCCGCGGTCGCGCGCCGCAGCCCCGGCGGAAAACTCGAGGACTGGTATTTCCGCGTGGAACGACAGACACTGCGAGCACTGCCGCGCACGAACGCGGTGGTATTTACGATTCGCACGCACGTCACGTCGGCCGCGACGCTTCGCGAGCGTGACGACACCTTCGTGTCGACACTGCTGCACTCCCTCGACACCGCCCCCGCGTCGGTGCAGTCGTACAAGGGCTGGACGGGCGTCGCTGAACAGTTGCGCGTAGCCCTCGACCAGGGCTGACGTCACGACGTGGTGGGCGCTCTATCCCTCGACGTTGGCTCGACCACTGAGACCGTCGATGAGGGTGCTGAACCAAGTTGATTCGAGGTACGCCACGATGACCGGTCCTACGCACAGCCAGAGGTCGTCGCGCGACGAGGCGACAAACACGGCGAGCAGGGCGATCTCGGAGATGATTCGCCACGCCGGGCGGATGCCGAGTCGTTGACGGACGAGGGCGCTCGCGATGAAGAGATTCACTCCCGGCGCGAACGCGGCGAGCGACCAACGTCCCTCGAGTTCCTTCACCCCGAAGGCGCAGGCGGCTGTTCCGACGACGAGGAACGCCACCGCAACGTTGCTGGCGACAATGGCGAACCACTCGGGTGTCGGGTGCGCCGTTCCGGGCCAGTGTGCGAGGACGCTCACGAGCAGGCCGAGTCCGCCGAGCACCCCCACGATGCCGACGTTCTGCACTCGTCGTAGGGCCAAGAGCAACGAGAAACTTGTCGCCAGCCGAGGCGTCTTCACGGGTTCGCCGTACGGTCGGGTCACCTCAGACCAGGTTGTGCCCGTCCAGACTCGCCACTCGCGAGCCCCAGCGGGATCCGGATACCAGCCGGGCGGAATGGGGCTCGTGGCCGACGTACTCACCCTTCCAGCCTCCCATAGCCGCGTGACGCGAAGATCGCGAGTCCTTTATGTATTGGAAGGAACACTAAGAAGAGTCGTGATGCCAATCGCGGCGCAGACCTTTGATCCGCACGCCACGTCGAGAAGAGGGGAGGGGACGTAGCGCAACTTCACAGCGGTGGTCTTTTTGTCGTGCACCATGGCGAGCCAGGGGTCGTCATCCGATCGCTGACCCACGACGACGCATTGCTGGAGTGGCGTACAGGCGAGTGCGCTCGCCCGGTGCGTCAAAGTCGTTACTTTCCAGGTTCGCGTAAAAGTCGACGATCGCACGAGGAGCGACGCCGTCGCCGTCGCGGCGAGGGCTACGCAACGACGCTGCTGACACGACAGTGACGTCAACGTCGTCCACGAACTCGGTGTCGCTTGCTCATTCCAGGTCGCACCAACGTCGCTGGTCACGTAGAGCGCAAACACGTGTGCGGGCGTCATCAGTCCGAGCGCGCAGATTGCGGTCGTTCCGCAGGAGAACGCAGTCACGGCGTCACCCTTGGCGAAGGCGAGAGGTTCGGGCGTCGACCACGTCGTCCCCACGTCGGAACTCACGCTGAAGCGCGGCACGCCGCCGGGGCCGGTGTCGAGCATCGCGCAGACCAGTGCGTTGCACGTCAACGAGCTCACGCCGATGCCCTGCGCCGGCGCGGTGAGTGCGCTGAGCGAATCTCCGTGGGAGTCGAAGAGCCACAAGAGATCACTACCCGGACGTGATCCGCCGATCAGACACTGCGACCCAGAACAGGCGGTCGTTGTCAACAAGGTCGAAGGGCCCGAGGGGAGGGCGAGGTTGAGCCAGTCGCCGTGCGGTGTCGAGAACTCCGCCACCGAGGTTGGCCCCGAGCCGGCGCTCGACGTGCCGAGCGCGACGCACACGTCATTCAGTGTGCAGGCCACGTTGGTCAGGGGCACGTCAAAACTCAGTGCGGGTGTCCCGCTGAGGTGCACCGGGGGCGCGACGGCGGTTGTCCCACAACTCGCGAGAATCACCGCGCCCGCGGCGAGACCCACGCCAATGCGCAACCCCGTGCGCACGCGTCTTACACCTCGATTCATGAACTCCTGTCGAAAATCACCGAACGGCGACGAACTAGCGAACGGACCGAACCCCAGCGCCGACCACTGCGAGACCATCGGCGAGTTGGTCGTCACTAATGATCAGCGGAGGAAGCAATCGAATGACGTTGCCGTCGGTGCCACAGATCAACGCGATCACGCCGTGCTGTTGGCAGTAGTTCACGACGGCCTTCGCCGCAGCGGCGTTGGGCGTTTTCGTGCCGGGCTGGACGAGTTCCATGGCGATCATGGCGCCGCGTCCGCGGACGTCTCCGATGATGGCAACGTCCTTCGCCAGCGAGTGAAGCGACGCCAACATGATCTCGCCGAGTTCCTTCGCGCGCTCGAGCAGGTTCTGCTCTTTGAGGGTTTGAATCGTGGCGAGGGCCGCTACGGCCGCGACCGGGTTGCCGCCGTATGTACCACCGAGTCCACCTTCGTGCACGGCGTTCATGAGCTCCGCACGACCGGTGACGCCCGCGAGGGGCATGCCTCCGGCGAGGCCCTTGGCGGTCGTGACGATGTCGGGAATGACGCCCTCGTGATTAACCGCGAACCAGTCACCGGTGCGCCCGAAACCACTCTGAATCTCGTCGGCGATGAAGACGACGCCGTTGTCGGTCGTCCACTTCGACAGTGCGGGCAGGAATCCGTCCGCGGGAACGACGAAACCGCCCTCGCCCTGGATTGGCTCGATGAGGAGCGCGGCGACGTTGTGCACGCCAATGTCGGTTTCGATGATCTTGATCGCGCGCGCCGCGGCGTCGGGGCCACTCAACCCGTCTCGGAAGGGGTAGCTCATGGGAACGCGATACACCTCGGGTGCGAAGGGCCCGAAGCGATCCTTGTAGGGCATGTTCTTCGCGGTAAGAGCCATTGTCAAGTTCGTTCGCCCGTGGTACGCGTGTTCAAAGACAATGACGGCACTCTTGCCGGTGGCGAGTCGTGCGATCTTTACCGCGTTCTCAATCGCTTCGGCGCCTGAGTTGAACAGCGCCGAAGTCTTCGCGTGATCGCCGGGGGTCAGTTCGCTGAGCGCTTCGCACACTTCGACGTAGCTTTCGTAGGGCGTCACCATGAAGCAGGTGTGCGTGAAGCTCGCTACCTGGCGACTGACGGCGTCCACGAGAGCGGGTGCGGCGTGGCCGATGCCGGTGACCGCAATGCCCGAACCCATGTCGAGCAACTGGTTTCCGTCGACGTCGACCAAGATGGCGCCTTCGGCGCGATCGATGTACACGGGGAATCCAACGGTGAGTCCCGCACTAACGGCGGCCTTGCGGCGTTCGTGGAGCTCTTGGGACTTAGGTCCGGGCAGTTCGGTGATGACTTTGCGCTCGGTGCCCACGTGCGTGGTGAGTGACGAAACCATGAGATCTCCTGAGTTGGCGGTCGTGCGACAAATCCAGCGTACTGGCCCGGGTGTGGCGAGGAAATGGGAAAGACGGGTGACAAACGTCACCCGTCTTTCGCTGGCGGAGGAGGTGGGATTTGAACCCACGGTGCCCGTAGACACAGCAGTTTTCGAGACTGCCCGATTCGGCCGCTCTCGCACCCCTCCGTTGAGAAGTCTACCCCTGTGGTCCCCGACGAATTTTGGGCGCGGCGCGGTGTCCTACGATTTTTGCGTGATGGGTGACGACGAACGCTTTATGCGAGAGGCCCTCGTGGAGGCGTCGCGCGCCAAGGCTCACGACGACGTGCCGATTGGTTGTGTGATCGTGGCGGACGGCGTTGTCGTCGGGAGTGGCGAAAATCGGCGCGAGTTCGATCACGACCCGACCGCTCACGCCGAGATCGTGGCGTTGCGCGAAGCGGCGCGCCAGCGAGGTCACTGGCGCCTGGACGATGTGACGGTCTACGTCACGCTCGAGCCCTGCGCGATGTGCGCCGGCGCGCTTCTCAACGCTCGCGTCGCGCGTCTCGTGATCGGTGCGCTCGACGAGAAAGCGGGCGCGGTGGGTTCGCGCTACAACCTCTTGAGCGATCCTCGGCTCCTACACGAGGTGTCGCTCACGTACGACGTGTTGGCCGACGAGTCGGCGACACTGCTGCGCGAGTTTTTTGTCGAGCGTCGCGGGGAATAGCGACGAACGTACACCGATCGGTCACGCGTGCGCAACGTGTCACGTTTAGTTTGAGGACAGTGTTGAACGACGACGGAACCCTCGACGGCCAGCGCACGGTGGTGGTGGGAGCTGGCGTTCTTGGCACCGTCCACGCACTCTTCGCGCTGATGCGCGGGGCTGAGGTTGTGCATCTTGAGCGCGACCTCGCCCCCCATGGCGCAACCGTGCGCAACTTCGGACTGATCTGGGTGAGCGGACGCGCGTCGGGCGCGGAACTCAAGCTCGCGCTGCGGTCACGCGAACTGTGGCAGGAGATTGGCGAGCGTGTTCCCGGCGTCGGGTTTCGAGCGAACGGCTCGCTGTCGTTGGTGAATACCGACGCCGAAATGCAGGTTGCCAAGCGCGCCCTCGCGCGCGACGACGCGGACGAACGCGGTTTTGAACTGCTGAGTCGCAACGACGTGGTGAAGCGAAACCCCGCGCTGCGCGGCACGTTCGAGGCCGGCCTCCTTTGCGATCGCGACGCGGCCGTTGAATCGCGCGTCGCGCTCGGAGCGTTACGTGACGCCATGGCCGCGACGGGACGCTACGAGTACCTAGCGGGACGAGAACTGGTCGGGATGGCGGACCACGAGGTTGTCGATCATCGCGGCGTCCACCATCGCGGCGATCAGGTGTGGCTCTGCGTGGGTGCCACCATCAGTGGCTTCGCGGCCGAACTGTTCGAAGGAGAACCGCTACGTCGCGTTCGCCTCAACATGGCCGAGACCGAGCCCTTGCAGCGAACGCTAACAACGTCGGTCGCGAACGGCGACTCCTTTCGCTACTACCCAGGATTTCGAGCGGACGCTAGCGAACTGCTCGATCCACAGGAGTCGCTCGCGAGTCGCTACGCCGTTCAGCTGCTGTGCCAGCAGCGACTACACGGAGGACTCACCATCGGCGATACTCACGAGGCGGATGAGCCGGGGCTCTTCGAGACCTACGACGCGCCCATGACGCTTATCGTGCAGGCGGCTCGTGAGTTGATCGGTGATGACTTGCCGGCCATCGAGCGACGCTGGAGTGGTGTGTATCACCAGGTGGTGCCCGCCGTCGACGAGATTTACTACCGCCGCGATCTCGCGCGCGGCGTCACCGCCATTACCGGCGCGGGCGGACGAGGAATGACGTTGGCGCCAGCCATCGCGGAGGAGAGTTTTATATGACCATTGAGTTGATCTGCTTTGACATGGCCGGTACGACGGTGAACGACCAGGGCCTGGTGCTCGACGCGTTCCGTCGTACGATCGACGAACTCGGTGTCACGGGCGAGGACGCGCGCGAGGCGGAAGGATACGTCATCGAGACGATGGGTCAGTCGAAGATCGAAGTCTTCACCGAACTCTTCGACGTTCGGGCGAACGCCGCCAATGACGCATTCGAGCGCCATTTTGTGACAGCGGCCCAAGAAGTCGGGGTGAGTGAAATACCCGGAGCTCGAGAAGCCGTGGAAGAACTGAAGAGCCGCGGTATCGCGGTGGCGTTGACGACGGGATTCTCCCCGGCGACGCGCGAAGTCTTGATTGACATTCTCGACTGGTCGGAACTGTTTAGTCTGCGCGTCTCGCCGGCGGATGCGGGACGTGGTCGTCCGGCACCGGACATGATTCTTCTCTGCGCCCTTCGCTCGCGCGTCAGTGCGGTTCAGACGATCATGGTGGTGGGCGACACGGCCTCGGACATGCAGGCCGGACGCCGCGCGGGCGTGGGCCAGTGCGTTGGCGTCTTAAGCGGTACCGACGATGAAGCGCGACTGCTCGAGAGCGGTGCGGACTGCGTTCTCGACACCGTTGTAGATCTCGCGCGACTTGACATTCTCGTCGCGCAATAGTCACTCAACGCTCCCAAGAAATTTCACGACCGCACACCGACGCTGCGCGCTGACGTCACGTTGCGCTTACTCGCGACTCTTACTCTCGTGGCGAGTCATCAACGAGGTGCGCTCATTTTTAGGAGGCTTTAGGCGTGATTTCAAACAAACTAAGGATCGCCTTCGCGGCCGGCCTGGTAGGGACAGTCTTCACGACGCTCTCTGTCGCTGGCGGCGCGAACGCGGCGACGAAGACGGTTAATTGGTCGAAGGAGACCTCGGCGACGGCCGGCGGCGGAATGAGCGCGCTGATCAAAGCCGCGAAGAAAGAGGGTCACGTCAACGTGATTACCATTCCTCTTTCGGGTTGGGCCAACTATGGCGCCATTATGAAGGACTTCACCAAGAAGTACGGCATCAAGATCAACGACCAGAACCCCAACGGTTCGAGCGCTGAAGAGATCACCGCCATTAACACGCAAAAGGGTCGCGGGGACGCGCCGGACGTCGTGGACGTCGGTACGAGCTACGCCACCGGCAACGAGAACCTGTGGGCTCCGTACAAGGTGCAGACCTGGGCCGACATCCCGACCGCGGGCAAAGACGCGAGTGGGCGCTGGTACGACGACTACGGCGGCTACGTCGCGATCGGCTGTGACACCAAGATCGTCACCACGTGTCCTACGTCCTTCGCGCAGCTGACGAACCCGATGTACAAGAACGAGGTCGCCATTAACGAGGACCCGACCTCCGCGTCGGCGGCGTTCTACGCCGTCTGGGCGGCGTCGATCGCCAACGGCGGATCGTTCAGCAACATTCAGCCCGGCATCAACTTCTTCGCGACCCTGAACAAGGATGGCAACTTCGTACCCGGTGGTACGGCGGCCACGGCCGCCTCGGGTGCGACGCCAATCCTTATTTGGTGGGACTACTTGGAAGGCGGCGTCGCGGCGAGCGTGCCCGGCTGGAAGTTGGTCATTCCTACGGACGGCACGATTGCGGCGTACTACACCCAGGCGATCACCAAAGATGCACCGGACCCGGCGGCCGCTCGTCTCTGGGAGGAGTACTTGTACTCGGTCACCGGTCAGAACCTGTTCCTCCAGGGCCAAGCGCGGCCCATTGAGTTGGCGGCCATGACGGCGAACAACACCGTCAACAAGACGTGGGTCGCGGCTCTGCCCGCGGCTCCGGCGGCGGCGCTCACGTTGCCGACGCAAGCTCAGGTGACTGCGGCCGGCGCAACGGTGGACGCGAACTGGGCTTCAGCGGTCAGCGGAAGCTAGCCGAGCCCTGAATCATGACGGTCCTCTCTGATTCCGCCTCTCGAACGCCCCCACTCGGGGTCTCGAGCCTGAACGGAAAGAGCGGATCTGGTGGCGGGGGAGCGCTGGTTCGTAGGTTGCGAACCAGCGCTCCCGTGTTGCCCTTTTTGTCCTACGTCATCTTGGTACTCGGGGTGCCCACGGTCGCGATTATCAACTACGCGTTTCGATCGAACTCAGGTCATTTCACCTGGCAAAACATTCACACCATTCTGTCGGGCGGCCAGTTTCGCACCGGATTTGAGACGAGTCTCAAATTGGCGCTGGTGACGGCGATCATTCCCGGAATCCTCGGGACCTTCATCGCCTACGCCATCTCAACGTCCTCGCACGCGCCATTCAAACGCATCTCGGCGGCCACGTCCGGTGTTCTCGCGCAGTTCGGCGGCGTCAACCTCGCGTTCATGTTCATTGCGTCCTTCGGTTTTGTGGGCGTCGCCACGAAGTGGCTGAACGCCATCGGGGTCGATCCGTGGAGTCACGGCTTCGACCTCTACAAGTTCTGGGGCGTGGCCTTCGTCTACATGTATTTCCAAATTCCGCTCATGGTGCTCATCATCACCCCCGCCTTCGCGGGGCTGCACCCCGCCTGGCGCGAGGCGGCGGAGAACCTCGGTGCGTCGCGGTGGCGCTACTGGCGCCACGTGGGCATACCGGTGCTGACGCCGGCGATCCTGGGCAGCATGTTTCTGCTTTTCGGCAGCGGGTTTTCGGCCTACGCCACCGCCGAGGCGTTGACCACGGGCACCATCTCGATCACGCCGATTCAAATCGGCTCCATCTTGCAGGGCAACGTGATCGCTGGTGAGAACAACATCGCCTACGCCCTGGCCTTCGCGATGATCGTTATCTTGCTCATTACCGTCGTTGGATATGTTCTCCTACGGCGAAGGACGTCGCGATGGCTTCGCTAGAACTCGGCACCCTGGTTGCCGATCCCTCGACCATCGACCAGCCGTTTAGGGCGGACGTCCCGGTAACTCGACGACGTCGCCAGATTCGCTGGGGTCGCGGCGTCATTCTCGTGCTCGCCGCGGCGTACTTCATTGTCCCGTTTTACGCGGCGATGGCCTTCTCCTTACAAAAGCCCACAGGAGGCTTCTCGCTCACCCCACTCAGTCAGATCGCCTCCGCCCCCGGTTTCATCTCGGCTCTCTGGCTCTCCACGCAAATGGCCGTGATCACCATGGCGGGAGTCATGCTGCTCATGGTGCCGACCGTCATCTACGTGCACCTGCGAATGCCTCGTTTTCGACGGGTGATGGAAGTGATCACCATTCTGCCGATCATCATTCCCCCCATCGCCTACGCCACGGGCGTGTTGGAGTCGGCACCCGCGTGGTTGAGGTCGTCGCAGTATCTGCTCGCGATCGTCTACGTCATCTTGGCGATGCCCTACGTGTACCGCTCCCTCGACTCTGGCCTCGGGGCGCTGGATCTCAAAACTTTGGTGGAGGCGTCCAGGTCGCTCGGTTCGGGCTGGATCTCCACGATCTGGCGGGTTCTCGTTCCGAACTTGCGCTCCGCGCTCATGTCCGCGTCCGTGTTGACGATCGCGTTGGTCTTTGGCGAGTTCACGATCGCGAACGTCGACAACTGGACCACGCTTCCGGTCTGGATCTACAACGCTCCCACCACCGACAACCCCCGGATTACTACGTTGGTCGCAATGGTCGCCTTGCTCGCGACCTGCGTAGTGCTGACGCTCATTGTTACGTTGGATCGCTCACAGTCTCGAAACTCTAGGAGGAGCTAATGGCCCTGGCAACCGACTCACTGACGACGATTGGCTCTGACAGTCAGTCTCTGGGGGGCGCCCCCGTTGTCTTTGACAACCTCACGCGTCGTTTTGGCGCAACGACGGCACTCGACCGACTTTCGCTGGACATCGCGCCCGGCGAACTCGTGGCGCTGCTCGGTCCCTCAGGGTGCGGCAAGACCACCGCACTGCGGGTGCTCGCGGGCTTCGATCGTCCCGACAACGGCCGCGTGCTCGTTGACGGGAAGGACGTCTCGCACGTGCCGGCGCAACGTCGCGACATGGGAATGGTCTTTCAGAGTTACTCGCTCTTTCCGAACATGAACGCACGCGACAACGTCGCCTTCGGCCTGCAGATTCGCCACCAGCGGGCCTCGCAGCGCCGCGCTAAGGCCAGTGAACTGTTGGACTTGGTCGGTCTGGCGGATCACGTGACCAAGTATCCCCATCAGCTGTCGGGCGGACAGCAACAGCGCGTCGCACTCGCGCGCGCCCTCGCCATTGAACCGCGCGTGCTGCTCCTCGACGAGCCGCTCTCCGCACTCGACGCCAAGGTTCGCGCCGAACTACGCGATCAGATTCGTGCGCTCCAACAGCGTCTCGCCATCACCACGGTCTTCGTCACGCACGACCAAGAAGAGGCGATGTCCATGGCTGATCGCGTGTGCGTCATGCTCCAAGGACGCGTTGAGCAGGTGGCCACACCGTCGGTCCTCTACTCACAGCCCGCGACACCCTTCGTGGGACAGTTTGTCGGTGTCTCGAGTCGCGTCGCCGTGACCCGCCACGGTGATCACGTTGAAGTACTCGGACGCGAGGTACCGATCCGCGGTGACCTCAACGCGGTGCCCGCGGGCGAACTGGAAGCCCTCCTGCGTCCCGAGGACCTCAACGTCGTGGTCAACCCGAGCGGACTCGGCGTCGTCACGCACCGGAGTTTTCTTGGGGCGACGACGCGCATTGGCGTCGGCATCGCCGGGGCGAACCTACGCGTCGACGTACGCAGCACTCACGCGGATGACCTCGAGCTGGGTACACGCGTTGACGTGAGCGTTAATGCTCGTGACGTCCTCGTGACCACGCCACGGCCAACGAATTGACAATTCCGACGTAGTCGTCGAGCGTTCCTACTTCGAGTCCGACAACCTTTCCCTCGTCGTCCCAGGTGCGTAGCGCAAGGGCGTCAGGAAAGCCCGGGTGTTCTTCAAAGCGCAGGCAGTCCTCGTCGCTCAAGAGACCACCCTGTGCTTTGAGCGACAGTTTCGACGCTTCCGAGAGTCGGTCGTAGTACGCGAGTTCGCGCGTGCAGCGCCAGCGCTTCGCCGTGACGTGCAACGAGACGGGCTGAGCGACCGCGGGGCCGAAGAGGGGTGACAGAATGCGAGCTCCCACGGCTTCGTGATCGTCGTCGACTTCATCGATGCGCACGTTCTCGCCGTTTTGAATGTCGACGATGAGGTGTCCCACGTCGTGAAAGAGCGCGGCCACGATCATCGCGTCCTTGGCGTTTTCTTCTCTGGCGAGGGCCGCACACTGCAGCGCGTGCTCGGTTTGGGTAAGCGCTTCACCGTAGGGTTCGTGGCCCTTTGATTCGTACAGCCGAAAGAGATCATTGGTGGTTGCGGGCGTGTGCACAGTTCTCCTCTCGCCGTTGGTGATGCTACGGCGAGCGCGTAAGACAGGGATGAGAGTGGGGCAAAGTTCTGGTGAACAGACCGGGTAAACGCGGTGACGGAGGAAAGAGCCCTAAGCGGGGCTGAGGTTCTTCAGACCTGGCTGGGTCGCGACGAAGTTTGAGAGCGCCACACCGCCGGCGACGTCACTTGCTGAGGTGAGTGTGTGGCTGGCGTTGTAGCTGCTGATCGTAACTGTTCCGCAACCGCCCGGGTCGGCCACCACGACGGCGTAGGGCTTCTGGGCGCCTCCGGAATAGAAACTCATGGTGAGCGAGGCGCCCACGTCCATCGGACAGCTCATGGGCAACGGGCTCGGCACGGGCAGGGCATTGATGTGGGCGATGATCGAAGCGATCTGGGACTTGTTGTCGCTCGTCGCGGTCGACGTCCGGTCGGTCTTGGCGTTGGGGCCCCGGTTGAGCTTCACTGTGAGTTTTGTGGCTCCCGGGGTGACAACGGCACTGGCCGACTTCTGTGAGCGCCACCAGACGGTCGCGATCACGCTGAATTCGAGGGTTCCATTTGGTCTGGTGGAGGTGATGTAGACGACTTCCGGCTGCTCCAGCACGGTGGTGTTGCTTAGGAGGTAGATCAGAGTGTGTGTTGTACCCGACGCGCCCATACTGGGGGAGGCGTGGCCGTCGAGTCGTTGACTGGCGAGCCAAGTGAGTGACGCACTCGCGGAGGGCGCGACGAAGAACTTCGTCGCGCCGACTTCGTTTCCGCCGTAGGTGGTGGACTTCGACCCCGTGAACGGCTTCGTCTCTTCCGCGACGGCCGCAGTGATCTGTCGCGAGCCTGGGGGGAGAGGGGCAGCAGAGAAGAGAAAGATGAGCTCGTGTTTCGCGAGTGCCAGGCGCTGCGCGTTGGAGGGTCCGGTCGTTGACGCGTACGCCGGTAGGGCCGTCGCAATCCCCGCGGTGACTGCGACGAGGCCGATGAGGCCGCGAATAGAGCGCCGCGAAGCGCTACGAAAGGAAGTACTCAATGTGTTCATACCTTACGACTGTGCGCCCGCGGGCAGTACTTACCGCCAATGTCGATGACAGGTTCGTGACGATTACCTCGTCGCGAGGCGTTAGTGCGGCCAGCCCTCGTTCGACGGAGGGGTGAGAATTCGAAATTCGAGCGCGCGCCACTGGTCGAACGGTGACGACGAAGCGTCCCACGACGTTCGCTCGCGTAACAACGGCGAGAGAACGTCCGGAGCAGTCATTTCGCTTCGACCAACGCTGAGGCCGTGGGCGAGTCCTCGGAACGTCCGCCACGTCACTTTGCGAGTCATACTGCGAACGTACGTGCTCTAAATAAGAATCAAGTGATCGGTTCGCAAGAGTCGCGGACCAACTCGGCGACCAACGTGCAACAGATTTTTTCAAGAAAAATTCAATGTCGTAATTCAGAAAGCGTGTGCGGATCATCGTCCCTAAAGTGCGACGTATGGATGATCTGAACGAAATCCGCTGGAACGCAGTCCGGTCGCGCGACGCCGCGATGACCGGATGTTTCGTCTACGCCGTCAGGACCACTGGCGTGTACTGTCGACCGGGCTGCGGCGCACGACATCCGCTTCGCGCGAACGTCGAATTTTTCTCGACCAATGGTGACGCGCTGGCCGCGGGTTATCGCGCGTGCGCTCGTTGTCGCCCGGACGAAGTCCGCCGTGTCGATCGAACAACCGACGCCGTCATTGCGACGTGCCGAGAAATCGAACGGACGCGCGGTGGCATCGAGGTCGGGGCACTCGCCGGTCAACTGGGCTACAGCGAGGGTCACCTGCGTCGTCGCTTTCGCGCGGTGGTTGGTGTCTCTCTGGCGAGCTACGTGCGCGAGTACCAATCAGATCGTGTTCGCGAAACACTGCGCAGCGGTGTGTCAGTAACCGACGCGGTCTTCGACGCGGGGTACAGGTCAGTGAGTGCCTTTTACGAGCGCGCTGCCCCGCGACTAGGTATGACGCCCGCTCGCTATCGCGACGGGGCCCGCGGTGAGCTAATTCGTTACACATCCGTGGAGACTCCGGTTGGCATCGTGCTGGCCGCGAGCACCGACCGAGGTGTCTGCTCGATCCGTATCGGCCGCGACGAAGAGGTCTTGACGCAGGACCTACACAAGGAGTTCCCTGGCGCGCTCATCGAGCGCGACGATGAGGGACTCAGCGATGTTGCCCTCATCCTCGCTGGCGCGATACATGGCGATGCCGACGCGGGCGCATTGCCCCTCGATCTTGCGGGCACCGCCTTTCAGATTCGCGTGTGGGAGGCACTACGCACCATTCCGGCGGGCGAGACCCGAACGTACTCGGACGTGGCGAACCAGATCGGATCACCTCGCGCGGTTCGCGCGGTGGCCTCGGCGTGTGCGGCGAACAGCGTTGCCCTCGCCGTTCCTTGTCACCGCGTCATTCGTCGTGATGGCTCACTCGGTGGCTATCGATGGGGTCTTCCGGTTAAAGAAGCACTCCTTCTCGCCGAGGGAAACCATCACGACGCGGCGAGACTCTCCTAGGTCGTCACGACGACGACGCGATTTTTCGCGGCACTCGCCGACGCGATCATCACGCCCTCTCCGAGTTCGGACAATGAGACCGACACTCGCAGCTTCAAGAAGTGGCCCGCGAGGTACTGGCTCACGCTTCGCGCGCTGAAGACTGAGTGCCCTGGTGGACGACGTCAGGCTCATGCTGTTGCTCGCGAAGTAGACGCGTAACCGCAGTGGTGCCGGATGAGTGGCGGTTGATCGACGCCCTTGCCGGCGAACCGGTTGTCACGCTGGCTACCGCAACAGCGATGGTGAAGCGATCGAAGGCTGCTGTAAACCAGGCAATCCAGCAGCTGATAGACGTTGGAGTGCTTTCGCCAATCTCGGAGAGGAAGAGAAACCGGGCCTGGGAAGCACGAGATCTTCTCGAACTCGTTTCCGGACTTGAGGCCGGGGCTGCACTTGGCGATTAAGGCAATGGCGGAGGAGGTGGGATTTGAACCCACGGAAGGTTTCCCTTCACACGATTTCCAATCGTGCCGATTCGGCCGCTCTCGCACTCCTCCAGAGGTATTCATCGCGAAATGAATACCGGCCCGCAAGGCTACCTGAGTCCGGTTAGGTGGTTCTCCGGTAACCTAAGTTCGCCGAGGTCGAAAGCGGTGGTCGGGTCCCGTGCGACGACCTTTCGTGAACCGAGTCAGGGGTGGAAGCCAGCAGCTCTCAGCGAACTGTGTTGGGTGCCACGGATCGCCTGACCACCGCTTTGGACCTCGGCACGAGAGAGGCTCCCGTTAGCATCGGAACATGGCTGACGCGAAAGAAATCCCCACTTCCCTCGACGGAGTGACTTCGCTCTACCGGCGTTTCCGCCCGGGTCGCTTCGCCGAACTGCGCGGTCAAGACCACGTCGTGCGAGCCTTGCAGGGAGCCGTCAAAAACGAGCGAATTTCTCACGCGTACCTCTTTTCGGGACCTCGAGGAACGGGCAAAACCACCACTGCCCGGATTCTCGCGAAGGCGCTCAACTGTGAGAATCCCGTCGACGGAGACGCCTGCGCAAAATGTGCCAGTTGCCTCGCCATCGCGAAGGGCACGTCGCTCGACGTGATCGAACTCGACGCCGCCTCAAACAATGGCGTTGACGATATTCGCGACATCATCTCCGGTGCCTGGCACGGAACGCCCGGACGCTGGAAGGTCTACATCTTCGACGAAGTACACCAGCTTTCGAAAGCGTCGTCGGCGGCTCTCTTAAAGACCCTGGAAGAACCGCCGCCACACGTCGTTTTCGTTCTCGCCACCACCGACCCGCACAAAGTCCTTCCGACGATTCGCTCGCGCACCCAGCACCTTGAGTTCCGACTCATCGGCGCCGACACCCTCGCGACATTGTTGAACGACGTGAAGGGGGCGGCCGGGCTCGGCGCCGATGACGCGACCATCGAAGCGGCCGTTCGTCTCGGACGGGGATCCGCGCGCGACGCGCTTAGCGCGCTCGACCAACTCCTCGCGACGGGCACGATCAGTGAAACCCAACCCGAGTTCGACGGACTCTTCGACGCCCTCGCCCACGACGACGCGGTCGGCGCCCTTCGCACTCTCGCGGTGCTCGCGCGCGAGGGTTGGGACCCGGAACAACTGGCTGAGAACTTCGCCGGCGAAGTTCGCCAAGCATTTTTGCTGCAAGTGGCGCCCGAGGTCGCCGACGCGGTGGACGCCGACCGTGCTCGGCTTCTTAAGTGGGGCGAGCAGCTCGGTCTCGCGCGCAGCGTGCGCATTCTCGAGACCGTTGGGCGCACTATTCGTGAGATGAAGAGCGCCCCGGAGAAAATCGTGATGCTAGAAGTGGCCATGGTGCGCTTGACGAAGCCCGAACTCGATCATTCGTTCGAATCCTTGGACGAGCGCCTGACCCGACTCGAGCGCGGGGCCAGTCGCCCAAGCGCACCCGCACCCAGTGCTCCGGCGCTGCGCCCCATTGCCTCTTCGGTGAGCGAACCGACGCCAACTCCTTCGACGCCGTCCCAGGGTGCCATCACGAACGGATCTGTGCCCGTCGAGATGTCGTCTTCTCCGGTGTCCACATCCGAATCTGACGCCGCCGGCGCACCCGTAGCCAGCGGCACGCTCGCCCTGTCGCTCGAAGAGGTGCGCGACCGCTTTACGACGCGGGTCGTGCCACGCACGTCACGGGCGGCACAGCTGCTTTTGCGCTCGGCCCGCGTTGAGTCACTCGACGGGCTCTTGCTCACAATCGCCGTGCCCAGTGAAGAGATGCGCCAGAACACCGAACTCATCGCTCAAGGTCTGAAGGGCGCACTGGAACACGAATTCAAAGTCGCGCTCACGTTGCGGTGGACCGTCAACCCGTCGCTCGTCGCCGAACCGGCCCCCACGCGTCGGGCGCCAAAGCCCGTCGCCGAAGAGCCCGATCACGCCGTCGAAGTTGACGCTGACGTGTCGGTGGTCGTCGACTCGGTGGCCGATCACCTTATTACTGAGATGTTTCCCGGAGCGGAGGAGATTTCGTGAGCTATCCGCCCGCCCTGCAGGCAGTCGTGGACGAACTCGGACGTTTTCCCGGCGTTGGCCCCAAGTCCGCGCAACGCATCGCTTTTTGGTTGATGCGCCAGCCCAGCGAAGACGTCGACCGCCTCGCGAACTCCCTGGGCGAAATGAAGATCAAGCTCTCATTCTGCGAGAGGTGTTGCAACATCGCGGAATCCGGGGGACTCTGTCCGATCTGCGCGGACACGCGCCGAGATCAGACGACAATCTGTGTCGTGGAGAGTCCACCGGACGTCGCGGCCGTCGAGCGCTCCGGCGCGTTTCACGGGACGTATCACGTGTTGCACGGCGTGCTCAATCCCCTTGAGGGCGTCACGCCCGATCGGTTGAAGATTCAAGAACTCATCCAGCGCCTGCACGGTCCGGTGAAGGAAGTCATTCTCTGTTTCAACTCAAACGTTGAGGGTGACCACACCGCGATGTACCTCTCACGACTCCTGCAGGTACCGGGGCTCATCGTGTCTCAGCCCGCGAGCGGGCTACCGGTCGGAGGAGACCTCGAATTCGCCGACGACTTGACACTGGGCCGTGCGCTCGACGGCCGACGGGTGTTGAGCGACTAGGCGAACCGCACGACGCAGAGCGCCCCGGCGATCAGGCAGTAGATGGCGAAGGGTGTGAGGGTCTTCGTTTGAAACCAGCGCGTGAGAAACCGCACGGCAATATAGGCCGTAACGAGGGCGAAGAGCGCACCCACCAGGGTCTGCATGCGCACCCCATGGCCGAGTGGGCCGAGAAGTTCGGGCAGCTTGTAGAGGCCGGCCATCAAGATGACGGGCGTCGCGAGCAAGAACGCGAAGTTCGCGGACTCCTCGTGGTCGAGTCCACTCATGAGGCCGGCGACCATCGTGACGCCACTGCGCGAAATGCCCGCGAACAGTGCGAGGATCTGTGCGCTCCCCACCGCGAACGCACTACGCGGGGCTAACGTATCAAGCTTCGCGAACGATGCGTGTCGACCGCGTCCTCGCCGTAGTGCTTCGCCAACGAGCAAGATGAGTCCGTTGACCATCAAGAAGATGGCCGCCGCGAGCGGCTTCGCGAACAGTTCGCGGAGCTTGTTCTGCAAGAGTATGCCGACAATTCCGACGGGGATCGACCCGACGACGAGCAGGAAGAGCAGTCGATAGTTCTTGTCGATTCGATCATCGGTGAGACGCCACAGACTCGAGACGCCCTCGCCGCGGGTGCGACCGAGTTGGACACCAAGACCGCGAAAAAGCGCGATCCACGTTCGCCGGTAGTAGAGCAACAGACCGAGCGCCGTGCCGACGTGAAGCCCGATGAGAAACACCAAGAAGAACGACTGCGTGGCGCTCTGGGAACTGACGAGGTTGTGCCATCCAAGGAGGGCGGGCACCAGCACACCGTGGCCCAAACTGGAGACCGGAAAGAGTTCGGTGAGGCCCTGGACGATGCCCATCACGATGGCCTGGAAATAACTCAGGGATGCGTGCACTGAACCACGTTAAACCAGCGAGCAAACTGAGTTGCGCGAACGGTGCCAAACTGTCGCAGTGCGCTATCTGACGATCGTTCGCCACGCCAAGGCCGAGAAGGATTCCGACGACGGAAGCGACTTCACCCGTACGTTGAATGGACGCGGTCGTCGCCAATGCGAGCAACTTCGCGCCTGGGCCAGTGACGAGAACGAACTCGGTCGTTTCGGTCCGACGACCGCGCTCGTGAGTGCCGCCGCGCGCACCACTGAGACCTTTCGACGAGCCTTCGAAGGCACGGGGTTCGTCAACGAATGCAGCGAAAGCTCTCTGATCTACAACGGACGGCGCCATGTGTCGGCCGAGGACGTCCTCGTTAATCTCGCCGCGATTGATCCGCTGAGGACCTCACTGCTCGTGGTCGGCCATAACCCCACGGTGCTGGAACTACTGCTCACCATCACGCGCGACTTGCCGCCGGAGTTCGAAGACGAATACCCGCTCGCCGCGGCGTACGTGTTAGAGCTGCGCGACGACGAGCCCGTCGGCCCGGGTCCCTACGAGTTCGTGAGGCGCTACGTCCCGGAGTAAACGGTTTTAGAGCGAGCGCAATATTGCCGCGTCGCCCTGGCCGCCACCACCACAGAGCGCCACGGCCGCGACGCCACCACCGCGGCGGCGAAGCTCCAGCAGCGCCGTGATAGCGAGACGAGTACCTGACATGCCGACCGGGTGGCCCAGGGCGATGGCCCCACCGTTCACGTTGATCTTCTCTTCGCTCACTCCGAGGTCGTCGGCCGACGCGAGCCCCACGGCGGCGAAGGCTTCATTGATCTCGAACAGATCGATGGACTGCACGTCAATATTGGCTTTCTTCGTCGCTTGAAAAATCGCTCGCGAGGGTTGCGTGAGGAGCGACGTCTCGGGCCCCGCGACCTGGCCGTAGCTCACGAGTTCGCCGATCGGTGTTAGCCCGAGCTGGGCGCAGCGCTCTTCGGACATCACGAGGACGGCGGCACCGCCGTCGGAGATCTGCGAGGCGTTTCCCGCGGTGATCGTGCCCTCTTTGTCGAAGGCGGGACGCAAGTGGCTCAGTCCGTCAGAAGTGGTCTCTTCGCGCACGCCCTCGTCGCGCGAGACGATGGTCGGGTCACCCTTTCGTTGGGGTACGGCGACGCCGGTGATCTCCTCATCAAACTTGCCCGCAGCGATCGCGGCAGCGGCGAGCTGGTGACTTCGCGCGGAGAACTCGTCTTGACGCGCGCGAGTGATCTGGCCAGCGTTGTAGCGCTCGGTGGCGAGTCCCATCGCGCACTGGTCGAAGGCGCAGGTCAGCCCGTCGAACATCATCGAGTCGACGACCTTCTGATCACCGATGCGATATCCGGCCCGCGCCCCGGGTAGGAGATAGGGAGCGTTGGTCATCGACTCCATGCCGCCGGCGATGATGATGTCGGCTTCACCGGCGCGAATCATGAGGTCCGCGAGGTAGATGGTCTGCAGGCCCGAGAGGCACACCTTATTAACAGTGGTCGCGTGGACGCTGAGAGGAATACCGGCCTTCTGTGCGGCCTGGCGGGCCGTGATCTGGCCTTGACCGGCCTGAAGTACCTGGCCCATCAGAACGGCGTCGACGCTCGCGGGATCGAGTCCAGACTTCTCGAGAACGCTGCGTATCGCGGCGCCACCGAGGTCCTGGGCACTCAACGTGGCGAAAGCGCCGGCGAGCTTGCCAATGGCGGTGCGACTACCGGTGACGATGACACTTTTAGACATATGACTCCTTACGCGGATCCAATAAGGACGATAGACGCTTTGTCGATCGACTCGTCACTGTGGCCGTGGCGAGGTTCTGCGGTGGCGCCAAGTAGTCTCGCCCAGATGAGTGAACTTCTCGACGCCGTCCTGGCGGGAGCGTCGCCCGAGATATTGTCGGCCACGCCTATGCCCGAAGTGACCCGGGCGGTGTTCGTGCGCCGCGAAGACGAGAACATGTTCGAGGGAGTGGTGAGCGCCGACAAGGATCCGCGTGAGAGCCTTCACGTAGGCGAGGTTCCTATTCCCGAACTCGCGCCCAACGAGGTGTACGTCGCGGTGATGGCGTCATCGATCAACTTTAATACCGTCTGGACGAGCATTTTCGAACCGCTCTCGACATTCGGGTTTCTTGATCGTCTCGGCAAAGAGTCCGTCTGGGGAAAGCGCCACGCGCTCGACTACCACGTTGTCGGATCAGACGCCGCCGGAGTGGTACTTCGCGCCGGCTCGGCCGTGCGCAATTGGAAGATTGGCGACGAAGTCACCGTTCACTGCAACTACGTCGACGATCAAGACCCGAGCGGCCACGACGATTCGATGCTCGCGAGTAACCAGCGAATCTGGGGCTTCGAGACCAACTTTGGCGGTCTCGCCGACGTCTGCGTTGTGAAGGCCAACCAACTCATGCCGAAGCCTCGCCATCTGACGTGGGAGGAAGCGGCCGTGAACGCGCTGTGTAACTCGACCGCGTATCGCATGCTCGCTTCACGCAACGGCGCGCCGGTTACTCAAGGCGACAAGGTTTTAATTTGGGGGGCCTCGGGGGGACTCGGATCGTTCGCGGTTCAGCACGTGCTCAATTCGGGAGGCGTGCCCGTCGGCGTGGTGTCGAGCGAGTCGAAGGCGGAGACGTTGCGCGAACTCGGGTGCGAACACGTCATCAACCGCGAGGCCATGAACTATCGCTTCTGGAAGGACGAACACACTCAAGACGAGAGCGAGTGGCGCCGACTCGGCAAGGACATTCGTGCGTTGATCGGTGAGGACCCCGACATCGTCTTCGAACACCCGGGGCGTTCCACTATGGGCGCGAGCGTCTTTGTCGCCAAGCGCGGTGGCACGATTGTCACGTGTGCCGCGACGAGTGGCTACATGGTCGAGTACGACAATCGTCACCTCTGGATGAAATTGAAAACGATCAAGGGTTCGCACTTCTCCAACTACCGAGAAGCGTGGGCGGCGAACCAAGCGATCATTGACGCAAAAGTCGTGCCGCCTCTTTCGGCCGTGTTCGATCTCGAATCGACCGGCGAGGCTGCGTTCGAAGTGCAGCACAATCGACACGAGGGCAAGATCGGCGTTCTCTGTTTAGCGCCGCGTGAAGGACTCGGCGTGAGCGACCACGAGACACGCGATCGACTGGGCGATCGACTCACGATCTTTCGACGTCATGACAAAGAGCGCTCGTGACGTCGCTCTTCACCGAAATAGATCACGTGGCCATCGCGGTGAATGACCTCGACGCCGCGATCGCCTGGTACGCGGACGTCTTTGGCGCAGACGTCACGCATCGTGAGGTCGTGGAGTCCGACGGAGTAGAAGAGGCGCTCGTGCGCGTCGCCGATTCCTACATCCAACTGCTCACGCCGACCCGTGACGATTCGCCCGTGGCGAAGTACCTGGCCAAGCGCGGCGAGGGCTTGCATCACATTGCCTATCGTGTCGCCGACTGCGCCGCGGCGCTCGAGATCGTGAAGGAATCAGGTGCGCGCGTGATCGATAACGTGCCGCGACCGGGCTCGCGTAACACCACCGTTGCATTCATTCATCCCCAGGCGGGCTTCTCCACGTTAATCGAGCTGGTACAAGAGAACGACTAGCTCGACAGCTTTCGCGGTTATTCGCGAGTTGGAAGATTTTTACTTGCGGGTAACAAAAAATTCCTACTTCTCGGTAACGCATGTGGCGACGCGGCGATGCGCGTTTTGCGCCGTGTTGGCGCACGTGAACACTTTCCTTCGTACTATCGGCGTGGCTAGCCTGAGACGATATGGAGCATTCAATGGCGGAACGTCTTAAAGAGTTAGAGGCCCTCAAAGCCGAAGCCCGAGTCGCCGGCGGAGAGAAAGCGATTGAGCGTCATCGTGCGAAAGGTCGAATGACCGCGCGCGAGCGTCTCGAATACCTTCTCGACGAAGACTCGTTCCAAGAACTCGACATGCTGAATCGTCACGTGGCGTCAGGCATGGGACTCGAAGAGTCGCGGCCTTACACCGACGGTGTCATTACCGGCTACGGCAAGATCGACGGCCGGAAGGTCTGCGTCTACTCCCAAGACTTCACCGTCTTCGGTGGCGCGCTCGGCGAAACGCACGGCGAAAAAATACAAAAAATTATGGACCTCGCCACGACCATGGGCCTGCCCATCATCGGGCTCAACGACGGCGGTGGCGCTCGCATCCAGGAGGGTGTCGCGGGGCTGAACGCTTACGGCGGGATCTTTCGCCGCAACGTGCGCGCATCGGGCGTCGTGCCCCAGATCTCGGTCATCCTTGGTCCGTGCGCGGGAGGAGGCGTCTACTCACCGGCGCTGACGGACTTCATCTTCATGGTGAAGGACTCGAGCCACATGTTTATTACGGGGCCCGATGTCGTGAAGTCGGTGACCGGCGAAGACGTGACCCTCGAAGAGCTCGGCGGCGCACAGACTCACGCGACGAAATCGGGGGTCGCGAGTTTCGTACTCCCCGACGAGAAGAGTGTGCTCGACGAAGTGCGCTATCTCTTGTCGTTCTTGCCGTCGAACAACATGGAAGAACCGCCGCGCATCATGACCGGCGATGACCCGAACCGGCTCTGCGAAAACCTGCGCGAACTGTTACCCGATTCGCCGAACCAGCCCTACGACATGAAGAAGGTCATCACCTCGGTGGTCGACGGGGGCGACTACATGGAAGTCCACGCGAACTACGCCCAGCAAGTGACCTGCGGCTTCGCGCGCCTCGACGGACACACCATCGGCATCATCTCGAATCAGCCCCAGATCCTTGCCGGAGTGCTCGACATCGAGTCCTCGGAAAAGGCGGCGCGCTTCGTTCGAACCTGTGACGCCTTTAACGTGCCGATCGTTACCTTCGTCGACGTGCCGGGCTTTATGCCGGGCGTTGAGCAGGAGTACGGCGGCATCATCCGTCACGGCGCCAAACTGCTCTACGCCTTCTGCGAGGCCACGGTGCCGCGCATCTCGGTCATTACGCGCAAGGCCTACGGCGGAGCGTACGTGGTCATGAACTCGAAGTCCATTGGTGCGGACCTCGCCTTCGCCTGGCCCACGGCCGAACTCGCGGTGATGGGCGCTTCCGGCGCGGTGGGCATCGTCTATCGCCGCGACCTCGCCGCCTCGGATGATCCCGCTGCTCTGCGCGCCCAGCTCACTGAGGAGTACGAGGAGCGCTATGCGACGCCGTACATCGCGGCCGAGCGCGGATTTATCGACGACGTCATCGATCCTGCTGAGACGCGCCAAGTGCTTGCGCGCTCGCTCGATCTTCTCCGCGGTAAGCGCGAAGAACTTCCCAAGCGCAAGCACGGAAACGTACCACTATGAACTACGGCCTCGCTCCACGCCCGGCGCTACCGCCCGAAGAGATGGCCGCACTCATCGCCGCGGCCGAAGAGTTGCTCAAGCAAGAGCGCCGTCGCGTCAAGGACAAGCCGCCGGCGTGGCGCTTTTCGGGTCGTTGGTTTAACTCCGGGCCCTACGCACTGCGACGTCCGCACCACCTCAACTAGACGACTCGATCAGATCTAACAGGTCGGCCATGATGGTGGCCATTGAATAGTCCTTCGGCGTGTAGACCGCGGCAACCCCATCGGCCTTTAAGGTGCGTGCGTCGTCGTCGGGCACGATGCCTCCGACCACGACTTTGGCGTTCACGCCCGCTTCACGCAGTCCGGCGATCACTCGCGGCACGAGAGCGAGGTGTGAACCCGACAAGATCGAAAGACCTACAACATCGACGTCCTCATCGCGCGCGGCGGCCACGATCTCTTCGGGAGAGAGTCGGATGCCCTGGTAGATGACTTCGAAGCCCGCGTCGCGCGCGGCGACGGCAATCTGTTCGGCCCCGTTGGAGTGGCCGTCGAGCCCGGGTTTGGCGACTAGAAGCTTGGGCGGTGTGCCGCGACGTTCGTAGAGGGCCTTCGAGCGTTCGACCAGTTCGTTGAAGTAGGCGCCACGATCCGCGACACCTCCGTGCACACCGGTCGGCGCGCGGTACTCACCGAACACTTCTCGTAGCGCCCCGGCCCACTCGCCGGTCGTTCCGCCGGCCTTGGCCAGGGTGATGGTGGGAACCATGATGTTGTCCGCAGGGTCATCGCTTCTCGCCACGCGGCGTAGTTCGTCGAGCGCGTCGCGCACCGCGTCATAGTCGCGATTCGCGCGCCAGGTCAGCACATCGTCGATAAGTTCCTGTTCGATTCGCGGATCGACCGTCATGATGGACTCGAGAGAATCGTCGTTGGTGAGCGGCGACTTGGCGGTTTCGACGAACCGGTTGACGCCGACGACCGTTTGCTCGCCCGACTCGATTCGCTCGATTCGTGCCGACTGGCTATCGACGAGACGGCTCTTCAGTTCCTCAATGGCGCTAAATGCGCCGCCCATGGCGAGCACTTCGTCGAGCTCACTCTGCGCCGCGACGTAGATGTCGTGTTCGATAGCTTCCATGACCCGTGATCCGGCGAAGATGTCGGGATACTCGAGGAGGTCACTCTCAAAGGCGAGCACCTGTTGCACGCGCAGACTCCACTGCTGGTCCCACGGGCGCGGTAGACCGAGTGCTTCGTTCCACGCCGGGAGTTGAATGGCGCGTGCTCGGGCGTCGGCGCTCAAGGTGACGCCGAGCATTTCGAGGACGATGCGCTGCACGTTGTTTTCGGGCTGCTGCTCGGTGAGTCCGAGTGAGTTCACTTGCACGCCGTAGCGAAAGCGTCGCAGCGAGGGGTCGTCGACGTGATAGCGCGTGCGACAGATCTCATCCCACATCGCGGTGAAGGTGCGCATCTTCGCAACTTCTTCGACGAAGCGAACGCCCGCGTTTACGAAGAAAGAGATCCGCCCCACGACCTCAGGCATCAACGCGGCGTCGACCTTGCCCGAGTCACGCACGGCGTCGAGCACGTCGATGGCCGTCGCGAGCGCGTAGGCGATCTCTTGGGCCGGCGTCGCGCCCGCCTCTTGCAGGTGGTAGCTGCAGACGTTGATCGGATTCCACTTCACGACGTGGTGAATGCCGTAGGCGATCATGTCGGCGATGAGGCGCTTCGAGGGTTCGGGCGCGAAGATGTACGTCCCGCGACTGAGGTACTCCTTTACGATGTCGTTCTGCGTTGTGCCCTGGAGTTCGGCGAAATCCACGCCTTGCTCGTCGGCGAGGGCGAGGTAGAGACCCCACAGCCACGCGGCCGTGGCGTTGATCGTCATCGAGGTATTCATGTCCGCCAGGGGAATGCCGTCGAAGAGTTGGCGCATATGGCCGAGGTGCGTCACGGGCACGCCGACCTTGCCGACCTCACCGGCGGCTAAGGCGTCGTCCGGGTCGTAGCCCATCTGCGTCGGCAGATCGAAGGCGATCGAAAGTCCCGTCTGACCCTTCGCCAGGTTGGCGCGATAGAGCGCGTTCGACGCGACGGCGCTCGAATGCCCCGAGTAGGTCCTCATCACCCAGGGCTTGGATCGCTCCTTCACCGCTCTCCAGTCACTGTCCGTACACGTAGAAACCGGCACCCGACTTGCGTCCGAGTTGCCCGGCGCTCACCATCCGTCGCAACAACGGCACGGGAGCGTAGTTGGCATCGGCGTACTCGGCGTAGAGTGCATCGAGGATGGCGACCGACGTGTCGAGCCCCACCAGATCGAGCAACGCAAAGGGCCCCATCGGGAATCCGCACCCGCCCTTCATCGCGGCGTCGATGCCTTCTTTGGTCGCCACGCCATGTTCCAAGAGACGCACGGCGTTGTTCAAGTATGGAAACAACAGCGCGTTCACGATGAAGCCGGCCTGGTCCTTGGTTTCAATCGGTTCCTTTTCACAGGCTCGCACGAACTCGGTCACGGCGTCGATGGTCTCGTCGCTCGCGCTGATCGGACGGACGACTTCGACGAGCGTCATGACCGGCACTGGGTTGAAGAAATGCACCCCGCAGACTCGCTCGGGTCGCGACACCTGCATCGCGAGATCGATGATCGGCAACGTCGACGTGCACGTCGCGATAATCGTGGTGGGCCCGACCACCGCGTCAAGGGCGCGAAATAAGCCTATCTTCACGACCAGATCCTCGACGACGGTCTCGATCACGAAATCGCACTGGGCGAGGTCGCTCAGTTCAGTTGTTACGCGCAGGCGCCGTCGAATGTCGGCGGCCTCTTCAACGTCGCGCTTGCCCTTGTCGACCTGTTTCGCGAGCGAGGCGTCGACGGCGACGAGGACCGCGTCGGCGCCCTCGGTGGTGCGCGCACGCACGATGACCTCGGCGCCCGTCGCGGCGCAGACTTCGGCGACGCCGCTTCCCATGATGCCCGAACCCACGACGCCTATTTTTTCGAAGGTCATGTGGGAACATTAGCGTCCGGTCTCTTCAACCTCGTGTGAGAGACTCGAAGCGTGCAAACGACGATGGCGGTGGGTTCACTTGCGGCGCTCGACGACGTCGTGACGCGCGGCGAACTTCTCGTGGTGACTGGTGAGTCTGACGTTGTCGTTCTTCCCACGGCTGCAGCATTTATCGGCGCGACCGAAGCCGCCATTGAGCTCTCGGTGCTCTTTGAAACGAGTGGAGCTCACGTCGAAGCACTGATGCACATCGATCGCTCATCGAGCGACGAGCCGTACTTCGCCACGCGTGTGCGCGAGGCCGATGTCGTTGTCTTGAGTGACGGATCAGCGTTGCACGCGAGAAGTGTGTGGCACGAGACGCACATTGGTGAGGCGATTCGAGACGCCCAGTTCGTTATCGCGATCGGTTCGGTGGCGTCGGTCCTCGGCGACACCATGATCGATCCGCGTGGCGGCGCGCCAACGACGGGCCTCGGCTATCGCCACGGAATTGTCCTCGCGACCTCAGCCAGTGAAGAGCAGCTTTCTCGTACGCGGACTCTGCTCGGCGACAACCAGATCCTCGCGGTTCTCGGACCGAGTGGGGTTCTGCACGGAGATGGAGAGCGTTGGCGCATCGTCACCGGTGAGGTCACGGCGACGCGGGGTCACGAACCGGTTGAGCTTTAACTCTCGGCGATCGTCACCGACTCGATGACGACATTCTCGCGGGGTTTGCCCGAGGACGATCCGAGTTCGTTGATCGTCGATACGACGTCGAGGCCCTTCACCACTTTGCCGAAGAGTGAATAGAGCGGAGGAAGACGCACTCCGTCGGGACCGGAGATAACGAAGAACTGCGAACCGTTGGTGTTCGGGCCCGCATTGGCCATGGCGAGTGAGCCGACTTCGTAGCGTCCGGGCTTGGGTAGTTCATCGTTGAAGCGATACCCCGGTCCTCCGGCGCCGCTGCCCGTGGGGTCGCCCCCTTGCAAGACGAAGCCGGGAATGATGCGGTGAAAAACGATGCCGTCGAAATAGTGCCAGCGTGCGAGAAAGACAAAGCTGTTGACCGTCGCGGGCGCGGCCAGGGGATCGAGGACGATTTCCATCGTGCCCTTTGAGGTCACCATCGTTGCGGTGTAGGTCTTTGCCGTGTCGATGATCATTTCGGGCTCCGCGTCGAACTTCTGACGCTGGGAGCTGGAACCATCGGGGTTTGGGAGGTCGGTCATGAGCTAGTCCTTAATCGTGATGTTCAAAATGCGATAGGTAACGAGAGGGGGAGTTCCGTTCGACGCCTCGCTGGGGTTACCGGCGTTCTGGATGGTCTTCACGACGTTAACGCCGCTGATGACTTTGCCAAAGAGCGAGTACGTCGGCGAGAGCGTTTCACCGGACGAGCCGCTGACGATGAAGAATTGGCTACCGCCGGTGTGGGCGGCGCCCGTGTTGGCCATCGCAATGGAATAGAGCGGGTAGGTCGGACTACCGGCCTTGGGGTACTCGTCGGCGATCGTGTAGCCCGGTCCTCCGGCGCCGGAGCCGGTGGGGTCGCCGCCTTGAATCATGAAGCCGGGAATCGCGCGTTGGAAGATGACGCACTTGTAGAAGTTGTGTTGCGCCAAGAAGACGAAGTTGTTAACCGTGATCGGAGCAGTCGCCGCATTGAGTTGGACGACGAAGTCGCCGGCCGTGGTATCGAAGTCGGCGTCGTAGGTCTTCGCCGTGTCGATGGTCATGGGCGGTGCCGTCTTCCACGACAGCGTGTTGACGCGGGTGCTGGTGGAGGCGGGGCATCCGTACGCCACGGCCTTGGCGTTCGAGGCGGTCTGGGCCGCGAGGTCGGCCGAGGTCTCGCCAGCAATCGTGGTGGTGGTCGCCGCCGCCGCGGCCGGCGTCGTGGTGGTGGTCGTGGGCGTCTTGCCGCCAGAGAAGAGGAAGGCGCCAATTCCGATGACGAGGGCCGCCACCACCGCCACGATCACGCCGCGACGGACGTTCCTGCGACGCTGCTGGTGGCGCTGCATCCGATCAAGTTTTTCGCGGCGGGCCGCCTTCTGCCGTTCACGTTTGGAAGTTGCCATGTGGCGACATTACTAGGCCCCCGGAGCGCTCTAGAAGCGCAACTATCCTTGATACGCATGGCGCTCATCGTGCAAAAGTATGGAGGTACGTCCGTCAGCGACGCCGAACGTATCCGCGCGGTCGCCCAGCACGTTGCGCAAACCCGCCACAACGGTCACGAAGTTGTGGTGGTTGTCTCGGCGATGGGTAAATTCACCGACGATCTCATTGTGCTCGCGGAACAGATATCGCCGAATAATCCGGACCGTGAAATGGATATGCTGCTCACGGCCGGCGAGCGAATCTCCATGGCCCTCGTGTCCATGGCTCTCAGCACCGTCGGAGTCGAGTCGGCCTCCTTTACCGGCAGCCAAGCGGGCATCATCACCGACACCACCCACCGACGGGCGAAAATTCTCGAAATGCGGCCAGATCGAATCCGCGAAGCGCTGGACGATGGATTAGTGCCCGTGGTCGCGGGTTTTCAAGGTGTGTCCACCGAGCGCGACATCACGACGCTCGGGCGCGGCGGTTCGGACGTCACGGCCGTCGCTCTCGCCGCGGCCCTGAAGGCCGATGTCTGCGAGATCTACACCGACGTGACGGGGGTTTTCTCCGCTGACCCGCGCGTCGCGCCCAAAGCGCGCCAGCTCACCACCGTCTCCTTTGACGAGATGATGGAGATCGCCGCGACCGGCGGACGAGTGTTGATGCTGCGATCGGTCGAGTTCGCGCGTCGCCACAACGTTCCGATACACGTGCGTTCGAGTTTTACCTGGGAGCCAGGAACCTGGATCGTGGAGGAGGACCCCACAATGGAAGAGGCCATCGTTTCGGCGATCACCGACGACACGTCAGAAGCGAAGATCACGGTGGCCGGCGTGCCGGACCGTCCGGGAGTCGCGGCCACGCTCTTTCGAGAGTTGGCCAACAACGGAATCAACGTGGACATGATCGTGCAGAACACCTCACTGCACAACGTGACGGACATCTCATTCACGGTCGCGAAGATCGAACTCGAGGCGGCCATGACGGCGTGTCAGAAGGTCCAACAAGAGATCGGCGCCGTCACCGTGACGAGCGACGACCAGATCGGTCGAGTGACGATCGTGGGCGCGGGAATGAAGTCGAGCCCAGGAGTTACCGCACTGATGTTCGAGACGCTATACAACAACGGCATCAACATCGAAATGATCTCGACGAGTTCGATTCGCATCTCGTGTGTCTTGCACGCGGACAAAGTTGGCGACGCCGTTCGCCATCTGCACAGCGCGTTCGGCCTCGACGCCGAGTGATCTAAACTTCCCCCATGCGTATCGCCATTGTGGGAGCTACCGGTCAAGTCGGTACCGTCATGCGTTCGATACTCCTCGAGCGAGACTTCCCGGTGGACGACATTCGTTTCTTCGCGTCGTCCCGATCGACCGGTTCGACGATCGAATGGCGCGGCCGCGCGATCGTCGTCGAAGACGCCGAGACCGCCGATTTCTCCGGCATTGACATCGCGCTCGCGTCGTCGGGGGCGACGTCCTCCAGGGCGTTGAGCCCGCGTCTCGCCGCCGCCGGGGCCATCGTCATTGACAACTCGTCGGCCTTTCGTATGGACCCCGACGTACCGCTCGTTGTGCCCGAAGTGAACGCCCACGCGCTCATCACGATTCCCAAGGGCATCGTGGCGAACCCGAACTGCACGACCATGGCCGCCATGCCCGTGTTGAAGCCGTTGCACTTGGCGGCGGGGCTCGAGTCGATGATCGTTTCCACCTACCAAGCGGTGAGTGGTGCCGGTCGCGATGGCGTCGACGAACTCGCCGACGAACTCGAGAAGCATCGCGACCACGACGTTCGCGTGCTCGCCTTCGACGGCGCGGCCTTCCCACTCGACGAGGGCGTCAAGTTTCCGGCGACCATTGCACACAACGTGATTCCAATCGCAGGCTCGATCGTCGACGATGGTTCGTTTGAAACCGGAGAGGAACAGAAGCTGCGTGACGAGAGTCGAAAGATCCTCGAAATCGCCAACCTCCAAGTCAGCGCGACCTGCGTACGCGTGCCGGTCTTTACCGGTCACTCGCTCTCGTTGACCCTCAGTTTCGAGAACCCTCTTTCACCGGAACACGCCACGGAGATTCTCCAGAAGGCTCGCGGCGTCGTGGTGCACGACATGCCGACGCCGCGCCTCGTTACCGGCCGCGACCCGAGCTACGTCGGGAGAATCCGTCGCGCCGAAACGTTGAAGAACGGTCTCTCGTTGTTCGTCAGCGGCGACAATCTTCGAAAGGGCGCCGCGTTGAACGCGGTGCAGATCGCCGAAGCGCTCCTCGAACTTCGCTAGTCAGCGCCGTCGCGGCCCACTTGGCGACGAGCCAAGTTGACGCAGTGATCACCGAAGCGTTCGTAGAAGCGCGCCATCAGGGCAACCTCCACGGCGACCGGCACGCTCATCGAGCCCGAGGTCAACTCCGCAGTCAGCGTCACGTGTAGGTCGTCGAGCTCGTCGTCGATATCTTCTATAGCGCCGACCGCTTCATTTTTACCGTCGATGATGATGTCGGTCGCTTCACGCCAGATCGTGGAGGCGACTTCGCCCATGCGCTCGATAAGCCCGCGCGAACGAGGACTCATCTCGCTACCGAGGCCGCGCGCCGCGCGCCGCGCGACGTGCTCGGCGAGGTCGCCGTTGCGTTCGATCTCGGGCAAGATGCGCAACAAGATGAGCATGTCGCGGCGCCCTTCGACGTCGAGCGGCGCCGTCTCGAGGAGACGTTGCTCGGCGGTCGAGACCAATTCATCTACGAGGTCGTCGATGATGATGTCTTGTTCGACGATGCGCTTGCCCAGTTCGCGATCGTTCGCGAGCAGTGCGTGCGTGGCCCCGGCGATTGCCTCTCCGACCAGGGCGAAAATACGAACTATCTGGGGGCGCAGGTCCTCGCTGAGGCGCACGAAGGGCAGGTCAGCCCCGTCATCAGGTCGCGAAGAGCGAAAGAGCCGATTCACGTTCCAAAGGCTAGTACCAGGTGACAGCCCTTCTCTAGGGTGGAAGTAGTCGAACGAAAGGGTGAGCATGATCGTAGTTCTCAGTGCGGTGATCGGCCTCGTCGTGGGTGCGGGACTCACGTGGTCCTTCACCCAGCGCCGTTCGCAGACCACGCGCGAAGCCGCCGGTGAGTTCAAATCGCTGCTCGCGGTGCGAGAGTCGGAACTCGCGAGTGCCCGTGACAACGTCGAGCGACTTCGCCAAGAGCACGACGAACAGCTGAAGAACCTTGGGCCGGTCTTCGAAAGCCTTTCGCACCGGGTTCTCCAAGAGACGGTGCAGCAGTTCAACCAGTCCCAAGAGCAGGTCATGAAGGAGCGAGAGACGACTCTCGACCGCACCTTGAAGCCGCTCGCGGATCTGCTCGACGAGTACAAGCGCAATCTGGCGGACTTCGATAAGCAACACGTGGGCGCGCTCGGCGAAGTGAAGAGTCGCGCCGAGGAGCTGTTGCTCGAACAGCGCAAGAGTCAAGACGAGACCCGTCGACTGAACCAACTCCTCGGTCGCAGCGACCACCGTGGTCGCTGGGGCGAGGTACAGCTCGCCAACGTGCTCGAGGCGTCCGGACTGCACCAACACCTCGACTACCAACTTCAGGTTTCTTCGACGGGGGAGTCAGGCCGTACCCAACGCCCCGACTGTGTCGTGAATATGCCCAACGGCGCGCACGTCGCTATCGACGCGAAGTTTCCCTTTGACGCGTTTGAGAAGGCGCTCTCCTCCGAGGACGCGCTCGAGCGCAAGGCGCTCGAAGAGAAGCACGCGAAGGATCTTCGCGCTCACGTCAAGACTCTGCGCGATAAGGCGTACTGGGAGTCGGTCACTCCGGCGCCAGAGTTCGTGGTCTGTTTCGTGCCGAGCGACGAGGCGGTTAGCGTGGCGCTCGACGCCGACCCGGAGTTGTTGCGCTTCGCGGCGACGGAACGCGTGTTGATCGTGGGACCTACGAACCTCTATTCGCTGCTCTGGTCGGTGGCGATGGTGATGCGCCAACAAAAGCTCGCGCTCAACGCCGAAGAGATCTACAAGGTCGCCGAAACCATCTTCGACCGTATTCGCTACGTCGCCGAACCGGTGGCGGCGATGGGTAAGGCGCTCGACTCCCAGGTGAAGGAGTACAACCGGATGGTGGCCTCGTTCGAGACGCGACTCATCGTCAGTGCGCGGGGTCTGCAGAAGCTCGGTGGTGCAGCGCACGCGAGAGAACTGCCCGAGCTCAGCATCGTTGATCGCCTGACGTCACGGATCGACGAAGCGAAGTGGGGCATTGATGCGGCCAACCCCTTACCCGAGGGCGTCGCGGACGTCTTGGATCTCGAGAGTCTTGAGGAAACGAACTGAAAATCGTTGACGAGTAAGTTCTTTCAGCGTGGCTCGTACTCGCGCGCAACGTCGTCGACATACGTTGTTTATTACGCTGGCGCTCGCCATCACGCTCGTCGTGCTGGTCTTCACTCGCGACGTGTCGCGTTCTGCGCACGGCTCGGGAGGCCCCCGGAGCAGCGAGGACACAAGTTTCGCCGCGTTGGCGAACTCTCTCCTCACCCAAGAAAATCAGTTTGACGGCCGTCTCGCGACGCTGCTTTCTCAGGGAACGACCCTTCGACGCGTTGTCTTCGCAGCTCGCCTCTACCAATTGAACGACCAACTTTCGAACTGGAGCGTCGCGGGCAACCTCCTCCGTCACCCGACGTTGGCGCACAACGTGAACGAAACGATCGGAACACTTACCGAAGAGCGGGTAGCCGCCTATCAAACTCTTCTCGGCGACGTCGCGCGCGCCCTGGACCTTCCCTGGACGACGACAGCGCTCGTGCCCGTCGCCAATCCCGCGGCGACTCTGGTGGCCACGAGTGAACGTTGGAACGTCGATCGATACTCGCTGCGCAAAGAGCCGGGCCACGTTCGCCTCGACGCGACGAGCGCCTCGAGCGCGCGGTACTTTGCGGCACACGGGGTGAGCCTCTTGACGCAGTCGTCGTCGCTCGCGCTCGTGCGAGCTGTATCGATCGACGCCGTTCGGGTCTCTCCCGCCGCACTTCCCGCCGCCACGGGCGTGATGCTGTTGCCGCCGGTGACGAGCGTGCAACTCGGCGTCTCGGTGCTCAACGCGAGCTACGACACCCAGCCCGTGACGATCACAATCCACGTGACGCCGCTCAATCATCGGGGCGTCGCGTACTCCAGTCGGATGTCGGCCACCCTCGGGCCACTCGGCGCGTTCGCCTTTGTGCCGCCGGTTCTCACGACCGCGGCGAGCGAGCGAGCGAGCGTCGTCATTCGCGTTGTTGGCGCTCGCGCGGCCGTCGGAGAGGTGACCGTAGAGCACTACCGGCTCGAGATGTCGCCCTCGGGAAACACCAAGCAGCATTGAGTTACTGGTCAGTTCGCCTACGATAGCCACGCCCCTAACTTTGAATCGAGGAACTGTGACGCAGTCCATTACCGTGACCGACAATCGCACCGGTGAGACGCGAGAAATTCCTATCACCGATGGCGGCGTCGCCGCCAGCGAATGGTCGAAGTTGCTCCCCGGCATCTGGTTCTACGATCCCGGATTCATGACGACGGCAATGACCGAGTCCGCGATCACGTACATTGACGGCGACGCGGGCATCCTTCGCTACCGCGGGTATCCAATTGAACAGCTCGCCGAAAAGTCGACCTACGTCGAAGTCGCGTACCTCTTGCTCCACGGCGAACTGCCCAACGCGGAAGAGTTCGCGGCGTGGAAGAAAGAGGTCACGTATCACACGTTCATTCACGAGAATGTGCGCAAGCGCTTCCTCGAAGGTTTCAACTACGACGCGCATCCGATGGGCATGCTGGTCTCGGCCGTGGCTGCGTTGTCGACCTATTACAAAGAAGCCAAGATTCTCGACGACCCCGAGACCTTGCACAAGCAGATCGTGCGTCTGATCGCGAAAATGCCCACTCTTGCCGCCGCGGCGCACCGCTTCAGCGTGGGGATGCCCTTCGTCTACCCCGATAATTCCATGGACTACGCGCAGAACTTTCTCTCGATGATGTGGAAGGTCGCCGAACCACGCTACGAGCCGGACCCGGTTCTGGCCCACGCGCTCGATGTCCTCTTTATCTTGCACGCCGATCACGAACAGAACTGCGGCACCACAGCCATGCGCGTGGCCGGTTCGTCGCACACTGACCCGTACTCGGCCACTGCCGCCGCCGCGGCCGCGCTGTATGGACCGCGTCACGGTGGCGCCAACGAAGCAGTCTTGAAGATGCTCAACAGAATTGGCAGTATTGAGAACGTGCCGGCCTTCGTCGAGACGGTAAAGCAAGGTAAGACGATGCTCGAAGGTTTCGGACATCGCGTCTACAAAAACTTTGACCCGCGAGCGACCATCATTAAGAAGACGGCCGACGACGTGTTCAAAGTGACGGGAAAGAACCCGCTGCTCGATATCGCGCTCAAGCTCGAAGAAGTCGCGTTGGCCGACGACTACTTCATCTCGCGCAAGCTCTACCCCAACGTGGACTTCTACTCGGGTCTGATCTACCAGGCAATGGGCTTTCCGGTCGAGATGTTCACCGTTCTATTCGCCATTCCTCGCACCTCGGGATGGCTGGCGCACTATCAAGAACTGCTCGGACAAGACACCAAGATTGCACGGCCGCGTCAGCTCTACATCGGCGCCGAAGAGCGAAACTTCGTGCCAATGGCCAAACGGGTCTAGGCGCTCGCTGGTTTGATCAGTCGGGTGAGGCCCTCCTGGACCACCGACACCTTGAGTTCGCCGTCTCTGGAGAATAAGAACCCTCGCGCGAGACCACGTCCACCGAAGGCGATAGGGGATTCTGCGTCGTAGAGGAGCCACTCGTCGGCGCGAAGGTCGTGGTGGAACCACATGCAGTGGTCGAGGCTCGCACCCATGAAGGTGCCATCTCCCCAATTGATGTCGTGAGGCTTCAAGATGGCGTCCATCAAGCTCATGTCACTCGCGTAGGTCACGACGCAGGCGTGCAGTAACGGGTCGTCGGGCAACGTGCCGTCCGCGCGGATCCATAACTGTTGGCGTGGATCCTTGGAGCGATCCGGATGCCACGGTATTTCGCCGATGTAGCGCTGGTCGATCGGACGCGGCTGCATGAACCATTCATTCGCAACGTCATTTTCGAGCACAATGTCGCGCAGGGGCCGGATCGTCTCGGGTGCGGGTACGTCGGGCATCGCGATCTGATGCTCGATGCTTACTTCGTCAGTGTGAAAACTGGCCTGCATGTTGTAGATGGCTCGGCCATGCTGAATAGCGACGACGCGACGTGTTGAGAAGCTTTTGCCGTCGCGAATGCGGTCCACTTCGTAGAGGATGGGCGTCGTCGGGTCGCCGGGGCGCAGAAAGTAGGAATGCAGCGAATGCACGCGACCACGTTCTATCGTGCGACCCGCCGCCATCAGGGCTTGCGCCGCGACTTGTCCGCCGAACGTGCGCTGGCGCTCTTCTTTGGGGTTCGTGCCCCGGTAGACGTCGGCGTCGATTGTCTCGATGTCCAGTAGACGAACGAGAAACTCCAGCGCTTCAGACATGGCCCATTGTTGCACTTTCACCGCAAAGTAGATTCGGAGTGAACCGGTAGACTCGATCTAATGAGCGCACGAATCCGCACGGTCATCGCGTGGACCAAGTCGCACCAAGGTAAGAAATTAACGCGCTACCTTCTCGGTTCGGTTGTCACGACGGGCGTCTCCTTCGCCTGGATCACCATCATGTACGGGCTGCACATTATCCCGGGCGTGATATGGGCGACCTTGAGTGGAAACCTCGTGGCCGTTGTCCCTTCGTACTACTGGAACCGGAGGTGGGCGTGGGGCAAGCGTGGCAAGAGTCACTTCCGTCGCGAGATCGTTCCCTACTGGTCAATGGCTTTTCTCGGCATTGCCTTCTCGCAGCTCGGCGCGTTCTGGGCACGTCACGAAGTTCACACTCACCACTGGAGTCGCCTCGAAGCGACGGGGGTCGTCTCGGGGACCAATGTTCTCTGTTTCGCCATCTTCTTCCTCTTGAAGCTGATGGTCTTTAACCGAATCTTTCACGTGGCCCAACCCGACGACGTCGAAGATCTCGCCCTGCAACAAGAAACGGCGATCTAAATTCACGATTCGCTCGGCCAAGTAGTTTGGCCCCGATGAAGTATTTGCCCCGAGAACTACTCGCGTGGAGTCGCACCCACAATGGAAAGCGACTCATTCGTTACACTGCCGCCTCGGCGATCACGACGATCGTTTCCCTCAGCGCCGTTAGTGCCTTCTACGGTTTTCGACTTATTCCCGACGCCATCTGGGCCACGCTCGCCGGCAACATCGTGGGCATGATTCCGGCCTATCAACTCAATCGTCGTTGGACGTGGGGCAAACGTGGACGGAGTCACTTTCGCAGCGAGATTGCGCCGTTCTTGACGATGTCCGTCCTCGGCATTGCGTTCTCTCAACTCGGCGCGTGGTGGGCGCGCAACGAAACGAAGTCCCATCACTGGTCGCATCTCACCAACACGGCCCTCGTCTCAGGCGCCAATCTCTTGTGCTTTGCCGTGTTTTGGGTGTTGAAGTTGATCGTCTTCAACCGCATCTTTCAGGTGCAGCGATTAGAAGAAATCGACGAGCACCTGCGCGTCGAAGAGGAGAGAACGCCTTAGTCGCGAAAGTTGGTGAACTGCAGAGGGACCGCGAGGTCGGCCTCTTTGAAGACCGTCATCGCGCGCTGAAGGTCATCGCGCTGTTTGCCCGTGACGCGGACTTGGTCACCCTGGATAGACGAACTGAGGCTTTTGGCGCCCATGTCCTTCACGAGTTTGTTGATCTGTTTGCCAACTTCTTGGCTGATCCCGGCTTTTAGGGACACCTTCTGACGGGCGCTGTTGTGGCTAGCCTCTTCGATCTTTCCGGCGTCGAGCGTCTTGAGCGAGACCGACCGCTTGACGAGCTTCTCTTCCAACAGTTGATACAGAGCCCTCAGTCGATCTTCGGTGGTGGCGCTGAGTGTCAGTTCCTTCTCCGAGAATTCAATCAGCGCGTTGGTACCTTTGAAGTCAAAGCGCGTCCCTGCTTCGCGGTTGGTCTGATCCACGGCGTTTCGCACTTCTTGTAAGTCGATCTCGGAGACGACGTCAAAACTTGGCATGCGACAAATCTAGAGCGTCGCGCAAAAAGTCGCGTCGTGAGTGCCGGATATTTCGGAGTCGTCGGCTTCGCGAACTCCTCCATTGGTCGCGGCGGGAGCCACGCTGTAGAATTTTCGACGGGTCAGTGCCCGAGTGGCCAATGGGATCTGGCTGTAAACCAGACGGCTTAGCCTACGGGGGTTCAAATCCCTCCTGGCCCACCATGGTCAATCCCGTCGGGGTTGGCCACGTCCGACGTGGAGTCGGAGCAGTACGGTGTCATTTGCGTGGCGAGAGGAGTTTCGTGGGTCGAGTGAACTCGTGGGCGAACTGGGTTCGAAGGACCTACGAGCGCGGCGCCACTCGTTTCGAGTCGGGTGTGGAACTCCTCGAACAGCGCTACACGCCGCTGGGCCGATTCACTCCCGGACCTTTCGAGGGGTGGAGTTTTCTGTGGCAGCCGGCGTTGCTCGGCTTCGCGGCGCTGACGGCCATTCTCGCGGGCTCTTCCTTTACCAACTCGCCGTTTAAGTTCAACTTCACCGGTACCTGGTTCTTCGGGGAACCGGCGGCCAACGCCGTCGGCACGCCCAGCGTGACCAAGTACATCGTGTCGGTGGTGCTCGTCTACGGCGGACTGTTGTTATTGATGCGGGTGTGGTTACGGCTCGCCGAAGTCATGAAACATCACGCGGGGGTGTCGCTCAAGAAGCTCTGGTGGATCTTCGGACTCTGGTCGGTGCCGATGATCGTGGCTCCGCCGCTTTTTTCTCGCGATGTCTTCAGTTACGCCGCCCAGGGCGAGATGACGGCGCACGGCATCAACCCGTATCTTTATGGGCCCTACACACTCGGCGCGGCGAGCAACGTCTGGACGCGGCCGGTCGATCCACTCTGGAGCAACACTCCCGCGCCGTACGGACCGTTCTTTCTCTTCGTCGACAGCACCATCGACAAGATCAGCATGCACCACCAACTCTGGACCGTCGTCGGACTGCGGCTACTCGAAGTAATCGCTGTCGCGATGATTGGCTACGGCGTTATTTTGTTGGCTCGCGGTCTCGGTCGTGACCCGGGTGAAGCCTTCGTGCTCGCCGCGATGAATCCGCTCGTGTTGCTCACGCTCATTGGCGGCGCGCACAACGACGCCCTCATGACGGGGTTCTTAGTCATTGGCCTCGGTCTCGCCGTGCAACGACATCCGGTCTGGGCGCTGTTCTTCGTGTCGCTCGCGACGGCCATCAAGGCACCGGCGGCAATTGGTCTCGCCTTCGTGGCGTGGAACTGGGCGCCCCCGAGTGCGACATTGAAGGAGAGAGTTCGACCGTTCGCCATAGGTGGAGTGGTCGCGGCCGCCGTGCTCGGCGTCGCGACGCTGATGGCCGGATTCGGTTTTGGCTGGGTCGACAACCTCCTGAGCAATGGCACCGTCAGGTCCTGGGCGGCCCCCGCGACGGGCGCAGGCATGGCGATCACGAATATCTTGCACGCCGTTGGTCAGCACAGCGTCTCACTCGCGCCGGTGCTCTCAGTGACGCGATTCCTGGGGTTGGTGATTGCCGCCGCCTTCACGCTCTGGCTGCTGTGGCATTCACCCGAGCGCGGATGGGTTCGTTCGCTGGGGCTCGCCTTGTTGTTATTCGTCATCCTCGGTCCCGTCGTGCAGCCCTGGTATCTGGCCTGGGGACTCGTGATATTTGCCGCGAGCTATCGAGGCCGGGAGCACTTCTGGCTTCTTCTGCTCTCGATCACCGGACCCTTCATTGGCCTGCCGGGTGGTCGTCAGTTGCTCGCCGGCCTCGTGCACTCGAATCCGCTGCTCATTGCGGTGGCGGTGGCGATTCTCGGCGGAGTGCTGATTGCGCCGATGGGTCGCTGGACCCGGTGGTCGTGGCCCGAGAGCGAGCGGGCGCTGCGCGAAGCCGGCGAAGAGATTGCCGACGAGCAGGATCTGGCGCCTCGCACTCCAGAGATCTCTTCGGGTCCCGCGCCGAGCGCGGTGGCGACAGAACTCTCGCCCGGAGCGGCGACTTAACGCGCCGTATCGGGCATCACGTACTGGTACTCAACGACGTCGAGCCAGCGTCCGTGCTTGCGCCCGACTTCTATTTCCGTCCCCACCAATGTGAAACCGCACTTTTCGTGCAGACGGATGGAACTGGCGTTCTCGCCGACGATGCGCGCGATGATCGAGTGAAATCCCGAGTTCTTCGCCGTCGCGATGAGGTCGTTCAGCAACAGTTCTCCCACTCCACGGCCGCGCGCGCCGCGGTGGACGTAAACGGAATTTTCAACGGTCGTGGCGTAGGCCGGACGCTCGCGAAAGGGTGACACCGAGGCGAAGCCGAGAATTCGCTCGTTTCGAGGGCCTATTTCACCGAGGTCGTCGTCGGTGTTGACCGCCACCAGGCAAAGGTGGGTCGCCTGGTGCTCGCGGATCCACTCGCGCTGTTCCTCGAGCGACTTGGGCACGAGTTCGAAGGAGATGGAGCGCTCGACGACTTCGGGGTTCAAGATGTTCATGAGCGCTGTGGCGTCATCTACCTCCACCAGGCGCGTTCTCATAGGCGTCCAGGGTAGTCCCCGACTAGTTGGAATAATTGGGGTTTCAGGCACTACAATTTCCCCTCGCGGCTTTTTTTATTTGCGAACGCCCTCTTAGCTCAGTGGTAGAGCACTTCCATGGTAAGGAAGGGGTCGTCGGTTCAATCCCGACAGAGGGCTCGCCAGGCGGCGTAGCTCAGGTGGTCAGAGCACACGGCTCATAATCGTGTTGTCGCGGGTTCGAGTCCCGCCGCCGCTACCAGGCACAATGTTGGGCCCACGAAGTACCAAGGAGAGAAGAATGGCGAAGAACGAAAAGCGAGTGCAGGTGACCCTCGCGTGCGAGGACTGCAAGCGTCGCAACTACATCACGACCAAAAACAAGGTCAACGACCGTGAGCGCATCGAAATGAAGAAGTTCTGTCAGTGGGAGCGCAAGCACACGCTGCACAAGGAGACCCGCTAGCCGGGCCATTTGCTGTGGGCGTCCTCAGTGAGTGACGGCCACGGCTCAAAGGTTTCGAACCCTCGGCGAACGTTGGTCACCCTGCGTTAAATCGGTGACCGTAAAAAGTGTGTCATGAGACCACTCCAACGCCGTTACCGAACTGCCTGGCTTCGCGCGGGCGCCGCAGGTGCTGCCCTTGCAGCATCACTAACCGTTCTTGCCGGGTCTGCACACGGCGCGTCGAATCCGGGCTTCGTGCTCTATTCCGCTCAGGGGTACGACCACGCCGCGGTGACTGCCTTTAACGCAACACACCCGGGCTTCACCGTGACGTTGAACGACAATTCCACGGGTCCGCTTCTTGAACAGATTCAAGCCGAGGGCGATAACCCCAAGTGGGGCGTCCTCTGGGTCGACGGGGCCACGGCCTTCGCCGAACTCGACGATCGGGGACTGCTCGAGAAGCACAGCGTGCCGAACGTGAGTTTTAACCCGCTCGGCAAAGCCAATGTTCCCTCCGACGGTAGCTACACCCCGACGGGTCTCACCGTGACGGGAGCCCTCTGCTACAACTCGGCGGTCGTAAAGGCCAACCAGTTGCCGAGCACCTGGGCGCAGTTGAGCGAAGCCAAGTACAACGGGGTACTCGGAATGAACGACCCCGCGCAGTCGGGTCCCACGTTCCCGTTGATCGCCGGCGTGATGAATGAAGTTGGTGCCTACAAGAGCGGATCGACATCGAAAGCCGTTGCCGCAGGCAAGACCTTCTTCTCGAAGCTCGCGAAGAACGGTCTCCTCGTGAGTTCGACCAACGGTCCAACCCTCGGCGCGATGGAGCAGGGTTCGATCAGCATGGCCGTCGTCCAGAGTTCGGCCTGTTACGGCGACGAGTTGAACGGTTCCTTTCCAACGATTCGCGTGAAGTACCTCAACTACTCCATCGCCCTGCCGAGCGCCATCGGCATTGACGCGAAGCAGCCGCTGATCGTACGCGACGACGCCAAGAAGTTTGTCGACTGGGTGATGGCGCCGGCCGGCCAAAAGGTCATGCAGACGGGTGACCCTCAGGGTGACTCGCTCTTCTGGCCGGTGCTGAACGGCGAAAACCCCGCGAACAAGGTCATCCCGGCGCTCTCGGCCACCCATGCCATCACCATCAACCCCTACGTGTGGGGACCGTTGGAAAGCTCGATTAACTCCTGGTTCGACCAAAACGTCATTCCAAGTTGACCGTCGTAGCATCACGCGGCGGCGCCGAGAACCTCCCCCCTCGGTGTCGCCGCGAGCCCCTGTAGCGTGACCGAACTAACTCTTGCGACGAGCGAGGCGCTCGAGACAGTTCTGGTCGATCTGCCCGTCGCCGAACCATCGGCCCGTCGTCGACGACGACCGTCGGCGAGTTCGACCCTGATCTGGATCGTTCTCTTCTTGCTCATCATCGCTCCGGTCGGATGCTTTTTGACGCTCGCGGTCAGTCCCCGGCTCTTTGGTCAGGGTTCGCAGTGGTTTACCTTTCGCTTCATCGGCGAGGCGTTTCAAGGCTCCACGGGTCAGGGAATATTCAATTCGTTGTGGGTCTCCACCCTGGTTGCGTTGCTGGCGGTCTCGATCGCGACAATGCTCGCGTGGCTCATTCACCGCACCAACGTCGCCGGACGTCGCGTGTGGGCGATCGCCATGTGGCTGTTGCTTCTCATGCCGACCTGGATGATGACCCTCGGGTGGACCGATCTTCTAGAGCCCTACGGCGCGGCGCACGCCATGGGTCTGAACACCCATTGGCTCTACGGTGAATTCTTCGGGCCTCTCGGTATTGTCATCGTCCTGACGTCGTCGGCGTTACCGTTCGCGTACTTCATCGTGGCGGCCGGGCTCCAGGGGTTGGGGGGAGAGTTCGAGGACGCGGCGCGCATCCACGGCGCGGGGCGCGCTCGAACTATGAGGACCGTGCTGCCGATCGTGGCGCCCGCCCTGTTGAGCGCGCTCGCCATCAGCTTCGCCGAGACGATCAGTGACTTCGGAGTTGCCGACACGCTCGGCTACCACGCGCACTTTCCCTTGGCGACGTACACGCTCTTCAACTCCATCTCGAACTTTCCCGCCAACTTCTCCGTCGCGGCCGTCATTGCCGGGGTCCTCATTCTCTCAACCGTGCCCCCGATCGCGGCGCAGTCGATGGTGATGCGTCGTTCGAAGTCGTACGCCGTGTTGTCGGGGCGAACTCGCGTGCCGCGCCGGCGAGAGTTTCGACCCTTGCCACGTCTGTACGTATCAGTCGGAATCGGTGTCATCGTGGTCCTCGCCCTCGGCGTGCCGATCCTTGGCGCCGTCGTCGGTTCCTTCGTCCAAAATCTCGGTGACGCCGCCGGACCGGCCGTTCACTTCACGCTCAGCTACTACAACCAAGTGTTCCATCCCGCTCTCGTCGACAATGGACTGGGCTCGCCACTGTTGCTGTCGAACCAGTTGGGTCTCGTCGTCGCGACGGGCACCGGCGTCATGGCGGTGATTCTGGCGCGACGTCTCATCGCGACGAACGGAGGATGGAGCCAGCGCATCACCGACATTTTTCTCTTGGGTTCCGTCGCTATCCCGGGTGTCGTACTCGGTGTCGGATACATCTTCTTTTACAACCTCAGCTTCATCACGCACAACGTGGTCGATATCTACAAGACGTTGCCACTGTTGATGCTCGGGCTCGTGGCCTCTGCTCTGCCGGGCCAGACCCGATTTATGGCGGGCCCGGTCAGCCAACTTCAAGCGTCGCTCGGCGACGCCGCACGAGTTCACGGCGCCGGGCGTCTTCGGGCGTGGCGTACGACGAATCTTCCCTTGATGTCGAGGGTGCTCGTGTGGGGATGGCTCCTTACGTTCGCGAAGACAATTTCTGAACTCGCGATCTCGCAGATTCTCTATCCGCCGAGCCAGGAGCCGGCCTCGGTAACGATTCAGTCCTACCTCGGGAACTTTCAGTCGGGGTCCGGTACCGCGATGACGGTGCTGACACTGGCCGAGATGTTCGGCGTCATCCTCATCGCGCTCGGTCTCTATCGACTCTTTACGCCCGTGGGGTGGCGTCGGGTCGGTTGGAGTGTGGTGCGATGAAGGGACAGCGCGTCGAACCCTTCCCCGTCGCGATTGAAGGATTAACGAAGGAGTTCGCGACGACGGTGGCGCTCAAGTCCGTCGATCTGTATATCGAGCCTGGCACTTTCGTGGTCCTGCTCGGTCCGTCCGGTTCGGGAAAGACGACGCTGCTGCGCTGCGTCGCCGGGATCGAACGACCGAGCGGTGGCGCGATCACCTTCGGGGAAAAAATAGTCGTGGGGCCCCACGTCTTCCTCCCGCCCGAGCGCCGTGGCGTCGCCATGGTCTTTCAGGACTACGCGCTGTGGCCGCACCTGACGGTGCGACGAAACGTCGCGTTCCCGCTCGCTGAGTCGGCTCTCTCGAAAGACGCACGCCGCGATCGGGTGGAGGGTCTGCTCGAAAAAGTCGGCATTGCGCACCTCGCCGAGTCTTACCCCAATGACCTTTCCGGCGGCGAGCAACAGCGCGTGGCGTTGGCGCGAGCGCTCGCGGCCGACGTCGGACTCATTCTCTTCGACGAGCCACTCTCCAACCTCGACGCCGATCGGCGCGAGCAGCTACGCGTCGAGATCGCAACCTTGACGCGCGACGCCGGAGCAACGGCCATCTACATCACCCACGATCAGAGCGAGGCCTTCGCGCTGGCCGACCGAGTGGGGGTTCTCCAGCGAGGTTCGCTGGTGCAGTTCGACACGCCCGAGACGATTTACCGGCGACCGGCGAACGACTTCGTAGCGCGCTTCACGGGCGTCGCCGGCGACTTCGCGATCTCTAGCGTTCGCTCCTCCGGCGACGGTCACGTCGAGGTGACGATGCCGATCGCTCCCGACACGACCATCACCGCCGTTGATCTCGGGGGGACTGATGAAACGTCGCGACGTCTCTTCGTACGCGCGTCGGGGGTGTCTCTGCGCAGCAGCGACGAGGGCGCGGGACTGCGCGGTGTGGTGCGCGACGTCGCCTTTAACGGCCGTGGGTACGAGCACGTCGTTACCCTCGGTGAGGGGGCCGAGCTCACCAAGGTATTTTCGAAGTGTCGATATGATCGCGACGCCGCGGTGCGGGTGTCGCTGGAGCCGTCGGCCTGTTTTGTTATGAACTCTACGAAGGAGGAGAAGAGATGATCGCCACAGTGAACGCCACGTCGGCCACGATCGTTCTGGTCGGAGCCGTGTTCTTGGCGGCCGCGGTGGAGATGGTGGAAGCCCTCACCATTGTGCTCGCGGTTGGACACACGCGCGGATGGCGCTCGGCCTTTGAAGGCGTAGGTGTCGCCCTCGTTGCCTTGGCGGCACTGGTGGCGGTACTCGGTCCCGCGTTGGTGGAGGTCCCTCTCTCGACGCTTCGCCTCATTGTCGGGATCGTCCTTTTGATATTTGGCCTCCAGTGGCTACGCAAGGCCGTCCTTCGCTCGAGTGGCTACAAGGCGAAGCACGACGAGGACGCCATCTATCGCGAAACCGTGGCGTCGCTGGCCCTGACCGGTGAGCGCCCGGGACGAGACGGGGTTGCCTTCGTCGTTGCTTTCAAGGGCGTGTTTCTCGAGGGGCTCGAGATCGTGATCGCCGTCTTGACCCTCGGCACGTCGGCGCATCGACTCGGACTCGCCGCAGCCGTGGCGGGAGTGGCGGTCGTGTTGGTGGGCATCGTGGGCGTCATTGTTGCCAAGCAACTCTCGAACGTTCCCGAGAACGCCATGAAAATGGCGGTCGGCATCATGCTCGTGAGTTACGGCACCTTTTGGACGGGAGAGGGGTTAAAGGTCCGCTGGCCTGGCGATGACGTGATGCTTCTCGGGCTCGTCGTTATCTACGCGCTCGCGGCGGCCGTGATTGTGCGCATTCTTGTCTCAACTTCCTCTACGGCAAAGGCGGTCAATTCGTGAGTGCGCAGGACACCTCGGGCGATCGACCCTTGATCTGGCGCCTCCTGAGCGGCTTTGGCCGATTTTGGTGGGACTTTTTGGTGGGCGACACGCCCGAGATCACCGTGGCGGTCATCGTGATCGTGGGGGTCGTGGCCCTGCTGCGCGATGTGGCCCACGTGAACGCGCTCGCCTACGTTACGCTCGTCGTCTTGAGCGTGGTGACGCTCGCACTCTCGGCCGCACGCGCGCGAAGAAAGGCCTAGTAACGCTCGGGGGCCGGGCCGGCGAAATTGGGTTTCGGCGGTGGTGTTAAGATTGACGTCCCTGGGGGCACGGCCAAATTTCGGTTGCGCCCGCAAAGGGCAGTGGCTCAATTGGTAGAGCACCGGTCTCCAAAACCGGTGGTTGGGGGTTCGAGTCCCTCCTGCCCTGCTCGAAGATGGTTTTCGACGCGGTAACGAAGTACGAACGAGAGATGAACGGTGAATCGCGAACAAAAGCGCATGATGCAGCGACAAGGTCAGGTGGGTGCCGACGGTGCACCCACGGCCCGTCGTACCTCGGCGCAAGACGTCCAGCGCCGTCGCAGCGATCGCGCCACCCCGCGCGAGTTCTTCCGCCAAGTCCGCGAAGAAATGCGCCAAGTCTCCTGGCCCACCCGCCCGGAGGTCGTGAACTACACCTCAATTGTTCTTTTCGTACTGATCTTCATGACGTCACTGATTTTTGGTTTGGGACTTGGCTTTTCCCACTTCGTGTCGTTTCTCTTTACAAAGTAGGCGAGTATGAGCGACGTAGAAATCCACATAGACGTAAACGACCCCACTGACGGTGAGGAGATTCTCGACGTCACCATCATCGACGAAGACGACGAGCCCATTGTCGAGAGCGCCTTCGACCGGCCCGGTCGTTGGTACATCGTGCACACCTTCGCCGGCCACGAACAAAAGGTCATCGGAGCGCTCAACAACATCATCAAGAGTCGCGAGCTGAGCGAGTCGATCTACGAGATCTACCTGCCCGAAGAGGACGTGACCGAGTTCAAGTCGGGTAAGAAGGTCACCGTCTCCAAGCGCATGTTCCCGAGCTACCTTTTGATTCGCTGCGAGCCCGACCCCGAAATCTTCTACGTGATCGGTTCCACCCCCGGCGTCACCGGGTTCGTCGGCGCCGAGAAGACCAGGCCCACCGCGCTGACGCGCCGCGAGGTCGACAACATCATTCGTCCCCACGTCGAAGGGGTCGAGCAGCCCGTCGCGAAGCGACGCATGCCGACCCACGAGTTCGAAGTTAACGACACGGTGCAGATCAAGACCGGCCCCTTTGCGACCTTCTCGGGTCACGTGGCCGAGATCAACGAAGACCAGTTGAAAGTCAAGGTACTGGTCGACATCTTCGGGCGCGAGACCCCAGTGGAGCTCGACTTCACGCAGGTCACGAAGCTCTAGAACGAATTAAGGAGAACGGCCATGGCCAAGAACGTTGTAGCAGTCGTCAAAATTCAGCTCGAAGCGGGTGGGGCAACGCCCGCGCCGCCGGTCGGTACGGCCCTGGGACCCCACGGTGTACAGACCATGGAGTTCTGCAAGCAGTACAACGCCGCGACCGAGTCGATGCGGGGCACGGTCATTCCCGTCGAGATCTCGATCTACGAAGACCGCACCTTCACGTTCATCTTGAAGACCCCGCCCACGCCGGTGCTGTTGCGCCAAGCCGCGGGTATCGCGAAGGGCGCGCACCTCGCGGGTCGCGAAGTCGCCGCGACCGTCACGATGGACCAGGTCGAAGAGATCGCGAAGACCAAACTGAAGGACCTCAACACCGACGACGTCGAGATGGCCAAGCTCCAAGTGGCCGGCACCGCGCGCTCAATGGGTATCAAGGTCGCGGGCTAGGAGAATAATGAAGCACGGTAAGAACTACAAGAACGCATTGGCGAAGGTGGACCGCGAAGAGCTGCTCACCATCCCCGAGGCCCTCGAAAAGGTCAAGACTCTCTCGACCGCCAAGTTTGACGAGACCGTCGAACTGGCGATTCGCCTGGGCGTCGACCCCCGCAAGGCCGAACAGATCGTGCGTGGCACGCTGTCGTTGCCCGCTGGGACTGGCAAGACGAACCGCGTAGCGGTCTTCGCCGCCGGTGAGGCCGCCCAGGTCGCTCGCGATGCGGGCGCCGACGAAGTGGGCGCCGAGGACCTCGTCGCCAAAGTCGCCGGCGGATTCCTCGACTTCGACGTCGCCATCGCGACCCCTGACCTCATGGGTCAAGTCGGTGGACTCGGTCGAGTTCTTGGTCCGCGAGGCCTCATGCCGAACCCCAAGACGGGCACCGTGACGATGGATGTCGCGAAGGCCGTCGCCGAGTTCAAGGGCGGACGAGTCGAGTACCGCACCGACAAGATCGGCAACGTACAGCTTCGCGTGGGCAAGGTCAGCTTCTCGCTCGAGGACCTCGCACGTAACGTGCAGGCCGTCATTGACGAGATCGTCCGGGTCAAGCCCGCGAGCGCCAAGGGTCGCTACTTGATGAGCGTCACCGTTTCATCGACGATGGGTCCCGGAGTCAAGATTGACCCGGCTCGCACGCGCGCCGTCGATGAGGTGTTGGCCACGGCTTAACTGCTTTTGACGCCGCGCGAGCGGCTCACTACGATAGAACCCGCACGAAGCCAGTGCCACAGATTTGAAGAACGCCGAAGACATCCGGTGCACGCGAGTGCTTAAGGGACGTTGGTCCGCCTGACGAGGGAGTTCGAGTTTCGTTGAAACTCGTTCGCTGTTGATGTCTTCGGCCCGTTCCCGGGCGGCATCCGGCGAAGGAGACACGATGAACAAGGTACGCACCGCGAAGGTCGCCACGGTCGACGAGCTGAAGGCGAAGGTCGGCGCCACCTCGACGGCCGTCGTGACCGAGTACCGCGGTATGACCGTTGCTCAGATTTCGACGCTTCGCCGTCAGTTGCGCACGCTCGACGCCGACTACAAGGTCTTTAAGAACACGCTCGTGCGCCGCGCCATTGCGGGCACCTCGGTGCAGCCCCTCGAGGAGTTCCTCGACGGCCCGACGGCCATTGCCTTCGTGAACGGTGACGTCTCAGCTGTCGCGAAGGCCCTGCGCGACTTCGCCAAGGTTACGCCGACGCTCGTCGTCAAGGGTGGCGTGCTCGACGGCAAGTCCCTGTCGTTGAAGGACTTGACGGCGCTCGCCGACCTGCCGAGCCGCGACGTCTTGCTCGCGCGTTTCGCCGGCCTGCTCGCCTCGCCGATGACCACGATGGCCGGTCTCTTGAAGGCCATCCCGCAAAACTTCGCCTACGGTCTCTCGGCCCTGATCGACTCGAAGGGCGGCGCACCCGCTCCCGAGGCGAGCGTTGCCCCCGAGACCGCCGAGACTCCGGCCGGGGTCGAGGAAGCTGGTTCGCCAGCGAGCGACGACACCGCGACGCCCGTCGCGGAGGTTGAGGACGAAGCCCCCGCGGTTGAGTCCGACTCCGAAACGCCCGAGGCGTCAGTTGACGCCGCGGAAGAACCGGCCGAATAACCCAACGAAGTAAGAAGAGAAAGGAATCACCATGGCTGCAACCCTGACCAAGGAGCAGATTCTCGACGGAATCGCGGAGTTGTCCGTGATTGAGCTGAGCGAACTTCTCAAAGAGTTTGAAGAGAAGTTTGGCGTGACCGCCGCGGCCCCCGTGGCCGTTGCTGCGGCCCCGGCCGGCGGTGGCGGCGACGCCGCTGACGCCGCAGAAGAGAAGAGCGACTTTGACGTTATTTTGACGAGCGGTGGCGACAAGAAGATCCAGGTGATCAAGGAAGTGCGTTCACTGACCAGCCTGGGCCTGAAAGAAGCCAAGGACCTCGTCGACGGCGCACCCAAGCCCGTTCTTGAGAAGGTCTCCAAGGCCGACGCCGAGAAGGCGAAGGCAGCCCTTGAGGCCGCCGGCGCCACGGTAGAACTCAAGTAATTTCAAGAGTTATAAGGGGTCCCGGCCGGTTCGCCGGCCGGGACCACCTCCTTGGGTCGAGAAATACTTGACCTGAGCGGTGATTCTGCCTAGGGTAAGCGCAACCGTTTCGGACGGCCGCGTTTCTCTATCGAGAGCGCCAGTTGCGCATTCTCCGGCAGAACCACTAGAGTTGTATGACCGTGTTCCTGCCCTCAACTTCGTCATCCCTTGACGCCGTTTTGTGCTTTGACTCGGCGCGTATTAGTAGCCACCCACTCACACGGAGGATGACCGTTGACGTCTCGGTCCACTAGCCCGGAGCGCTTTAACTTCTCGGCATTGGGTGAAGCCCACCCCCTGCCTAACCTTCTTGAAATTCAGCGCGACAGCTTCGACTTATTTATGAAGCAGGGCCTGCGTGAAGCTTTCGAGGCGATTTCACCAATTACCGACTTCACCGGTCGACTTTCGCTCGAACTTGAGTTCGACCCCGATGACGCCGACTTGAAGAGTCCGCCGAAGTTCACCGTGGAAGAGTGCCGCCAGCGCGCCACGACGTACTCCCAGCCCATCTTCGTGCGCGCGCGCTTTCTCAACTCCGAAACCGGTGAGATCAAAGAGCAGACCGTCTTCATGGGCGACTTCCCGATCATGACCGAACAGGGAACATTCATCATCAACGGCACCGAGCGCGTTGTTGTCAGCCAGCTCGTGCGTTCGCCCGGCGTGTTGTTCCAGCCCGGCAAGGACGAGAAGGTTGCCTTCGAAGGCACGATTCACCCGAGCCGCGGTGAGTGGCTCCAGGTCGACCTCGAAGAGAAGAAAAACAAGTCGGCCAACGCCGGTGCGCGTATTGCGCGCAAGCGTCGCATTTCAATCTTTACTCTGCTGCGCGCCCTCGACACCTCAATGGACGAGAAGTTCTTCGAGAAGTTCATCGCGCACTTCGACTTCCTCGAGGACCAGTTCCACGTGGACTGGAAGAAGGCCCACCTCGAAATCTCCAAGCACATGGAGAAGTTCAACATCGAAGACACGCCCGAGAACTTTGTGCGCGCGAGTCAAGAGACCGCGTGGCTCGAGATCTACCGTCGCGCGCGTCCCGGTGAAGTGCAGACCGTCGAAGCGGCGCGTCAGTACTTCGAGGGCGCCTTCTTCTCGGAGAAGCGCTACGACCTCAGTCGTGTTGGTCGCTACAAGCTCGACCGCAAGCTCGGCGAGGAAGTCGCGAAGAACCTCGAACTCTTCGGCGACCTGCTCGAGCGTCCGAACACCGCCTTGCACGTTCTCTCGAAGGCCGAAGTCTTAGCGACCGCCACGTACCTGTTGAACCTCGCGCGCGACCGCACCGCGAAGGAGACCACGTACCGCATCGACGACCAGGACCACTTCGCGAACCGCCGTATCCGCAGCGTGGGCGAACTGATCCAAAACGCACTGCGTACCGGTCTGTCGCGTATGGAGCGTGTCGTGCGCGAGCGCATGAACACCCAGGACGTCGAAGCTATTGCGCCCCAGACGTTGATCAACATCCGTCCCGTGATGTCGGCGATCAAGGAGTTCTTCGCGACCTCCCAGCTCAGCCAGTTCATGGACCAGAACAACCCGCTCTCGGGTCTAACCCACAAGCGCCGCTTGTCGGCTCTCGGACCAGGCGGACTCTCACGTGAGCGCGCCGGACTTGAAGTTCGTGACGTCCACTCCTCGCACTACGGACGCATGTGTCCCATCGAGACGCCCGAAGGCCCGAACGTGGGTCTTATTGGCTACCTCGCGACCTACGCACGTATCAACGAGTACGGCTTCATCGAAACGCCGTACCGCGTGGTCACCGGCGGCAAGGTCACCGGTGAGATCAAGTACTTCACGGCCGACGAAGAAGAGCGGTACGTCATCGCCCAGGCCAACACCGAAGTCGACGAGCACGGTCAGATCAACTCCGAGCGCGTCCTCGTACGCCGCGGTCCCGTGGGTACGGGTCTGCGCGTCGGTTCGACGAACAAGTCGTCCTCGACCACGTCGGAGATTGACTTCGTGAAGCCCGACGAAGTCGAGTTGATGGACGTGTCGACGAAGCAGATCATCTCGGTCGCGACGTCGCTCATTCCGTTCGTCGAGCACGACGACGCCCAGCGCGCCCTCATGGGTGCGAACATGCAAAAGCAGGCCGTGCCGCTCATCATGCCCGAGGCTCCTTTCGTGGGCACCGGTATGGAAGCGCGCGCCGCGCTCGACTCCGGTGACGTGTTGATCGCCGAAGGTAGCGGTGTCGTCAAGTCCGTCTCGGGCGACCGCATCGTCGTTGAGTACGAAAAGGACGCCGTCGACCGTTACGGGAAGGCCTTCGGTCGCAAGACGTACAACCTCAACAAGTTCCGTCGTTCTAACCAGGACACGTCGATCAACCAGAAGCCCCTCGTCTTCGGTGGCGAGACCGTCACGGCCGGTGATCTGTTGGCCGACGGTACGAGCACCAGCAACGGTGAGTTGGCTCTGGGCAAGAACTTGCTCGTGGCGTACATGCCGTGGGAGGGCTACAACTACGAAGACGCGATCATCTTGAATGAGCGTCTCGTGCGCGACGACGTCTTGACGTCGATCCACGTGAAGGAGTACGAGATCGACGCTCGCGACACCAAGCTCGGTGCCGAAGAGATCACTCGCGACATTCCCAACCTGCCCGACGACATCCTCGCCGACCTCGACGACCTCGGCATCGTGCGCATCGGCGCCGAAGTTGAGCCCGGCGACATCCTCGTCGGTAAGGTCACCCCGAAGGGTGAGACCGAGCAGAGCCCCGAAGAGCGCCTCTTGCGTGCGATCTTTGGTGAGAAGGCGCGCGAAGTGCGCGACACCTCGCTGAAGGTTCCCCACGGTGAGTCCGGCAAGGTCATCGACGTCAAGGTCTACAGCCGTGACGAAGACCACGAAATGCAGCCCGGCGTCAACCAGTTGGTGAAGGTCTACGTCGCTCAGAAGCGCAAGATCTCCGAGGGCGACAAGCTCGCCGGACGCCACGGCAACAAGGGCGTCATCTCGAAGATCTTGCCCGAAGAGGACATGCCCTTCCTGTCCGACGGTACGCCGATCGACATCATCTTGAGCCCGCTCGGGGTGCCGAGTCGTATGAACGTGGGCCAGGTGCTCGAGAGTCACCTGGGTTACGCCGCGCGACACGGCTGGGCCGGCCTTGAAGTCAACCCGGCCGTGGGGACCTCTGGTCACGACGACCAGCGCGACCCCGTGACCCGTCCGTATCGCAAGACCCGTCCGCGCACCGAGCCCGCCGTCTACGTGGCGACGCCGTCCTTCGACGGCGCCCACTGGGACGAGACCGAGCGCGCGAAGGACAAGCCGACGATTCAGCACACCTTCGAGACGCTCAACGTCGACGGTCAAAACGGCAAGCGCATGCTCGCGGGGGACAACGACGGCAAGGTCACGCTCTACAACGGTCGCACCGGTGAGGCCTACGACAGTCCGATCTCGGTGGGCTACGCCTACATCTTGAAGCTCGCCCACATGGTCGACGACAAGATCCACGCCCGTTCGACCGGCCCGTACTCGATGATCACGGCCCAGCCCCTCGGTGGTAAGGCCCAGTTCGGTGGCCAGCGCTTCGGTGAGATGGAAGTGTGGGCCCTCGAGGCCTACGGTGCCGCCTACGCCCTGCAGGAGCTGTTGACGGTGAAGTCGGACGACATGAAGGGTCGCGAACGCGCCTACGAAGCCATCGTGAAGGGTCAGAACCTGCCCGAGCCGGGAATCCCCGAATCGTTCAAGGTGCTCATTAAAGAAATGCAGTCGCTCTGTTTGAACGTGGAAGTGCGCGACAAGGTTGGCGCCCACGTTGATCTGGCCGACACCGAAGAGGACTTCTTCTCGGTCACGCGCGAACTCGGAATCGACATCAGTCGTCCCGAGCGTGGCAGTGACGAAGAAGACGCTCGACGTGCCGCCGAAAGGAAGTTGTCATGAGTCCACTCGACGTAAACCAGTTCGACGAGATCTCCATCGGTCTCGCCACTGCCCAGAACATCCGCAGTTGGTCCTCAGGCGAAGTGAAGAAGCCTGAGACGATCAACTACCGTACGCTCCGTCCCGAAAAGGATGGCCTGTTCTGCGAGAAGATCTTCGGACCGCAGAAGGCCTGGGAGTGCGCCTGTGGCAAGTACAAGCGCGTGCGCTTTAAGGGCATCGTCTGTGAGCGCTGTGGCGTAGAAGTGACGAGTGACAAGGTGCGCCGCGAGCGCATGGGTCACATCGCGCTCTCCGCACCAGTCGTGCACATTTGGTACCTGCGCGGAACGCGTTCGTGGCTGGCCTACCTCTTGATGGGGACGTTGCCCAAAGAAGAGCTCAAGGCCAAGCAGTTGGAGAAGGTCATCTACTTCGCCGCCCACATGGTCACCTACGTCAACGAAGCTCGTCGCCACGACGACCTCGCGGAACTGCGCGTGGGTCTGAACGATGAGCTCCTCGAAGTCGCCGAGCGTGAAGTAAAAGCGCTCGACAACAAGCTCAAAGAGATCGAGACTCGCGCCGCGAAGCTCGAGGCCGACGGCGCGAAGGAGTCCGAGCTTCGGGCCCTGCAGCGCGGCACCGAAAAGGAACTCGACGGCGTGCGCTCGCGCTTCGCCGAAGAGCGCGAACTGGCGAAGCAGGCCTTCGACACCTTCGAGGGACTCCACAGCCGTCAGATCATCGAAGACGAAGTGCTGTACCGCGAGATGGACTTTCGCTACGGCGAGTACTTCGAAGGCGGCATGGGTGCCGACGCGATTCTGCAACTGATCGACCGGATGAACCTCGACGACGAGGAAAAGGTCATGCGCGAGATGATCGACGCGAAGGATGGGCGCAAGCCCCTCAGCGCGCAGCGTCACGCGAAGTTCTTGAAGCGTCTCGCCATCGTGCAGTCTTTCAACCGTCGCGACGAGCACGGTCACCGCTTGAACGACCCGCGCGCCATGATTCTTGAAGCCGTACCGGTCATTCCTCCCGACCTTCGTCCGATGGTCCAACTCGACGGTGGCCGCTTTGCCACGTCGGACTTGAACGACCTCTACCGTCGCGTCATCAACCGCAACAACCGCCTGAAGCGACTGCTGGATCTCGGCGCGCCGGACATCATTGTCAACAACGAAAAGCGCATGCTCCAAGAAGCCGTGGACGCGCTCTTCGACAACGGCCGTCGTGGACGCCCGGTGGCTGGCCAGAGTGGCCGCCCGCTGAAGAGCCTCTCGGACATGTTGAAGGGCAAGCAGGGTCGGTTCCGTCAGAACCTGCTCGGTAAGCGCGTCGACTACTCCGGACGTTCGGTGATCGTCGTTGGTCCTCAGCTGAAGCTGCACCAGTGTGGTCTGCCCAAGATGATGGCCCTCGAACTCTTCAAGCCCTTCGTCATGAAGCGCCTCATCGAGACGCAGATGGCGCAGAACATCAAGAGCGCCAAGCGCATGGTGGAACGTCGCAAGACCGTGGTCTGGGACGTCCTCGAAGAGGTCATTCGCGAACACCCGGTGTTGCTCAACCGCGCCCCGACCCTTCACCGCCTCGGCATTCAGGCCTTCGAGCCGATCCTCGTCGACGGCAAGGCCATCCAGATTCACCCCCTCGTCTGTAAGGCGTTTAACGCCGACTTCGACGGTGACCAGATGGCCGTGCACGTACCGCTCTCGGCGGAGTCACAGGCCGAAGCGCGCATCTTGATGCTCTCGACGAACAACATCTTCACCCCGGCGACCGGTCGTCCGATCACCGAACCGGCCCAGGACATGGTCTACGGTGCGTACTACTTGACGCTGCCGGCTGAAGAAGAGGTCGAGCACCCCAAGGTCTACCGTCACGTCTACGAGATCGAGAACGCGGTGTCGGACAAGTTGGTGGGGCTGCGTACGCCCATCCAGATTCGTCCGCTCGAGGGTTCCTCACTCGACACGCGCCTCGAGTCGGCGGGCATCGACGTTGTCGGCGCGAGCCGTGCGCTCGTGACGACCCCCGGACGCGTCCTCTTCAACGAGGCGCTGCCCTTCGGGTTCCGTTACGTGAACGAGCTCATTGGTAAGAACGCCGTGCCGATCGGCACGATCGTCGAAGAGATTTCGGCGAGTTACTCGCGTCAAGAAGTGGCCGAATCACTCGACGCCATCAAGTCGCTCGGATTCCGTTTTGCGACGAAGTCCGGACTCACGATTTCCATTGACGACATCATCACGACCCCGGAGAAGGCCGCGATCCTCGAGAAGTACGAGGAGCAGGCCGCCAAGGTCGAGACGAACTACCGTCGCGGCGTCATCGTCGACGACGAACGTCGCCAGCAGGAGATCGAGATCTGGACCAACGCGAACAAGGAGGTCGGTGACGCTACCGACCGCGCGATGAACGCCATCGAGGAGAACCCGATTCGCCAGATGGTCGACTCGGGTGCTCGTGGTAACTCGCAGCAGATCCGTCAGATCGCCGCCATGAAGGGCCTCGTGTCCAACCCGCGCGGTGAGATGATTCCTCGTCCGATCAAGTCCTCGTTCCGCGAGGGCCTGTCGGTGCTCGAGTACTTCATCTCGACCCACGGCACCCGTAAGGGTCTCGGTGACACCGCGCTTCGCACCGCGGACTCGGGCTACCTGACCCGTCGACTCGTCGACGTCGCTCAGGAACTGATTGTCAAAGAGTTCGACTGCGGCACCGCGAGAGGCATGTGGATTGAACACGTCGCCCCCGACACTCGCGCCCAGCGCGCGCACTTGGAGACGAAGCTCTGGGGACGCGTCGTCGCCGAAGACGTGTCGCTCAGTGACGGTTCGGTCATTACGGCCGGCACCATGTTGCTGATGGACGACGTCGAGCGACTGCGCGACGACGCCTCGGTTACGCGCGTGCGCGTGCGTACGACGCTCACCTGTGACGCCATCCAAGGAGTCTGCGCCGCGTGTTACGGCCTTTCGCTCGCGACCCACCAACTGGTGGAGTTGGGCGAAGCGGTCGGTGTAATCGCGGCTCAGTCCATTGGTGAGCCGGGAACTCAGCTCACCATGCGTACCTTCCACTCCGGTGGTGTGACCGAGAGCGACATCACTCACGGTCTGCCGCGCGTGGTGGAGCTCTTTGAGGCGCGTACCCCCAAGGGTGCCGCTGCGGTCGCCGAGTTTTCGGGATCGGTGCGCGTAGAGCTCATCGGACGCGAACGTAAGGTCACCCTCGTCGGCGACGAGGGTCAGGTGCAGGAGGAGTCGATCTCGATTGCTCGCCACCTCCTCATCGAAGACGGCCAGGAAGTTGAAGTCGGCACGCCGTTGCACGACGGTCCCCTCGACCCCAAGCTCATGATGAAGTTCCGCGGTACTCGCGAGACTCAGCAGTACTTGGTCGAAGAGGTCCAGAACGTCTACCGCGACCAGGGTGTGTCGATCCACGACAAGCACATCGAGTTGATCGTGCGCCAGATGACCCGGCGCGTGCAGATCGTCGACGCCGGCCAGTCACACTGGCTGCCCGGCGCGCTCGTGGACGTAAAGCTCTTCAACGACACCAACGACGAGATCGAGGCCAGCGGCAAAGAAGCCGCCGACGGCCGCGCGCAACTCATGGGTATCACGAAGGCCTCGCTCGCGACGGACTCGTGGCTCTCAGCCGCGTCGTTCCAAGAGACGACGCGCGTGCTCACCGAGGCCGCCATCGAAGGCAAGCGCGACCACCTCGTGGGCCTGAAGGAAAACATCATCATCGGTAAGTTGATTCCGGCCGGTTCGGGACTTGAGTACTACAACAAGCGTGAACTGCGTCTCGACATGCCCGACGCCGAGCTGCTGCCCGCCTGGGCGCAGGTTAGCGACGACGACCTCGACCTCGCGAGCTTGCTCGGTGAGCTCTCGAGCGATGACTCCTTCAGTGCTGACTTGAGCGCCTTCCAGAACATCGGCACGGCGACCTACGACGAGTCGGCGCTGCCCGAGAACGACGCTGTGAACCCCGAGGATCAACTCGGCGGTCAGGCGCTCTAACGCGTAAGCGCGCCGCCGCTCTCGCCGGGCGGCGGCGGGCTTGCCGTACGACGGATATTTGTCGTAGGATTGACAGTCCGCCCACTGGCTGACGCCGGCGGGCTAACGAGTTGTACCAACAAGAGAGGTTCCGCGTGCCCACAATCGCACAGTTGGTCCGAAAGGGCCGACAGGACAAGGTTTCAAAGACGAAGACGCCGGCCCTGAAGGGGGCCCCGCAACGACGTGGGGTCTGCACCCGCGTGCACACCGTCACGCCCAAGAAGCCCAACTCCGCTCTGCGTAAGGTGGCCCGCGTGCGCCTGACCTCGGGCGTGGAAGTCACGGCCTACATTCCCGGCGTGGGCCACAACCTCCAAGAGCACTCCATCGTGCTCGTGCGCGGAGGACGCGTGAAGGACCTCCCGGGTGTGCGTTACAAGATCATCCGCGGCGCGCTCGACACTTCTGGTGTGCGCGATCGTAAGCAGGCCCGTAGTCGCTACGGCGCCAAGAGGGAGAAATAATGCCTCGTAAAGGCCCCGCCGTACGCCGGGAGATCCCGGTCGACCCGATCTACAAGTCGGTTCTCGTGACCCAGGTCACCAACAAGATCTTGGAGCGCGGCAAGCGCACCATCGCCGAGCGCATTGTCTACTCGGCCCTCGAGCAGGTCGAACAGAAGACCGGCACCGACCCCGTCGCCACCTTGAAGCGCGCCCTCGAAAACGTCCGTCCCGAGCTCGAGGTGCGTTCGCGCCGCGTCGGTGGCACGACCTACCAGGTGCCCGTCGAGGTTCGCCCGCGTCGTTCGACGACGCTCGCTATAAGATGGCTAACCGACTTCGCGAAAAAGCGCCGCGAAAAGACGATGGCCGACCGTTTGGCCAACGAGATCATTGACGCCAGCAACGGCGTGGGCGCGGCGGTGAAGCGCCGTGAGGACATGGCCAAGATGGCCGAGTCCAACAAGGCTTTTGCCCACTATCGCTGGTAATTAAAGAGAGTTTGTAAGAGAAATGACCGCACGCGAATACCCCCTGGACAAAGTTCGCAATATTGGCATCATGGCCCACATCGACGCGGGCAAGACCACCACGACCGAGCGCATCTTGTTCTACACGGGCAAGAACTACAAAATCGGCGAGGTCCACGAAGGCGCCGCCACCATGGACTGGATGGTCCAAGAGCAAGAGCGTGGCATCACCATTACTTCCGCCGCCACCACCTGTTACTGGAACGGCAACCGCATCAACATCATCGACACCCCCGGCCACGTCGACTTCACCGTCGAAGTCGAGCGCTCGCTTCGAGTGCTCGACGGCGCGGTTGCCGTCTTTGACGCCGTGGCCGGCGTTGAGCCCCAGACCGAGACGGTCTGGCG
>PLON01000050.1 GCA_003142095.1 Acidimicrobiaceae bacterium | reverse complement strand
CTAGGAGTCTGTTGAATAATCCAGACCGAGATTTGCACTCGCGATTTTTGTTGGACTGATTTGACTTGGACGACGATTTGAAGCCGTCTGAGAGTTCTACAGCGTGTTGGTCTTCGTTGCCGTTCCGGACGAGTCTCTCAAAAGCGACTAATTCAACAGTCTCCTAGCGAAGCGCTGGCACCAGGAATAGTAGAAGGACTGACGCGTTGAACGTCGCGTGCGCCACCATTCCGGCCGCGAGACGACCGGTCTTATGGCGTAAGTAGCCCAGTAACAGGGCGATCGGGAACAGCACGAATGGCGCGAAGACTCCCTCGCCCGTGACATGCGACAGCGAAAAGCGGTGCGCTATTGATAGTTGTCGTAGCCCGCGCTCACGATGAATCCATCGAGGAGAATCGCGAGAAAGCGTTTCCACCACGGCGCGAGGGGAAGATTCCAAACGGGATCGATCCGGATGTTCGGTCCTATGGGGTAGCCCGCGGTGCGCGGCGGACCGTAGCCGGGTGGATACGGACTTCCCCCGGGGGGCGACGAGAGCGGGGGCGTTGGCGCCGAGTGGTACGTGACGTTCTCCGCGCTCGGCTCCGAGGAAGCATTCGTAGGCGGTGTGAGTCGCGCTCGGCACTGAGCACAGAAGGCGGCTCCCTCAAGCGCCTGGGTACCGCAACTTGTGCAGTACATCCCGTGAACCTCCCAGATCAGCGCAGAATTTTGTCATTCCTAGCACGGCTTGCTCGTGGAATGTCGGGAACGGACTTACCGGACACGAAACGTCAGCGCAGCCCAATATCTCGAAACGTCTCCGTGTTGTAACAAAATTCCTGGAAGCTGAGAAGATTGCCGCGATACGTTGCTGGAGTGACGGCTACCGCGGAGTACGAGCAGCGTCTGGCCATAGCTCGACTCATTCACCGCTTCAACTTCGGTCCGACGCCCGGTCAGTACGCGGAGCTCTTGCAGCGCGGCCTTGAGGCGACACGAGCGACTGTGCTCGAACATGGTCTCGCTGACCCCGGACTCGATTCAGTCCCTGAAGCTTCCCTCCCGAATCTTGGCCCCATTCCGTTGACGAATGCGACCGCGTTCTGGAACGCCATCTATTCGGGTCAGGCAGAGCTCGTGTCATGGTCTCTCGATCGAATGGCCGCATCTCGCTATCCGTTGACCGATCGTATGACGTGGTTCTGGCACGGACATTGGGCGACGTCGGTCTCAAAAGTGCTCTATCCACTCACCATGCAAAACCAGTACAACACGATGCGCACGTACGCGCTCGCGAATTTCGAGGACATGGCGAGAAAGATGGTGGTAGACGGAGCACTCAACTACTGGCTCGACAACGAGGAGAACTACGTCTCATCGCCGAATGAGAATCTCGCCCGCGAGTTCATGGAGCTGATGACTCTCGGTGTGAACAAATTCACCCAACATGACGTCACAGCCGCGGCCCGTGCCCTGACGGGGTACTCGACCAACCCCTCGAACGGTGTAGTCACCTTTGATGAGAAACAGCACTACTCCGAGCCCGTCACGATTCTCGGCACCACGTCGAAACTCAACGCCGAGACCTTCGCCTCGTTCGTCGTTTCAAAACAAGAAAACGCCAAATTCATCACAGATCGTCTCTGGTTCCGCTTCGTCTCCGGTTCAACTACGCCCCAGGCGTCGCTCGCCTCGAGTTTCACAAGTCGAGATATCTCATCACTTGTGAGCGCGTTGGTCCACTCTTCGGCGTGGAGCGAACCCGCAAACTCTCTGGTGAAGTCACCGGTGGAATGGTTCGTCGGAGCCTGTAAAGCGTTAAAGGTCCGGCCTTCGTCGTTGAACGTGGGAGACACTCAGTGGAGTCTCACCCAGATGGGCCAAATACCGTTCAATCCGCCCAACGTGGGTGGCTGGCCGTTCGGTCAGGCGTGGCTTAGCGGCGTTGCGTTCCAGTATCGATTTGATCTGGCCCAGAGCATCGTGACGAAAGGCGATCTCTCGCCACTCTCGGTGCCCAAATCGAAAATGGTTCAGGCGTGCGCCGACTGGCTGGGCGTGGCCGAATGGTCGCGGCGAACGGGCAGCGCCCTTGCGACGGCGACCGGATCTCCATCGGAACTAGCCCTCGCGGCGCTTCTCTCACCCGAGTACGTGGTGAGCGCATGATCAACTGCGAGTTCGACCGTCGGCGGTTTCTGCAGTGGACGGGGGCGAGCGCCTTTGCAGCAATGTCCACTCAACTGTCCCTCGAATCCTTGGCGAGTGCGGCGAATTCCTCGCCGTTGCCACTCACCACACCGATTCTCGTCATGGTGACTCTCTACGGCGGCAACGACGGGCTCAACACCGTGGTTCCCTTCACCGACCCGACCTATAAGAGCGTCCGATCAAACATCGCTCTTTCCGGGTCACAGGTTCTCCCCTTCAGCGATACCCTCGCCTTCAACGCATCCATGCCATCAATTAGCGCGCTGTACGGTAAGAACAAGGTGGCGATCGTTCAAGGGGTGAGCTATCCCAACCCCAGCTTGTCGCATTTCTCTTCGATGGCCATCTGGCAGTCCGCAACGCTGTCCGCCGACGCCACGTCCGGGTGGATCGGCCGCTGGCTTGATATCCAACCGCACAATCCCTTTAACGCCATTGGCATCGGGTCGACATTGCCACCTTCCATGATTGGCGAAAGAAGTGTCGCCTCGATGGTGGATGTCAGAGGAATACAACTCCCGTGGGGACCCGTGGCCCCGCTCTTGCCGCGCCTCGGACGTACGTCGTCGTCTGACGTTCGCTTAGAGGCCGGTGCCGCGACGTCGATTAGCGACTTCTATGCAACGGCTCAGCTACTTAGCCCGCTCGTCCCGACGTCGCCGACAGGCTCGAACCTCGGCCAGCAGTTGTCGATCGTCTCGACGTTAATCAACGCCAACGTGCCTACGCGAGTGTGGGAAGTGAATCTGAGCTCCTTCGACACGCACACCGGCGAACAATCCGATCAGAATGCCTTGTTGGCTGAGGTCGACGCGGCAATTGGGGCCTTCATGACGAGCATTAGCGCGGGAAGCCGGTCCAACGACGTGACGGTCATGATCTATTCGGAGTTTGGTCGCCGGGTCATGTCAAACGCCGGCGACGGCACCGATCACGGCACCTCCGCTCCGGTGCTACTCATTGGCAACTCAGTCAAGGGGGGTCTATATAGCGAACAACCCCCGCTGAATACTCTCGACGTCAACGGGAATCTTCAAGTGACGACGGACTTTCGCTCCGTGTATGGCGGATTGCTGCACGATGTCTTGAACACCCCCGTGGGTGACGTCATTCCCTCGTGGACGTCTGCGCTTTCGGTGCACTGACCGTCTCGCGGGCCTAGGTTCCCATTTCTGAATGGGAAGTCGTTAAGGTCGTAACGAGATCCAACAAGGAGAGTTACCCCTCGAAGTCGGATGACTTCGATGGTGGTTGCCCTCGGAGTGGTCGCAACGCCGCCAATTGCGGCGTTGCTTACTAGAGGAGACACGATGGCCAATAAATCGCCGAGTCAACATAATTCCAAGAAGGTCGGCAAATCGCTGAAAGAAAAGCGAAACGAAAAGCACGCGAAGAAGGATTCAAAGAAAGGACTCCTCCCCGAGTGAGAGACCTTCCTCGATAGCGTTCTCTGACTCAAATCCTGTGGACTGCGTTTGGGAGAAGTTTAAAATCGAAGCCACTGGGGAGGTCGTCCATGGATTCGAGCCAGCGCTTGATGCGCGCGATACCTGCGTACTCTGTGGTGCTCGGGGCTCATCTTTCTCGCCACACTCGCGCCCCGAGCCCCGAGCGCGTGCGGCGACGCCGATCAAGCTACCCGCGCCCTGCACGCACGTCGCGAAATCGGAGGTTGCCGCCGCCATGGGCGCCAAAGTGGCCGACATCTCCGCAACGCCCCAGATAACTCGCAACGACGGCCATCCAATCGACACATGTCTGTACTCGGATCAATCGAGCGAACTCCAGGTGTCCATCGGGTCGGTCGCGACGGTGACGGCGATCTATCGTGCGCCGGGATCCGTGCGAGAAAGCCTCGGGGAACTCGGGTCGAGCGGATACGAGATCTACGACACGACGTCGACTCCTGCGACGATCACGGTCGCCTTTACCAAGGGTCCTACCACTGCTCGGTCTACCTCGACTTCAAGATCCCCTTCGCGAACGTTGTTTCACTCGCTCGCTACTACTACCTCCATCTCTGAAGCTACGACTCCGACACTCACACGTGAAGACGCGCGTGACGTGGTCGATGGCGGGTGCCACCAACCACGCCACGCGCGTCAGCGATCATTCAGATATGAATTGACTCCTTACGAACCGGTGTAGCCGCCGGCCGCGAGACCAATAATGCTCGCGTCATACGAGGCATACGCGAGAGCAATGTTCGCGTCGAGGATCTGGCGATTCTCGTTGACGAAGATTCGCGTGTTACCCGGGTAGCCCTGCGGCGACTGCGCCAGTACGACGTTTTCGGTAGTAACAATTTTGGTCGACCAGTTAGAAATGCGAGCAACGTAGTTGTTGTAGTGGTTCAGAGCATTCTGGTATCCCACCAGTCCGGTCAGCGACGCGACTTCGCTTTGAAGCGTCGACTCGTTGCCCTGCATCGTCGTTACCTGACCCGCCACGACAGACGCCTCGATCATCTCGAAGACCTGAGGTGACATCACGGCGAACACGCGATTGTCCTTGAGCATCGCCGCTCGGTCCGCGTCGAGTTCTGCGTAGGTGGTGTCCGTTGGAACCTTCGCGACCAGGGAGTTAATGCTCGACTCCTCGGTCGAAAGGCGAGCCTGAAGTGTCGCCGACGTATTGGCGCTCAACGTGCTCGCCCCCGTGACGTCGGCATTCAGGTGCTGAAGTCGCGTGACACGGCTCGCGAGTTGGGCCTCCAGCGCTTTTTGGGCGGCCAAGAAATTGGCACTGGGGGTGGTTGTGGTCGTGGACGGCGCCGGTGAACTGGCGTACGCCGCGGCCGGGATACCTACGCCCATGGCTGCGGTTAGCGCGAGTGCCACGATCGCTCGGTTGGAAATGCCTTTCATTAGTTCTCCCTTCAAAGAAACTTTCCCCAGAGTAGAAACGGCAATTGTGAGAACGATGCGAACGCGCTGTTGAACGTCTGATAGATGGTTTCGAAATTGCTGAGAACGATTCGCCCCCGCATTCACGCTTCGAGGATGCGTGTCCGCGTGGCGATCGCGTCTCGCGCCCGAGGTATTTCAGAGCAGTTTCAATAGGTCGGCTCTACCGCCTGGAAACTGCGGTCAAGTTAACCGGGCTGCGTTTGCAAACATTTTTTGCGCGTCCCTATCAACTATCCCCCGTCACTAGGGTGCGGCTACACCCAGGCGAAATCCTGGCCCTCAAGCTCGTACCAACGCGGTGATGGTCATATCGATACACTTCAGCAATGTTCGAGCGATGGACCCGAAGTGTGGTCCGTCATCGTCTGCTCGTCGTTGCGCTGTGGCTCATTGTGCTCGTCGTCGGAGCCATGGCCACCACCAAACTGCCTGGTCTCTTGACGACATCACTCACGGTGCCCGGCTCTGATTCGGCGACGGCCAACGCCATATTGGCCGGTCACTTTCACGACAACATTGAGGGCAGCTTCGCCGTAGTCGTACCCGGCTCCCGCGGCGAAGAAGCGGTGCCACGTGAAGTGCGCGGAGCCCTTCACGTGATTCCGGGGGCGGTCGTCACTGAGCAACGAAGGGTTGACTCGACCTGGTACATCAATGTCGACACCCCGCTATCGCTCGGCCGAGCCGCGAACGAGACGAGCGATTTTCGTCGAGCGTTGCGCGCTGCGCACGTGGACGGTGCGCTGGTCACTGGGCCCCCGGCGTTGCAGCACGACATCTCGCCCGTCCTCTCCAGCGATCTGCGACGTGGCGAGATTGTGACCGGCCTGGTGGCGCTTCTCGTCCTTCTCGTCGCCCTCGGATTCACGTGGGCGGTTGCACTGCCCTTTCTCGTCGCGGGGGCCACCACGTCACTCGCGTTGCTCGCGACGTATCTTCTCGCGCACCGCCTAACAATGGTCCTCTACGTGCCCAACGTGGTGGAACTCATCGGCCTGGGACTCGCTATGGACTATTCGTTGCTTATGGTTCATCGCTTCCGTTCGGAGGTAACTGACGGTGCGGTGAGCATCGAAGATGCCGTCGTCGCTACGACGAAGACGGCCGGACGTACGGTGGCGTTCTCCGGCCTCGTCTTCGCAGTAGGTCTCGCTGTGCTGATCGCGGTTCCCGTTCCCTTTGTGCGATCGCTCGCCGTCGCCGCAGTACTCGTACCACTGGCCGGGATCGTCGGAGTTCTCACATTGCAACCGGCGCTTCTTGCTCTGTGGGGAAGGCGCGGCGTTCAAGCACGCCGTTTCGGGGACCGACGACGCTCTCCAGACGAGCGAAGCTGGTGGACGCACAGCGCACGACTAGCCCTCCGCTATCCGAAATCAGTCATTTCGATCTCGCTTGTCTTCATCGCAATTCTCGCCTCGTCGCTCGGGTGGTTGGAACTCACTCCCGCGTCACTCACGGCGATCCCTTCGTCTATGAATTCGGCCCACGCAATTCGCCTCGCGAGCGCCGAGGTTGGTGCCGGGTTTCTCACGCCAATCGAGATCGTCATTGACGCGGGGCGCCCAGAAGGCGTCGATACGTCAGCGCTTGTCTCCGCGAGGCTACGTCTGGCCGAATCGGTACTAGACGAGCCCGGCGTCGAAGTGGTCGCCATCGGCAAGAAGCTTCCTTACGTGAGCACCTCGGGTCGCTACGAGCGGATCTTCGTTGTTACGCGTGACCAGTTCGGTTCGTCGCAAGATCAGGCGCTAGTGCGCAAATTGCGCACCGCTCTGATTCCCGCCGCCGGATTTCCAGCTACTTCGCTCGTGTACGTCGGGGGTGCGGCAAGCCAAGGAGTCGACTTTCTCACCGACGTCTATTCGAACTATGGGTGGCTCTTGGCAATCGTCTTCTTCATGATCTTCTTTATCTTGGCTCGGGCCTTTCGTTCACTGATACTTCCTCTTATCGCGGTGTTCCTGGATCTTCTGAGTCTGGCCGCTGCCTTTGGGGTGCTCGTTGCGGTCTTTCACTTTGGCGTCGGATCGTCCATACTTGGCACCTATCGCGTCGCTCAGATCGAGGGCTGGGTCCCCGTGCTCATCTTTGCCGTGCTTTTCGGGCTCTCGATGGACTACGAAGTCTTCATCGTTACGCGGATTCGCGAAGGCGTCGATCAAGGGCTATCGAACAACGACGCCATCGAAGAGGGTCTCGGACGCACCGGCGCTGTCGTCAGTGCCGCCGCCCTCATCATGGTCGGCGCGATGAGTGGATTCATCAGCGGCCACGTAGCGGGTTTACAGGAACTCGGGGTCGGACTGGGCGCGGGAGTGATTGTGGACACGACAGTTGTGCGAGCCCTGATCTTGCCGAGTGTGATGGGCTTACTGGGGCGCTCGAACTGGTGGCTTCCTTCATTCCTCGCTGCAAAACCCCACACCACGCCCCTATAAGGAGCGTGGTGTGGGGTCGATCAGCGTGGTTGACTTTTGCCTACGGAAACAGTATGGAACTCGCTCTTAATCAACAGGTTCCGGGTTCAAGTCCCGGCCGGCGCACCAAGGTTGATGTCACAGGCTCACCGGTCTCCAAGAACTGTTGAATGTGAACCTTGGGCGTGGGTCTCGCGGCCGGCGTGTATGTGGACGCGACGCTCGCACGCGGCGTGGTACTGCCCAGCGTGATGGGACTGTTGGGTCGCTCCTGTTGGTGGGTCTCCGGTTGGATCGCGCCGCTCGTGCGAATTCCCTCGTCACCCCCCGAGGCGAGGGGTGACGAGGGAAGAGGCGAGGTCGTGGGACTTACTTGTCGATGCGGATCGCCAGGTGGATAGCGGGGACCTGGTACCCGAGAGCGAGTCCCGGGTAGTTGGTGCTGTAGTCCAGGAATGGCGTCATCCCGTAGGCCGTGGTGGTGAAGCTGGGGTTGAGGGTGTACATCTGGGGGTAGAGGTCAATGATGTGCGTCCCGGGTCCGCCGGTGGCGAACAGGTGCACGACCATGTAGCCGTTCGAGTTGAAGCCGCAGCCGTAGCCCACGAGGCTGTTGTCGTAGTCGACCGCAAGCGTGTTGTCCATCTGCGTCCAGCCGACGCCGTCGATCGCCACGGTGAACTCCTGACCCTCGTGGAAGGTGAGGGTCGGCGTCCCCACACCGGCGACCTGGGTCAACGTCGGCGACGTCACGTCGGGCACGGGAGCGGCCGTGGCCAGACCCTTGGTGAGGACATTTCCGCTCGCGGACTTATACACCACGACGCTCGCTTGGACGTAGTAGGGAACCTCGGCCTCAACCTTCGAGCCGTTCATCACCTGGATCACGTGCCATCCACCCAGACCGGCACCCGGGTACTCCTGGTTAGTCACAGGGATCGTCACCGTCGAGCTGAGGGTGCCGCTGGAGGCGGTGGCGCTGCCCAGGGGCGTGGACGCGAACTGCCAGCACGAGGACGAGCCGTTCGGGCAGTTGACGCGACTGCCGACCACCGAGGACCACTCGAGCTGGTCGGTGCCGTTGGCGCTGAGTCCGCTGACCTTGACCGTCACCTCAGAGCCGACCGTGCCGCGGTTCACCGACAGAGTGGCGACCGCGCTGCTCGCGGGGTCGAGGTTGGCGGTGGACAGCGTCGTGTACTGGCCCGGGGTGGCGTTGTAGTCATGGGGAAGATCGATGGTGGCGGCCGCGGGCGACGACTCCGCCGTCGTCGTGAAGGTGGCCGTGTTCAATCCGGCGTAGGGAACGGGGGACTGATCGGGGTTCATATAGAGCGTGCTGAGCGACGATCCGACCTCGATGGTGTGCTTGCCTACGGGGCCGGCGGCGCGCAGAGTGAAACTCGCCGTTCCGCGCGTCCACAGGGCGGAGACGAGGCCCGTCATGTGGTTGTCCCAGTTGACACCGTCGCCGGTGGTATAGGCGGTCTCACCGAGACCGGTGACCGTGACGTGGATAGTGGTGCCGACGGGCCCGCTCGTCGGTGAGATGGTGAGGGTGCGCAAGGTCGTAAAGCCACCCACGGCGTACTCGGTGCCATTGACGACGGCGTAGACGTTGTGCACGCCACCGAAGTCCACCGGAACGGTGGTCTTGTAGGTGAAGCTCCCCGACGCGTCGGTCGTGGCCGTTCCCAGCGTCACGTCTAGGCTCGTCGCCGTCATGCCGAGGTAGTTAGCCGTCGACGGTTCGATGTCGGCGACCCAGGTGGCGTTGTTCGTCGACCACTCGAGGGTGACCGTGGCGTTCTTGGGAAGGCCCGAGCCCGTGACGGTGAGCGGCTGTCCTTCCGTGCCCGAGCCCGAGACGCCCGTCTGGGGACCGCCGGAGGTCGTCGTGAGGACGGCGATCGTGTTCGCGGTCGAGAACGAGGGGCTCACGGCGCCCGGCAGCGGCGCGGATGTCACCGACGCGGGGGCCGTCAAGGCCTGGGCGTTCGTCGCCTCGGCGATCTGCGCCGCCGTGGCTACCGGCACCGTGAGGGACGGCGCGGCGCCGCTCGGCACGATGAGTAGTGCGGGCAGCAAGGTCATCCCGGCTAGCCCGGTCATCACCCTCACCCACCCCTTGGATCGCGTCCTGTAGTTCACTTTGATCTCCTCTGCGTCGGGACGTGAGGGTCCCGACTTCGCTACGTGTTGTCGCACTTTGACGGCGGTGCCGAGCCGGTACTTCGCCCTATGGGCTCCGGGCTTCGGTGACTCCGGAGCCCATAGGGCTTTACTGCGCTACGTACTTCGTTATCGAGCCTCAGACGCTCGCGCTGAGGACAACGTCTTGGGTCGTGGGCGCGACGAAGGTGTAACTCTCAGCGGGAGTCAACGCCGACACCAACTTCTTGTAGGCGACCCTCCTCACTACCTTCTTGCCGTGGACGGTCTTGGTGACGTTCTTGTAGGCGGTCTTGTAGACCGCACCGACGGGGTTGAGAGTCACGGTGACCGTGTAGGCCACGGTGCCCGTAGGCGTCGCCGTCGACGTCTTCCAGCCGTACGTCCAGTAGCCGTCCGATGTCGAATAGGCCATGGACGTGGCGGTTGTGGCGCCCGGCAGTCCATTGATCGTGACGCTCGACACGTTGGGGTTCGCGCCGGCTCCGCCGACCAGCGGGGTGCCGTTCTCGAAGTCAGTGCCCCACATGCGGAAGACCACCGTGGCGCCAAGGCCAAAGTCGTTCTCCAGTGTGCAGCTGCCCGGGTAGACAGATCCCGCGGGACTGCCTCCGCCGACGACGGTCTCCACGCTGAATGACATGTACTTGTTGCCGCTCCCGTACGGGACCACCGTGGTCGTCGTCGTTGGAGCTGTCGTGGTCGTGGTGGTCGTCTGAGCACCCGCCACTCCCGCACCGACGATCAACATGCCTACGGCGCACGCTCCGGCGACCGTGCTACGGATAACTCTGTTCATTATGTACCTTTCTGTTGCTCTGGTTGCCATTAGCCCTTCACCGTGAGCCTTCCGGTGAGCGACGCCGTGAAGGTGTCGGTCTCACTGGAGCCCGCGGTGGTGGACTGAATAGAAAATGCGCCCTTGAGGGTGAGGGTCCCCTTGGCTCCCGCGTACACGCCCGTGCCGTTGGTCACAGTGGCTACGCCCTTGACCGTGACTGACGTCGGGGCAGCGTTGCCCGCGGCGCAGGCCTGCTGCTTCGAGCTGGAGACCACCCTGAAGACGAGCTTTCCCTTGGCGCTGGAGATCGTGCCCGAACCGGAGAACGGGTCGCACGTGCTCGACGGCGAGGACGTGCCCGTGCCCTTCAGGGTCGCTCTGCCCAACTTGGAGGAGGTGCCGGTGCCGGTCACCGAAGTGACCGTGACCGCGCTGGAACTCCATAGGAGCGCCATCGTGCCCTTGTAACTGCCGCTGAAGGCCACAGTCGTGGACTTGGCGTGCATCTGGACGGCTGCGGTACTGGTCGGGTGGTCGACTTGGGCCGCTCCGGCACCGACGGCGCCCGCGAGACCCAGTGTGGAGGCCACGAGTGCGAGCCCGACCAACTTTGCGTTTTTCATACTCTTCATGCTCTTCCTATCCGTTTTTGTTGGTTCTCTTAAGACCAGTGTTGCCCAGTCTTCCAGCGGAGTGACGTCAGCTGGTAGGGGCAAAGGTCATAAGTTGACTGACCAAGCTCCCTAGTTATTTGGTCGTCGCGGCGGGGAGTGACGTGACGCGGTGCCGCGTCGGCGTGCCGCCCTTCGAGAGTCGCGAGAGGAATGGTAAATAACTTCAGACCGGATTGAACGCTTGATCTTTAGTCAGTATCCCGCTGAGACATGCGATAGTGAAACGGTGAACGACCGAATCACGCACGACAAGTCGTTCGATTGAGATCGGACTTCAGCCGCTTCCTACGTAACCATGAGGTCCCCAACTCGTCGAGGGCGTCGACATGATTGCTTGAAGAATCGAGACATAATCAACCAGAGCATTCGGCCAATACAAACCGGATCCTCAACAGGTTCCGGGTTCAAGTCGCGGCCGGCGCACTGCTTAAAATTCGTAATCAAAGGACTTTTCATTCAGTTATGGGTGAGAAAGTGTGAAGTTCACTAGGGTCAAACGTCTCCAACGGGTGGGACAAATGTCCTCAATTCGTCCATATCCATGTCGCGTGAGCTCTCGATTCGAGACGAGCCGGCCAGGCTGAGCGAGGCGATCAATCAACTAGGGACTATCGCCCCTAGTTATTTCCGTAAATGTCGAGCGAGTATGGACTCGTCACTCACCTGAGTCAGTCGATGCATCAACCAGAAGGAACTCTCCGTCAGCGAAAGAGAACGACGGACATATCTATGAAGGAGAAGGTTATGAAAGCACTTGTCTACAAGGGACCCGGCAAAAAGAGTTGGGAAGACGTTCCGAACCCGGTGATCAAGCAGTCCACCGACGTGATCGTAAAAATGGTGGCCACTACCATCTGCGGCACCGACTTGCACATTCTTAAAGGCGACGTCCCTGAAGTTGAAGTAGGCCGGATACTCGGACACGAGGGTATAGGAATTATCACCGAGATTGGTAGCGGGGTCACTCGCCTCGCGGTCGGCGACAAAGTCATCTTGTCGTGCGTGAGCTCGTGCGGACGCTGTTCAAACTGCCGCCAGGGTCTCTATAGCCACTGCCTCGATCCAGAGGGAATGGCCGGTATTGGCTGGATATTCGGATACATGATCGACGGAACGCAGGCCGAGTACGTCCGCGTGCCGTTTGCCGAGAACTCGGTGTATCCGATGCCCGAAAGTCTGACGGACTCCGAAGGCATTCTGCTCTCGGACATTTTGCCCACCGGATTCGAGATTGGCGTTCAGTATGGACGTGTCAATCCCGGCGACGTGGTCGCCGTGATCGGAGCTGGTCCGGTCGGACTGTCCGCAGTCATGACAGCGCGCCTGTACGGCCCTTCAAAGATCATCGCCATCGACCTCGACGGGGCGCGGCTAAAGCGAGCTCCAGATTTTGGTGCGACCGACACTGTCAACTCCGGCGACTCCGACTGGAAAGAGCAGGTCCTCGCGCTCACTGACGGACAAGGCGTCGATGTGGCGATCGAGGCCGTTGGCTTGCCGCAGACCTTCACCATGGCGACGGAGATCGTGCGTCCCGGCGGGAGCGTCGCCAACATTGGCGTGCACGGTAAGCCCGTCGACTTGGCGTTGAATGAACTGTGGATTAAGAACATCGACATCTCGATGGGACTCGTCAACACGAACACGCTTGGCATGTTGCTGAAGCTCGTCACACAGAAGCAGCTTCCGGTCGAGGGCTTCGTCACCCAAGAGTTCTCCTTTGACCAGATGCTTGAGGCGTACGACGTCTTTGGCAACGCGTCAAAGTATGACGCGCTGAAGGTGCTCATCCACTAGGACGCACCCGCGAAATCGGCTGACGCGAGATACAAGTCGGCGCGTCGCCGGCGGTAGCAGTACGAGATGGTGTGAGAAGCGCAGAGTGGCTGAGAGGAGAGGAGGCTGATGGCTGAATTGATAATGCTCAAGTTTGACAACACTTACGGAGCTCAAAGCGCCTTGGCGTCAGTCCGAGCGCTCGAGGAATTGAATTACGCATGGATTGATGACGTGGCCATCGTCGAAAAGCACAAGGGCGGTTTCGTGTCGATTCACAGTCCTCACGGTTCTGCTGCCGTTGGCGCGTTCTACGGCAGCTTTATCGGTCTTCTCCTCTTTTGGTGGTTTCCGCCCGCGTGGTTCTTAGGCGGATGGCTCGGTGGGCTCGGCGGCGGGGCGCTGATTGGCGAAGCAATGAAGCGATCGGGCCTCGACGAGAAGCTCGTAGATAAGGTCAAGTCCGAATTGGCGCCGGGAACCTCAGAGCTGCTGCTCATTGGTGCCTCAGGTGACGCGGACGAGATGGCGAGAGTCTTCAAGCAACACCATCCTGTGAAGGTGATTCGTCAACATCTGCCAGAAGAAACACTAGATCATCTAAAGAAAGAAGTGGGCTTGCGGGACTGAGGGAAATGGGCGTAACCCTTCGAGTCACGGCACTCCGTTTACATCTCGACTCTGAGTAACTGGCTCAAGATGTCAAAGTGCGGCTGGAGGGATTCGAACCCCCGACCCTCGGTTCCGTAGACTGATCTAGTACGTTCTTGCATGTCTGCTATCGTCCGAATTTGCAGGCCGCGAACGGAGTTCTGTCCGCAGCCAATCCTCACTGTTCGCCCATGTTTACGAGTTTCATTCCCATTTCATTCCCAAAACGGATGATCAATCGCAGGTCAGGTGCCGCCCTGAGCTATATGTTCGCCGCGAGATGCCGACCCGTGACTTCGATGAGTCGTACTCAAGGGTCTAGCGCCTTGGTTGAAACGATGTGCCCGCGCAGTCTCGACGCGGCGACTGCCACTTCGCCGGAGTCGCTCTCAACAATGGTTCGGAAGAGATGAGCCGGGTTCCTCGAGTCCTTCAGCAAGTTTCTCAATGCCCGTAGAGTAAACGGGTTGCCACGAAGGAGCGTTTCCAAATCTCTATACGGACTAGTTCACTCAGGTCGGTAAACGCCGCCCAAAAGAGCAGCACAACACCGTGGGCCAGCGCTCGCTACTTAACAGATCGGAAAAACGAAACCGGCTTCGCATCTCCGCCGCTCACGAAGATCTCTACGTCACTCCATCGGACTCGCCGTGACTTACCGATGTGGACCGATGGGAGACTCCCGGAATTCAAAAGGTCATACAGCTTGGAACGACTGATGGCGAGAACGTGACTGACTTCGGTCAGGTTCAGTAGAAGTTTCTGCACGGGAAGATCTCGCTGAAGGCTCACTTCTTCCCTCGCGATCATGTCGTAACTCGAATCGGTCGTGACGCTGTGAGACATGTGGATCTCCCCCCACCTTGCGGACATCGCAACGGTCGCGACAATAAACAATTTGCGTCGTGAAGTTACCAGTGTTTGACAGACCGACTCCGTCGAAGATCCCCCAAGACATCGCAGCGCAGCTATCGCATCTTCGCGGATCGTGGTAGCTGCGCTACCTTCATTGTCGATCCCTGGAAGGACCCGAAAAAGACCGGAGGAGCGTAACGTCAATGAAGTCGAGACGCGCGTCAATCTGTCCGCCCGGTCATCTCCAAGGACGTGGCAGACTGGATTGGCGATGGCCGTGCAAGGTTTCCTGTCCCCAATCGAGCCGGGTGGGCGATTGGCTACTTTGGCTCAAACAACTACTATATCAAGCGTGTTATAATGGCAATTGAGAGTTGGCCGTACCGTTATTTGGCGGAGGCCATTGTCGAACGGAACGCGCTAGTGCCTAAAGAAAAAGCCGCACTCATGAACGCCGAAGCAAAGTTGGCGGCGTTCGGCCCGAACCTGCCCTACCCCCACAGCAGTGCCGTACAGGGGGCCGATCGACTCCGCGAGCTTCGACCCCGAAGTGGTCGCAGTCCATGGCGCGCACTGTACCGTCAGGTCGGCGACGAGTTCGTTATCGCTGCAGTTGGACCAGAGGCTCTCGTCGACCCGCGAGGGTTCACGACGGCCTGCCGACGAGCCGAGGCACGACTGGCTGATTTAGAGAGGGAACGACGATGAGCAAGCTGACTGAATCGAAGACTGGCAGCGAGCTTCGAGCCGCGGACCTGCGTGATCCGGAGCTCGCGGTCGAGCTCGCTCGAACCGCCGTCGCGAACCAGCTCGCCATATTGATCATCGACTATCGAGTCGAGCATGGTCTGACACAAACCGCGCTCGCCCGACAACTCGGAATGCGCCAACCCGCCATCGCTCGCCTCGAGGCTGGCGACCACGAGCCATCGGTCGCAACGCTGGCCCGACTCGCGAACAAACTGGGTATCACGTTTCACCTCAATCTGACCCCGGACTCGGTGGCACTGGTGTCCGCCTGACCGACGGGCCGCCAGATTCTTGCAAAGGTTCCTCCTCTTTTCTTCTTCATGCTCTATCAACCGTTCGGTCCCAACACTCGTTTTCTATCGGTCGAAACCGACGTACGACCATCTGGGGACTCACGTCATTGCCCACGACAATCTGGACTCCCGCACAAGATGTGGATGTCGCTCACTCAAGAGTTGTACCCTCAGCAACTCCGGTGATTGAGCGAGTCAATCTCGTTCGGGACCTCGATACCTCATGGGGGATGCGCCCCCTATCACTCCCGAAACAGAGTGGTAGTCCTCAACACATCTCGCGCGCACGTTGTTACGTGGCGGCGCCGGACCCAAGACCGTCATCGGACCGTTCATCTCCCTACGCGCCGTCGAACGGCGGGCCGAGCGCGCGCCATCCTTGCGAGGACAGCTACTGCGTCGCCTAGTAGCTGACGGTGACCATATTCGTTGACGCGAACCACCTGAGCTGGCTTACCGTCCGGCGCCGGACGGTAAGGATTGCGCCGACGCACTGTTGTCCCGGCAGCGGTTCGGGGCAGCGCCTTCGGACCGAGTTTTCGCTCAAATCCCCCACCTTCTCTTTCGCTACTTCCGCTTCGCCACCTTCTCCTACCCTGTTCTCACTCAGCCTCCTAACTTCCACTCACCTCTCCCCCGGCCCTCACCCCACTCTCTTTTCACTCACGTCTCCCCTGTTTCATTTTTCGCTCACACGTCTGGCACGAGCGGCTTTCCCTCGCCGAACGCCGACCGTTGTGCACCGTGGAAGCAGCGCCATCATGATGACCATTCGACGCCTCAGCGTCGGCTCGGGCTACAAGTACTTGCTCAAATCGATCGCCGTCGGTGATGGTGCAGCAGGAGCCAATACCTCCAACCTCGTTCGCTACTACACCGAGACCGGCACGCCCCCGGGCGTTTTTCTCGGTGCCGGGCTCGCTGGTCTCGACGGCAGTCGGGGGGTCAAGGTCGGCCAAAAAGTCACCGCGGAAAACCTGAAGCGCATGCTCCAGGACTGCGCCGATCCGATCACCGGCGAGGTGTTGGGCCGGGCCTCGAACGCGAAAGCCGTCGGTGGTTTCGACCTGACGTTCAGCCCCTCGAAGAGCGTGTCGGTGGCCTGGGCGCTCGGGGATCGCGCGACCCGTGACGTCATCTACCGCTGTCACGAACAAGCCGTCGCCGCCGTCCTCGCTTACGCCGAGCGCCAGGTCTTCAAGACTCGTTCAGGGTCCCAAGGATGCGTCGAAGAGGAGATCGTCGGCGTCGTGGCCGCGAGCTTCACGCACTTCGATTCGCGCGACGGCGACCCCCAGTTACACGACCACGTCGTGGTGTTGAACCGCGTGCAGGCGACGAGCGACGGTCTCTGGCGCACTCTCGATAGCCGCGGACTCTTCGCCTCCGCGGTGATGCTCTCCGAGATGCACCAGGGTGTGTTGTCTGATCTTCTCACCGCAGAACTTGGCTGGGACTGGAAGCCACACGCTCGGCGCTCCAGTCCCGTCGCGAAGTGGGAAGTGGCGGGCGTGTCGGAGACGTTGATGGAGGAGTTCTCAAAGCGCACCGCCGACATCGTTGCGGCGAAGGACCGTCTTATCGAGCAGTTCGAGACCGATCACGGTCGAGCGCCCACCGACGTCGAAGTGCTGAAGTTGCGCCAGACGGCGACCCTCGCCACGCGACACGCCAAGCAGGGTCGAAGCCTCGGCGAGCTGACCAACGACTGGACCCTCCGCGCCCTCCCCTACCTCGACGACGAGCCGACGTCGTGGGTGCACGAACTTGGCCAGAAGAACGTCGCCGTCTTCTCCAGTCACGACTTCGGCGACGACATCCTGCGCGACGTGGCGAACGCTTCCCTCGACGTCGTGAGCGCGAAACGCCCGACGTTCTCGCGCGCCAACATTCAAGCCGAAGTGTTTCGTCAGCTGCAGAGTGTCCGCTTCGTGGAACCCGCCGAGCGACTCCACGTGGCAACTCGCGCCACCGACATGGCGCTCGCTCAGGCCCTGCGCATCAACGCACCGAGCCTGCACCACACGCCACGCTTTCTGTTGCGAAGCGACGGCACGTCGAAGTTCGAGGCGACCGGTCACTGGCGCTACACCACGAAGACCCTGCTCGACGCCGAAGCGCGACTGCTGTCCGCCGGTCAGCGCACGGACGCCGCTGTCGTCTCGCGAAAGACCGTCGCGACCGTGGCGAGACGACCCCTACCCGGCAAGACCTTCACCCTTTCACTCGATCAGGCGCGCTGCGTCTGCGAGATCACCTCCTCCGGTCGCGCCCTCGACGTGCTGGTGGGTGCCGCCGGCACGGGTAAGTCGACGGCCATGGCGGGACTTCGTGCCGCGTGGGAAAGAGAACACGGTCCGGGCTCGGTTCTAGGACTCGCGCCCTCGGCCGCAGCCGCCGAAGTGCTGGGTGAGGACATGGGTATTGACGCGGACAATCTCGCCAAGTGGCTCTACGAGTCTCGCCAACGCGGAGAGCGAACCCGCGAACTCCAGGGTCTTCGCGACCGGGTTCGCCACAACAGAGTTGAGGTACGAGGCACGAGTCAACTGCGTGAGAGGATCTCTCGACTCGAAGGAGAACTCTGTCGCTAGAGCCTTCGCGCTGATCAACTAGTCGTCGTCGACGAAGCCAGCCTCGCCTCCACCTTCGCGCTCGACGAACTGATGTCCGCGGCGCTGGACGCCGGGGCGAAGGTCGTCCTCTCGGGTGACCCCGCACAACTCTCCAGCGTGGACGCGGGCGGCATCTTTCGCACCCTGGTGCGTGAACGAGGCGAGGAAGCGCCGACACTGGAGTACGTTCGTCGTCTCAAAGCGACGTGGGAAAAGCGGTCCAGTCTGCAGATACGAAAGGGCGAGGCTACAGCGCTCACCGCCTACGACGCCCACGAACGAATCACCGAAGGAACCCGCGACGACGTGCTCGACGCCCTGTACTCTGCGTGGCAGCATGACACCGACCAGGGCCTGCACTCCTTGATGCTGGCCGGTGACGCGACAACCGTCCACGAGCTGAACGCCCGTGCTCGCGCGGACCGCGTCGAGCGCGGCGTCGTGGACGCCGGCGTCGTCATCGGCACCTTGAGCGTGGGCGTCAACGACCTCGTCGTCACGAGAGAAAACGATCGGCGACTTAGAACGACGGTGGGATGGGTGAAGAACGGCGACGAGTGGCGCGTCGTGGCGACTCTCGAGGACGGGGCGCTCAGCGTTGAGCGAGTACGTGGCGGCGAGTCCGTCCTCTTGCCAGCTCGCTACGTCGCCCAACACGTCGAACTGGCCTACGCCTCGACGGTGCACCGCGCCCAGGGGCGCACCGTCGACACCGCCCACGCCTTCGTCAGTCCTACGACGACGCGCGAAGTGCTCTACGTAGCGTTAACCCGAGGATCGGAGGCGAATCACCTCTACGTCGACACCCACTACGACCCCGATCCCGACACCGGGCACGAGGAACTCAACAAAACCCCGCGCGCGCTCGACGTATTGACCGAGGTGCTCCGCCGTGAAGGCGCGGATAAGTCGGCAACCGACGTGATCGATGCGTTCCAGGCGACATCGATCGCCACCCTGGTCGCTGAGTACAACACAATCGTTACTTTGGCTGACGGAGAGCGCTGGGAGCGAGTTCTCCGCGACGCAGGTCTCGACGGCGCCGAGTTCGCCCGGGCGCAGAACTCCGACGGCTACCACACGTTGCTCGCGCAGTTACGCGAAGCAGAAGTCCGCGGTTTCAACGTTCGCGACGACCTATCGACGCTCGTCAACGCCCGGTCGTTCGACGACGCCGATGACGTCGCGGCAACCTTGACCCGTCGCGTGACTCGTTACGTGGCCGCCATGGGTTACCCCGAATTGGCTAGCGCGCAACTCGTTGCGGGTCTCTTTCCTCGAGCGACCGGAATCACCGACCCCGACGTCGTCTCGGCGCTACGCGACCGCGCCGATGCCATTGAAGAGCACGCGCGTTACCGCGCCGTCGAAGCTATCGACCGAGGCGACGGCTGGCTCCATCATTTCGGCGAGGTTCCTGAGGTCAACGAGCATTTCGAGCCGTGGTTAAGAGAGGTTGTCGCCGCCGTGGCGTATCTCGAACTTTGGGGAAATGAGGACTTTTCTACCGTTATCAACGTTGACATCAGCCCTCAACAAGGGGTGCAGCATGGCAGAGTCCTTAGAGCCATGGAACGAGCTCACACTCTCGATAGAGAAAGCGATTCACAAGCCCTCCTTGATGTCGGGCTATCGAGCGGTGAATCCTTCGAACCACAGATTCTGGACTTCGCAATTGACCGATAATTGAAGGAACGACGTCCAGATTCTTCGTGCCGCCGGAACTGTCGGGAAACACCGTTCTGCACTGGATTGCAACGTGGCTCCCAGCAGGCACCTGCTGATCTCCGACGTACTCTCCGGCGACGAAATTCAGAACAGCGAGCATCGCCGTGTAATCCTGCACGCCATTTTCAACCATCTTTGAGGACTCGTCCCTTTGATTCGACAAGTGGCTCCCAACCATCTGGCTCATCGCCAACTCCAAGAACGGCATCTCGTCAATTACCGGCAACGGTAATGTCCGTCGTGCAATATGCGCAGTTGGTCCTCCCGGCCAGCTGCCTCTCGACCGACGTGCCCCGTTTGCCACCGAACTACGACGTAACGATCGCCTTTCGCATCATTGACGGTGTGTTGGAGGTGGTGGACGCCCCGCCACCCACCACCTGGATTTTGAAGGCCTCAAGACCAAGCGCCGTGAGGCGCCGCCGCAACGCGGCGGCGACGCTTTGGGCTCGGCGAAGGCTGAGCGACCGGTTGAGAGCCCTGGAACCGGTCGCGTCGGTGTAGCCAACCACCGTGAGAGAGGACCGGCCAGAATGCTTGAACGATGTCGCGAAGTGCGCCAAGGTGAGGATGTCGTTCGCGGTCAATTGGGCTGAGCCGGAACTGAAGTAGACCGCGCCCGTCAGATGCGTCTCATGGTTGGCAATCGGCGTCCACTGTGCCGTCAGCGTGACCGCGCTCGAACCCACGGTGTACGTGGCACCCGACTGGTAGGTGGTGGTGCCGTTGTTCCAGCCCGCGAAGGTGTAGCCCGATCGCGAGAGCGATGAGCCCGAGGCCACGGTGAACGTGGCGCCGTTGGCTTCACTCCTCGGTGGGGGCACCGTGCCGGTGCCCCCACCGAGGACGTAGGTGACGGCGTAGGTGGCGGAGTTGGTGACCGGCGTCCACAGTGCGGTTAGCGTGACTGCGCTCGAACCCATGGTGTACGTGGCACCCGACTGGTAGGTGGTCGTGCCATCGTTCCAGCCCGCGAAGGTGTAGCCCGATCGCGAGAGCGATGAGCCCGAGGCCACGGTGAACGTGGCGCCGCTCGACTCGCTGGCCTGGGTGGGCACCGTGCCGGTGCCCCCACCGAGGGCGTAGGTGACGGCGTTGGTAGCGGTGTTGGTGAGGACGACGAGGGGCTGATTATGGCCGTCAATCCCCACGGCCGTGCACGTGGCCGCACTCGTGCAACTGATGGCCTGAAGTGACCCGTTGGAGCCGAAACCCGAGCCAAGCGTGAT
>PLON01000035.1 GCA_003142095.1 Acidimicrobiaceae bacterium | reverse complement strand
GAGCGCCCCGGTCACATCTCCACACTCGCCGATCCAGTGAGCTAAGTGTCCCCGGGTAGTGAGTTCTTCTTCGTCGCCAGTCTCGTGCTCACTCTTCAACTCATCGAGCAGTGAACGGTAGAGGTTTGCCGCTGCCAGCGCATCACCGCTCTCGCCGGTCCAGTGGGCCAGTTGGTTCTTCGTTTCGAGAACGTCAAGATCACCAGGTTCGAGACTGAGCAGTTGTCGCTGGAGGACATCCTTGGTCCCCGCAATGGCTTCACCCATCCTTCCGAGCTCGCCGTTCCAGTTGGCGAGAATGCGGAGTTTCCGAAGCAATTCGCGGTTCCCAGCGGGCAGGGCGCTCCACTCGAGGGAGAGATTCCCGTAATGGATGGCGTCGGCGTACGCCGAGACCGACGCCGACGCGTCCGCCAGGAGCCATGCTGACGTGGACGCCTGCTCTCTATCCACGAGACCTCGCACGTCATTCTGAGCGAGGGCCACCACCGTGGCCCAGACGGTGGTGGCGAGCGGACCGGTTTCCCCACTTTGATTTAGCGCAGCGGCGTAGGTCGCGATCGCGTCGTAGATGACGCTTAGTTCACCGTCGGTGAAATCTTCGTGTGACTGAGCAATTGCCGGTCGGTGATGCAGGAAGTCGGTGAATTCCTCCAGTGACTCGTTGAGATCGCGAATCATTCCGTAGGGGTCTCTGCTACGCGTGAGCTGTCTCATCGGGTCCGGTTGATCAAGCCGCTCGGCGGCTGCAATCACTGGAGCTCGAGCGAAATGCTCACCGTAGGTGGCAGCGATGGCGAGTACAGAACGCACGGGCTCGGGCAGTTCCTGCCAGTAGGCGTTCATGATCTGCGTAAGGTCCGCGGGCAGATCCGTCAAATTCTGTAACTCGAGCCCACCCACGTGGATCTGCTTCTTGACCTTCTTCAGATCGAAGAACGCTCTGATCGCCAGGGGACTCTGGAGCTGCGCCACGAGTTGAGCCGCCACTTTGTCATCGAGTCTCGGGTCGCCCTCACTGACCAACCCGCCGTAGAGGGCGCGGACGAGTTCCGTAAGGTCACTGCTATCGAGCATCTCGACCTCGCGAATCTCGACCCGCCGTCCCTCGCTTTCAGACTGAACATTCAAGACCCACGTAGCGAAAGGGCTAAGGCCTTCTTCACCTCCGCTTTCGCCGGAATCCTCGGGCCAGGCGGTCACCACGATGAGGACTCTGGCGCGCTCTCGGCGCAGGAGCTGATCGAGGAAGAAGATCGTGAACTCGTCAGCCCAGTGCGCGTCGTCGACGGCGATGATGATAGGCACTCGCATGGAGACCTTCACCACGTCAGCGACGAGCTCCTCAGACCTGCGGCGGTAGCCGTGAGTCGCTGCATCGATAACCCTCGTACCATCGCGACTTTTTTCGCGGTATTTCTTCTTCAGAAGGTGACGTTCGACCAGGTCGTGGTCCTTCAAAGCGGCCCCCGTTACGCTCGCTATCGAGATTCCAATCGCGAGTGGCGGGAATGCTACGCCCAGGATTCCGAGCATTCCCAGCACGGCACTGGTGTTGTCGATGCCGCGCTCTGTTGCCTCTCTCGTGCCCAGGCGACGGAGGAGGTAGTCAGCGTGGACTTCGAACTGATTGACTCCGCTGAAAAGCGCCTCGTGGAGATTGCCGTCCGGTCGTCGCCAGCATGACACAGACCAGTAGAGCCACGGCATCTCCGCCTTGGCTTCGGGCTGGAACTTGGCCACCGCGAGCAACTTGCGACCGGTCTTCCAATCGACATCATCGGTCAGCGTCGTGGGCCAGTAGCACGGAGCCTGCTGCGCCGCCGCGAGGCGACGGTAGAACTCCTGGACGATGCGAGTCTTGCCGACGCCGCTCGCGGCTGACAAGGCAACCATTCGCGGGCCTTGCCCGGCGACAACTTCATTGAACGATGAAATGAGGTCATCGACGAACTGTTCGCGACCGGCACCGACGAACTCCGTCACGTCACACTCCTTTCCGCGTCAACTCTGAGTTGACGTGCACTGAGTTGCTGATGAAGTCATTTCTCGTCTGTGACCAGACCCAATTGATCGGTCCACCGACCGTGAGGCTAGCAAGGCGTTCTCCTCGCGCCACGTGGTCGGCAAGCGTTCTCAGGGTTCCGGTGATCTTCAAGGGAGGGACAAGTCTCTCTAAGGCCTACTCGATCATCCACGTTTTTCTGAAGACGTGGACGTGCTGGTGCTAGTGCCCGTTGACGACACGAAGGGTGGCCGTGATCGGATACTGAAGTCGCTGGTGGAGAGAGCGCACCGGTCGACGCTGCGTGACCCGGTATCGGTGACGAACTCCACCACCACGGGTGCCAAACGGGGCGCAAGGTTCTAACTACTGCGAAGCCAGTCAGGTTGGCGACGGCTTGAGCGAAGGGGTGTTCTTGAAGTTGGGATCATGCGGCGGAGTGCTGCTGACAGAGCGGCGAGCGATTCTACGAGGGCCATGCCAATCAGAGCATCATGCGAAGGCACGAACGATCCCTTCCGTGCTCGCGGCGCCCGTCAGCGCTAGTACCGCGGACCGATATCTCTTCTCGCATCGAAGTGTCTTGTCGCGTCCGAGTCTCACGAGCTATTCGTCCTTCCTCGAAAATCGAAACCGGGGAATAGTCAAGTGGGTGTCTCGCCAGTGCGCTCATCGTTGGGTGAAGCGTTTTGATACCGAGGGCGCCGCGGGACTTGAGGACCGCTCGAGCCGGCCGCATCACAGTCCTCGCAGCACTGACGACGCAACGGTGGCTCGGGTGCTCGACGCTCGTCAGCTCCGGCGTGAAGGACCCGCGTTACTCAGTGCGGGGCTCGGCGTGTCGGCGCGCACTATCTCAAGGATTCTGGCTGGCGAGGGAGACCCACACCTCAGCGCGTGTGACCCGATGACCGGCCAGGTGATCCGCTCCTCTCGGGCCAGCGCCCATCGCTACGAGCGAGCCCGGCCGGGCGAGCTCGTGCACGTGGACGTGAAGAAGCTGGGTCGTATTCGCGACGGCGGCGGCTCGCGCTCACGGCCGCGACGTGAAAAACGACACCTACGCACACCGCCTGTCGCGCGTTGGCTACGACTACGTGCATTCAATGGTCGATGACCACTGCCGACTTGCTTACTCAGAGATCCTTCCGGACGAGAAAGGCGTGACCTGCGCGGCATTCCTTTCTCGAAGCGCCGCCTGGTTCATGGAACGCGGCGTCGTCATCGAAGAGATCATGACTGATAACGCCTTCTGCTATCGAAGGTCCGCAGCGTGGCGCCAAGTCCTGGTTGACCTCGGGGCTCGCGCACTATTCATCAAGCCGCACTGCCCTTGGCAGAACGGCAAGGTGGAGAGATTCAATCGGACCCTGCAAATCGAGTGGGCTTACCGCCAGGTGTTCGACACCAATACCGAACGAACGGACGCCTTCAGATCATGACTCTTGCGCTATAACTACGAGCGACCCCACAGCGCTCTCGGGGGACGGCCGCCGATCAGTCGACTGTCACCAAGGTGATGGCCGATTACAACTAGTCAAGGCGATGAACCACGAGGGGGTGCACCGCGGTTAACTGGGGCGGCTGTTCTCGACGTCGACCACGAGCGTGCCTTCCGCCGCGGCGACCGCGTTGCGGTCACCGCCACGACCGCGCAGCAAGTAGGCGACGCCGACGGCGAGGACGGCGCCCACGATCGGACCGACCGCGTAAACCCAGAGATCAGTGAAGTTGGTGGCCACGAGATCAGGTCCGAAGGTCCGCGCCGGGTTCATCGAGGCGCCCGACAGCGGGCTGGCCCACAGTCCGGCCAGGGCGATGTAGCCCCCGACGCCGAAGGCGCCCAGGATGCCGACGTTTTGCGCGCCTGAGGCGGTGCCGAGAATTACGCTTACGAGCCCCATGGTCAAGATGATCTCCATCCACAGGGCCGCGCCGCCAGAGAAGCCGTGCGCCGGGTAGTTCGACCCGTGTTGGGACGACACCCTTAAGACAGCGTGTAAAAAGAGTGCGGCGAGGGTCGCGCCCACCAGTTGGACGACGATATAGCCCGGAACGCGACGCCATGGGAAATCCCCGCGTAGGGCGAAGGCGATACTGACGGCCGGGTTCAGATGCGCGCCGCCCACTTTGCCCATGAACAAGATGATCGCCATGACCATGAGCGCTGGCGCGACGACCGCTGCGGATCGGCTGATCGAATCGGGAAAGGCGGCATTCATCATGCCGGCACCGGCGGCGACTAACACGAGGAAGAACGTGCCGAGCAGTTCCGAGAAGAGACGGCGCCACTCCTGACGCGGGTCGTTAAAATTCTCAATTCGCTCATGCACGTCGTGCTCGTAGCGTGCGATCGCGCCCGCCTCGGGAACGTGTTGCAAGGGGCCCATCGTTACCTCACCCGCGAATTGATGGTCAACGCCGGCGAACCGGACGCTCGTGACTGCAGGACCAGAATATCAATCTCCCTTTCTCATGCCGACAGAATGGTGGGCACGCTCACACTCAGCTCTTGTCGCAGGATGATCAGGGATCAGCGACGTAGTAGTCCGACACTTCCAAACGTGACTTTAAGCTCTCGGATTCGGAATGACTCAGTGCGCGAGCAAGAGGAGTGCGCCACGTGAGTGTTCCCTTGACGTCAATAAATTTTGAAAGCACGCGAAGGTAATTTGGAATTTTCAAAGTCTGGCCCCGTCCTTCGTAACGTGAGGAGCCCTGACAGCTTCTTCATTTGTGAGCCATGATGTGCCTTTAGCACCGCACACGGAAGACAATCCTGCGGGACTGGCTACTACCTGATGGTCACGCTCGGGATCGCCGGCTCGGAGGCGCGCTTTTCGAGTTTGGACGAACTCGGCTAACGCAGTGGGGTAGGAATGAAATCGTCCGTCTTGATTCAGACACGGACCAACCCTAGGACCTTATTTTTCTTTTTTCATATCGGACGCGGCGATGCGCAAAGGAATCATGGCAAACGGATTGAGCCGATAAGCGAGGGAAACACGGTGATAGCCGTCGGCGATGTCGGGCCCCCCGTCCTTGGCGTACACGACGAGAACCGGCGACAACTTCTTGCCTTGTGCCATATTCATAAGATCCCGACGGACGCCGGGGTCGTTCAGTTCAAGCGGTTCGCGACCACAAGCTCGTAACACGTCGTTCGCACGGCGCTGAGTAATCTCGGCGGCTCGCAGCCCCTTCACGAGCTTTTCGGCACGGTCCTCATCATACCGAAGCGATAGATACGCCAGGGCAGCATCGTAGTCGTGAGGGGCAACATCTTTCTCCCAACGAATTGAAGTGGTTGATTCGTCGCTCATGAGCTACCTCTTTCTCCAAGTCTCAGATGCATTGAGTTGCGCCTTGATCCTTCGGGCGCTTAAGGCCTATGAGACGAGAGCCTATTCCGGCTTGCGGTCGCTTCCTTCGCGGTATCCAGCTCGTCTCCCATCGTGACCAGCACGCGCTTGCCGACTCAAGCTCCCTAGACCAGAGACGTCGCATGTCCTGAATCGGCAGGGTTTCCCAGAGACTTCCGAACTTGAAAATTTCAGGTTGCGCCGGCTGGTGCGACCGTTGGGATCCGTCAGTAGAAAATGACTAAGAAAAATTGAACTGGTGGGCCGCTGACGGCAGAGGACTATTGACCCTAGCCATCGAGTCATCCAAGGGGCCATAGTCGTAGTGGAGTGGACGAGTTGATCGATTGGTCGCGTCTGTCCGCCGACGAAGAGGTACCTATGGGGCACACTGGCTCGAAGAGAACGCCGTCGCCTGTAACGACCAGCGTAAAGGGTAGGCCATGACCGCCCCCGGCTCGAATCTAAACGTTGTCACGTCCGGCCGCTCGTCGGAGGCGAGAGCGACCGAAGCCGCGGGCGCCGTGAAGGCGATCTACCAGCGGCGCGCCGTTCGAGCTTATGACGAGCGGCCAGTGACCCGCCACGACGTCGACTTCCTCGTTGACGCCGCCATCCACGCTCCCAGTGCTGTCAATTGCCAGCCGTGGGCCTTCGTGGTCATCCAGGAGCGGGAGTTCCTCGACCGCTACGCCAAGGAGGGAAAGCAACTCCTGCTCAACGAGCCCCCCGTCATCGAGGTCGTCGAGAGCGGCCTGCCAGACATTGATCGGCTTCGCCAGATGGCCTCGGGCCCCGACTTCGAGTTGTTCCATGGCGCACCAGCGCTGATCGTGATCTACGCGACAAGTGCGGATGGCCTGGCGGACTGCTATCTCGCCGCGCAGAACTTGATGCTGGCGGCGTGGACGCTCGGCCTCGGAACCTGCCCGATCGGCTTGGCCCGCCCCCTGTTCAATCGAGCTGAGGTGAAGGAGGAGTTGGGGGTGTCGCTCGATTGGCCCTGCGCGCTGCCGATCGTCGTCGGGTGGCCCGATGGCGAGACCCCGCCGACCTCCAGGCGCCCGGCCCAGATCGTCACCTGGCGGTGAGCCCGTCAACGAAGTCGGGCGTGGGCAACCGGACCCGCGTTACCGGTACGCGACCCTCTACGTCGATGAGGGAGCTTCCGCTGTCGGAGGTCTATCAGTTCCTCGAAGCCGGGCCCGTCGTCCTGTTGACCACGTCCCAGAGCGGCCGGTCCAATGTGATGACGATGTCCTGGCACACGATGGTTGAGTTCGTGCCGCCGCTGGTGGCCTGCGTCGTGAGCAGCGAGGACCACAGCTTTGCGGCACTGGTGGCCGAGCACGAGTGCGTGATCGCGATTCCCTCCGTGGAATTGGCGCCCGTCGTCGTCAAGGTGGGGAATACGTCGGGCCGCACGGTGGAGAAGTTCAAGAAGTTCGGGCTCACGCCGCGGCCAGCCGAACTCGTGGCGCCGCCCCTCATCGCCGAGTGCTTCGCTAACTTCGAATGCAGGGTTGTGGACACGAGCCTGGTGGATAAGTACAACCTCTTTGTCCTCGAAGTGGTCAAGGCCTGGACCGATCCGAAGCGGAAGCGACCGAAGACCATTCACCATCACGGGTACGGCAACTTCGTGGTCGATGGCAAGACCATTACCCTGAAGTCGAAGATGCCCTAGACCATCACTCGGCTTAACCGATCACGTCAAGCCGAGTGGCCTTGTTATTGGTGGCCGACCGCCAGCATCTCCAGCAACGTCGCCGCCGTCTCGGCGGACGACGCCGGATTCTGGCCGGTGATAAGCGTGCCATCGACGACCACGTACGGCTGGAAGTCCACCGCGCCCTTTGAATAGTGGGCGCGACGTTCAATCAACACGTCTTCCAGGAGTTCGGGCACCACGCCGGTGAGTCCAACCGCGGACTCTTCGGAATTCGAGAACCCCGTGACATTTCGACCATCGAGAAAGTACCCTCCGGCGTCGGTCATGAGGTTCTTGAGCGCGATCGGTGCATGGCAGACCGCGGCGATCGGCTTGCTCTCGGCGTCAAAATCACGTAGCAGCGCCAACGAATCCTGGTCATCCACAAGGTCCCACAACGGGCCGTGACCACCCGGGTAGAACACGGCACTGAACGAGCTGGCGTTGACCTCGCTGAGCCGCTCAGTGTGTGCCAGCAACTTCTGCGCTGCGGGGTCTGCGTGGTAGCGCGCGGTGGCGTCGGTCTGGGCAGCGGCCTCGTCACTGGTCGGATCGATGGGAGCCTGGCCGCCCTTCGGCGAGGCGAGCGCCACCGCGGCGCCGGCATCAATGAACTCGTAATACGGCGCAGCGAACTCCTCCAGCCAGAGTCCCGTCTTCTTCCCGCTGGCGCCGAGTTGGTCGTGCGAGGTGAGTACCATCAAAATATTCATTACATCCTCCTTGTAAAAGTGTGAGCGAACCATTCGCTCGATGTGTGAACCGTCGCGCGAGTACGCAAGCCCTGTCGGCATCGTGAAGCAATCACTTCAACCCGGCCAGAGCCGCCTTGCGCGCTTCGTAGTCGTCGACCTCGATCCCGCTCTCGGCGAGCCGACGAGCCAGAATCGGTAAGGATTCGAGCGACAAAGTCCCGCTCGGGCCCGTCGCCGTGCCCGAGGCCATTGCGGTCTTCATTCGGCCCGCGGCCCGGATGCTCGTCGTGTCCGCGGTACCCCTGGTCGCTGTGATGCGAGCAGTAGGCACTGTGTTGCGACTCGTGGTGGTAACTGCATTCGCGGTGGTAACCAGGGTGGTCGTTCCCGTGAGTACTCGAATAACAACTTTCGTGACAGGACACAGCAAGCCTTCCGTCTCGAGGAGGTGTCGTTCCCGAACGGGCGACAATCGTCTAAATCGTCCGACCCGAACCTGGCGTCTCGAAGTGATGAATCCCTCCTCGTCGCCAACGTACCATTTCTTTGAAAGGAGCAAGTACTCGGTTTGCAGATCTCCATGAGCACTTGGGCCACGTCCCGCTCATTAAGAGCAAAGGCAGATGGCGGCTTAGGTGTCAAGCAACTCCGGAAACCGTATCAAGCATCACCCGAAACTGTTTCGACAAGTATCTGCCGAATGTTCACATTTACTAGTGGGCCGCCCGGGTCTCGATCCCGGCACCTTGGGATTAAAAGAAACTTTCCTATTGTTGTTCCCTGTCGGTCTGGTTGCGCATGTCGCTTGTTTTCAAGGAATCGTGTTGTCGTGCGTCGGTCTGGTCGCGTGGTGTTGCGGAAATGTGAGGCCTAAAATGAGGCCTCGTTGTGGTACCGAGATGTAAGTGGCGACCTCGGCGCGAAAGTGGGTAATTGCCGCAAGGGTCAACTGGTGACGTTGCGCAGAGACTCAGGGAAACTACCGGAAGAGTTGCCATTCGTCGAGGGCATCGACGATCGTCAACTGTGGCGCGAGGCCTTCGCTCCGGTGACGAGGCGCTCTCGGTCGAACAGCCGAGAGACGAGCCGCAGCGCGAGCACGTCCACCACGAGCAGACCGATGGCGAATTCGATCGCCGCCGCGAATGTGGGGTGAATGACGCCGCTGATCAACAGGATGATGACGCCGATCACCGGAAAGCTGGCAAGCATGCCGAGTTGCTGGGCGACGCGGACCTCGGACGCTCTGACCGACACCGCCATGCCAACGACGACGGCCCAACCGGCGACGAGGGGAGCAAAGAGAAACAGCGTCAACAGCGTCGGTCCGTCGTGAAAGACCGCGTTAGCGACGTCGCTATGGGCGAATAGCTCCACGCACAGAAGAAAGAGTGCGTACACCGCGTAGGCGAGCCCGACTGAGGGAATCATCACGGCGGCGGCTTTGCCGAGGACGAACTCTTCTTGGCGCAGCGGCGTGGTGAGGAGTGGCTCGAGGGTCCCCTGGTCACGTTCACCCACGACGGAGTAAGCCGCAAGGGTGCTCGGGGTGACGACGGCGATTAAGAGCATGTAGAGAAGCGGCAAGATGACGGTCTTGTCGAGTGACGCACTCGACCCCGAGGGAGGAGCGACGAAGATGGTGACGACTGGCTCGACGAGAAAAACGATTGGAAAAATTAACATCGACACGACGATGGATCGCTTTCGCCGATAGTCCAGTAACTCCTTTCGCACGACGGCAAGTACGCGGGTGAAGTCGATGTTCTTCACTACGCCGTCACCTCGACATCCTCGGCGATGAGTTCAAGGTATACGTCCTCGAGAGAGTGCTGCGACTCAGCGATCGAGAGCACGTCGGCGCCGGCGACCACGAGCGCGCGCGTGACTTCGGGCGCGGCGATCGTTGGATCGGCAACCGTCAAGAGATAGGAGCCGGGGTCGTCACTCCGCCAAGATTCGACGGCGTTCACCGCGGAGAAGAGTTGCCCGGGATCGGTGAGTGGCGTCACGGTCCTGACGGCCAACGAGCGCTTGAAGAGTTGTGCACGCAAGTCGTCAATGCTGCCGACGGTGCGCAGCTTCGTGTTCATGATGGCGACACGGTCACAGAGCTTCTCTGCTTCGTCCAGACGATGCGTCGTGAGAAAGATGGTCACGCCCTTCGCTTTGAGGGCGATGATCAAGTTGTGCACTTCGAGTGACGCGACGGGGTCGAGGCCGGACGTCGGCTCGTCGAGGAACATGATCGCGGGATCGCTCATCAGCGTCCGCGCGAGTCCGACGCGCTGGCGAAGTCCCTTGGAGAGTCCTCCGCAGAGATCGTTCGCTCGATCGCTCAGATTGACCGCTTCAAGGGCCTCGTCGATGCGCTTGTTGGGGTGACGCAGCCCGTAGAGGCCGGCGAAGTAGGCCAGGTTCTCCTTGACGCTCAGACGAAGATAGAGGCCGGGAGACTCCGGCATGATGGCGATCCGCTCGCGAATCGCGACGTCGTTCTCGGGCAGCAGCGCGATCCCCGCCACGGTGGCCGAACCGGACGTTGGACTGATCAAGGTGCCCAAGGTCCGAACGGTCGTGGTCTTGCCGGCGCCGTTGCGCCCGAGCAGGGCACAGACGCTGCCCGCCGCCACCTCCAGGCTGACGTCCACCAGGGCCTTGGTGGGGCCGAAGGAGCGGGCCAGGTGCTCGGCCGTGATNNCCGGCGCCGTTGGGACCGAGGAACCCAAAGACCTCGCCGTATCCGACGTCGAAGGAGACGTCGGAAAAGGCTGTCCTCGCACCGAAGCGCTTCGTGAGGTTCTCTACGACGAGTGCCGAGTCGCCCTTCGAGTGCCGCTTCGTAACGGTCGAGGCGGCGAGGGCGGCGCGGACTTGTTCCGTCAGCGGCGCTGACCGCAGCCTCGTGTCGATGCTGTCGACGAGAGGTCGCGCTGCGTCTTGTGATGTCGATCCCTGTCTCGTCGGATCGTGTGACAGGAGGTTCTCGTCGACGTCGAGGCCAATCCAGAGTCCGCGGCGCAGGAGTGACACGATCAGCCAGAACAGCCACCGCGAAAGATGTATCGGATTAGGCGATCGCTGCCGACACGAATAGCCAATGGCCTGACCCTCGACGACGTCGAACGACACCTCGGGACTTGTCAGCAGCGATGAAGACTGTACTCGAAGGGTGTGGCGCCCCGGCAGGAGCGCAACGCCTAGGGTCTGCTCTAGTGCGATCGTGCCAGTCACGTCCCCGTCGAGCACAACGTCCCACGTGCTCGAACTCGAAGAGTTGGTTGACTTACGACCCTTTCGAAGGAGCCGCAGTGTCGCGGGGGCGCTCACCCTGTTGAGCCTCCCATAACCGAGGTCTCCTCGCGTCGAAGCTAAGGCCTCGGTCTTGTTTTGCAACGCGGCGCGCCTGCAGCTGCGGAACCCATGTTTGTCAGAGCGAAGGGACTAACTGAAGATCACGGAGAACCTTACAGACTAAGTCCCTGAAATGAGGCCTGTTTGGTTCCTTCAACCTCGTAGACGACCCCCGGCAAGCGTGACTGATTTCCATCACCTGGGGATACTCGTTATGTTGTCGCAGTAAATGCCGGCGTTTAAGCTCCATAACTCCTGGTGGGCCACCCGGGTCTCGATCCCGGCACCTNNAAAGAAACTTTCCTATTGTTGTTTCCTGTCGGTCTCGTTGCGCATGTCGCTTGTTTTCAAGGAATCGTGTTGTCCCCTGTCCGTCTCGTCTCGTGGTGTTGCAGAAATATGAGGCCTGTTCGGACCTAGTAACCCGTAATTGTCCGGCCATCATTAAGTTCAAATTGCTCCGGTTCGCGTCGAGCCTTCGACACCAGAGGTGACTAAGTCACGGATCGTCAGTGAGCAGCGCCGCTGATGCTGCTGATATGTGTGGGGAAGGTAAATTAGCGAGTCAGTCGGAAAGTTTCGCTACCAGGAGAAACTGCGTCAAAGCGATACCCACTTCACAACAACGAAGTCGCGCCAGGTCGGGCGCACTCAAACAGATTGAGCGTCGAGCCGCGCGAGTCTCAGGAGGGTCGCATGGTGCCTTCGCGTAGGTATCGCGCGTGCCACGAAAGCGCCTCCTCGATCAAGTGCGGGGTGTGCTTGCCGGGGGCCGTGGCGTTCGCGCGGTCGAAATAGTCCTGCAGCATCGGCCGGTAGTCGGGGTGCGCGCAGTTGTCGATGATCTTCTGAGCACGCCGGCGCGGCGCCAGGCCGCGCAGGTCCGCTACGCCCCATTCGGTGATGACGACATGCACGTCGTGCTCGGTGTGGTCCACGTGGCTGACCATCGGCACGATTGAGGAGATCGCGCCGTTCTTGGCGGTCGAGGGCGTGAGGAACATCGCAATGTAGGCGTTGCGGGCGAAGTCACCCGAGCCGCCGATGCCGTTCATGATGCTCGAGCCCATGACGTGGGTGGAGTTGATGTT
>PLON01000075.1 GCA_003142095.1 Acidimicrobiaceae bacterium | reverse complement strand
CTCGGCGCGCTCGTGCCAGGCGTGATCAGTCTGCTGGCTTGTCTCATCATCGTCGTGCTTGCGCGCCACCCGAGCGGAACGCTAATCCCTAGTCGACTCGTCGGCGCGGGGTTCTTGATCTTCCTGTGTGGGGCGTGGTTCGCGTCGGTCCCGGTGGTATGGCCCGTGCTCGTCGGCAGTTACTTCCGTGTTGCGTCGCCGTCTTTAACTCTGGCCTACTGGATGGGGCTCGCGATTGGGCCGGGCGTTCTGCTCGCTGCTTTCGGTGCATTCGCGATGGGGCGTGCCGGACGAGAGAGTTCGGGAGCATCGCCGAAGGGCCCATAATCCCAAAGCCACGAATTGAAGGTCGATTTCCGATAAACGTGTGACAAGACGTGCAACTCGAATATCTTGAGACACCCGAGAACGACAAGACCCAATGGCAGTCATTTGGACGTCCCTATCACCTATCCCCGCCATTGTGATGTGTCGCAATATCGTTTGCGACAGCGATGAACTTTACTTCAGTGATTTCGATGCGTGGTGTTTCACAAATTTCAAAATTTCGATATGTTTGGCCGTGTCCATCTCCATCAACTTGATCAACAGTTGCCACAGGCTCTCCTGCTTGAGGCTCTTCAACTCGGATGCTAGGTGGCGGAGTTCTTTGGCATCATCGCGCTCACGTTCGAGGAGTGTCTCAGTGAGAGAGACGACAGAAGCCGCGTCGTCTCCCCAAGTACCAATATGGGGTACAGCGGGTGCCTCGGGACTGAGCTCAGCGTTGGTCTTAAGCGCAGAGGCTAGGTCCCTAAAAACCCGGTGGTGGCGGATCTCGTCTTCCAGGATGAGAGCGCTTAAATAGCGAAACGCTTGCGACGGCGAAGTCTCAGCGGCATCCTTGTATTCGGTCAGTATTTCGCCTTCATTTTGTTCGTGCGTCGTGAGGTGCACATACAGGTCCTCTTCCCAAGTGCTCGCGCCTATCAACTTTGCCATCGGGAGTCCGCCCCTTTCGAGATATATGACACTACCCGGAACTTGACTTTAATCAAGCCCGTAAGTTCATGGGTGACTTTGGAACCGGAGAAACGGTATCTATAGGAACTCAGGGCCAATGGCTAGTTGACGTCGCGACAGTCACGTTTGCGTCGGTGTCGCTTACTTCGCTACTAGTCGACCGCTTCCCAGATTGAAACCTCACGCGAGATCAGTACGTCCCATTGGTTCGGTTGGATGCCCACGAGAGATGCCTCGTACTTCGTCTCCGAATTAGGTCTGGTAGAAGTGTGCCTGCGCAACAGCATTGGGGAGTGCTTGGGCGTCTTCGCCTTCCCCACTGAAGACCATTGGAATACCGTGGGCGAACCTTCTAAAGTTCCGGAAATGAAGGCCTCGCCAGACGGCGTCAATGTCTCGTCAATAGCGAGGTTGATTTTGTTTTCGGCGATAGCCATTTTCACCCTCGTAGTCATCTACGGGATCGCTTCCAGCCAAGTCGCCTCCGCGTCGCAGTTGAAGTCTCGGCCGTCGGCCCCGCGGAACGTGATCGCGACTGCGGGAAATTCCTCCGTCGTCATTCGATATCTTCCACCCCCATCCAGCGGTGGCTACGCCGTAAATCACTACCTGATTGATGTGCGTCCCGGCAATCAGTTCTATACCTGTCCTTTACGAAACTGCTCAATCAATGGATTGACTGACGGAACCTCCTACTTCTTTACGGTCGCCGCGGTCAACAAGATCGGCAGAGGGCTTTATTCATCGCCTTCGAACCGAGTTACTCCGGAAGCGCCAGCGCCGCAGATCAGTTTCAGTGCGAACGGTGGGTCTGGAGCGATGACGTCGGAGCCGGAGAGTACTTCGGGAGCAACGGTTTTGTCGGCGAACACTTTCACCTACTCCGGCCATTCTTTCTTGAGCTGGAATACCGAGCCCGATGGTGGCGGAACTAGCTATTCGGACGGAGTTACTTTCAACGGCAGTTCGGCTGTGACGCTTTACGCCCAATGGGCAGTCGGCACCTACACCGTAACCTTCAACTCCAACGACAGTGCAAACGCGAGCATCACCGACAGCGTGAGCGACGCTGACGGCATCGTCCTCGTGAACACTTTTTCGGATCCCGGATACGCCTTCATAGATTGGAATACTGCCGCCAATGGAAGCGGGACGTCGTACGCTGGCGGCGCTTCTTACTCTGGACCTGCAAACATCATTCTCTTCGCTCAGTGGGATGCCTCTACTCCGGTGGGGACGGCACCCGGTTGGACCTCTACGAACTGGTCCGGCTATGTGCTTTCCGGTGAACCCGGCGGATATCAAGGTGTGAGTGCGGAGTGGGTAGTTCCCACTGTCAACTGTTTGACGACACCGTCTGGCCAAACGGCCGATTGGGTGGGCGTGAACGGCTGGAATGGCGCTGCTGGTCTTTTTCAAGATGGAACGACTTCCGCGTGCTTAAACGGCGTCGAGCAGACATATGCCTGGTGGACGGACGAAGCAGAGAATTATCTTAGCCACGCACTTTTTGCCATTCAGCCCGCCGATTTGATCGACGCACAGGTCTTTCAAACCGCGTCTGGCGAGTGGGAGTACTACGTGAAGGACCTGACGAGTGGAGCAGTCAGTGCGCGTATAGAGCCTTACTCGGGATCGGGAGTCACCGCCGAGTGGATCGCCGAGGATCCCGGTGATCCGTATGCGAACGGTCTCTATTCGTTGCCCAACTTTGGTTTAGTCACGTTCACCGATTTGGGCCTCACGGTTCCCGGTGGCAATTGGTACGACCCTCCGTATTCAGACGCAATTGAACTAATTGGATCCGACGGGAATCTCGAAGCTCTTCCAACACAAGTGGTTGGATCAGGACCTTCAACTTCGTTCACCGTTTACTACGAGTCGTCTGGGTGACTTAATGGGCGAAGGATGGTCGGAACAGTTCGCTGTTGTTGTTCACGAATCGGGACACGCAGTAGTAGCCCGGTACTTCGGGATCATCGTCGCCTTGCTTGGTAAATCCGTGCGTTGGCTTCTTGATTTCGGTCATGGCGCTCTTAGGTTGCACGAAGTATTGGTGACACGATGGTGAGTGTAAATGGGCTACCGTCGCGTTAGTTGACAATTTGACAAGAGAGCTTTCAGCGGATCCGTTTTTGAATATGTCGCTCAGCGCTGGCCACTCTTCGGATTCTTCGAAGTCTCGATGGGTACAGTTGTCGGTTCGATTGTCAGACTGACCTGATTGCTGGTAGGTCAAGCATTTTATTCAATGCCCTCGGTCAGTGTTTGAGAAAGGTTTGAAAGTTGTCCGCTTAGGTCCACCAAATGCTGTTGAAATCACAACGGCGGTTCACCATGATGCAGAGCCAATCTCGTCATAATTGAATGTCCGACGCGAAGTCTCAATGGACGTCCCGACAAGACGCTCGGATATATGACACCATCAGAGAAGCTTGCCGAATTTGTTGCGCTCGCCACTTGAATCCGCCCACCTCGAATGGTCGCCAAGTATCGTTTCTCGATATCGCCCACGAAAGGGTTTCCTTTGGATCCAGACACGATCGCAATGCGCCGCGCCCAGATGGGACGCGGGGCCATACCTCTCATGCGCGGGGGACCTCAGCCGATCATCGACGAGGGCGCGGGCTATTGGATGATGCTGAGTGGTTCGCCGAGCGCCGACCTGAACGTGGCGCTTGTCACCTCGGCGGAACCGACCACGCTTGTCGGCGTGCTGGAGCAGGTCATCGCCTCCGGGTTTCCGACCTTGTTCATGGTGGGTGGAGACTGCAGGTCAACAGAGATCCCAGGGTCTTGGCAGCATGTTGGCGATATGCCGTTCATGTCCCTTGACCTCGACTCGGCGGATATCTACACCGATTCACGAGTCCGACAAGCAACTGAAGACGACGTAGATGATGTCTGCAGCGTGATGGGAGAGGCATTCGGACTTTCCACCGCGTTGCTCCACGACCCCATTGCCCACGCGCTGAGCGACATCACCGGTCCGATGAAGATATGGCTCCTTGTACAGGACAACATTGCAGTGTCCTGCGTGGTGACTTCACCGATTGGCGACGCCGTCACGGTGTGGTGCATGAGCACTCCTGAGCGTTTTGCCCGTCGCGGGTATGGCCGAGCTATCCTCGCCGACGTGATGCAACGGTCTAGAGCCGATGGCGCGACCCTTGGCTTGCTCGGTGCGACCCCACCCGGCGAGCCCCTGTACGAATCGACTGGATGGATCACCCTGGAGCATTGGCGAATATTCGCGAATGTCGAGTCAACTCAGTTTGAACGCTGACCTGGACGCTCGGAGCGGGTCAATTCGATCCAACCTTGGTTTGCCCAGTAGTCCTCGCCAAGAAGGGGTTCGAAAGAGATTGCCGAGGATCTCGGCGAGGTCCTCGTAACACTTCCTTCCGCTGTGTCTGCAGGGTTGCCAGTGAGAAGAAATACAACAAGTTGGATGTTGGAGGCCTCAAGCAGCCTGAGGCTGCGCCGGACATTGTCTTGTGGGTCAATGGCGGGAGAGAGAGTCCCGCCGCATGTTGGGTGAATGTCGGAGATCTGAATGACGACATGTGAAGCCTACGAGACCGCCATTCACGAGGGCTTCCAGGATCGTCTTTCTGGCGGGGACGTGTTCACCAAAGGCCCACCGGGGCGATTCGACCGTCAAACCTGCCTGAAGCGCCGCCGAGCACAGTCGGCCGTCGTAGGCAACAAATGCGATTAAGTGATCCTTGACCGACAACGCACTCGCTAGCCCCGATCATTCACCAGTT
>PLON01000032.1 GCA_003142095.1 Acidimicrobiaceae bacterium | reverse complement strand
TCAAGAGCATCAACAAGACGCCGAGGGCCATCAGTGCGGCGACCTCGTTACCCTGCGACTCGCCGAATTCGGTGGCGATCCAGGCCGCGATGGAGGTTCCCGGATAGAGCAGGTGAAACTGCACGTCGGCCACGCTGCCGGCGACGAGTGCGACCGCCACCGTCTCGCCGGTGGCGCGGGCGAGCGCGAGGAACGTCGCGCCGAAGAGGCCGATCTTCGCGGTGGGCAACACCACTTCGCGAATCATCTGCCAGCGCGTCGCGCCCAGTGAAAGGCTCGCTTCCATCAAGTCCCGGGGAACGACGGCAATAACTTCACGGCTGATGGCGACGAACGTCGGCAGAATCATGATCCCGAGGACAATCGCCGCGAGGAGCAGTGACGTCCCGAACTCTTGGCCGGGATTTCCGAAGATCTCTTTGGCAAACGGCCAACTGTTGAGCCAGGGATTCACCGTGACTTGCATCCACGGGGCCAGGACCAGCAGACCCCACAGTCCATAAACGACGCTCGGAATGGCGGCCAGCAACTCGACCAACGTGGCGGCGACCGTGCGAAAGCGTCGCGGAATGAGAAAGACAATGGAGATCGCCGTACCGAGCCCGATGAGAACGGCGATGACGAGAGCGATGAGCGAGGTCTCGAGTGTTCCGACGATCATCGCCAGTCCACCGAAGGGACCGGTCGGCGAGGTCCATCCTTTTCCGGTCAGCAGCGTAGTGCCGTGGTGCACCCAGTCCGGGAGCGAACTCCAAAAAATCGTTCCGACAAAACCGACGCTGACCGCTGCGAACAACAGAGCGGCGACCAGAAGAAGGTTGTGGTACCAGGTACGCGAAATGGCGGCGGACACGGGGCCCGCCGCCATTTCTTCGTACTCGAGCAGATCAACGAATGGTCCTTGAGGCATCTGGTATCAATCGCTCCCTTGCTCCGTGAACAACTAGTTACTTACGACGTCTGGGTGACGCAGACGGTGCCACCAGAGGTAACCGTCTCAAGCTGAGCTCGGGCGTAGGCGCGTGCTGCGAGGGGCAGCGGAACGTATCCTTCAGCCTTCGCGAGCGCGTTTTGTCCGTAGTGCGTCTCCCAGTCGAGGTACTTCGTCTCGGCCTCACAGGTGGCGAGACTCGACTGGGACTTGACAACGACGGCCCAGCTGTACGTCGCGAAGGGCCAGACGTTGCTGCCGGCCTCGTCGGTGATCGCAAAGTTGTCCGGCGTCACGGCGCTGCCGGCCGCTGCGGCCGCGTTACCAATGCTCGTCAACGATGGCGACAACCACTGACCGTTCTTGTCCTGCAACTGCGCGGTTTCAATGGCGGCGTTGCCGGGGATCAAGAGGTAGCTGTACTCCACGTAGCCAATGCCACCGAGCGTGCTGTCGATACCCTGGGCCATGCCGGCGTTGTTGGCGACACCGTCGATGTTCGATGCCTTCCACGCTCCGCCAGCACCCTCCATAACCGCGCCGCCACTGGGCGCGATGCCTGAGTTACCGGCCTGGTAGAGCCAGTAGGTGAACGCTTCAGTCGTGCCAGAGCTGGCGGCACGGTAGAACACTTTGATCGTGTTCTTGGGTTCGTTCGCCGTCGCGAGTTCGGTCAACGCTGCACCGACCGTCGACTTCGCTCCACCGTTCGTCGCCACGATCTGCGGGTCCGACCACAGGGTGATCGTTCCGTTGTAGATATCGGCAACTTCGGCAGCGGTCAATTTCACGTTGTTGTTAAAGCCAGCGCCAAGGTTGTAGCCAATGACCCCACCACCGAGGAGGTACGGCACTTGGACGTAGTTTGCCTCGCTGGCGCCACTCGGGATGGTGCCCGCCGCCGCCGAAGTCATGGGGACGTCCGTAAACCCGATGTCGAGTGAACCGTTCGTAATTCCAGTGCGGCCAGCGCCCGAACCGGCGGCCGGGTAGGAGCTGAAGGACACCTTGCCACCCGCGGAGTACGCCGACGAGCCCGAGGTCGTGACGCCAACTAGAGGTGCGTCAAAGGACGAGCCGTTGATAGCCAGAGAAACCGAGCTCGGAACGTTGAGGTCCGTGTCACCCGGCTTGTTCGAACCCATCAAGCTCGTCGCGGGCGTGGGCTTCGGCTTGGGCTTAGTCTTCGTCCAGCCCTTCGGGCAGTCCTTGTTGAACTTGTCCGACTTGACCTTGTTGGCGACAAGTCGGTAGCAAACGACCTTGTGGACCTTGGCGGCGCCACTTGCCGGCAGTATCGCTACGGTGATGAGACCAGTCGCGGCAAACGAAATCGCCGTTATCAGTCTGAGTGATTTCTTCATGCTGAACTTTCCTCCTAAAGAAAGGTGTGTACTGACTCGACAATTCGGGGATCGAACGTTTTGCCTCCTGCAACTTAGGAATGCAAGGTAAACGGAGTGTGAAATGGAGTCACTCGATAAGTGAAATGAAAAAGAATTTGATGCAGTTTGCTATTAATCGCAACAACTATCACGCCATCCACAACCGCGACATGAGAACCATCTTGCCCGTTGCCGGGGCCAGACCGGTGATCTTTACGATGCGTGCGCGCTGAGCTGTCCGAGTCGGTAGTGGGCTCGACATAACACCTGGTAGTGAACGACCCCTTCGCTCACGTCGCCGGTGACGATCTGCGTACCTTCACGCGCCACCACACCGTTCACGACGCGCGCGTTGCAGCGACCCTTTTGTCCACACCAACACGACGAGGTCAGCGGAAGTTCGTGCGCCCAGTCCGCGATGGCGAAAAGCCGCGCCGACGCGGGAAAGACGTTGAGCAGAAAATCCGCGGAGAGGCCAAAGGCGTGAACATCGATAGCGTGGTCGTCGACGATGCACGCGAGCTCGTCGATCTGCGAGACGCTCGCGAACTGCGCCTCGTCGATGACGAGGATGTTGATGGCGCGCCGCAGCAGAGTCCCAACGTGGCGCTCGAGGGACTCGCCGGGCTCGATCGCCTCGGCCGCGGCTTCGATGCCGATGCGGCTCGTCACCATCCCCTCGGCACTGCGGTCGCCGAAGGTCCAGAGAGCCACGTCGCTACGACCTTCTCGGAGCTGCCAGCAGAGTTGTAGGGCGAGGGTCGACTTGCCTGACGCCATCGTCCCGTAGGTAAAGGTGAGTTCTGCCATCTTTTCTCTCTTCGAACGCTCAACGATACCGCCGCGCTTCGCGGGTGACGGGCGGTTCATCAGGTACGTCTCACTAAATTGGGTCGATGGAACCCGTACTGCGCACGATCGCACAGGTGCGCAACGATCGGCGCGAACTCGTCGATGACAGTTGGGACGACTTCGAGTCAACGATCGAACTCGTAGACGACGTGCCCACCTCTTCCTTACGTGGACTGCAGGAATTTTCGCACGTGGAAATCGTCTATTTCGCCGGCCTGGCCCAGGACGTGCCGCCGGGGCCGTGGCACCGTCGACCACGAGGCAACGAGAATTGGCCGGACGTCGGCATCTTCGCTCAGCGCAACAAGGATCGACCGAATCGCCTGATGCTCTCTATCGTTGCGCTCGAACGTGTAGACAAGCGCTCACTCGTCGTGCGCGGTCTGGACGCCATCAACGACACGCAGGTGCTCGACATCAAGCCGGTCTACTCCTGGAGTGGCCCGCGCAGCGAGTTGCGGGTCGCGCCCTGGAGTGAAGAGCTCGGGAAGGACTACTTCTAACCGCTCGTCGCGTCGTCGTCGTCTTCGGCGGCGAGGAAGGAGTCGACGTCCGTTCGTCTCGGGCTCGTCGCCGGTCCGAGTCGTGCAACGGACATCGCCGCCGCGGCGTTCGCCCGTCGTGCGGCGGCGATCGGGTCGAATCCGTGAGACAGTTCGGTGAGAAAGACGCCATTATGAACATCCCCGGCTCCGGTGGTGTCAAGCACCGACGTGCGAAATCCCGCGACGGCGACGGGCTCTTCGTTCCTCACCGCGACGACGCACCCCTCGGAACCGCGACGCACAAGAACATTGAGCGAGTCGTAGGTCTTAGCGAGATGACCAGCGGCGGCGAGCGCGTCAGCCTCGCCGCTTAACTGCAATGCCTCAGTTTGATTACAGAGCAGCCAGGTGGTTCGCCCTAGCACCCGACGTAGGTTCTCTATCGGAATATCTTCGACGCGGGTCGCGGGATCAAAGGCAACGGTGACTCCCGGGCTGAGTCCCTCGAGCCAGTCAACTACCGCGCTCGCCATGTCGGGGTACATCACGTTGTAGCCCGACACCAGCACAACGTCGCCGGCGTCAACGTCGAGGGTCGCGAGGTCGGTCACTCGCAGCGTGCTTTCCGCGCCCGGGGCGGTGACGAAGGTGCGTTCCGCGTCAGGCTCTACGAGGACCACACAGACGCCGCAATCCAGGTCGTCGTTGCTTTCGAGTGGCGTCGCGATGTGCTCACGCGCGAGTGCGCTCGTCGCGAGAGACGCGAAAGGTCCCTTGCCGAGGCGTCCCGCGTAGACGACGTCGACATCGTTGCGAGCGGCGGCACTCATGGCGTTGAATCCGCCACCGGTCGTGATGAGTTGAGAGCTCGCGCGCACATCACCCGCACGCTTAGGCAACGAGGAAATCGTGAGCACTACGTCAACTAAGACTGTGTCCAAGCAGAAGAGCCGTGGCACGTCGCGCATGCCCAAGATTAGAACCATCGTTACTGTTCAGGTGGTCACGC
>PLON01000029.1 GCA_003142095.1 Acidimicrobiaceae bacterium | reverse complement strand
AAGTGCGAAGCCCGTTTCAAGATTAAATCTCTCACTGGGTTAACCAGGTAAGGCCCGTGGCCAGACGACCACGTTGATAGGCCGGAAGTGTAAGGACGGTAACGTCTTCAGCTGACCGGTACTAATCGGCCGAGGGCTTGGAATTTGATGTTCGTGCTCGTTCTAGGACGCTCAGGGAGCCGGCTAACGCCGGTTCGGGCTGCGACAGCAGCCGAGCGCACATGATTTCCGGTGGTTATGGCGGTGGAGATATACCTGTTCCCATTCCGAACACAGCAGTCAAGCCCACCAGCGCCGATGGTACTTAGGGGTTCCTCCTTGGGAGAGTAGGTCGCCGCCGGGATTTCTTGAAAGACCCCCACCGAAAGGTGGGGGTCTTTCGCATTCGCGGTGTGCGCGTCGTGACGTCGCTGATCGGAGCCGACTCGGCCGATCGCCACGGCGCTCGGGTTCTCGAGCCCATCGGCGGCGGTGAGCAGAATCGAGTGCGTCCCGTTCGCCAGCACGTATGCGACTTCGTTAGCGGAGTTGAGCGCGATAGACGCCATTCAGTGACGCGAGTCCGGTCGAGAACACGCTGTAGAGCGGGCCATTGTTGTTGACTATCCCCGGCGAGAACAGCATCTTCAACAGGGGAGTACCCGTACTGCCACCGGTACGGTCGGCGGCGAAGCAAGAGGCGTGATCGTGCCCGAGGAGGAGATTGCGTATTCGCAAGTTCGTTCGCGCCGTTGAAATTGACGTCGAGGGCGCCATCGGACGCGAGTGCAATGTTTTCGGGCAGTTGTCCGTAATCAAGCGTGAGATTCACCAGTACCGAGACCGAACCAATGGGCGAGGGGCCGCGCCGATCGGAGCCGCGAGGCCCATGGTGGCAAGTAACGACATCGCCAATGCGGCGACACAAAAAGGGCTACGTCGATGCACAATGTTCCTTTCCTGAACTGTTGGCCGTTATGAACGAACTGGTTAGGGGAAAACAAATCAGTTCGCGATCTACCAGTCGAGCCGACTCCTGGGCAAGGGGATCGTTCCGAAAGCCACCCGCTTCACGCTCGGCCTTCGACAAGCCGCTCAGACCCAGGTCGCGGCGAGGTTTCGCTCGAGAAACTGCGTGTGCCCCCATGGTGGTGAGCGTCCTTGTTTTGACGTAGGTCGGGTGTTTTCAGGGAAAAAAGGAGAAATGTAGACTCCGACTCCTAATGTACGAAAAAGTGTGTTAAGAATTCCAGCAGCAAATAGCGAGGAGCGACGGCGAAGCGCAGCGCATGCTGATATCGCGCGATCTCTTGGGCGCAGCAACCTACGCGACCTTAGGGGAGGACACGTGACGCAAGGCGGCATCAACGTAGAGGCACTAACAGCAATCGACGTGCACGTGCACGTCGAGCAGGACGCCCACGGACACTTCTCCCTCGATCAAGAGCTACTGGACGCGTCGGCCAAGTACTTCAAGTCGGGTGAGGATCGCGCACCGAAGCTGGAAGTGATCGCGGAGCGCTACCGTTCGCTCAATATGGCGGCGGTCGTGTTCACCGTCGACGCGACGACCGCCACGGGTCACCCGACGATCTCCAGTGCCGAAGTCGCCGAAGCGGCCAAAAAATTCTCTGACGTGCTCATCCCATTCGGTTCGGTCGATCCTCATAGTCCTTCGGCCCTCGAGACCGCGCGCGGCCTTGTCGAAGACCACGGAGTTCGTGGATTTAAGTTCCATCCGAGCTTGCAGGATTTTCGCCCCGATTCGCCCGAGTACTTTTCGCTCTACGAGTTGCTAGAGAATCTGGGTGTCCCGGCGATCTTTCACACGGGACAGACTGGCATCGGCGCGGGACTCCCCGGGGGACGGGGCATCAAGCTCGCCCTGTCGGATCCACTCTTGCTCGATGAGGTGGCGGCGGAGTTTCCCGGTCTGACCTTGATACTCGCGCACGCGGGGATGCCCTGGTACGAGAACGCGATAGCTATGGCGACACATAAGTCCAATGTGTTCATCGACCTCTCGGGATGGTCACCGAAATACTTTCCATCTGGTCTCCTACGAGCAGCGAGTACGTATCTGCGTCAGAAGTTTCTTTTCGGATCCGATTTCCCCGTCATCACCCCGGAACGCTGGCTTCGGGACTTTGAGGGACTCGAAATCGCAGACGAGGTGCGTCCACTCATCCTGAAGGAGAACGCCGCTCGCGTACTTCGCCTCTGACGAAATGATCCCTGAGGGGCGTAGCGCGAATTGTGACGTGGATTCAGCTGAAAGCATCTAAGTGCGAAGNNAGCTGACCGGTACTAATCGGCCGGGGGCTTGGAATTTGATGTTCGTGCTCGTTCTAGGACGCTCAGGGAGCCGGCTAACGCCGGTTCGGGCTGCGACAGCAGCCGAGCGCATTTCTGGACTCCGATTTCGGTAACCGGGCACGCAGCCCGGACAATAATCAACTAATGGCTGGTCGCAGCATCTCGAACGGACGCATGACTTTGTTGTCATCGCTGATCGTCGGCGCGCTCGTGCTCGGCGCCGTGCCGGCGACGGCGACCGCGGCAAACCGCACCACGTCTAGAGCGTCGCGTCAATCGGCGGAGCCGATGCTGCTCAGCCGCGCCGGCGCGTCGAGCGTTGTGTACGTCTTCGCCGAGACGGGGTGTGCGAAGGCAAGGTGCGCGAGCCTGTATCGCTCAAACATCGGCGCGACGAGCTTCACGAGCGTGACCCCACCGCCGGTGAAGCTGGATAAGGGTGCGTTTCCCAATTCGACACTTGAGAAGCTGGTCTTTGCTAACCCCAACGACGGCTACGCACTCGTTTCCTACGGTAATTTCAGTGTGACACTGTACGCCACGTCGAACGACGCGCATACGTGGCGGCGAGCCGCGCGCATCGTCAAGGGCGAGATGACGCTCTTTGTCTCCTCGTCGCAGATCTTCATCTCGACGGTGCACTGCAAACCGCGCACCATGGACTGCACCCAGTGGGTGACGCGGCGCTCGACGCTCGCCGCAAAGCGTTGGACCACAATCCCTCGACTGTGGACGACCGGCACGGGTAATAATGACGTCGTCTACGGTCCCGCACTCGCGGCCTACGGCGACCGCGTCTGGGAGTTTGAGACCGGGCCGGAGATTGACGCGTGGACATCGCGCAACGATGGTCGAACGTTCACGCGGAGACGGGAGCCAAAGTTGGACAGCGCCGCAGGCTGCTCCTTCACGACGATGTCCTCGACGTCGATGTGGGCGGAGTGCCCAACGGGAATGCAAGTGTCGTTCCTGCACTCGAGCGATGGGGGCGTTCAATGGAGCGATATTCACCAGACGCAGTTCTTTGGGACCGGCGGCGGCGCGTTCGCCCCTGTCTCGAGTGACGTCGCGTACCTCGACTATGGAGTGGCCATCGGGCCGCACAATGTGTTCCGGCTCACTGAGGGAGGTCGCGACGCAACTCCCGTCGCCGACGTGAAGTGTGAGACCGCTCCTTCGATGATCTTCACCAATGCCTCAGACGGACTGATGCTGTGCAATCAGAACTACACGTCGATCCAATTACGAAGAACGAACGATGGGGGAGTGTTGTGGAACAGTGTGAACCTGCCCGCTGACTAGCCCCGATCATTCATGAAG
>PLON01000049.1 GCA_003142095.1 Acidimicrobiaceae bacterium | reverse complement strand
GACGCAGACGCGGAGACGATTGCTGCAACTCTCGCTGGCATCTTGACTATCGCCGGAGAATCCGAGCAACGTGACCAGGCTGCTCGCATGCTGAGTTTGCTGGTGGATGGCTTACGCCCTATGGCGTGACCAACCCGGTCCCTAACGTTGGGGCACCGTCACTACCAGAAAGTCATACGTCTCCGAAAAAGGAAGTTGAGTTTTTGGTGTCGGACATCGTATGGCAATTGGCCTCAGTTAGGCCAAATCGCCAGCTCGACCTCAGTTTTCCCGAGGCGGTCGGGCCAGACCGACCTGGTAGGCGTAACGAACGGCGTTAGCCCGATCGGGCACGCCGGTCTTGGCGAAGATTCGATTCACGTGGGTCTTGACCGTGGCCTGGCTGAGCACTAGCTGATCACCGATCTCCTGATTCGAAAGTCCCTCGCCGATAAGAGCCAACACCTGCGCCTCTCGCGCAGTCAAGCCGTCAGGCAACACGCGAGTTCCGGACTCGGTGGCCGATTTCTGGTCGCGAACTTCCCCGGACACCACCGACGCCGCGAGCCTCTCTTGCACTACCGGGTCGAGCCATATCTGGCCAGCGTGGACCGCTCGAAGGGCGGCCTCAATCTGCTCGGCGCTGGCGTCCTTGGTCAGATAGCCCGACGCACCGGCGCGCAACGCGGGGAACAGCGAATCGTCGTCGGCGTACGTGGTCAAGACGACGACTCGGGCGGTGCCGGTCGCAACGATGGCCCGGGTCGCCTCAACGCCGTCGACGCCCGGCATACGCAAGTCCATGAGCACAATGTCCGGATCCAGCGCCGCGACCTTGTCGATGGCGTCGGCCCCGTCTCCCACTGCGCCAACGACCTCTAATCCCGGCACGAAGTTCACCAGCATCGTCAGGCCGTCTCGGATCACCCGCTGATCGTCGGCGATGAGAACTCTGATGACCGTTGCGTCGTCACTCACGCGGGCACCGTGACGTCGACCGACCAGCCCGACCCTGAGGGCCCGGCCACCAGGCGCCCGCCCAGTCGGCTTACGCGCTCTCGCATCCCGATCAGTCCCCACCCGCTGCCGTCCGCGACGCTCTGGCCGTGCCCGCCACCTTCGTCGATGACCGTCACCTCGACTTCGCGCGTGCGCCACGTGACGGTGACGTGAGTGGTGGCACCCTGCGCGTGGCGATTGACGTTGGTGAGAGCTTCTCCGACCACCCGATACAGCGCCAAGCCCACTTCCGGTGAGACCGTCCGGGCCTCGCCGACGGTGATGAAATCGACCGGGTGAGCGAAATCCTTTCGAAAGTGCTCGACCAGGTCGGGCAATCGCTCGACGTCCATCGGCTCTTCGCTTCGCAGGGCGCCGACGGCGCTTCGCGCTTCGACCAGCCCCTCCTTCGCGAGCGCGGAAGCGCTGTCGATTGCGCTACGCAGTTCCGCACTGGCGCCGTCGTTCAGGGCCAGCTTTCGTGCTCCCTCCAGGTGGATCGCGAGTCCCGAGAGGGAGTGAGCGAGCACGTCGTGCAGTTCGCGCGCGATGCTGGCCCGTTCGGCCATGGCACCCGCCCGCGCCTGGTCGTCCCGGGCCTCTTCCAGTTCAGCCAGCAACAACTCGGTGCGGTCCTGGCTGAGACGTGAGCGGCGCAACAACGCTCCGGTCGCGCCGAGCACGGCACAGAGCAGCAGCGACGAGATAACGGTGCCCACCCCGGCGCCGGCAACGACACCCAGGGCCAGACCGACGCCCGCCGTCACCGTGAGACCCAAGGTAAGAGCCAGTGTCGAGGGCAGGCCGACGCCCGCGATGAAGACGGCCGCGCTCGCCGGTAGCTCGGAGACCCCGTGGGGCTGTAAGAAGACCAGCGCGACGCTCACGGCGCTGATGGCGACCAGTTCCCAAAAGCGCGTCATCGTCTCCGTGGTCGCCCGTCTACGACCAGGAAACACCATGACGCCCACGCAAAAGACCACGAGACACAGGGTGATCGCGAGGCCTCGGCCCTCGAGATTGGCTCGCGGTTTCGAGGTCAAGGCGACGATCACTGCCGTGACGACCACGGCCAGGCGAAAGGGGGCGAGTTGGCTGCGCTGACGATAGTGGCGACGAAGCGCTTCCGTCTTCGCCGCCACCACTCGATCTCCCATCTTGGAAAGGCTATTACCGGTCTGCGCGGGGGGCGACACCGTTCGCGTCACGACGTGCCCCATGACCTACGCCGCGGCAGCCGACCCCGAGAGAACCGGCGTGTCTTTGGTCTCGGAACGGGACAGCTTTGACCCGCGAAGACTGATGACTACGAGTCGTGACACCACGTCGGCGAGGGCCATCAGGACCAGCGCCGCGACCCAAGCGCTCTGGCTCGTGATCTGGTGACTGAAGCTGAAGTTAGTGATGGCGCCGGCGCCGCCGTGGCTCGAGTACTCCTCGAAGGCGAGACGGCTCCCGATGCCGAGCACCCAGAAGGTGGCGGCTGCGATGCCGGCTTTGGTGTGAACGAAGCCGTCGATCGCCCGCCACACGTGCGTCGTCAGACCATTCAGAAAGCCAAAGCCGACGCCGGCGGCGATGAAGGCTGCGTAGAGCTCCATATCGTTACCAGCCGTCGGCAGGCCCTTCAGGTAGTAGAACGCGGCGGCGGCCACAAAGAGCACGGGCCGAAGCAGGGATCGTATCGTGAGGCGATTGTCGCGTACCTGAAGGAGTACGAGGGCGATGAGGGCAAAGTTGATGAGATAGTCGGTAGTTGTCATGTACCAAGGCTAAAAAACCGAGGGCCGTTTGTCGTCAGCCCTTTGGTTGGTCTTCGGGCGACTGCCGCCTCAACCCTGGGGTTGACGACGCGGCGACGACGCGTCGCCCACCTCGAAACGCTCGAGTCAACGGTGGCGTATCGCCCGGCGGGAGCCGACCGTGAGCGGCACGGCAACGTTCACCACCATCAATTCTTCGACATTTGGGACCAGCCCCTCGGACCGGGCGAAGTCGGTCAGGCAAAAGGCCGAGTCGGCCTAGCCTCCGTGGTCGCCGCCGGGGTCGCCACATTCTCACCCGAGAATCTGAAACTCTGAATTCATCGGGCGCCCGTGATCTTGTCGATCGAGACCTGCCAGAGTCGCTCGGCCTTTTCGGGGTCCAGCGCGTACTCGGTGACACCACGGCGAACACCGGCCTCGAATGGGACAGCTTCCTGGCAGTCCTCGAAGTATCGCCCGCTGACCCCGTCGACCAGAGGCGAGGCGGCCAACAGCACGGATGTTGCCGCTCCCTGTTCGATGTTCTTCACGGATACTCCGGTGCTGCCCTTCGGATCGAAGGTTGCCGGTGGTGTCTCTATGTGTCGGCTGAGATTGGTGTCCGCAATGCGCCCCGGGTTGAGCGCGTTGACGGCGATTCCATCACCAGCCCATCGCCTCGACGCCTCGACCGCGAAGAGAATGTTCGCTGTCTTGGACTGGCTGTATGCGGCCCACGCGTCGTACGGGTGCCGTGTGAAGTCGATGTCGTCGAAGAGCACCTCGCCGTTGACGTGGCCGACCGAACTGACGACGACGACTCGAGACTGTCCTGCAGCCCTGAGGGCGTCGTGCAGTCCTGTCGTGAGAGCGAAGTGAACAAGGTGGTTGGTGGCGAACTGGAGCTCCCAGCCCTCCTTCGTGCGTAACTCTGGGGTCGCCATGATGCCCGCGTTGTCGATCAGAATGTCGAGTGGTCCTGACCATCGAGCGACGAAGGCCGAAACGGACGTTTGGTCGGAAAGGTCGAGTCGCTCGACGAGGACGTTCGAGTTCCCTGTCGCTGCAATAATGTCCTCAGCCACGCGAGCGCCCGCTTCAATGTCGCGGACTGCCAGCGTTACTTCGGCTCCGGCTGAGGCCAAGGCCCTCGCCGTCTCCATTCCGATTCCAGAGGATGCCCCAGTGACGATGGCGCGTTTTCCGGTGAGGTCGACCCCTGCGATCACGTCGGCCACCGTAGATCTTGCAGTAAAAGGGGTAGAGATTCGATTCGACATGGGCCAACTCCCTATTTTGCTCGGACTACGCTGTTATGTGGAGCAGCATCCGTTTACAGTCTAACTCTAAGCGGAGTTGGCTCCGATTGCAAGGAGGGACCGGACGATGAGCATTCCAACATCCCGCACGCTGCGCGCTGACGCGCAACTGAACCACGATCGCCTCCTTGACGCGGCCGCTCGCGCTTTTGCTTGCGACGGGGCCGACACCTCCCTCAAAGCAATCGCTCAGGACGCTGGTGTTGGAATCGGCACCCTCTATCGGCGATTCCCGACGCGCGATGACCTGATCGAAGCCACGTATCGAAACGAAACCGCGCGGCTGTGTGAATGCGCACCCGCATTGCTGGTCGAGTTCTCGCCTCACGATGCGATGCGTCTTTGGATGGAAAGTTTCGTCGACTACATGCTGACCAAGAACGGCATGGCAGATGCGCTACCAGCAATTCTCGCGTCACAGGACGGCCTCCGAGCCCATAGCCGAGAACTGTTGAAGGATGCGATCCAGGCTCTCCTCGATGCCTGCATCGAAGATGGAGCACTGCGCGAGGGCGTTCCCGCAAACGACGTCATGATGGCGCTCGGGGGAATCACCCTCATCGCCGGGCGCGAAAACCAGCGGGAACTCGCATCCCGGTTAATTGACGTGCTTCTCGCCGGTCTCGCTCGCGCGTAAGATTAGTCTTGGAGTACGCGAACCGCCCCGTAGACGAGTGCTGCTTGAGCATCAACGTAGGGAACGTCCGCGACCGATGCCAGTTCGTCAGGCATGTCAACCCAGATCGCCGCGATCTGGAACACGTCCCCCGTCGGGTAGTGCATCGTCGCCAAACCGCTGGCCTGAGCGTGTTCATCTGAACGGTCACTTGGTCGACGTCTAAGCCTGGAACCACCGTCGGA
>PLON01000024.1 GCA_003142095.1 Acidimicrobiaceae bacterium | reverse complement strand
ACAGCGGTTGTAGTTCAAACTCCCGTGCTCGCGTGGCTGGACGACTTGGGAAAGTTCCTCAAAAGGCGTCAGTCATGGGATTCTGGCGCAGATTTTGTCCTTCCTGAATCTCCCATAAGGGATTAGAACCGATTCAAGGTCTCACATCTCGCGTCAATTACTTCTGATTAGTGATTCGAGTAATTCAGGGCCCGCAAAGGCCGAGTGAGAATTTTGAGACTCGCTATTCGCATTAGTCGGGGAAGATCAACCTGTCCGCTTAGAAGATGAAGGGCACCAGCATCTTGGTGGAGTGTCTGTACGACGGATAGGTGTCGGGGAACTGCGCGGTCAGATAGCGCTCTTCGATGACTGCGCTGTAGACGAAGTAGATTCCGCCCAGAGCCATGGCAATGAGCCAAAACCAATTCAGCGCTATCGCGGTGCCAACAGCTGCAAGGAGAATGCCCGAGTAGATGGGATGACGGACCTGGCGGTAGGGGCCGCTGGTCACAAGCTCTGGCTCGTCCTTTTGCGACATCGGTGTGCCCCAATTGCGCCCGATGTGCAGACGGGCCCAAATCGCGAACCCCAGCCCGAGCGCGAAGAACAAGAGTCCAAGCCCAGCGCGCCATGGATCCGAATTTGGGTGGCCGACTCGGAAGGCTCCCCCTCGGAGTAGGAGAATCGCGAGGACGAAGACCACAGCCCTGATGCGCAACTCGCGGGACCATGGGACGCGGCCCCTCTTCATGGAGAAGGCTGCCACGATCCAGTAGATCCAGAATGCCGCCCAACCGATGGCGAAGACGAGTTCGACGGCGTGCATGCAATGGATTCTTCCACCGTTGGCTGGACGTAGACGACCCAGACCTCGGGTTCGGGGACGATGATGCCCAGGTGGTCGACCCCAAATTGCACCCCTCGCCGAAGTGAGTTGGAACACGATAGTTCGCTGGATCGCGGTGGTTGAAGAGATTGAACGTATGCGCTCCTAAAGCGCGCCAAGTTGGGGAACAAGAACTCGCGACTTGTTCGCTAAGCGAGTACCTCGGTGAGACGTGCCTCGGTGGCTGGGAGATCGATATTGAGTGCGAAAGTCAACTCGGAAACCAAGACTTGGCGAGCGTTAATGAGCATATGCTTCTCGGCGTTTGATAAGCGATGTTCTCGGTTACGTATGGTCAGGTTGCGCACCACCTCGGCCACTTGGTAGATGTCACCAGAGCGCATCTTCTCCGAGTGGTTCTTGAACCGCCGTGACCAATTAGTCGGTGTGCGAGCGTCCTTCTTGCGCAACACCGCGTAGACCTCTTCGACTTCCTCATCGTTGATCACGTCGCGTAGTCCAACGCTCTCGGCGTTGTTCACCGGAACTTTGATTAACAAGTCGCTATGGGATACGCGAATGGTCAGATACTCCTGCTTGACGTCGAATGCGGAGATTTTACTGATCTGCTCCACCGTGCAGGCACCGTGGTGCGGGTAGATCAAGCGATCACCCTTCTTGTACTTGACGACCATTGAATGGTCTCCTTCACCGGGTTGGGAATTAAGGGAATCGTCAATTCTACTGGTAGCGGTGAAATATGGAGCGAGTAGATTCCAGCACGGATATCGTGCGAAGCGGCGGGCGTGGCGCTTCATGACTACGACCTCGCCCGCATAGCGTCGCGTGTTGGCACTGAGTATACGAACGGACCATCGACTAAGTGCGTTCTCTCGATGCGGGTGCCTGGTTCGACGAGCGTTTGACGGGTGAACAGATTCCCTTCTCGACGAGGCTTTCTCTCACTTGAAGGAATCAAGCTCGAACTGGAGATAGAGAGAATCCAGACCAGCCGGCTAGTTCGCACCCCCAACGGGATTCGAACCCGTGCCGCCACCTTGAAAGGGTGGTGGTACTTTCTAACTGGAAGGAGGAAAAGCACTGATCAACTAGTGTTTTTGATGACTAGTTTTTTGCTTCTCTTGGTCGCGGGCACCCCACGGGCACTAAGGACGCGAAGTTCTCAGGTCAAGGAGTCAACCAATTTGGGGGGCAGACCCATCTTGGGCGTTCGGCGGCGGATGCATGACCAGTTCATCGCAAATGCTCGCTTGTGGTGAGCGCCATCGTCTGCCACGACATGCGTGACCGATAAGCGAGCACCACGTCGCTAAACGATGATCGTAAGGAAGAACCTCGTAGGGGAGTAAACGTAACTATGTCGGCTGCCGTCTTCTAGGGAAAACGTAGCCGGAGTTCTCGATCATTGCAGTAGGTCGACGAACCGCGACTCGCTTACGCGAATATCGGGCGGTCGATGGTTTTCACAGTCGCCGGACGCGGAGCACGCCGGTCAACATCGGGAGAGTGAACTCGCCGCGGGCGGTCTCTGGTCTGCATGCGAGGAAAGCGCGGATCCGGCCGAGCGCGGCCTCTTGTTCCTGACCTGGCATGACCAGCATCCCCGCCCTCGTCGCGAGTGTCGCGACGAGGGAGTCGGCCGTGCGGCGCTGCCCGTGCGGGAACTCGGCCCGCTCCGGCGAGCCAAACTGGGCGACCAGGCCAATGTTTGGAAGGTGCGCGCCTGCCGTCTCGGTGCGCCAGTTGCTGAGCGTGTCACGTGGGCCAATGGCCGCGCTCCCGCTGACTCGCTGGAGTCCGGCAACCCAGTCGACCCGGTTGTCGATGACGTTCCACAGGCCAGCCAGGATGCCGCCGCGTACGAGGACCCTGGCTATCTCGGGTCCCGCGACGTCCATGTCGAACCAGTGCAGGGCATGGCCAGCTAGCACGGCATCAACGGACGCGTCCGGCAGCGGTACCGCCTCGGCACTGCCCGGCAGGGCGCGGACGGTCGGTAGTGCGCAACGCAACTCGGTCAGCATCGCCGGGTCGGGCTCGACCGCGATGACTTCGGCGCCCAGCGCGACCAGCGTGGCGGTCAGCTTGCCCGTTCCGGCGCCGAGGTCGAGCACTCGCGGGCCGGGCGCGGGCTCAAGCGCCCAACGCACCGCGGCCTGCGCGTAGTCCGGGCGGTGCTCAGCGTATGCGACCGCCGCCGCGCCGAACGACGAGCCGTGAAGTAGTCGTTCGTCCTGTTCCACGCGGTTACCCTAATCTGTGCCGCGCGGTCGGTGCGCCACCGTTGGACTTGAACACGTGAAGAAATTTCGCCCACTCACTGCTTCGACGACGACCCCGTGAATGGCGATAATGCGATGAAATGCTGTTGCGACGAGCCTGCTTTATGGCGCGACGACGGAAAAACAACTGAGCGCGCTGGACGGGGCGTCGACGGACAGTGCGGAACTGCCCGTTCAGATTGCGTCCGCGCTCGGCACTATCGACGTCATGGTGAAGTCGATCGTTTCGCCCGTTCGGTAAATTCCGGACACTCACCTCAACGCACGCGGCTTGTCGTACCTGCGGTACTCACTCCGATTGAGTCAATGAGGCCATCATCGCGGCGATGCACGCGACGACGTGACGTAGGGAGTCCGTGGCCGCTTCCGACGAGATCGTGACATTCTCGGCACCGGGAGTCGGCGGGCGCTTGTCCGATTCGTGAAGCGCGACGTGGCGAATTCGTGATGTCCGGCGCTCGTCGAGGAGCGACCAGAACGTTACCGGCGACGCACTTCTTGTTCACGTTGCTCACAAAGAGTGTGGATTGCTACGCCCACGTCACTCAAATAACGAGTGGTCGTCAGCCAACGCTCAATTCGCGTTTACCTCGTGAGACAAGAGTTGAGTGCATCAAGGCGCAGATCAGCGCGACCGCGACGAGACAAAGGTGCGTATGGCCGAGCAGACAACAGTCAGCCTTCCAAAGGGACCCGATCCGTCGCGAGTTCGTGAATGGCGAAGCGAACTACTGGCATCAGCGAACGCACACGCCATCATCACGGTGGCGCAGCGTTGCCTCGAAAGTGGCGATACTCGACTCGTATCCGAGCCGACCGTCGGCATGGTACCGGTGAGCGTACGAGAGCCGGTGGTGGGCGAGCGATTCATCTTGGTCGACGTCCTCGCCACACGGTCCGAAGTCGATCACCGTGGTCAGCGTGGTTGGGCAATGCGATTGGGCGATGACAAGGAGGCAACCGTCGCCGCTGCGATCTGTGATGCCGAAGCCGCGGCGAACGGACCAATGACGGGAGAAATCGATGAACTGTGCGCACAGACCGACCGGCTCCTCGCCGAGAGTAGCGCCGCCGAGTGGGCCGAACTCCTACCCACGGAAGTCCACTTCGAGGAGCTCGTGAAATGACGATCGCCACGAAACTTGAGTACCTTGACCACTTCGCGTCCCAATCAATCTTTCGACTGCTCCTCGAGACGCTCAGTCGTCCGGGGCAGATCAGTCAACTCGCACAGACCGAGCTCGGTGCACTGGTGCTTCCTCTGGCACTCGGTGATGTTCATACGCGAGTCGCGGTGTGCGCCAGTGAGGAGCTCCAAAATGACGTCGTCTGGGCGACCGGCGCCGTCCTAACCGGCCTCGACGACGCGGATCTTGTCGCGTGCTGCGAAGACATTGACGCCGCGTCAATCAAGCAACTGCGTCGCGGCACGGCACTCGTACCCGAACTCGGCGCCAAAATTGCCATCAACTGCCATCAACTGCACGCTGACGCTTCTGGAGAACTGACGTTGACGCTCAGTGGTCCGGGCGTAGAAGGGTCGATAACACTCGGTCTCGACGGTCTGGCGAGGGAGGTCGTTGACGCGATCATCGAAGCGAATGCTCACTTCCCGGCAGGCATCGACGTCTGGTTCGTCGACCAGTCCGGTCACCTCGCCGCGCTGCCGCGGTCGTGCCGCGTGGAGGTTCGCTAATGGGTTACGCCGCCGCACGCGGGGGACTTGAAGCGATCCTTGCCGCGGAAGATCTTGTTCGTCGAAAGCGCACCGAAGGCTCCAGCGCCCCCTTGGAAGTGGACCAAATTACCGATCGCCTACGTCTGTCCGTAGATCGCGTCATGGGCGAAGCCGGACTGTGGGCGCCAGAGCTGGCGGCACGCGCGCTACGTCAGGCTGAAGGTGATCTCGTTGAGGCCGCCCACCTTCTTCGTGCGTACCGCTCGACTCGGCGCCGACTTGCTCGTCCCGTCACCGTCGATGCCGACGAGCTGGAGATTCTTCGCCGCATCGTGCCGGCGTATCGAGTGCCCGAGGGGCCACAGCTACTCGGTCGCACGCTCGACTACGTCGGCCGGCTCCTCGACACGAGTGACCGTGTGAGCACTGGGGTCGAGGAGGCCACCCACGCGGGGACCGAACCACAGGTGTTGGTGTTCGGCGGTGAGACTGACCGTCGACCCGAGCGACTCCTCGAACAGTTGCGCCGCAACGACCTCGCGCTTGATCGCCGACGCAGCGATGACCCTGAGCCCTACGACATCAACGTCCACCCGGTGCGCCCCGGCGTACCGCGCTCGGCGCGGCTGTCGGTCATGGCGAGGGCCGAGACCGGTGCACTCGTCAACCTCTGGTACCGCAACGTACTCGGACCGGACGGGTATATCCGTGAGATCACTCTTGGCGAAGTTCGTCACGGCTGGTTGCCGGTTCGCGTCGAGCACCCGGCGACGGGTCAACCGGTCAATCTCGGTCGGATACGAGTGACCGAGACCGAAGCCATTGAGGACCTTGACGGAGACGATGAGGCGCGTGACCACTTCGACGTTGGTTATGGCATGTGCGTCGGCCACAACGAGCGAAAGGCGATCGCCATGGCGAACCTTGACATCGCTGTCCATCGAGACGGCGGTCGGAGCTCGCTCGAGCAGAGCGTCTTGATGACGACCGACGGCCTCGAATCCTCGGGCTTTCTCGAGCACTTGAAGCTGCCGCACTACGTGACGTTCCGATCGATGGTTGAGCGCAAGATGTCACTGCGCGCGGTCGCTTCGGGCGAACGTAACGACGACCGCGCTGCAGCGATCGAAGACGAAGAGATTCGTACGGAAGCGGTGGTGGGTGCGTGACGATTGCCGAACTGGTTGACTCGTCGGTGACGGTCGAGTTTGCTCACCTCGATGAGCAGTCCAAGCGTGTCATCAGGCGGGCTATTCTCACGGCCGTCGCAGTGCCCGGCTACCAGGTACCCTTCGCGAGCCAAGAGATGCCCGTCGCACGAGGTTGGGGATCGGGCGGACTGCAGGTCACCCTTGCAGCGATCGGTCCCAACGACGTGATCAAAGTGATCGACCAGGGCGACGACGATGGCATCAACGCGGCGAACCTTCGCCGCCTCATCGTCGCCACCACTGACGTTGAAGAGACGACGGACGCTCGAGAGGCGACGATCATTCAGAGTCGCCACCGCATCCCCGAAGAGCCGCTGACTTCAGCGCAGTTGCTCGTCTTGCAAGTACCCGTTCCCGAAGTGCTGCGCGGCGTGGAGCGCGATATGAACGAGATGCGCCGGATGCACGCCGAGAGCGACTACTCGAAGATGTGGGTGAGTCTCTATGAAGACCTTGTGCGCAATGGCGTCGTCACGGCGTCGACCGGCTATCCGGTGCTCGTGAACGGCCGTTACGTCATGGCGACAACGCCGATCCCGAGATGGGACATACCCCAACTCGACAACGCGGAGTTCTTAACGCTGTTTGGCGCGGGACGGGAAAAGAGGATCTACGCGATTCCACCACACACCAAGGTGGAGCCACTGACCTTCGACGACGTCGCCTTTGAAGTCGAGATCACGCCGGGTGCGACCTGTCTGCTGTGTGCCACGTCGGACACCTATCTCATTGAAGTACCGAGCCATCACGGCTGGATCTGCTCGGACACCGATTTTTGTACACGAAAGAGGCAGGACAATGTCTGAGTGGGCACTGCACGTAGAGGGACTCACCAAGTGGTACGGATCTACGCTCGCCTGTCGCGACGTCGGATTTACGGTCGCGGCGGGTGAGGCGATCGGGATCATCGGCGAGTCCGGCTCGGGCAAGTCGACGGCTCTTCGCTGCATCGCTGGTGACGTCAGGGCGTCGAGCGGTCGCGTGCTGTTACAGAAGGAGGGCGGGGCGATCGACCTGCTGGAGCTCAGTGACGCCGAACGCCGAGGTCTTCGTGTAGACACCCTGTCAATCGTCTTTCAGGATCCCTCCGAGGGCCTCGACCTGCGAGTCACGGCCGGTGGCAACATCGCTGAGCGCCTTACCGCGGCGGGATGGCGGAACTTCTCGGCGATCCGCTCTCGGGCCCGTGACCTGCTCGATCGCGTTGACGTGCCGATCGATCGAATGGACGACCTCGTGGAGACATTCTCGGGCGGTATGCGACAGCGCGTGCAACTCGCCAAGGCTGTCGCCAACGAGCCCTCCTTGTTACTCCTGGATGAACCCACGACAGGCTTGGATGCGTCGGTGGCGGCCGGTGTCCTTGATCTGATCCGCAGCCTGCTTGAGACGACCCGCGTGACGGCCGTCGTCGTGAGCCATGACATGTCGGTCATCTCCATGCTCACCTCGCGCGCGATCGTGATGCACCAGGGCCACGTGGTGGAAGCCGGACTTACCGACCAACTCTTTGAAGATCCACAACACGCCTACACCCAGCAGCTCGTGTCGGCAGCGAGGGGATAACGATGGAACAGAGCAACTTGTCATCGCGAGAGCCCGTGCTCGAGGTGAGGGATCTCCGCAAGGACTTCACTATTCACGTCATCGGGCGCCACGTCGAGGCGTTGAATGGTGTGAATCTCACCGTCGGTGCCGGAGAGCACGTTGCCCTCATCGGCCAGAGTGGAGCGGGTAAGTCAACGCTGCTGCGCTGCGTGTGGCGCAGTTACCGACCGACGAGCGGACACGTCTGGTTGCGCCAGCGCGACGGCGCGCAGATCGACCTCGCCACTGCCGATGACCGCGAGGTCGCGGACATTCGCCGTCAGCAGATCGGCTACGTCGGACAGTTTCTGCGAGCGGAACCGCGTCGCTCGGTGCTCGAAGTGGTCGCGCGCGCGGGCATTCGCCGCGGTGCGCATGAAGACGACGCGACCGATCAGGCGGTGACCGCCCTTCGAGAAGTCGCAATTGGTGAAGACCTTTGGGGAACGTCCCCGGTCGTCCTCTCGGGTGGAGAACAGCAGCGGATAAACCTTGCGGCAGGCACGCTCTATCCGCCACATCTCTTGCTGTTGGATGAGCCGGTCGCGTCCTTGGACGCCGGGAACCGGCAAAGAGTGTTGGAGCGAATTGGTCACCTTGCCCGTGACGGGGTTGCCGTGCTGAGCGTCTTTCACGATCTAGAGGCCGTGCGCCAACTGGCGACGCGGGTGGTCGCGCTGTGCGACGGGAACGTCGTTGCCGACGGCGCGCCCAACGAGGTACTGGAACTGGTGGCGTCATGACCATCCGACTCCTCAGTAATGTTCGCGCGGTGCTGGAGGACCGGGTCCTCGATGAGGCCACGATTGCCATCGAAGACGGCCTCATCGTGGGGGTTGAGGCCGATCGACACTACGCGGGCACCCTCGACGGCGATGGGCAGTTCTGCCTTCCCGGACTCATCGATACGCACTCTGACGCCATCGAGCGCGAAATAGTTCCGCGTCCGAACATCCATATCGACGCGACCTTCGCGTTGCGCTCCCTCGAGGGACGACTCAGTGCGGCCGGCATCACTACCGCTTCACACGGCATCAGCTTTGAGGATTCAGAAAATCGGTCGCGAACGGTGGAGCTCGCGTCGCAACTCGTCGGCGTCATTTCAACTCGTCGGACGAGTGAGCGCGCTCCGGTCGACCACCGTATTCTCTATCGCATGCCGGCGCGTTCCGTGACCGGTCTTGATGCGGTCATCGAACACCTCTCTTTCGGACAGGCGCCCGGCGAACAGCCGATCCTTTCCTTTGAGGATCACACGCCCGGTCAGGGTCAGTACCGTGACGTCGAGCGCTTTAAGGAGTATCTGCGCACCGTTCCACTACCCGAGGGAGAAGACGCCGACAGCTACATCGAGCGCCGTATCGCCGAGGGCAACGCGTTGCTTGCCCAGCGTGACGCCAACCTCGCGCGCGTCAGCGAGTTGGCGCAATCGGGCGTCGCGCGAGTGCTCGTCCACGACTGCGAAGAGGCTCTCGATATGGAAAGGGCTCAGGCCTGGGGCGCGTCGATCGCCGAGTTTCCCCTCACCGTCGGAGCCGCGAGTGTCGCCCGGCAACACGGCATGCCCGTCGTCATGGGCGCACCCAATATCTTGCGTGGAGGCTCCCACTCGGGCAACATCGACGCAATTGAACTCGTCCGCCTGGGGCTCTGTACGAGTCTGGCGTCGGACTACTTGCCCTCAAGCCTTCTGGCGGCGGTCTTCTTGCTCGTAGAACAAGGAGTTGCGACGTTGAGCCAAGCGGTGGCGCTCGTCACGTCGGGCCCCGCCGAAGTGCTCGGCATTTCCGATCGCGGTCGGATCGCAATCGGCGCGCGCGCCGATTTTGCCCTCGTGGACGTTGACGGTCGCTGGCCTCGAGTCTCTCGCGTGATTCGAGCGCACGCCGAAGGAGTCGAAGTGGGCTTTAGTTCGATGGCGCTCGCGGTATGAGTGCGACTTCGCCACTTGAATTGCTCAAGACGGTCGCTGACGCGGCCTCGAGTGCCTTTGCGGAGGCACGAGCACATCACGACCACGCGTTCCTCGCCGAGGAGATCGGTATCGGTGGCGACGGGACGCCGACGAGTCGGCTCGACGAGATCGTTGATCAGGCCGTCGCGCGCGCACTTGATCCCTTCGATGCGAACATCCTGTCCGAAGAGGCCGGGTGGGTGGACCGTGGATCGGCGTTGACTTTCGTCGTTGACCCGGTTGACGGAACGGCCAACGCTTTGGCCGGCGTCCCACTCTGCACGTTTAGCGCGGCAGTTGTGATTGACGCCACGCCCATCGCTGCGCTCACGCGCTGGCTCGACGTCGGCCGGGACTACACCGTGGTGCGCGGAGAGCCGGTTGACGCGTCGTGGCGCACCACGGGCCGCACCACGTTGGACGGGGCGGCAATCTCGCTGCTGCGACCCCAGCGAGCAAATCGCGAAACGTGGTGGGCGATCACCGAGCGCGCCGCGCGCATCAGGATTCTCAGCTGTTCGACGCTCGAAGGTCTACTCGTCTGCCAAGGCGCGACCGACGCGTTCGTCGACGCGGGGGGCGACGTACACCGTTACGTTGATCTCGTTGCCTCTCAGGTGTACGCCGAAGCGGCGGGCGCGGTGGTGGGAGATCTCCACGGACGTTCCGTCGAGTTCGACGTAGACCTCACACGACGTTGGAGCGGAATCGTCGCGGCGACACCTGAACTGCTCGCGGAGATCCAAGCGGTGGTCCCGCTACTGGTCTGATCAGGCAGGTTGCACCGGACGGTCCCGAAAGTCAGCGTAACGCAACGCTGTCGGCGAATGTCGGCGCCGACGTAGGTCGTTTCGTTTCACGCCATTCCTGATGGTTGGACCACGTCAGAACGTGACGACGAACGTTACTCAACATGCAATCGCTACTACCGCAGTCGCTGCTCGTCGCTCGTTGTTCATTCATCGTTGGACAGAAGTTAACAAAAGTGCTGCGTGTACTTCACGAAGAGTTTTTACGGAAGTCAGACATTCGATTGTTCGTGTTCACATTGGAATGGCAAGGTCACAAGGTCAGAGTGACACAAACATGTCAAAAGGATTGAAATGGCCAATATGACGAATTCGATGCGCGCTATGTGCCTCGATGACGTGCTCGCAATCCTGAGGAACGACGATTCGTTCTCAGGAGAAGGGGCTCTGCAAATGAGCGTTCTCGATCATCACTTGCAGTGCGCCGCAGTACTGCGCGATGAGTATCCCGACGACTACGAACTTCAGATCGCGGGGCTGCTGCACGACATCGGACACCACCTGGTTCCAGACCAAGTCGACCGACACGGTGAGGTTGGGGGAGCGTACGTGCGTGATCTCTTTGGGGAGCGCGTTAGTGGGCTGATTGAGTTGCACGTCGACGCGAAGCGTTACCTCGTCAGCGTGGAGCCCGACTACCGCGAACAGCTTTCGCCGGGCAGTGAAGAGACGTTGATCGCTCAGGGCGGAGTCATGACAGACGAAGAGATCGCCCGCTTTGAAGCAAGCCCGTTCAGCGCCGACGCCATTTCACTGCGCCGCGCCGACGAGCGTGCGAAGGTTCCCGGTCGCGAGGTCGCGCCACTCGAAGAGTGGATCGCGTTGCTCGAGTCGATGGTGGCGGTGACCCAATGAAGCGTCCTAGCATTCTTCGTTCGACGTCCCTTTGTGCCGCCGCCGTGGCGATGGTCTGCCTCGGCACACTTGGTGTGTTGATGCCCTCGACCGCGATGGCCAGTTCTTCAACGAACACGGTCAACAGCTCGTGGCCAACGACGCTCACGATGGCCGGCGTCGGATTTTCAAACTCTGACGCGCTCTACGCGTCGCTAGCCCCGATCGTGGCGCTGGTGAAAAAGCAGCTCGATATCACGATCACCATGCAGAACACTACGAGTTACGCATCGGTCATTGAGGCTCAAGAAGCTGGCAAGGTGCAGATCGCCGAATACGGTCCGTTCTCGTACTACATCGCTGTCAACCAAGGCGTAAAGCTCGAGAACATCGGCATCGACCTCACGGCGCCTAATACCAACGGTGGTTACTACAGCGAAGCGGTCATCAACCCCAAGTTGACACCGGACATCACGTCGGTGAAGGACTTCAAGGGAAAGAAGGTCTGCTTCTCGGATCCCTCCTCGACGTCGGGCTACCTCTATCCCACTTACGGCTTGCTCCAGGTCGGCATTAATCCGAGCACGGGCGTGACACCGGTTTTCTCGGGTTCGGACACGGCCACGGCCGTCGCGGTCGCCAAGGGTGAGTGCCAGGTTGGTTACACGAACAACATCAACGAGGAAGACGCCGTGGCGACGCACTTGCTCAATCCGAAGGACATAAAGATCGTCTGGCAATCACCGGAGATCCCCGGGTCTCCAGACGCCGTCAGTATGTCGGTCCCCGCCTCACTGCGCGCCGCGCTCAAAACGCTGTTCGTCAACGAGGCGAACTCGACGTATCTGGCCAAGCACGGCTATTGCAAGTCGGAAGCCGCCTGCACCTTGATCATGGGTCAATGGGGATTCGGTAGTCCCGCAGGTTGGAGCACCGCGCCGATCAAAAAGGTCTGCCAACTGACCAAGTCACCGGCCTGCACGAAGGCATGAGCGTCAACCAAAGCGGCGGAACGGCCGTTCACATTAAGGGCCTTACCAAGAGCTTTGGTTCAACGACCGCACTCGACAACCTCGACCTCGACGTGCCCGTCGGCCAGATGCTGGTCGTACTCGGGCTGTCGGGGTCGGGGAAGTCGACCCTACTGCGCAGCCTCAATGGCCTAGTCCCGCCCAGTGCGGGCCAGGTCGAGGTGCTCGGCTGCGATGTCGTCGCCGCTCGCGGAAAGGAACTGCGCGAACTGCGCCACCACGTTGGTTTCATCTTTCAACAGTTCGGTCTCGTAGGGCGGGTGACGGTGCTCGAAAACGTCCTCTCCGGAGCGCTCGGACGAATCCGGTTTCCCCGCTTCGGCGTACTTGCGTACCCGAAACGGCTACGACTCGAAGCGATGGAGAATCTGGAGCGAGTGGGACTCGGCGAGAAGGCGTTCCAGCGCGCCGATACGTTGTCGGGCGGCCAACAGCAACGGGTGGCGATTGCGCGCACGCTGATGCAACGCCCCGTCATGGTGCTCGCCGACGAACCAGTCGCCTCACTCGACCCCGAGTCCTCGGCGTCGGTGATGAACCTCTTACTACGCATCTGCCAAGAGGATCACTTGACGGTGATCTCGAGTCTGCACCAAGTAGAATTGGCGCTCGGCTGGGCGGACCGCATGGTCGGGCTTCGCGACGGAAAGATCGTGCTTGACACGCCGGCGTCTGAGACGAATCAGGCCACTTTGATGGAGATCTACCGTCGAGGCGTCGGAGAGGTCGAGCCGGCTTCGATGACCGTGAACTCGGCGCCGAAAGTGCTCGTCGCTCCCGGACTCGTCGGACCGGCCTAGCCGGACCGGCCTAGCCCGTGACGCTTCTTGGAGGTCGGCCTCCCCTGTCTGGCTCGACCGACTCGCCCGGCGACGAGACGCTGAGCCCGATTTCACGTTCGGTGAGCCCGCCGTGGACCCGCCGACGCGTGGGTGCGTTCATTGGGACGCTCGTCATCGCCGTCTTCTTTGCGGTGTCCTGGCACGAGATTGGCTTAGGAATTAGCCCTCTCGTCAGCGGACTCGGCAACATCTTCAGGTTCATCGGTCGCACCCTTCCGCCCCAGTTCACGGGATTCGCGGGATTTCGCAGCACCATCTCCCTTGCGTGGGAGACGGTCTGCATCGCCTTTCTCGGCACGGTCCTCGCGATCATCATTTCAGTCCCGCTCGCGTTCCTGGCTGCTCGCAATACGACGCCCCATCCCGTGCTGCGCTGGTTGGCACGAGGGGTGATCACCTTGTGCCGATCGATACCGGACGTGATCTTCGCGATCGTCTTCGTCGAGTCACTCGGCATTGGCATCCTGCCCGGTGTGCTGGCGCTCGGATTCCACTCGGTCGGCATGCTCGGCAAACTGTTCGCCGAGACGATCGAGCAGGCGCCCCCCGCTCCAGGCGAGGCGGTGGCATCGACCGGCGCAAGACGGCTGCAGCACCTGACGGCGAGCGTCGTGCCCCACGTCCTGCCGTCCTTCTCTTCTATTGCGGTCTACCGGTTGGATATCAACCTTCGCAGCTCTGTGATTCTCGGCTACGTCGGCGCCGGCGGCATCGGATTTGCGCTCAACGCGGCCATGGGAGAGCTGCTCTTTCGCGAGGCGAGCGCCATCGTGCTGGTGATGTTCGTGCTCATCGTGCTGATGGAGATCATCGCCGCCGTCATCCGCCGCTCCCTGATCGGCGACCAAGTGGTGATGACGGGAAGTCTGCGGCCCCGGCGAAACCTCGGCGAGCGGATCGTCGCACGATTCCTGCCAAAAGACCAGTCTCCTAAGAGCAGCCTGCGACCGCCGTGGACTCACGAACGAGTAAAGCGCTACTCCTTCCTCGTCGGGGTGCTCCTCATGACCGCGATCTCGCTCTGGGACACGAAGATTGATCCGATATCACTCGTCAGCTCGCTCAACCAGATCGCTCGCACCGTGGCCCTGTACTTTCCGCCGAACTTCTCCCTCGATGGTGGCGTACTCTTCGTCGGCGCGTTGCAGACAGCGTGCGTCGCCCTCGTCGCGACAATCGTCGGCGTCATCTTTGCGATTCCGATTGGACTGTTGGCCGCGCGAAATATCTCCAACCGCTGGGTGTACCGGTGCGCGCGCGTGTTCTTGATCATCGTCCGGGCGGTGCCCGAGTTGATCATGGCGATCATCTTCGTGGTCGCCGTGGGGCTCGGACTCTTCGCGGGAACAATCGCCATCACCGTTGGCACCGTGGGGCTGATGGCCAAACTCATCGCGGACAGCCTCGAAGAGGTGCCGAAGAGTCCCCGTGAGGCAATCGCGTCCGTGGGCGCGACGCCCGCCCAGGAGACCACGTCGGCGGTGATTGCTCCGAGTGTTCCGTGGCTGGCAAGTACCAGTCTGTACTTGCTCGACGTGAACTTCCGGTCTTCGACGGTGCTGGGCATCGTGGGCGCCGGTGGTATTGGCTACCTCTTGTACCAGAGCATCCAGTTGCTCGTCTATCGCACGACGGGCGCCATCATCGTCGTGACGCTCGTCGTGGTGTTGCTCATCGAGGTCATTACGAACTTGATCCGAAAGCAGTTGATCTGATCGAGGGATCCCGCTCGACGTCACGACGTTGACCGCGTTCGCGTCCGATGAAGACCTAGGTCTCGTCTGAGCGCAGATGCTGTCGTGCGTATTCAGTTGTTGGCGCAAAATTATTCATTATCGGACGAACGGCTGGTATGAGCTTCAACCAGTTCACGAAGTGCGACGTCAGGGAACCGATAACCCTGGCGGTATATTCCGACAGGCGTGTCAGCAAGATTCAAGGCCATTTGAAGTGGAGTCATCTCGGGATGAAGCTCTCGCGTTCTGTTCGCCATGAAGGCGAATTCGTTCAATACCCCGACGACTTGGCGACTGTTGGTCTTTGACACAACGACGTTGTCCATGGCGGCGAGTTCATCAGTGATAAAGGACCCGGGAATGCCATGAGCTCGCAGCGTCATCGCGAGTTCATCGGGGAACCGCATTGCGAGCGTGGATGCGGGCGCCAACGGGGCGAAGACCGAAAGAAACGTCGACTCACTTACGAATAGCGCGTACTGGGGCCGCCAAAAGAGTGGTTTGGCAAACCAATTGCCTAGTTTCGTTGACGGTTCCAGCACCGGACCGTCAATCGGTTCCCGCATTCGCTCCAGGAGTTTCTTCGTGGCGTTGATCGAGTACACGAGAGTCAATCCTGCCCGAGTGCGAAGCGGAGAACCAGACCCATATCTCGTTCAGTTATTCTCTGGCCGGCGGCGGACAATTCTCTTGCCAAGGTGTGATGAATTGGTGGATTTCGTTCGGGACCCTTCGTTGGCTACGAGTTTGCGGTGACGGAGATCCAAATGCGCGACGCCCACCGTGCCGTCTTGTCCGAGGCACTTGGTGAGTCCAACTTCACTAGCGAGGCTGCGATTGCGCGTGCGTTGGCCTACGACAGGTATATCAATACACCCTCGGGCATCGCCACTAATGACGATTACTGGGCAACAGCCGAATTTCCTTCGCACCCCCAATGAACCCCCAACGGTGGCACCCCCAACGGTGGCACCCCCAACGGTGGCACCCCCAACGGTGGCACCCCCAACGGCACCCCAACGGCACCCCCAACGGGATTCGAACCCGTGCCGCCACCTTGAAAGGGTGGAGGCACGGCAATAACGCCCACTGTATAAGTACTGGTGAGAGCCAAGTATCTGCAGAGAAGAATTGTTTTGTGCTCGTCATGGGCGTCAAATGGGCGCTAGCGGTTGGACTATTCGAGGCAGGTGCTCAACAGAAGTTCGATAATCCTCTGTGGTCGCGATTGCCGACAATGTGGACTGTCCATCGATTGACCATGGACCAATGAAGCGACATGCCATGCCGACTTTTGCGGTTCACACACGACTACTCGTGTCCGTGCGTGCCTTCAATCATTGGCGTTACATGTCACCAATATTCGCCCGTGGTCGCGCGCAATCATCGGCGTTGCGCGCGCCCGAAGTCAAATCAGAAAGGAGAAAGGCTACTGCGTTCACCCCTTCTTTACTGCGAAACCGCCAGTCTCCACCGCGCATTTACCGTCATCGAGTCGATACTAAGCCTGGAACCACCGTCGGA
>PLON01000058.1 GCA_003142095.1 Acidimicrobiaceae bacterium | reverse complement strand
ATGACGTGGGTGGAGTTGATGTTTCCGTAGATGTCGGCCTCGATGGCGCCGTTCATCGCCAAACACCCGAGCCGGCGTATCACTTCGGGGTGATTGCTGATCTCCTGGGGTCGAAGGATGATCCGGTCGTGGTACTCGGCGATGTTGGCGTGCAGGTCGGCCGCTCCCTCCTCACTGAGCGAGAAGGCGGTAGCCGAGACGGTGCTCATCGTGCCCGAGTTCAGCAACGCCAGCATGCCGTCCTGGATGACCTCCGTGTACGCGGTCAGCGGACGGAACGGCCCACCGTCGAGTCCGCGAAGGACGGCGTTGGCGATGTTGCCGACGCCCGACTGCAGGGGCAGGAGCGACGCGGGCAGGCGCCCTCCCTTCACCTCGTAGGCCAGGAACTCCAAGAGGTGTTCGGCGATTCGCTGCGAGGTGTCGTCGACCGGCTTGAACGCCGTGTTGCGATCGGGGGAGTTCGTCTCGACGACGGCCACAATCTTCTCTGGTGGGCAATGCAGGTAGGGAACGCCGATGCGGTCGGACGCATGGAGGATTTGGATGGGCTTGCGAAATGGCGGTAGTGCGGTGCCGTAATAGATGTCGTGCATCCCCTCAAGCGCGGCGGGCTGCCACGCGTTCACCTCGAGGATGATGCGGTCGGCCATGTCAATCCACGTCTTGTTGTTGCCGACCGAGGACGACGGAATCAGTTCGCCGTCCGCGGTGATACCGGACACCTCTACGACCGCGACGTCGAGGTGTCCGAAGGCGCCCTCCCAGACCATCTGCGCGACGTGCGAGAGATGCATATCGAGGTAGTCGAGCAGTCCGGCATTGATCTTGGCGCGACTCACCGGGTCAGACTGGTACGGCATGCGCAAGTCGATCGCGTCGACCGCTGCGAGCGCGCCGTCAAGCTCGGGAGCCGTCGACGCCCCTGTCCAGACACTCACCGCGAAACGGTCACCTCGTTTGGCCGCGTCTTCGACTCGTCGCACGAGAGCCCCGGGTACCTTCTTGGGATAACCCGCCCCCGTAAAGCCGCTCATCCCGACATTGTCGCCCGGTCGTATGAATTCGGCTGCCTCGTCGGGCGACATGACCCGACCTGCGATTGACGCACTCTTGATTCGAAATTGGTCTGCGGGGGTCACTTCAAAAGCCTAACGGTGTCGGATTGCGCCACTTAGCCGACCAGTCGCCAATGAATGGGGTGTCTGTTGCGTCGGGCCCGGGACACGAAACCGCACTCAATGCTGCAAACGGCACATTCTGAACTCGGGCGTCTCACCTGGACGTAAAGTCCTGCCGCGATCTCATCCAGAGGCGCTGAAAGGTTTGAACACTGTCCGCTGAGGTCCACGACGCTTGCCTTGTGGATCCTCCGAAATAGTCGCACCCCGAGGGAAGCGCCCTCGATCCTCTTCAATAGGTGACCAATGGCTCGGACGACTTCTCACCGGCCGAGCGTTCCTCGCTCTAACCGCCGCGGTGCTCATTGTGCGGCCGACATCGCATCACGTCGGCGCCGGCGACCAGCTGGTGAGTCGTCGCAATAGCGCGGTCTTCTTGTGCTGGTAGCTATCCATTCGGCCAAGAATGTCATCCAATGCAGTGACCGCCTCACTGATGTGAGGTCCCTTGTTCAACATCACGCACTCTGCTCGGCCGGCCATGAACGCATCTGAAATCTCAGCGCGCGATGGCCGACCTGTGCGTGCCAACTGGTCGAGAACCTGCGTCGCCCAGATCGTTGGAATATGGGCCGCCTCACACAGCCACAGAATCTCCTCTTGCACCTCGGCGAGACGTTCGAATCCGCACTCGACGGCGAGATCGCCGCGCGCCACCATGACGCCGACCCGCTCCGAGGCCATCGCCGTCAAGAGCATCTCCGGCAGTCGATCGAATCCGCGGACCGTCTCGATCTTNNGCGCGTTGCGCGAAGGAGAGACCTACCACGTCAGCGCACTCCACAATGACGGGCAGGAGGCGCAGGTCATCGGGTCCCAGCACCGTGACGTCGAGGTCGGTGTCGGGCAGGTTGATGCCCTTCTCGGCGTGCAACTTGGTTCCCCGAAGCGCGGCGCTAACGATTGAGACGTCGATCTCTCCGCAACGCACGTCGACGACGAGACCACCGATCTTGCCGTCGTCGAAGAATACTCGCTGACCGGTGCGGGTTGCCGCCAGCGCGTCGGGGAGAGTGCAACCAATGCGCAGCTCGCGAGGATCGACTGGCGAGAGGTCTTGGGTGAGGGTGAGCACGTCGCCGGTATGAAGGACGATGCTCTGCTCAAGGGCCGGAAGCAGCCCGACGAGTGTCTCGCGGCCCCCCGGCGCGATGAGTCGAACGCCGGTCGCGACATAGGTGGTGTCCGCGAACTCAACCGTCGCGTGGGTGTCGGTCACGCGCGTGACAGTGGCCACGCGGTGGGCATCGCGAGTATCGTTCAACGTCACACGGTCCTCGGGGCGAAGCAATGTGAGCCATTCGCGGTCGACGGGGATGACGGTCGCACCCTCGAGCTCGAGCGGCGTCGCACGCTGCGCGGGATCACCGGCGATGAACACTGCTGTTGCCGGTGCGATGAGCCGACCCATCTGATCACGTTTGGGGCGCAGCCGAATCACTCGGGGCCCGGGCTGGATCGGACCTGTTCGCAGCTTGGGTCCGGGTAGGTCCATGAGCACGAGACAGGTGCGTCCGAATGCCTCGGCGGCTCGGTGGACATTCTCGGTCATGCACCGCCATTGATCGGGATTGTCGTGCGCACAATTGATGCGTGCGCAGTCCATACCACGAGCCACGAGGTCGGCAACGAGTCCGTAGTCGGCAGCAGCCTCGGTTGGCATGGTGACGAGGATCCGAGCCGGCCGGCCGGGCCGATTTGGGCCAAGCAGAGCCAAGCTGTTCGCCGCTAGGATCCGCTGACCCTCCGGGAAGCTGACCGCCGATTCGGTCCGGCGCCCGTGTTCGTCCCCGGCCAGGACGTGAAGGTTGTCGATCACACGCTCGAGTGTCGTGATGACGTGCTCTTCGGCCCGACCAAGGGAGGACAGGCCGAGTCGCGAGAGCGACTCTTGGATCTCGCGCAGCTCGAAGTGGCGAAGAGTTAGGTAGTCAATCAGGTTTGCGGCGCTGAGTCGGTGGGTGGGAAGGACCCGTCGGAAGGTGTCGGCCGCGTCGACGTAACGCTGGCGCATCTCCTCATGGAGTACCTCCAGTTGTTCGGCGAGTTTGCGAATGGACGCGTAGTCGTCCGTCGTCACTGGGCCACACTCGTTGGACACCATGATTGTCGCGAGAAGCCCCGGCGTGTTCGAAGTGCATGCGCCGAATTGTCCGACGTCGCGAGAAAAGAACCAGTTTCCGACCTACGCGAACCACGACGCGAGCCCTCTGGCACTCTCTCGAAACTGGAAGAAAAGTTCGTCATTGAAACCCAATCTATTGCGCTTGTCGCGACGGCTCTTCGGGCCCGGCGACAACGCTACCTGCGCTCACCAGTGAGGTGAACGAAATGTGAGCGACGTGTGACACGCCGTTCGCACGGGAGATGAACGGGCCTCGTACGTATCACTTGTCAAGGTGGCAGGTACTCCTTCAGCAGCCCCGCCTGTGCTGGTCTCGTCTCGTGGTGTTGCGGAAATATGAGGCCTGTTTCGAGGCCGGTCGAAGGCAACAGAGTCACTTTTCATCCTCAAATGTGTTCGGCCGATTTGGAGACAATCTGGTCTCCCGAAAACCCGTCGCGATTCAGTCGGCTCAACCTACCGTTGAGGCTCCTCGTAGCCCGCTGCGGCGGAGGTGACAACGCTGACGTCGATCAGCGCGTGAGAGTAGATGTCGAGCATTGCTAACGCAATGAGCCGGTCTCCTTCGGGCCCGAACATATCCGTGCCGAGCGCTCGAGACACATGGTCGTGGAGGAGTGGGATACCAATCTTCATGGCCGCGATGAGCGCAGCGCGGATCCTTCGATCGACTGGGGGCGTATCCGTGCGCGAATCGTCGGCGCGTGCGAGCCACGCATCGGTCATCGTCACGATCTCGTCGAAGATCGGCCCCACGGTGGGAGACCCGTCTGCGAGGGAGCGCGCCAAGTAGCGGCCGAACCGCTTTGATGTCTGCTGGGTCTGCGCCGAAGCGCCGGGATCCTCGAGGAGCAAAGTATTGGCACGGTGCAACATCTCGAACACGTACTGGTTGCACGCCTCTCGCAGGGCTTCCTTTGATCCGTAGTGGTGGCGGAGCAGTCCGGGGGAGACACCAGCCGTTTTCGCGATCGCACGGATCGTCGCACGGTCGTATCCATCGATGGCGAAATGCTCGAGAGCCGCTTCACGGATCCGTGCCCGCGCGGACAGGTCGCCGAATGCCACGGACCGCTCGTTGATCGGAAGGTCCGCAGGAGCAGATGGAATTGCTCGCTCCGTGGTCATGCTCCCTCCAAGTCTCGTCGCCTAAATGCCAGCCCTCCAACGAGGGCGGCGGCAGCACCGACGGCGGTCATGATGCCGTTCGCCTCCCAGTTTGGTGGCACGCCGGGAGCCGAGGCCATGTGGTGGAAGACCGAGGTGTCGAGCACCCAGTGGCTGACGGTACCGAATCCGCCCACGATGACGATGAGTAGTGACCAGCCCAGCACGGCATAGACCACGATCGAGGTGGCACGGGGCCGTAAGCCGAAGGTGAGTACACCGATCCCCAGGATAACGATCGCTGGTGGCACGAGGTTGATGCCCGCGCCGAGCAGGCTCGCAACGCTGAATCCCGTGTGCTGGGTAGCGGCTCCGAGCCAGGCCAGGATGCCGGCCGCGACACCGCTCAAGACCAGGACAACCAACGCCAAGAGGCACCTCCCACCGAGCCATGCGGCGCGCGAGACGGGCTGGACCATGAAGTGATCGATCGTTCCTCCCGCCTCTTCGGCGCGGGCCGCAGTGACCTGCCCAGCGGCCACGAAGCCGATCAGGATCGCCTCGATGAGGAAACACACGCCGAGCACCGCGTCGGGCCCGGTGCCGGTCACCCCGAGCTTGGAGAACACCTCATTAACCGAGCCCGAGATCGTGGTGCCCGCCGACTCGACGATGAGTCCGTAGATGAACGCCGAAAGGCCGATGGCCACCCACCAACCGATCACCGTGCCCCGCATCAAGCGGATTGAAAGCCCCGTCGGACCGAAGAGCAGGCCGAGACGGGCCGGAGCGTGCGTCTGGTCCGCCACGATGCTTGCCCCGACATCGCGCGTGCCGGCGAGGTGCACTGCGACAGCGGCGAGGATCGCGGTGAAGGCGACGATCGGCACGAAGGCGAGGGGGTGGGGCGAGGTGAGGGGCTGGAGCTCTTCCACCCAGCCGAGGGGTGAAGTCCAGATCAGTCCGTGAAGGCCCATACCCGCGTCCGCGATAAGCCGCAGGCCGTAACTGATCCCGAGGAACGCCGCCCCGAACGAGGTCGCCCGCCGACGAGTGGCCGCCAGTTGACTGGTCACGGCCCCAACGGCAAGAAACATGGCGGCGGTGGCCACCATGGCCAGGGCGAAGTAGATCGACGGACCTGCGCCGATTCCGACACTCGACTCGAGCCCCGCCAGGACGGCGATGATGGCGGTGAGCGCCCAGAGAGTCACGAGCCCGGCGCCTAGGCCGACCATTGTCTGGGCCGTTGCACCCCGTCGGGTGGTCTGGCCGCACAGCAGGAGATCCCATCGCCCAGCGTCCTCTTCGCCACGGAGCAACCGGGTGCTCGTGAGCAGCCCCCAGACGGCACCGAGAATCATGAGCGTCATGGAGATCTTGAAGACGGTGAAACCATGCACCGTCTGGAGTTGGGGGGCAGTCCCGAAGAGGGCGCTCACCGCCTTGCTGGTGCCGTAGGTAGCAGCAAGTGACGCACGTTGCGCTGCTGTCTTGTAGATCTTGACGTAACTAATCTCCGACGAGGCGATGGCGATTCCGAATATGTAGCCCCACAAGACCCCCGAGCGCAGCGCCTTGCGCGCGCTCAGGGCGGTGACGACGGTGGCCGGCGACCCGCTGGCACGCACTGGGGCCTTGATGCGTGCCCGGATCCCGAGGTCAGCCGGCACGGCCGTCCTCCCCGTATCGGGCTAAGAACAGCTCTTCGAGCGATGGCTCGCGGCTGAGCAGATCGGTCACGTCGGCCGCCGCCAGTGCTTTCACCAACGGCTCGATCGGTCCGCGGACCTGACAACGCACCATCGAACCATTGACATCCACCGCGCTGACTCCGGGCACCACGGAGAGGTCGGGGACTGCTCCGTCGAATCTTGCCTCGACGGTCAACGCGCTCAGATGACGCATTTCGGCCAAGGTGCCTATTTCGACCAACTTGCCATCGCGCAAGATGCCCACCCGGTCACAGAGTGCCTCCACCTCGCTCATCATGTGAGAGGAGAGGAACACGGTCTGGCCCCGTTCTCTGGCCTCGTGGATACAGTGACGGAACGTCTGCTCCATCAAAGGATCGAGCCCGCTGGTTGGCTCGTCGAGGACCAGCAGGTCGGGTCTCACCATCAGCGCAGCGATCAGGATGACCTTCTGGTGGTTGCCCTTGGAGTAGGCGCGTACCTTCTTGGTGGGATCGAGATCGAACCGCTCGATCAGTTCGTCGCGATAGGCCTCGTCGACCTGGCCGTGGACGCGGCCGAGCAGAGCGAGGGTCTCAGCGCCCGTTAGCGATGGCCACAGATTGGCCTCCCCGGCGACGAAGGCCAGCCGACGATGGGTCTGGACTGGCTGGCGTTGGCAGTCGAGCCCGAAGATCTCCGCTCGCCCCTCGGTCGGGAGGCTCAACCCTAGGAGCAGGCGGATTGTGGTCGTCTTGCCCGCCCCGTTGGGCCCGAGATACCCGACTACCTCGCCCTGGGCAACCTCGAGGTCCAGGTGATCGAGGGCGACGACATCGCCGAAGTGCTTCGTCAATCCTTCTGTGCGCAGGGCCGAATTCGACATGTTGAAGCCGCCTCCAGAACTATACGTAAAAATAACTCACTATCTAGTTGTATAGCACCTAGCCACACCGACTCGGCCAGGGTCAGAGGTCCACTGGGCTGGCGGGGGCGGCCTCGCCCCTCACTAGAGAATGACCCCCCGCGTCGACAGGGACACTCGTTCCCAACCAGTGTCGGGCATTCCCAGATGGTCCGCCCCATCGATCACCTAGTGGGGTCTCAAAGGACGGACTGACGGGCAGGAACAACGACCCTGGTGTCGCAACCCGCAACCGTGGGATAATTCCTGGCATGGACGAGCCGCAAGTGTTGCAACACGACGGACACTGGAGGACGGCTGTGTGGTCCCTCCGAATGGGATTCGTCGCGCTGGTCGTCGTCATTGCCGGCCTCATTGTGATGCTATTGGGGTCCACGCCGTGGGTCCTGGGCGTCGGAGAGATCACCTGGTTCTTCGCAGCCGTCGTCGCGTTGGGTAGTTTCTTCTGGGCTCGGCACCTGCTCCCCAAACCGCGCCCCGGGTTTTGGTCGATGCGGTTCATGCTGATCCACGACAGCGTCCACGGTCGGTCGTCGGCCCAGCGGTCCTGACGGCTCTTCCGGTTGCGGCGGCGTTCGCCGTGCGGCAGTCTGTTGCCTTGTTGACTCGATCGGAATGTTCCAGTACCGAGCGGTCGCAGCCTTGGATGAAAAGACCGACGACAATATGCGGCCCGAAAGGGATTCATCGCAGAACTCCGTTAAGTCGGAAATGTGAGGCCTGAGATGAGGCCTATCGCGATGTGTCACGCCGACGGCGACCGTTGTTAGAACATGTCGTGCAATTGAGTCGGAGATCGGAATACTCCGATTTCCTCCAGATGTACGGCGACCGTTGTAAACCACGAGCGTGAACGTTCACATATATATAGTGGGCCGCTCGGGTCTCGATCCCGGCACCTTGGGATTAAAAGAAACTTTCAAGGTGTTGCGTGGTGTCGGTCTGGTCGCTCATGTCGTCTATTTTCAAGGAATCGTGTTGTCGTGCGTCGGTTTGGTCGTGTGGTGTTGCGGAAATATGAGTCCTAAATCGAGGCCCGTTCGATCGTGCCGAGTTGCCCCTGGAAAGATTCCTCGTCGCGTCGAAAGTGACTCAGCGGGCGTTGGCACCGGTGTCTCATGGGTAGGGAAAGACAGTTTCAAGGCGCCTCTCTCAGAGCGCGCCGGTCGCCAGTTGCGCGAGCGATGGACCAGGCCATCCACGCACGAGACCGGTCTCCGCCGCGGATCGAATTCACAATTGGCGGGCCCGTGTCGATGACTCCTCGATAAGTCGCACGAGCTGCTTGGCGGGCGGGCCCAGAGGTCGCTCCTTCGACCACACCAATCGGATCGACCGGTCGAAGGAGATGTCGGCAAGCGTCACGACGGCAAGGCGTCCGTCACGAACCTCGGTTTGCACGGCGAGACGGCTGAGAATGCCCGGGCCCGCACCAGATTCGACGGCGGACTTCAGGGCGGTCGTGGATCCGAGCTCGAGGAGTGGCAAAACGTCGAGGCCCCTCAGACGCATGGTGGACTCGAACACCTCACGGGTCCCGGACCCAACTTCGCGAAGCACGAGCGGCGTCACGGCAAGTTCCTTTGCGGTCAGTGGTGTGGTGCGGTGAGTCCAGTCGTGCGAGGGCGCGACGATGACGACCAGGTCGTCGGAGCGCACGACTCGACTCGACAAGCCACGTGGTGCACGGGGCCCTTCGATGAATCCGATGTCGGCGTCGCCTCGCGTCATGATCTCAATGCAGTGCCGAGAGTTACCCATTTGAAGCGACACGAGGATACCGGGATGCGCGGTGCGGAGACGTTGGAGCCAGCCCGGTATCAGGTACTCAGCGACCGTCATACTGGCAGCGACGCGCAGGTTGGTTTTCCCGGCGGCGCGCAGTGCCTGAGTCCCGAGCAGGAGTTCTCGCAGTGGCGCGAGAACTTCCTCGCTCCATCGCACGACAGCGACACCCGCCGAAGTGAGTTGGGCCCGACCGTGCGAGCGGTCGAGGAGCTGGAGCTCTAGCGTGAGCTCTAGCGTGCGCAGGCGCATACTCGCCGCCGGCTGACTGATGTTGTGGCGGATCGCCGCCTGGCGAATCGAACCTAATTCGGCGACGCTGCGCAGCAGATCCAGCGAACGGACGTCGGGCACCGGTTCGGTCAATGGCATAAGGAAACCTTATATCGGCATTCGTTATTCCGGTCTATCGAAATGTGACGTCGGGTTCGAAGATGGAACATGTGGGCGGATCCCCAGAGTGAAGGAGCAGCATGCGTACGCAACGAGGAGGAGAGCGAACGGTCGAAGGTGGAGAGGGTGTTCTCTCGGGTGACGCGCAACCGGCGACGCCGTTCTATTTAGGCCCCAACTGGTTCGCGGCGGTGATGGGCACGGGTATCGTCGCCAACGCCGGCGCCCTGCTTCCCTATGACGTGCCCGGCCTGAAGGGTTTCTGCATGGCCGTCTGGTTGCTCGCGGCGAGTCTGCTCGTGGTTCTGGTGTCAGCGACCGCCGCGCACTGGCTGCGCGCTCCGCAGCTCGCGCGCAGCCACGGGCGTGACGTGCAGATGGCGCACTTCTACGGTGCACCGCCGATGGCCCTCTTGACGGTGGGTGCCGGCGCATTACTTGTCGCGCGTTCGCTGTTGGGACTGCGCCTCGCGGTAGACCTCGACTGGGTGCTGTGGACCGCGGGCACCATCACTGGTCTCGTCACCGCAGCGCTGATACCGTACCGAATGTTCACCCAGATCGAGGTGCGTCCCGACGCGGCTTTCGGGGGATGGCTGATGCCGATCGTGCCCCCTATGGTGTCGGCCTCGACGGGAGCGTTGCTCATTCCCTACGTGTCCTCGGCGAACGGGCGCGCCACATTGCTCTACGGTTGCTACGCGCTCTTCGGCATGAGCCTGCTCGCCGCGTTCATCATCATCACCCAGATCTGGTCCCGCCTCACTCATTACGGTTCTACCAACGGCGCGAGGGTGCCCACCCTGTGGATCGTGCTCGGACCTCTCGGTCAGTCGATCACTGGCGCCGGGGTCCTCGGAGCCCAGGCTCACCTCGCCGTCAGCGCACAGTTGGCGTCCGCCATGGGCGTCTTCGCGATCCTCTACGGCGTACCGGTGTGGGGTTTCGCGATGCTCTGGGCCGTGCTCGCCTCGACGCTCACCCTTCGCACCATGCGAAAGAGATTGCCGTTCTCGCTCACCTGGTGGAGCTTCACCTTCCCGATCGGCGTCACGGTCACCGGGACGATCCGGCTCGCACTGCAGACCGGACTGCCGGCATTTCGATGGGCGAGTGCGGCTGGCTACGTGGCGCTGCTCGTGGCGTGGCTGGTGGTCGCCGCTCGAACATCACACGCGGCGTTGCGCGGGCGACTTTTCGCACCCCCCGCTCCGGGGGCGAACGCTCCGTCGGCGCTGAAAGAGCGCCGCGAGATCGCAGCGACGCTCACGGCCGTGTGACGGTGTCGCCGCGGCCGTCACGACGTTCCTAGGCCAGGCTCAGAAACAACTTCTGCAGCCGCGGCACGATGTCGTCGGCGTCGGTGTCGGGGTCGACCAGGCATTCCTTCAGGCTGGCGGAAATGAGGGTGAACGCCGCAGTGTTCACGGCCTTGGCGACCGCCGCCATCTGGGTGACGATGTCCTCACAGCTGCGCCCTTCTTCGAGCATGCGCACGATGGCCCCCATTTGCCCGTTCGCACGCTTGACGCGTTTGGTGATGGACTCAAGCTGAGCCTGGTCTTGGAGCACGTGCGGAGTCTTCTTGGCGGTCATGGCTTCTCCTTGGGCGAATTCACGTCATCTCAGTATCTCCCAGAACCTGTCGCCGAGCCGGCTCCGAATTGTGGATATACCCCTATGGGTATATGCTACCGGTAGCCACGCAGGGCGGTGACGCGGCGTGGACGATGCCATCGAGATGGGGGAGTCAATGAATTTGCTCGGATCAGAGTCGCCACGGAGCGACCTCGATTTTCTTGAAGACCGCGAAAGGGTCTCCCTCAGCGTGGGTACCTGCGCCCACGACTCCTCACCGGCGAACGCGGGGAGGTTCTCGTGGATCGCGTCGTAATCCTGGGTGCGGGCATATCGGGCCACACCGCGGCGCTGCACCTACAGCGTCAACTGAAGAACAAGGTCGACATCGTCGTGGTGTCGCCCAACTCCAATTGGAACTGGATTCCTTCGAACATCTGGGTCGGGGTCGGCAAGATGACCAAGGACCAGGTGACCTTTCCACTGGCGCCCATCTACAAGCGTAAGCACATCGACTTTCGCCAGGCGAAGGCCGTGGCGATCCATCCCGAGGGCAGCGCCGGCACGGGCCAGGCCTTCGTCGACATCGTCTACACGGATCCGACCCGGGCCGGTGAAGAGGAGCAGATCACCTACGACTATCTCATCGTGGCGACCGGACCGAAGTTGAACTTCGCCGCCACGCCCGGGCTCGGGCCCGACGCCAACTCCTGGTCGGTCTGCACCGCCGGACACGCTGAACAGTCATCCGCCGCGCTCGAGGCAATCATCGAGGCGCTGAAGGCCGGCGAGAAGAAGACTCTGGTCATCGGCGTCGGACACGGTACCTGCACGTGCGAGGGAGCGGCCTTCGAGTACACCTTCAACGTCGAGCACGAACTCAGGGAGCGCGGGGTGCGTGAACTCGCCGACGTGGTGTACCTCTCCAACGAGTACGACCTCGGAGACCTCGGCGTAGGCGGGATGACCTTCGCCCAGAACGGCTTCGAGACCAGCAGCAAGATGTGGACCGAGTCGTTGTTTCGTGAACGAGGAGTTCGAGCGATTCTTCGCGCCCACGTCGAGAGGGTGGACCCGGGGGTCATCCACTACGAGGTGCTCGACGGCTCGAAGCACACGTTGGACTTCGACTTCGCGATGCTGCTGCCGCCGTTTCGCGGGGTCGACATGAAGGCGTACGCGAACAACGGCGACGACATTACCGACAACCTCTTCGCACCGAACGGTTTCCTGCGAGTTGACGGGGACTACGAGGCCAAGCCCTTCGAGGAGTGGACGCCCGAGGACTGGCCCAAGACGTACCAGTGTCCGCGCTACGCGAACGTCTTCGGCGTCGGGATCGCGTTCGCGCCACCCCACGCCATCTCCGAACCGAGGAAGAGCCCGAACGGGACGGTCATCTCGCCCGCGCCCCCACGCACCGGGATGCCTTCGGGCGTCATGGGGCGCACCGTGGCGCTCTCGATCGCCGAACGAATTCGTCACGGTGGCGAGGCGCCTCTGCGCACCGCCTCGATGGCGGCGATGGGTGCGGCGTGCATTGCCTCGGCGGGTACCGGACTTCGAAAAGGCAGCGCCGCCGCGATCACGATGTACCCGATCATCCCCGACCGGAAGCGGTTCCCGGGTTCCGGACGCGACCTGAGCCAGACCTCGGGCGAAATTGGCCTCAGCGGCCACTGGACGAAATTGCTCTTGCACTACCTGTTCATCTACAAGGCGAAGGCCCGCTTCGGCTGGTTCATGATCCCCGAGTGATGGACAATTGACATGGGAGTAATTGCGAGACGAAGAAGGTGGAAAAGATGAGTGACGTAGACCGCAGTATCGCTGAAGCGCCCCTGCCGACGGGGGGAACGCTTCGTCGTCGGAAGAGCCTGTTCTACCAGGCCACCCGCTTCGTGGCGTTCAATTTGCGAATGATGAAGATGGTCACGAGAGCACACCACTGATGTCCGGATTGCTGCGTGATGTCGGGGAACCGTCACGCTCTCGCCCGCGCAAGTGCTGGAACCCGACGTCGCGGGTGTCGAGGCGCCGCCCGCGACGCGCGGGGTTGGGTTGAGCGCGTTCGCGCTGAGCCTGATCGGGGTGGTGTTGTCGACCTACATGACCATCGCGCACTTCACCGAGGCCACGATTCTCGCGTGTTCGGGGCGCGGTGAACTCAGTTGCACGGCGGTCACGACATCACCGGAGTCGCGCGCATTTGGAATTCCCGTCGCGCTCTTGGGGCTCGGTTTCTTCGTGGTCATGAGCATCTTGTCGTCGCCTCGGGTGTGGCGACGCAGCGCACGATGGCTTGCGCTCTCGCGAACGGTGTTGGCGGGTACGGGGCTGCTGTTCATCTTGTGGCTGATCGCCGCGGAGGTCTTGATCATCGGTCACGTCTGCCTCTGGTGCACGGGGGTGCACGTGGTCACGATCGCGCTCGTGCTCGTACTCACCCGAGCGACGCGCGCCCAATTGGGACTTCGCGTCGACGAATCCGACGACTGAGGAAGTGAGCCGACCCTCGCGCGCAGATTTCGTGGACTCGTTCACCGGTGCTCCACAGCACGAAGCTCCTTGGTCACTGGCGGTGCTGGGGCGAGGTCGCCTCTAGTTAGGCGTCGGCGTTCTGTTGTTCGTGGATCTGACGGTGGACCTCGTGCATGTCGAGGTCGCGCACGTTCTCGACGAGTTCGCGCAAGGCGCGCTCGGGAAGGGCGCCCGCCTGGCTGAACACGACCACGTTCTCACGAATGACCATCAGCGTGGGGATCGACATGATGTTGAACGACGCCGCGAGTCCCTGCTCGGCCTCGGTGTCGACCTTGGCGAACACGATGTCGGGATACTGCTCGGCGACCTTCTCGTAGGTCGGGGCGAACGAGCGGCACGGGCCGCACCACGCCGCCCAGAAGTCGATGAGCACGATGTCGTTGGACGTGACGGTCTCCTCGAAGTTCTCCTGTGTCATCGTTCTCGTTGCCATGGCTCCTCCTCGAGTTCGGGACCGTGTAGTATATACCCCTAGG
>PLON01000004.1 GCA_003142095.1 Acidimicrobiaceae bacterium | reverse complement strand
CGTGACCACCTGAACAGTAACCACGTCTCAAAGAACGGGCTGCCTGAGCTCGATGACAACAACCAACTGCTCAACTCTTAAGAAAGCAGTCAGGCTGTCCAAGGGATGGGGTCCACTTCAGTTCACGTTGGCTCAAGATGGCGATACCGGATTGAATGGCTGCTCGGACGAGCTTTCCCGAGTCGCGGTGCTTGCATCGCGACTCGGGTTGTTTCGCGATGGCGTTACCACTGAAACCAGACAGGAAGACAGCTGGTTCGACCGTTTGCAGGTGGCCGTCACGGGTGCCCCTTTATTGAACGTTCTTTGCAACGAAGTTTGACTCATGGGGTGGGAGATTGTTGGTGTCGAAGGTCCGACGTGGCAGATTTGCAACCATGCATTGGCGGCTTGACCTATGCGAGGAGTAATTGGTATTGGAGGGCCGACGTATCAGTACTGCAAATCCCCACTTGCGTCTCGGAAAAGCATGACGAGAGATTTATCCGCCACTCAAGAGGTTCTTCTGGATCGTGGAATTACTGTTTGCAAACGTCGCGTCGGTAGCCAAAAGTGGTCATGACAATCAACAGTTCGTTTCTGATCCTGTAGATAATCCGACAATCGCCGACCATTAACCGATAGCCACCGCGCTCCCTGAACGGCCGTGAGGCGAGGGCGGCATTCTGCATTAAGAAAGCGATGGCCACTTGGATTCGAGACTGTGTCGAGCGATCGATCTAGCGAGGTTCACGAAGCGCCGTCGGTCGAAACTCAATGCTTTAGACACTCACGACCAGCCGAGACCAATCTTCACTTGTTCCCCAGGGATGTCATCTTCCTATTCACCCGTATGGAAAGAGGCGCTTGAGTACTACTCGTGCGCGCCCACCCATTGGTCGGAGAATGTCGTAGGTGTGGCGGCCTCGCAGATTTCAGGAGCCGAGATTCTCACGACGACGGCAGTCGTCTTGTCGGCGACGATCTTGCCCTTGATGAAGTGGCCACTCAATGTAATCGGGAGACTGAAAGTCATTGTCGTCCCGGTGTCATATGGATACAGCGTCACGTCACCTTTGTACGAGAACGCGCCACTTGGCGAGATTGCGATGCTCCTTGGCAACGCAATAACGGGCTTGCTTAGGTTCGCAACAAGCTCGTTCGGGTCAAGGGCGATGAGTGCCGGCGAAACGGTGCAAGTCAAATAAAATCCCCCCTTCTGCCCTCCGAGAAGTCTGGTCCCGTTGCCACCGACCCAGAGAACTACATAGGAATTGCCTGCGCCTTCGGTCGAAGCCAAAGCGGAGTAATAGCCATCGTGAATCCACGACTTCGTGGGACTCGCAGCAGCCGGCGCGACTCCAGCCCCGGCGAATGCCGTCAAGATCGCGATGCTGAATAGGAAGCGACGAGTTCTCATGCGCTGCACGGTAGTGCCTAACAGGAGTCTCCGCAGGCGAACGGGCTTTCGCGGGGCGCAAATAGGCCAAACGGCGTATTGCCTGGCGCCATCTCTACGGTGAAGATTGGGCTCTTTGAAGACTAGTGAGCAAGGGCCGGGCGGACAGTGATTAGGGGCGGTGGTGAATACCAAGTGCAATTGCCAATTGATTCTTCTGGTCGCTCGTCCTCCCACTCCTTTCGTGGACCGTTGGCAATCATCGGACGAGTAGTACCGATTTGGCGCCTCGTAGAACTCGGACGTAGTGCCGTCAGTGTCAATTGGACACAGATACGGACCCCCGAATGGCGGGTCGCTTTACCGGTGCGAAGCTTCAGCGCAAGTCCGGTCACAGATATGGAGTGCCCGTCGTCGATGGGTACTCCACGGCGGGTAGCCGTAGATTTTCTTGTGATGATCGAAGGACTTCATGCTCTAAAGACGAGGCGTCTGGACCGGGGAGCGATGAACTGGGAGCACAAGCTGCGAGGCAGACTCTGCTCAACGCTCCACACGGGAATAGCCCGATCCTCGTGGTGACATCGTTGGCCCCGCGCTCCGAGAAGACGGGAATTCTTCGGGCCAGCACCGCTGCCGATCCCGTCATGCGCCTCGACGTCGCTTCTACATCCCGCTGCAATCTGATGGGGGACAACGTGACGAACGGTTCTGTTGCCCGCTGCGTCGCTTTTCTCGATTACCCGGATAGGCCCTCCGGCTGGGCGAGTGATTCAGCAACCGGCACGATCCTCGCGGCATCATCGCACGGCAAAGTCAATGCGGCGAAAGAATCTTGTGGCGCCCTTACCGGTACCGCGTATCTGGGTGGTTACGCCAATGCGCCGGGTGGCGCGACCGGTGCTTCCACCGTGGTGGCGTCCGTCGTCGCCACCGGCGACGACGTGGAGGATCCCAGGAGCGTCGATGTCATCGATGACGCCACCGATTCGTTGAGCGGCCAACGCAATGTCGCGAAGACGCCAAGAATGGAGAACTGATGTTTCTTGTGATTTCACGTCGGCGCTCAGCGCCGCAAACGTTGAAGGGGGTTCCTTCAAGGGTCCGCGGTACTCGCTTCGCTCGGTCCATCGCCACAGTCGTTCGTCGTCCGTTTCGGGTCTTACTTGTGATGTTGATGATTTCACCGGCGCTCCTCATGGTGAACACTGATCCGGCCGGTGCTTCGACTGTCCCCATGACGATGACCATAAATACGTCAGCGACGGGATGTACGGGACTGAGCGTGCAACTGCCCTTAGTCGGCGGCGTGAACGCCACCGTCGATTGGGGCGACGGAACGACGCCACAAACCGTCACTTCGAGCAATCCGACGCATACGTATTCAGCTGCCGGAACCTATACGATCAGCATTAACGGTTCGGTGGGCGCTTTTGGTGAGACAAGTCCATTCTGTCAATTGACGGGCGTTACGAGTTGGGGCAACAACGGCACCTCGGGGGAAGTGGGTTTGGCCGGTCTCACCAGTCTCGCTTACGCCTTTTTCGGTGACGCGAACTTGACTGCCGTCCCTACGACGTTTCCCACGGCAGTGACGAGCACTGACGAAATGTTCGACAGCGCTACTGCGTTCAACCAGAACATCAGCAGCTGGAACACTGCCGCGGTGACGGACATGCGGTACATGTTCGCCGGCGACAGCGCGTTCAACCAGAACATCAGCAGCTGGAATACCGCCGCGGTGACGGTCATGAGTGGCATGTTCTACCGCGCTACTGCGTTCAACCAGAACATCAGCAGCTGGAATACCGCCGCGGTGACGGACATGGACTACATGTTCTACGGCGCTACTGCGTTCAACAACGGCGGTTCGCCACTCGCGACCGCGAACGATGACTGGGATACCGCCGCGGTGACGGACATGGGTGACATGTTCGCCAACGACAGTGCGTTCAACCAGAACATCAGCAGCTGGAATACCGCCGCGGTGACGGACATGGGTGGCATGTTCGACGGCGACAGC
>PLON01000071.1 GCA_003142095.1 Acidimicrobiaceae bacterium | reverse complement strand
CTTCATGAATGATCGGGGCTAGTTGGGAGATGGTCCGCGAGTCGTTACTTCAGGTGTGGGCGATCCAAGCGACAACCGATGTTGATTCTTCATGACTTCGTCATCGACTGCGACGGCGGCGTCCTTTTAGAGTAAGGCGTAATGGAGTTTCGTAGTGCCACAACTCGAACCGCGTGGTTTAGGTTCATCTCTGTCGTCGTCACACTCGGTGTGATCATCGGTGGCGTCTTGATCTGGGTGCAGGTTGACTCATCTAGATCGAACGCTGAAGTTAGCTGGGTTGATGATCCGGTCGGCGGCGCCTTTTTGCGAGCCCAGCTGCCAAAACCTCTCCCCGCACCTCCGCCTCAACTGGGCGCGCCGCCGTGCACGGCGGCCAATCTGACGGCCTTGCCCGCCGAACCACTCGGCATGACGTCAGACGACGGAATATCGATCGCGCTTCGTAACCGTGGGTCGGCCGCGTGTTTACTCAAGGGAGACCCTCGTGTCGTCGCTAGTTCGCCAGGGGCCGCCAACGTCGTAGCGACCTCGGGTCCCCGTTCCGTCCTTCGGTGAAATCACTGATACCGCGCCAGGCGCGAGCGTGTTGGTGTGGGTTGAAGCTTCGGACTACTGCCCAAAGTACCCCGGCGGAGCTCCCTCGTCGCTACCTGTGTATCGACGTGTAACGGTATCAATACCCAGCGGGGGCACGCTGAGCGTCAGCGGCCTTCACTTGCCGACTGCGTGCGGTCTCTATACACCGGCATTTTTTACGATGAAGCCGCAGCCGACGTATCCCTATAACCCTCTCGTCGGCCTACTGCCGCGACTCCTGTTGCCGACCTCCGTGCGCGCGGGTACGACGCTGACGTACGTCGTTGCTCTAGAGAATCCCACTGCGCGTCCGATCCGGCTGTCGCCGTGTCCGGGTTATCTCGAGGATTCGAGAATACCTACCAAGTTCGAATATCGGTTGAACTGCCACACGGTGCGGAGCATTCCTGCCCATGGCCAGGTGACGTATCAAATGGAAATGGCGATACCGAGTTCAGCGCCGGTGGGCCCGATGAGAGTTAATTGGGATCTCTTCGGCGCGTCGACGGTGACTGGACACGCCACCGTGCGGATCGTCAAGCGACCGTCTACGCGCACCACGCCTAGGGGAGTTCGTCCTCGACGTTGATTCGTCGCAAGACAATGCGTAGGAGTCGCGCGAGCTCTTGCTGTTCGGCGTCGCTGAGCGCGCTGACGGCCAGGGTTTCGTGTCGATTGAATTCAGGAAAGACGCGCTCGATGAGGCGTTCGCCCGCCTTGGAAAGACCGATCGAGACCCGACGCCGATCGTCACGGTGGGGGATGCGGCGAATGAGCTTGGCCCCTGGAGCGTCTTCATAACTCCGGTCAATGTGCCCTTCGTTATTCCAGCCTCGGCGGCCACGTGACCCGTCTCCTGGTCGCCCCAGATCCAGAGCACCCAGAGCACCGTGAACGCCACCCAACTGAGGTCGTACTGCGCGAGGAGCTCGCGCTCCATGTGATTGCGAATGGCGGAACCGGTGCGGTAGATGTTGGAGACCGCGCTCATGGCCGTGAAGTCCAGCTCGTGGTCGTCGAGTCGGGCTCGAATGTCGTTCTCCGCTTGAGAGACGACGGTGGCTTCGGAACTGGCGATGCGACGAGACATGACTAACCCTCGAGCGTGGTGCCACCGTTGAAGGTGGTACCGACCGATCGAAAATAACCGCCGAGAATCTCGATCGGGGCGAGCGAAGCGAGCTCTTCGCTCGGAGAGTCGAACAGTTCGAGCGTGGCGGACCCGCCGTAGGCCGGGCCCAGGTCGACGTTCACGCCGGCCATCGTAACGACCTCGCTGAGCGAGTCACGATCGTCGAGTTCAATGCGAGGGAACCATCGGTGGTGCAACATGGCGTGTCCGTTAACGAATCCGTTCGTGGCACTTTCTCCTTGAAGAGTGACGGTCGCCTGGGCGAGGCGTCGATCGCTCGCGGCGAGAGTCATGCCAAACGTTCCTCCGGCTTTGAGTCGCGGTCCAGCCTGTCCTCTGGTCACAGGACGCGTTTGGTGAATTGAACCAAGTTTCTTAGGGTATCCCTGAAGGTAACCGCGCACGAGGGCGAAATCTTTGTCGACCCAAATGAAGACGCAGCGGCTGTAGAGGCGGTCTTCATAGCGACAGCGCACGACGACGAAGGCTTCTTTGTACTGCGAGCGCACGGGGTCGAGCAGTTCCGCGCCGTCGTCGCCGCAGCTCTGCCAATCGGCCCAGATGAAGGCGACCGCACCGGGGTCTTCATCCTCGTTGGCGAGGGACACACCCTCGGGAAGAAGGGCCGCAATCGCGTGGGGATCGGTGCGGTATTCGACCGTCAGAAGATCACCCGAGTAGTGCCACGGCAACGGCGGCAAGAGAGAGGCTTGTCCCGTAGCCGTTCGAGGAAAAGGTACGCCACGCAACGTCATGCGGCCACCCAGCTTTTTTCGGGTCGGTCGAACCAGACGTGCACCTGGCCCGTGCCGATCGCGTTCTCGTAGGTGGAGTAGAGACGGCCCCGTGCCACGCAGTCGCGTCCGCCGAGCGCCGCGATCATCATCTGGTAGTGCGCGAAGTGACCCTCAGGTCGGACTTTCGCGAACTCGGGAAAGTTGTCGATCACACTCGCGTGGTCTCCCCGACACCACGCTTCAATCACGCCGTGGTCGGCGCGTCGGGCCGTACTCGAGAAGATGTGCTCTTCGCCCGCGGCCTCATGGTTGCGCAATGTGCGAAGCGTGTGAAACGTGTGACTGAGCGCGCCCGACGCGATCAGGACCACCCGCTTGTCACTGCGTTCGACGGCGGCCGCGATGACGCGCCCGACCGTGGCGAAGTCTTCCGGCTCGGCGGTCTGACAGGTACTGACCGACAACCACGCTTCGTCGCCCTGCAGGAACGAAAAGAAGTTGGTCGTGGCGTACTGGATGGGCAGATGCTCGTTATCGATCGGCGTGATCCAGCAGTCGGGCGTGGCGTCGGCGATGGCCCCGACGAGTTTCGCGAAGGCGGGATCGCCCTTTACGTCGTACGGCACGCTCGACATACCGCGCGGCAGCTCCTCGGAGGTGAAGTAGCCGAGTCGCCGAGAGGCCGAAGTAATCACGAATTCGACGGTCGTGAACCAATGGCTATCGAAGACAATGACGAGGTCGGGCTTCAAGACGTCAAAAACATCGTGGCGCAGTTTGTGCAGCCCCGTGTAGAGCGTGCTTTCGTGACCGTTATTGAGTGCGCGTCGTTCGTCGTCGGGCAGGACGATCGTGGGAACGTGCGCCAGGAAACCGGCCCCAACGATTTCACCCATGAGTGGTCTCCTCCTTCAGTTGATAGGTCTTCAGGTCACTGTAGAAGTCGAGGGCGTAGTCGCCACCTTCACGTCCAATACCACTGATGCCGATTCCCCCAAAGGGAGCGGTGAGGTCGCGCACGAGGTAACAGTTCACCCACACTGTGCCGGCGCGTACGCCTAGTCCGAATCGGTCAGCCTTCTTCTCGTCGGTCGTGAAGACCATGGCCGAGAGTCCGTAGGCCGTCGAATTCGCGAGGGCAATCGCTTCGGCTTCGTCCGCGAAGGTCTGAAAGGTCAACACCGGTCCAAAGACTTCGTTTTGGACGATCTCGGCGTCATTCGACTTCGGTTCAATGAGTGTCGGTTCGTACCAGAGGCCGTCGGGGGTCGTGCGTTCGCCGCCGAAAATCAACGTATCGCCCGAGGCGATCGATCGATCCACGAAGCCCTCGACGCGCGCGAGATGCGCGGGGTGGATGAGCGGTGACACGGTAGTCGTTGCGTCGCGGCTGTCACCGAGGACGTGCAGCTCGCTCGCCGTCGCAAAGCGATCGAGAAACTTCTCACGAATGCTTTCTTCCACGATGAGGCGAGTTCCGGCGAGGCAGACCTGGCCCCCGTCGTCGTACATGAGCGCCGCTTTCTCCACCGCGAGGTCGAGATCGGCGTCGGCGTAGACAACGAAGGGTCCTTTGCCACCGAGCTCGCCCGTGAAAGGTACGAGATTTCGTGCGGCGATGGAGCCGATGCGCCGTCCCGTTTCGGGTGATCCGGTGAAGGAGATTCTGCGCACTCGCGAATCGGCGACGAGCGCGGCACCTACCTCTTCGCCAAATCCCTGGACCAGATTAAAGACGCCAGGAGGGAACTCGGCCTCAAGGACGAGGTCCATCAACAGTGAGCAACTGAGGGGCGACCACTCTGCGGGTTTGAGAACCACGGTGTTGCCCGCGGCGAGGGCCGGTGCGCTCTTCCACGTCGACAACATGAACGGCGCGTTCCACGGTGTGATGACGACCGTAGGTCCCGCCGGCATGCGCAAGACCGTGTTGTGCGTCCCGTTCGACGCCCAGCGGCGAGGCTCGTAGTGCTCAGCCAGATCGGCGTAGGCACGAAAGTTTCGTGCGCCTCTCGCGATGACGCGCAGTCGCAAGCTCTCTTCGAGCATCGCCATGTCGAGGCACTCGACGGTCGCGATGCGCTCCACGTTGTCGTCGATGAGATCGGCGAGTCGTCGCAGATACTTCCCGCGTTCGTGGACTCCGATCTTCGCCCAGTCGGGAAAGGCTTCCGTCGCCGCCGCGAGCGCGAGGTCCGCCTCGTGCGAGGTGCCACGAGAGACGTCGGCAAGTTTCAGCGACCAGTCGAGTGGTGAGCGGTCTTCGAACGTCGTAGGCGAAGAGATGCGTTCGTTGTTGATGAAGTGCCCCGTCGCCACGGCGACACCTCCAACGGGTGTGCGCTCTTCGCTCATGATTCATACCTCGGGTGAACCAGTGGGTAGGGGAGGGCCGCCCGGTCGGTCGGTTCGGGACGGCGTTGCCCGCGAAACTCCCAGTCGCCACCGAGAGCGGTGGAAAGGACCTCTTCGGTAGCGGTTGGTTGGGCGCCCACCTCGTCGCTCACGGGGTCGGGCGAACTCACGATGTGATTACGCAACGCGCCGAGCCCTTCGACTTCGACGGTGACGACATCACCGGGTTCCACGGGCCTCGAAAAGGCGGGCGTCCCCGACAAGATGACGTCCCCGGGCACCAGCGTGATGAGTCGCGCGACGTCGGTGACCAGGTAGTGCATATCCCAAGCCATCTCGTCGGTCGTGCCGTCTTGGCGTACGACGCCGTTCACGCTCGTGCGCATGGCCTTGGAGCGAAAATCCCAGGCCGTGACGAGACCGGGGCCGAGGGGACAGAGGGTGTCGGCGCCCTTCACGCGAAGCATGGAACCGGCGTCGGTGTCGCGAAAATCGTGCAGACCAAAGTCGTTCGCGATGGTGTAACCGGCGATGTAATACGCGGCGTCCTCCAACTTGATATTGCGAGCCGTGCGACCGATGACGATGGCGATCTCACCCTCGTAGTTCAAGTAGTGGCAGTTGGCGGGGCGAACCACCGCGCCGCCGTGGGAGTTGAGCGCCGACACGGGCTTTTGGAACCACGTGGGAGCGGGGGGCAGAGAAATGCCGAATTCGCGAACGCGCGAGACGTGATTCAAATGACAGCAGAGGATCTTTGTCGGTGAAACCGGAGCTAAGTGCGTCGCCGTTGCCGCTTCGACGCGTCGCCCGTCCGCCGCAACCAGCGTGTCCCCGTCGCGAACGACCTCAACGACGTTGCCGTCGAGCAGGATGCGGCGGTACTCCACGGGGCCTCCAAAAGTCGTTTGTAATCAAATGAGTACTTCACTTTACAAACGAGTGGGTTCGCTGCGTGCTACTTTCGCCAAGGCCGACCCGGGAGGCGTTATGACCAGTTCGTTTGATCGCGTACGAGTGCTGTGGCCCGACCATTTGGGCCTCGCCAGGGGCAAATACGTGCCCGCCAGCCTCGCTGACCGAGGGACACACCACTGCACGGGCACCTGGGCCCTCGGCTACGACCGAGTCATGACGCCCGAGACCACGGGAAGCCACTGGAGCGAGGGACTGCCGGACTTCGACGCCGTCTACGACATGTCCGACCTGCGTCCGGGTTGGGAAGCGAACACCCGAGTCGTGGTTGCCCGTCTCGAACACCACGGCGATTCACTCTCTGTCTCGCCTCGCGCCGCGCTCGAACGAGCCGTCGCCGACTGGCGCGCGCTCGGCTACGAGCCGTTTGTCGGAATTGAGTTGGAGGCGTACGTCTTCGTGCCCGACGGTGACGGTTGGAAGCCTATGGAGACACCTGGTGCCTTTGTCTACGGCACCGGAAGCGCTGTCGACCCCCACGGGCTCATTGACGCCATCTGGTTGGCTTGTGTCGAGGCGGAGATTCCCCTTGAGTCGGTGAACTCCGAATACGACACGCCCCAGTTTGAATTCACGCTTCGCTACAGCGACGCGTTGCGCGCGGCCGACGACGCCTTTCTCTTCAAAGTTCTCGCTCGCGAAGTCGCTCAGCGACTCGGGCTCATGCTTACTTTCATGGGCAAGCCTCTGAGCGATCGCGGTGGCTCGGGCCTACACGTCAACTTCTCGTTCTGTAGTCCCGACGGAGAGAACGTCATTAACGATGAAAAAGCGAAGGATGGGCTCTCGGCGCTGGCGAAGCACTCCATTGGCGGTCTCCTTGAACACCACCGGGCACTCGCGGGAATCTGCGCACCGACGGTAAACGCCTATAAGCGGCTGCGCCCCGCGTCGCTCTCGGGATACTGGGCGAACTGGGGCTACGACCACCGCGGCGCGACCATTCGCGTGCCGGGTGAGCGCGGGGCCCCGGCGCGTCTCGAACATCGCCTGAGCGACGGAGGCGCCGTCGTCCACAGCGCCGTCGCGGCGGTGTTGCAGGCGGCGCGACTAGGTCTCGCGAGTGAAGTTGATCCCGGAAAACCTGAAGGGGGGAACGGATTCGACACCATTGACGCCACGGTCGGCGTACCCGCGACGCTGGCCGAAGCGCTCGACGTTCTTGAATCAGACCGAGAGCTCGTTGAAGCACTCGGAGCCGATCTCGTTGCGCAGCATCTTGCGGTCAAGCGCGCGGAGTGGGAACGCTTCTCCGCGGCGACGACCGACTGGGAACTGCGCGAGTATCTGCCGTTCCTCTAGCCCCGATCATTCACCAGTT
>PLON01000012.1:257-7991 GCA_003142095.1 Acidimicrobiaceae bacterium | reverse complement strand
CCACGGGAACCCGAGGAGTCCCTAAAATGAGGCCTGTTTGGGCGGGAGCCGTCACCAAGGACGGACATTGTGATTCGGCTTGACTTCAGTCGAAACCTGCGTCGGCCGCTGGGATAACGACCACGCCCTCCTTGGCGAGGTCAACCTCGACGTCCGAGGAGATGGCGCCGGCCGGTTTGTCCTCGTCATAGGTGGCATGTGCGCCCGACGCTAGAAATACTTCAAAGCCCCGCTGCAGTCCGGCCCGACTCGTGGCGGCGACGCAATAGTTGCTCTGCATCCCAGCGACAACGAGACGCGATACGTTGAGTTGCTTGAGCTCGCCTTCGAGATCGGGATTCGAAGCGAAGGTGTCAGGCTGGGTCTTTTGAACTACCAGTTCGCCCGCCATGGGCTCGAAGACCAGTTCCCATCCAGCGATACCTGGCTCGTCTGGGTCGCCTTGAGAGCCTGAGTTCTGTACATGAACTATCACAGCCCCGCGCCGGCGCGCCTTCTCGAGCAGACATTCAAGCGCCGTTCGTATGCGATCGGCGCCGGGCACCGGCTGAGGATCCTGGAGCATGTTGCGCTGCACGTCTATGAGAAGCAGAGCTGTCGACATTGGGCCATCATACGGTTCTCCAGTTCGGGTGGAGGTTGCTGCTCGTTGACCGATGAGCGTTGCCCAACACGATCGCTTCCTTATGCTTAGAGCTCGCTTGTGGCCGAAGCTCCCTAACGCGACCTGATGTGTTACCAACCGCTGGCCTGTCGCGCGTCCAACTCGGATGTGATATCACGCTGGCTCGCATGGACTACTACCGTCTCCTTCCACGACACACAAAGTTCCGACGTATATCGCCGTCGAGGTCCCACCCCTGGAAGTCTGCGAACAGGTCCAATCGGGTGACCGAGAACAGGAACTCCCGATGGTGATGCGTCCAGAAAAAGTTGGAGACTGAATCATTCCAACACTGTGACTTCGCTCGTAAATCAGGATTGGAACGGTTGCGGAAACTGGAGGCCCAAAATGAGGCCTAACTTACGATTCGAAGACGTTTCGCGCCAAGATTTCTCATCCGTATTTTACGAGGTTTTCCCGTCACCTTCGAGAGTGCGCTGACCGTTGGGATCCACAACACTTAAACGAACATTTAAAAAATCTTGAGTGGACCGCCCGGGTCTCGATCCCGGCANNGTCGGATTGGTCCGGTGGTGTCGGAATCATCCGGATTTCAAAGAAAACTCGTCCGGTGGTGTCGGATTGGTCTGTGGGGTAAAATGTGGGAAATGTGATCGATCGCGGCCGCTTAGCTCTTACGTCAGGGAGTCATCCTGAGCGGCGGTCATTGGCCCGCCAGCGTCGCCGGTGTTGACCACGCCTGTTGGCTCGATGAGTACGGCATGGACTTCACCATCGGTGATGGGGCAGTGCTCAATGCCGCGAGGGACGACGAAGAGTTGCCCTGGTTCAAGCGTCACGTTGCCCTCGTGCATTTGTATTGTGAGCTGGCCCTTGGTCACGAGGAACAGTTCGTCGGTGTCTTGGTGAGTATGCCAAGTGAACTCGCCCCGGAGCTTGACCACCTTGATCTCGTAGTCGTTCAGCCGGGCCACCGTCTTGGGCGACCATGGCTCGGAGAACTGCGATAACTTCTCGGCGATGTCAATCGGACTGTGGGTCATGGCATCAAGTATCGCAAAATCGCCTCCTCTATCCGAATGTAGGCCAGCACTGGCCATGCCCACACCTGACCCGGCATACGTCCGTCTCGCCGGGCAATTCCGCGCAGTTCTCGGGCTAATCGGGGCCTGGACCGGTGAATCCATGGGCGTGCCGTTGACGGTGAGATTCTCCACGTCGGTCCACGCCCGTCGCTGGCTTAGCATTGGATCTCACCTCCGCAAAGCGTGAGGGGACGTTGCGGAGTTTGGAGGCACTCACAGCCCTAAGAGCCGCTTGAGCGCTCGTCGCGATGCCGGCAGTGGTTTGCCGGCGTCAAATTCCAGCACCGAGATCTCCCGCGTCATCGCCGCCAACAGTTGCGCTGCGGCGGCAGCATCACGCCAACCCATCGTCTTCAGATCCGCCACGCCTGCCGCGGTAAGGCGCTCACGGCGAGCGGCCATCGAAGCTTGGGCGGAGGGGTCCGAGCGAGTCTCCAGCCCGAGCGCCTTGACGCCCCTATTGGCCAGTGAGACATCGAGGTAAACCTCGGAACTTCGATAAATCCGCTCCGCACCGGGAGGCATTCCCGCGATCGCCTCTGCTATCGCCTCCTGGACGCTGGCGTGAAAGCGCTCGTGCATCGCGTCCACAAACGCCGAGCGATTCTTGAAGTGAACATAGAAGGTACCCTTGGCCACCCCGGCTCGGGCGACTACCATATTCACGCTGAGCCCGGCAAGACCATGCTCCTCCACCAACGAGGCGCCGGCGTCGAGTAGCCCCTGACGGGTTTGGTTAGGCCTGTCGATTGCCGTATCGCCTGTCATTTGGTCGTCAGTCTACGCCCTAGGCACGAGATCACGAAGGAGGGAGTGACCGACCGGTCAGTCATATGATAGGGTTATCGTAGAACTGACCGACCGAACGGTCACAAAGTTCCGAGAAAAGGAGTAATCATGAAGGCAGGCGTGATCGAGCGGTTGGGAGCCTCGCCAGGAGCCACCAGCTATCCAGACCCCACCCCATCGACCGACACCGAGGTGCTGATCAAGGTCGAAGCGACCGCGCTGAACGCGGTCGATCTCCACATCGCCTCGGGGCATCACCGCGCCGGTGCGCCGTCGCTGCCCTACGTTCCGGGAGTCGAGGCCGTCGGACAGATCATCGCTGGACCAGATCTAGGTCTGCGGGTGCGGGTAGTTGTTGCTGCTGGTTTGGCGCCAGGCGTTAATGGCGGCTTGGCGGAACTGGTGGTCACAAACCGCGCGGCATGTATCCCGGTGCCAGCCGAGCTAGATAGTGTCGCCGCAGCTGCGGTTGGCGTAGTCGGCAGTAGCGCCGACATCTCCTTACGCAGCGCTGGCTTTCATGACGGTGAAAGTGTCTTGGTTCTTGGAGCCACAGGTCCCCTGGGCATGGCCTTCCTCCAGCTCGCGAGACTGGCAGGCGCCGACCGCGTCATCGCCGCTGGTCGCAACCCCGAGCGACTCGCATGCGTCCCCGCCGCAGACGGTGTCGTCATGCTTGGAAAGGAGCCACTCTCCGAGCAGTTGGCTTCACTCGGGGGCCCTGTGGACCTAGTGGTGGACCCCGTGTGGGGTCCCTGGGCCCAGTCGGCGCTCGCGTGTCTTTCTCCTGGCGGGCGCTATCTCAACGTCGGCGCGGCAGCGGGCGACGGAACGCCGTTTCGGGTCGAGTGGCTTCGGGCCGCACAGCTTACACTCATCGGCTTCAGTGCGACCGCCGTGAACCCAGCTGAGATCGTCGCCAGTTACCAACGTGTCGCTGCGCTCGCCGCAGCCGGCTCGCTTGTACTGCCGACTGCGACTTATTCGCTTGATGACGTCGCGTTGGCGTGGGAGGCCCAGGCGTCCTCGCCCGGGAGAAAGATCGTCGTTATTCCCTGAGGGCCGCGTTCGGTGAACGATCTACGAAGGACTCACTCGGTCGTCGCAATTTCGGGCGTTAGATTCTGTCTCTCTTGCGATCTCCAGCACATTGGAGGGACGAAATGTGGGATTTACTCAGCACGAATTCGAGAGAGCTTTCCAAAGTCCTTGGTACTACTGGTGGGCCGCCTGGGTCTCGATCCCAGCGCCTGAGGATTAAAAGAGGGATGCATATGGTCGGATTGGTCCGGTGGTGTCGGATTCGTCCGGTGGCGTCGGATTGGTCTGTGGGATGAAATGTGGGATTTGTGAGCGATCGGTGCAATTGAGAATTGCGTTGGTGCACCAGGGCTGCGCTACATCGAGACTTTCGAAAGGCCAGCCATCCTTCATGCATCCGCCCTGCGGGGAAATCGTCCTCAGAGGGTTTGGTCGCTAAGTTTCCCGACGCGATTCAAGGTCTCGATAGCGTTTAATCAGGTTTAGGCTCAATCGAATGACAAGTATCCAAAGAAGTCGGGAGGCCGAGGCGTTCCTTGAGGCGCGCCTTTGCACTGCCCCCGACATTGTGAGCGCCTGTGATGGCTGGACTGCACACGAGATTACTGCTCACCTCACGGCGATGATGGTTGAGATCACTCATCATCTCGAACCTTACGCACGTGGTGATGAAGTACCTAAGACGCTCACGTTCGAGCAACGTGAGCCTCCTTTTCGCGCGATGGACGACGGGGACTTGTGCAAGCTTCTATCGGATGAAGAACACAGAATGCGAGCCGCGATTGAGCAGGTGTTGGCGCGAGAACCTGATGCCGTGATTCGCTGGACGGGACGGAACATGGAAGTAGCCAAATTTGTTCTTCACGTTCGAAACGAATTTGCCATCCATCGTTGGGACTTTGTTGGCGATGATGAGATCAGTAAGGAGTTGCTGTGCCAGCCTGAACTCATTGAACACTCGGTTGGTGTCCTGGGACGCATTTTGTTAGCGCGAGGCGTCGAGCACGATCCATTCCCAGGCCAGGAGTTCCACGTAAGTCTGCGCGCTGAAGGTAGCCCAAATGTGCGATTGGTCGTAGAAGCGGACCTGGCTGGGTTGGTTCTGGACGAAAGAGAGATCGATGAGCCTCACGTGGATTTCGACGCCGCCGCAAGAACTCTTGTCATCTGGGGTCGCCGACCCGATCAGCGCGGACGTTTTCGTAGCACGTTGGGTGAGCCTGTTCTGAGGCGGCTGCAGGCACTTCTTTCCGGCTACTGAGAAGAGACGGTCGCTGAATGATGCCGGGTTTTGTGCAGCCGGGGATCCTTCCGACCGTATTTTTTTGAGTTCGTAGACGTCGCGACCGTGTTGTTCCACGAGGACGAGCCATCAAATTCAACTGGTGAGCCTGTCAGTGGGCCGCCCGGGTCTCGACCCCGGCACCTTGGGACTAAAAGAGGGATGCATATGGTCGGATTGCTCCGGTGACATCGGAATGGCCTGTGGGATTTTTGAGCGATTGCGGTGGTTCAGCGTGCGGGTTCACGTCGGGCCAGCGACTTGACAGACATAGAAGTATCAGGGGGACGCACCCAGGCATCGCTCGCCAGCATCCAATTCTGATGGTTTCAGAAGGAAACGAGTTCGGCTGTGAGTCCCTCATGGCAGAATTGAGCCGTGGAAAAACTTAACAACCAGCAGATTCTCGACGCTGGTCTCATTGACTGGCGCAAACTGGCCCAGGCGTTACACGCCCGCTACTCGATCCCGAACTATGACGTGGCAGCGGCGTTCGTTACCGCGGTCGCCCAGGTGGCCGAGGCCGAGGGTCACCACCCCGACCTGAGAATTACGCACGGCATCATTGACGTGTCGCTTTGTACTCACGAGGATGGCCTGTGGGTGACCCAGAAGGACATCGACATGGCGAAAAAGATCAGCGATATCGCTCGGGAGAGCGGCCTGGAGCCCCGGCCCAGCGAGGTGACACAGCTGGAGATCGCACTCGATACCGCCGAAGAGGACCGCGCCGGCCCCTTCTGGTCGGTCCTGCTAACGGGTAGCTCGGACAACAAGGTCTACGACTCGGTCTTCGACCCCACCGGCCGAGTACCGGGGCTGTGGTTCCAGGGCACCGACGCCCACGAAACTCCGCGCCAGCGCTGGCATTTCGATCTGTGGCTGGCCCCCGAGGTGGCCGAGGAAAGGATCGCCGCGGCCGTGGCAACCGGTGGTTACGTAGTCGATGACTCCGGAGCACCTTCTTACACCGTTCTCGCCGACCCCGAGGGCAATCGGGTTTGCATTTGCACCGAGACCGGACGCTGAGTCGAACGAATGACGGTGCGGGTGCAGCCAGCGACGGCGGACCGATGGGATGACGTCGTCAAGGTATTCGGGCGGCGTGGGCAGGACCCTTCGTGGTGCTGGTGCCAACGCTTCCTCTCAGCAACCGACAAACCCTCGCCGCTGGCTGGTCCGGTCCGGGACAATCGCCAAGCTCTGCGCCAGGAGATCACTCATGCAGCGGTACCTCCTGGACTGATTGCCTATATCGGCGACCAGCCTGTCGGTTGGACCAGAGTCGGTCCGCGCTCGGCACTTCCCTTGGTGGGGGCCAACCGTGCCCTTGCCCGGGTGCTCAATGAGGACCCGGGCACCTGGTGGGTGACTTGCTTCGCCATCGACAGCCGTCACCGGCGATCCGGCATCGGGTCGGTGCTGCTGGAGGCAGCGATTTCCTTCGCCAGGTTTCACGGCGCGACGTCTCTCGAGGGTCACCCTGTCGACACCGCAGGCCTGAGGGCTCAGCGCGTGAGCGGGTCTGCACTCTTCACCGGCACGATGGCCATGTTCGTCGACGCTGGCTTCTCCGAAGTTGCCCGCACTTTCCCCACTCGGCCGGTGATGCGGCTCGCAGTGTGAACTGCGTTCATGGTGGTGAATCGGAATCGAGCCTTATCGGTACAGGAGCCTCCAATCCTTGATTGCAATCCCGTGATGTTGGGTCTCGGACACTCAACCGTGCCACCGTTTGAGCCGCCATTAGATTGTGCACGTCGGCTCTCCGACACCAGCGTCACGTTACGCGATGACTGTTTCTGCGGCGTCCAGATCGCGCTCGGCATAACGACGGTGCTCCCACTCTTCGTTGAGGATTATAAGTAGGCACTTGCGCACGGGAAAACTCTGAGAGGGCGGCCAACCTGGCGCCTCGACCGATTCGGTGTCACCGTCCAGGGAAGCGGCGGTAAGACCTTCGATGACCTGACGCACCGTGGCCATCCGGTCGCGACGAAGCTCAAGCACAGTGTCGAGCGAAGGACGCGCGGCGCGGTCGCGCGGGATAGCCGGGTCTTCGGGCATCTCGTCCCACGGCAGGCCCAAAGGGTTCCAGGGCGACGGTTCGCCAAGAATCGCGCGCCTGATCCACGAGTCGGTCGCGAACACCAGATGTCGCAGCGTTTCGATGAACGTCCATTCTCCATCCACCGACACGTGAAGGAGTTCCGGCTTCAGGTGACGGGCCCTTTCGACGGTCTCGCCCCAGAGTCGCTCGACGATGCCCCAGGCTTCGTTGAAACCGGCGGGGTCGGTCGGTCGCATCTTGGATCGCAAGGGATATCGACTATCGAGTTCGGCGTCGATCAGGGGGCCAACGTCGACGTCGTTAATCGTAAGGTTGTCAATCTCGCCGTGGATCTCGACGTCGACCAAATCCACGTTTCGCATCACTGCTCCGCTCAGGTCAACGAAGCGGAACTGCGCGGCGCGGAGGTCGACGCGTTCGAACTGTGATCCACGAAGGTCGGCATCGATGAAGTCCGTCATTCGGGTAATCCTATTGTCACGTTCGTCGAGACTTCTGAGGGCTTGGGGTCGCTCCGTGATTGTCAACGTGTTACGTCTGAGTGACCGGCGGGTCTGCGCCTTTCTGGTGACCTTCAAAGGGACTGCGGTGGCTTTGGGCGACATCTAAATTGTGAGTATTGACTCATCATGACTTGACCCTTTAGTTGGCTTGGCTCGACGACGAATTGTGAGGCCTGAAATGAGGCCCATCGCGCGCCGCCTCGCCGATTGCGAGTGTTGTTGTACCTAGCTACCCATACGAGCTGAAGGTCGAAATACTCCGATTTCTTTCACACGTACCGCGACCGTTGTAATCCACGAACGTGCACGTTCACTTACTAATCGTGGGCCGCCCGGGT
>PLON01000012.1:0-176 GCA_003142095.1 Acidimicrobiaceae bacterium | reverse complement strand
GTCCGCGATCCAACAACGGCCAGAGCGTGACCAGGGGATTAAAAGAAACCATCAATCGGTTGCGGTGTGTCGGTCTCGTTGCGCATGTCGTTTGTTTTCAAGGAATCGTGTCGGTCTGGTCTCGTGGTGTTGGGGAAATATGAGGCCTAAAATGAGGGACTCCTCGGGTTCCCGTG
>PLON01000064.1 GCA_003142095.1 Acidimicrobiaceae bacterium | reverse complement strand
AGCCCGGATGGCGGAATCGGCAGACGCGGAGGCCTCAAAAGCCTTTACTCGAGAGGGTGTGTGGGTTCGAGTCCCACTCCGGGCACTGTTACCTTGGGAGCCATGGTGGACCACACGACGCTCCCCTTTCGCGACGACGTGGTCGCTCTGTTTCCTGGTCAGGGCTCGATCAGCGCCGCGGCCGGAGAGGCGTGGCGCTCGTCAACACATTGGGACATTGTTAGGCGAGTCAGCGCAATCGCAGCCGTAGACGTGGAAGCCCTGTTGCTCGACGCGAACGGCGACGACGTGGTGCGCACCGACCACGCCCAACTCGCGACCTTTGCCCTCTCACTCGTCGGGTACCACGAACTGCTCGACCTCGGCGTACGCCCGCGCTACCTACTCGGCCACAGCCTCGGCGAGTTCTCGGCCCTGGTCGCGTCGGGGCTGCTCGAGCTCGACGAGGGAACCCGACTTATCGCGGTGCGCGGTGCCGCGATGGCGCGCGCCGCCGAACTGACCGAGGGTTCGATGGTCGCGGTCATGGGCGGAGACGAGAGCGGGCGCGCCGCTTTAGCCACGCTCGACGAAGTCTGGATCGCCAATATCAACGGCACCGGCCAGATCGTGGTGAGCGGCACACGAAGCGGACTCGACAACCTGATGGCGCGGCACCGCGAGCTCGGCTGGCGGCGCGCGACGCCACTCCCCGTCGGCGGGGCTTTTCACTCGCCGCTGATGGCTCCGGCCCAGGACGAACTTGACGTGGCGCTCGATAACACCGCGTGGGGGTCCACCGACGCCACGTTGATCTCGAACGTTGACGCGAAAGTGCACAGTTCGCCCGAAGAGTGGCGCGAGCTTCTACGTCGACAGTTGACGTCGCCCGTCGAGTTTCTTGACGCCACACTGGCGTTACCCGACAGCGTCCGCACCACCGTGGAGATGCCCCCGAGTGGAGTACTCACGGGACTGACCAAGCGCATCCGTTCCTTCGACGTTCAATTCGCCCCGACTACGCTCGTCGAACTACAGGAGAGTGCTCTATGAGTCGCCACGTCATTGTCACCGGAGCGAGCCGCGGCATCGGCGCCGCGATCGCCCAGTATTTCGTCGCCGAAGGAGACCAGGTCGTCGCGCTCTCGCGCTCGGGGGTCGCGCCGTCGGGTTGCGCACAATCCTTCACGGTTGACGTCGCCGACTCGACGCAAGTGAATGAAGCAGTGAAATCCGCCGTCGCGGAGTTCGGCCCCGTCGACGTCGTTGTCGTCAACGCGGGCGTCACGCGCGACGGCATCGCTATGAGAATGTCCGACGATCAGTGGCGCGACGTGCTCTCGATCAACCTCGATGGCGCGTTCTACACGGCTCGCGCCGCGATGGCCTCGATGGTGCGTGCGCGCAGTGGTTCGATCATTTTCATTGGTTCAATCTCACCATTCATGGGCGTCCCGGGCCAGGCGAATTACGCGGCAGCGAAGGCCGGACTCGTCGGTCTGGCGCGTTCACTCGCCCGAGAAGTCGCGTCGCGTTCCGTCACGGTCAACGTGGTTGCCCCGGGACTCGTCGATACCGACATGACGAGTGAACTCGGCGCCGCGAAGGACGCCATGCTCGCGTTGATCCCCCTCGGTCACGCGGGCGAGCCCAGCGATATCGCTGGCGTTGTCGGGTTCCTCGCCAGTAACCACGCGCGCTACATCACCGGGGCCGTGATACCCGTCGACGGGGGTCTCGGGCTCGGGCTGTGAGGCGCACTTCTGTGATGGTAATTGACTACGATGGAACGACAGAAAGTGGGACTACACCATGGACCGCAACGAAGCATTAGCGAAATTTACAGAAGACACGGTTCAGGTACTCGCCGTTGACCCCTCACAGGTCACCCTCGGCGCGTCCTTCGGCGACGACCTCGGTGCGGACAGCCTGGACCTCGTGGAACTCGTGATGGCGCTCGAAGAGACTTTCGACATTGAGGTCGCCGAAGACGAACTCAAAGAGATCAAAACTGTCGGTGAGGCCTTCGAACTGATCTACGCCAAGCTGTAGTGCGCGTCGCCGTCACCCCCTCGGGACCGATCCAGGGTCGCCGGGTCGCCGTTACCGCCCTCGGCGCGCTTAGTTGCGTCGGGGTAGGAGTTGACGCGCTCTGGGATGCTCTTTGCCGCGACGAAGCACCCGCCAGTAAGCGCATTGGGGAATTTGACTCCAGCCACCTCGGCAACGCCAAGGAACTGCGCCGCTACGACCCATTCGCGCTCTACGCGTTGGTGGCCGCCGATGAGGCCTGGCGCCAAAGCGGACTCGTCGGTCCCTACGAGGACGCCGGCAGCCTCGTCACGACCGGCATCGGTGGACTGCAGACCGTGCTCGCACAAGAAGCCGTCCTAAACGCTCGAGGCGCCGACCGGGTCTCCCCCTTCCTCGTGCCCATGTTGATGCCCAACGCCGCGACGGCCGCTGTCTCCATGCGCTTCGGATTAGGCGGACCGTGTGAGACGGTCACGACCGCCTGCGCCGCGGGAACCCACGCCATTGGCAACGCCGCGCGTCTCGTCGCTTCGGGACGCTGTGACATCGTGGTCGCCGGTGGGGCGGAAGCCGTCATCGTTGATCTCGCCGAAGCCGGGTTTCGTAACATGACGGCACTGTCGAGTACGAATTTCTCGCGACCATTCGACGTGGCTCGTGACGGATTCGTCATGGGTGAAGGCGCCGGAATCCTTATTCTTGAAGACTGGGACTACGCCTTAGCGCGTGGCGCAACAATTCTCGCTGAAGTGATTGGCGCGGCGTCTACCGCAGACGCGCACCACATCACGGCGCCGGACCCGAGCGGACGAGGCGCGGTGCGCTGCATGAACACGGCCTTGGCCGACGCCGGAATCACCACCGCCGACGTCTCGCACATCAACGCCCACGGCACTTCCACGCCGCTGAATGACTACTCCGAATCGGTCGCCGTGCACCAAGTCTTCGGCGACGACGCCCCCCCCATCACGTCGATCAAGGGCCACCTTGGTCACTCACTCGCCGCGGCGGGCGCCCTCGAAGGCGTGGCGTCAGTATTGACGCTGCAGCACCAACTCATTCCGCCCACGGCCGGCACGACCGTCATTGACCCCGAGATCAACTTGGACATCGTGATCGGCGAACCTCGAAAGGCCGACGTTGAAGTCATCTTGTCCAACTCGTTTGGCTTCGGCGGTCACAACGGAAGCGTCATCTTTCGCCGCTACCACGAATAGCTACAACGACCACTCGTCGTAGTGGCGCTCCACGTACGTGTTCTCGTACGCCCAGCGTGCGTTCGCAATGAATTCTCCCAGTCGCACCGGATCCTTCACGCCCGGCGCACTCTCCACGCCCGAGCGCACGTCGACGCCAAAGACCGGAAAGTTCTGCACCACGTCGATTACGTTCGACGCACTGAGTCCACCCGACGCAATGAGCGGAACCCGCGGTCCCGAGTCCGATAACTGTTCCAGCGCGTCGGCCAGGGCCTGGCGCTCGTCGGATTCGGGTAGAACCAGGTAGTCCACCCCACTCCAGAGCATGAGCTTCTCCGCGCCGTCGGGCACCATGCGCAGAACCGTGTTCACTCGCTCAGTGATGTAGCTGAGTTCATCGCCGCTGATAGCTCCGTCGATCTGCACGGCCCCGAGTCCGAGGGTATTTGCGATCTCTACGATTCGTTGAGGCAACTCGCTGCGAAACACACCCACGGACACAATTCCCGCGGGTAGGCGCCGCACGATGTCGTGCGCGGTGCTGACGGCGATCTGGCGCTCGCCGAGCGCGAAGTCGAATCCCACCGCATTGGCCCCGAGCCCGACGGAGAAAAGCGCGTCTTCTTCGGACGTAATGCCCGAAATCTTGATAAAGAGGCCCTCAGTGGTGAAACGCACGTGTCGTCTCCATGCGATGTACGTTACTCACGCCTCTCGCCCTAGTGAACTTCTTCCACTGTGACGCCGCTGGGAGATTCGCTGCCGATGAGCGTGCGGTGCGCGACTCCGAGGCCGACAACGCGTCCGTCACGATCGACCGAGCTCGTAATTCCTTGGGGACCATCGGGCCCCTTGGATTTGAGATACTCGTCGATAACGACCCCACTGGGCCCCTCGACGCGAACGAAACGCCACGGCACGCTCGATCCTCGCGCGTCGAGTCGCCCCACGAGTTCTTGGCCCGTGAAGCAACCCTTCTGAAAGGAAATGGTCTTGTCAACGAAGTGCCGCCCGAACGTGTGCGGCGTCAGGGAGCGCTCTATTTCGATCACTCCGGGCCACGACGCGTCGATCTGTTCGGCGACCGTCGTGAAGGGACCGCTGTCGACGTCGTGCAGTTCGAGCGTGCACTTCGTTCGTAGGAGGAATCTCCGCAGTCGCGCGAGTGTTCTCTCGGCGAGTTCTCGCGCCACGACGAGATCGACCCCGTCGTCCCTCACGCGCAGGAAACAGATCGCCGTCACGACACTGTCGGGAGCGAGAACGAGGCTCCAGGCGCCCTCATCTCCCACCGCATCAAGGTCTTGGCTGAGTTGGCCCTGTAAGAAGGACTTGGCCTCTTCCCCGCGCGCTTCGATTACCGACCACGTCAAACCTGTGGTGACTTCGCTCACGACATCGCTCATTGACTATTACTGTATGGGCGCGTGCGACGATTGTCGCCGCGACGAAGGGAACCGCGATGAGCATGCAGACGGAACTCAACACCATCACGTCGACGATGACTGACTTGTCTGCGCGTATCACTTCGCTGGTCGAGTCCGAGGGAGACGCCATGGCCCCCGACGTGTACGCCGAACTCGTGGCGGCCGAGCGCACGGTGGGGGCGTTACTGCGTCGTTTGAGCCGCGTCGCCGCTCGAGCGATCTAAGGGTCGCCAGTAGTCTTCGGCTATGACTTCTTCGTGGTCGTGCGTCGTATCGCTCTCACCCCAACAGCGACTCGATGTCTTGAGTCTGTTAGACCGCTCGGAAGCATTACTTGGGCGCGAAGCCATTGACGAAGGTCGCCGTCGCGTGGTCGTACACGGCTGGAGTGCTCAGCACTGGCTCTACTACGACGAGGGCGCACTGACCAAGTACGCCATGGCCAACGGTGAGAAGCACGCCACCGTTGAGATGTGCGACGGCGATACCGACGAGGACCTTCTCGAGAAGTTGCTCGAAGCCCACGAGGTCGTCGACTGGTGGACTCGCGGATCAGAACCGTGTCAGCACGTGCGCGGCACCGTCATTCGCATGCTGCAACTCATGCGCGTCACCTTGCCCGTTCCTGTCGAACCAGTGCCCGTCGGTGCGACACTACGAAACTTCGAACCCCATCACGACGAAGCGGCGTGGCTCGAGCAGAACAACGCGGCCTTCGCGCATCACCCCGAACAGGGTACCTGGCACCAAGCCGACCTCGATGAGCGAACCCACGAGCCGTGGTTCGACCCGTCAGGTTTTCTCCTCCTTGAGATCGATGGGCGTATTGCCGCCTCGTGCTGGACGAAGGTTCACGAACTTCACCCTGATCGTTTCGGTGAGATCTACGTCGTCTCCGTGCACCCCGACTTTCAGCGCCACCATCTCGGGCGAGTAATGGTGACCCAAGGACTGAACGTTCTGTACCGCAAGGGCGTGACCGACGCGGTGCTGTTCGTCGATGAGTCCAACGAATCCGCGAGGAAGCTCTACGACTCACTGGGCTTTCGACTGGAACGAGAAGATCGCCTGGTGCGCTTTACGCGTCCCTAGTGCGCGCCGACCAGATAACCCACGCCGTAGGTGACAACCGACGCGAGCGCCATGATCACGAGGGCGCGCAACGCCGAATAGGTGACACCGCGACGCGTGAAGTGACCGACCGCTCCCCCGATAAAGATCGTCGAGACGCCGGCCAATCCGACTGACCACCACATGACGTTGCCGGTAGAGGTCACAAGCCACGGCGCGAGCGGCAAGAACGCGCCCACCGAGAAGAAGAGAAACGACGAGATTGCGGCTATCCAGGGCGAACCGGTCGCCGACGGGTCAATGCCCAGTTCTTCACGCGTGTGCGTACGCAACGCCAGATCGGGATTCTTCATAAGGTCCGTCGAGAGACGTTCGGCGAGTTCTTCGTCGATGCCGCGTCCTAGGAAGATGTCTTTCAGTTCCTGACGCTCTTGTTCGGGCTCGTCCGCGAGTGCCTGGCGCTCGACGCCGATCTCGTATTCGTACAGCTCCTTCTGCGAACGCATTGATAGGTATTCGCCGCTACCCATAGAAAAGGCCCCCGCGACGAGACCGGCCAGACCGGCGAGTCGCACGACGTCATGGCCCGGGTTCGCCCCGGCGAAGCCGAGTATGAGCGATACGTTCGTGACGAGACCATCGAGGAGTCCAAAGAGCGCCGCGCGAAAGCCGCCGTCGCTGATCTGTCGGTGGTGTGGCTCACTGACAATTGCACTCACGCTGGGAGCCTACTGGGGCACGATCACGCGGATGGGTAAACGCACGCGAAAAGATAGTGTTGCTCTGGAGGTGCGCCATGACTACATACGTCACAGGCATTGAAGAGTTAACGGCACTCGTGGGCACGCATTTGGGCTACTCGGACTACCGCACCGTCACGCAAGAAGAAGTGAATCTCTTCGCCGACGCCACGGGTGATCACCAGTGGATACACGTAGACCCCGAGCGCGCGGCGGCGGGACCCTTCGGCCACACCATCGTGCACGGGTACCTCACTCTCTCGCTGATCCCATCGCTGGTGAGTGGGCTCATGAAGGTGGACGGCGTCACGATGGGCGTCAACTACGGGTCCAACAAAGTTCGTTTCACGTCACCGGTGCCCGTTGGCTCGGACGTACGGGCAGGTGCGACCCTTGCCTCGGTCGAGGAGGTCGCGGGCGGCGTGCAGATTGCGATGGACGTTGTCGTTGAGGTCAAAGACTCCGACAAGCCAGCCTGCGTCGCCCAAATTCTCTCTCGTCTCTATCGGTGACGTACTTGAGCACGCCCCTCCCCCACGGCGACGAGAAGACCGAACACGTTCGCACAATGTTCGACGCCATCGCACCGCGCTATGAACTGGTCAACCGCTTGATGACCTTCGGACTCGACGCACGCTGGCGGCGTCGCGCCGTCAGTGACCTACGTCTCGCACCCGCCAGCGTGGTGCTAGACGTCGCCGCCGGAACGGGCGACTTCACCCGGGAACTTCGTCGACAAGGCCAACGCGCCGTTGCGACGGACCTCAGTTACAACATGTTGCACACCGCGCGCAATGTCGCCGAACGCGTGCAGGCAGACGCCTCACATCTTCCCTTTCGCTGGGCCAGCTTCGACGGAGCCACGTGTGGTTACGCGCTACGAAATTTCACGGACCTCGAAAAGACCTTCACCGAGATGGCTCGCGTGTTGCGCCCCGGTGGTCGCCTATCGCTACTGGAGGTCGCCGAACCGCGCGGGGGGCTCTGGCGCGCCGGTTTTCGGCTCTGGTTTCGCCGGGCCGTCCCGTTCATCGGATCTCTGTTATCTGACCGCGACGCCTATCACTATCTTCCCGCGTCGACCGCGTACCTGCCTGACACCGTCGAAATCGTCGCGATGTTAAATCGCGCGGGCTTTAGTGGCGTCAATCACCGGCGCATCATGGGTGGTCTCAGCCAGCAGTTCCTTGCCACGAGGTCAGCGTGAAGTTCGTTCGCCACGTCATTGATCCACTGCGCCCCGAAGTCCTGCGCGCGCTTGGTGCGCGAAATGGATGGTTGATCGAGACACCCGACGTGCTGAGAGTGGGCTTTGGAGAGGTTGTGGACCGCGCGCAACTTGCCGGAGGTCTCAACGTCGCTACCAGCGTCGCCGACGCGCTGGCCCACCACGAGCTCACGGGTGACGAAGGACCAACCGGCACCGGCGTCGTGGCCTTTGCGGCGCTTCCCTTTGACCGCAACGCGCCCGGCCAACTCGACGTTCCCGAATTCTGTATCACTCAGTACGCCTCGGGCGAGACGTGGCTGACATCGGCGAACGGCTCGGATTCGTGGCGCGAGCTCTACGACAACGTCGTTCTCGCGACTCAAGAGACGCAAAGTCCTCGCACGCTTACCTATCAACCAACGCCTGAGGAGTACGCGCACAACGTGGCCCTCGCCGTCGAGATTCTTCGACGCAAGGAGATCGATAAGGTCGTGCTCGCGCGCGCCGTGCTCGGATCCGTGCCCGAACCGATCGACGCCGCCGCGATCACCCAGCGCCTGCGACTTCGCGAGCCGATCTGTACTCTCTACAGCCTCCCGACCCCGGCCGGACGGCGATTCGTGGGCGCAAGTCCCGAACTCCTGGTGCGTCGAACCGGCGCTGAAATTCAGTGCCACCCTCTCGCGGGCACCATCACGCTTCCGCCGAACGTCGCGCCCGACGACTACGAAACGTGGTTGCTCGGGAGCGCTAAGAACCTTCACGAACATTCGGTCGTGGTTGAGGAGATTGTTCGCCAGCTGGCGAACGTCTACGAAGACATCAACGTGGACGCGGAACCGTCGATCGTGGCACTGCGTACGGTCGCACACTTGGGCACGCGCATCAGCGCGCGACACGACTCTCTCGCCGACGCGCCCGATGCCCTCGAGGTGTTGCGCATGTTGCACCCTACGGCGGCCGTCGGTGGCATCCCGCGGGCTACGGCGTACGAGTTAATCTGCCGTCTCGAACAACACGACCGCGGCGTCTTCGCGGGACCGGTCGGGTGGATTGACGCGAACGGCGACGGCGAGTGGTGGATTGGCCTGCGCGGCGTGCTTTTGAGAGATCGTGAGTTCGAAGCCTGGGCCGGCGCGGGCATCGTGAGTGAGTCCGACCCGATCGCCGAACGCGAAGAGACTCGCGACAAGCTGGCCGTTGTGTTGACGTCGGTTCTTTCCGAACGCGTCTAGCGTCGCAGACTCTTCGCCTTGCGATATCCGCGTTCGACAGCCCATTTCGTCACGAGCCCGAGAGCTTCGATGATGATGGCCTTGGACATCTTGGACTCGCCGCGCTGTCGATCCTTGAACGTGATGGGCATTTCGATGATCGAAGCGCCACGGCTACGTGCGCGATAAGTCATCTCGATCTGGAATCCGTACCCGTCCGCCGTGACCGAGTTGTAGTCGATCTTTCCGAGCGCCGAGGCGGAGTACACGCGGTACCCCGACGTCGAGTCCGACACGCCAAGTCCCAACATCAACTTGGCGTACTCGTTGCCGCCACGCGAGAGCAGTCGACGCGAACGTCGCCAATTCGGGATGTGGCCGCCCTTGATGTAGCGAGAACCAATTACGACTTCGTACTCCTTGGCCGCAATGAGTAGTTCGGGTAACGCGCGCGGGTCGTGAGAGAAGTCGCAGTCGATCTCAACGAAGTGCTCGTAGTCATGATCGAGTCCCCACGCGAAGCCGGCGCGGTACGCGCCGCCGAGGCCACTCTTAACGCTACGTTCAAGCACGTCGATACCGCCCAGCTCCGCGCCAACGGCGTGCGCCCGTTTCGCCGTACCGTCAGGACTGCTGTCGTCCACCACCAGAACGTGACACTCTGGCACAATCTCATTAAGGGTGCGTAGCATCAGTTCGACGTTGAAAATCTCGTTGTACGTGGGTAACACCACGAGAGTGCGCATTAGGAAATTCTACGACGTCGCCTACACTTGGTCGGTTGAGTTGAGCGGACTCAGCGAGATGGCCGTGACTTCCGAAGGACCCTATGACCGACGCCGCCCCGAAGAAGCGACTCATCCTTCCGCGCGAGATTCGCCTCATTGTGAGCCTGGGCTCGCTGATCTTCGTCTTCGAATATCTGGTGCTCCCCCAACTGGGTCCCGCGCGACATTCTTTGCCACTTCTAGGCTCAGTGAACCCCTGGCTCGTCGTCGTCGCCGTTTTGCTGGAGATCGGCGCCATCCTCGCCTACGTCGAGCTGACCCGCACCGTGCTCTACCCCTACGCCCCGAGCCGCTACAACACCTTGCGCGTCGACATGGCCGGGTTCGCGATTAGCCACGTTGTACCGGGCGGTACGGCCCCGGCCGGAGCTCTCGCCTATCGGATTTTCAACGAGTTGGGCGTGCCCAAAGAAACGAACGCCTTCGGTCTCGCGGCTCAAGGCTCGGGTTCGGCCGTCATCCTCAACATCATCTTCTGGATAGCCCTGGTCATTTCAATTCCCCTCAACGGGTTTAACCCCCTGTACGGCTTTGCGGCGCTCGCCGGAGTCTTTTTGCTTCTCGCCTTCTTCGGCACCATCTTGCTCATCACCCGCGGTCAGCGACGGGCCGACGCGTGGATACGCGCCATCGCCCGACGCGTACCGTCGGTAAAGCCCGACGCCGTCAGCGCACTGCTTGGCAAAGTCGCCGGACGCATCACCTTGCTCATCACCAACCGCCGAACGCTCTGGTGGGCCTTCACCTGGGCGACGCTTAACTGGCTGCTCGACGCGACGTGTCTGTGGGTCTTTCTTTGGTCGTTCGGCTCGGTTGTCTCGCCGATCGACCTCCTCGTTGCGTACGGTCTCGCGAATGTCCTGGCGGCAATTCCCATCACACCGGCCGGGCTGGGCGTCGTCGAGACGGTGCTGATTACGTCGCTCGTGGGATTTGGTGTCCCGCACAGTCAGGCCATCCTCGCGGTGCTCGCCTACCGACTCGTGAACTTCTGGCTACCGATTCCCCTCGGCGGCGCGTTTTACGCGAGCCTGCAGTGGCGGCGACCGGGTGAGACTAGACCTGCGAAAGGGATCGCGCCCGACCCATCGCTTGACGCTTGAACTCGGCCTGAGCGGAGAAGTCGTTCACGGGCTGCAGTCGGCGCCACCGACGGTCCGTCCCGAGCACCCAGGTGAAGAGGTCGTCTCGCCACGTGATTTCGAAAGTCTCAACGAGTTCGTTCTGCAGAGCTTCGACTTCAATCGGCACGAGTACCTCGACGCGACGGTCTAGGTTGCGCTCCATCACGTCGGCCGAACCAATGTAGACCGAGAACTCGTCGTCACCGGGCTGGCCGAAGATGAAGATCCGCGAATGCTCGAGGAACTCTCCGACCAACGAATGGACTTTGATGTTCTCCGAGAGCCCTGCGACGCCGGGCCGCAATGAACAGAGCGTGCGAACGATAAGTCGAACCTCGACGCCCGCCATGCTCGCCTCGTACAGCGCGTCAATGATCGTGGGATCCGTGAGACCGTTCACTTTGATGGCGATCCGACCGGCCGAGCCGCGATCGCGCTGACGATTAATTAATTCCACTACTTTCGTGCGCGTCGACTGGGGACTCACGATCAGCTTCTCGTAGTCGCCTTTGCGAGAAAACCCGGTCAAGAAGTTAAAGAGTTCGCCCACGTCGTGAGTAATCGCCGGGTCGCGGGTCAAGAGGCCGAAGTCCTCGTAGATTCGTGCCGTGCGATCGTTGTAGTTTCCGGTGCCAATGTGCACGTAGCGCACCGTCGTGTCGCCCTCACTTCGCAGAATGAGCGTGATCTTGCAGTGGGTCTTCAGCCCGACGATGCCGTAGACGACGTGCACGCCCGCGTCTTCGAGGGCTTTGGCCCACTCAATGTTGGCCGCCTCGTCAAAGCGCGCCTTTAACTCCACGAGAGCCACGACCTGCTTGCCCCGTTCGGCCGCTTGGATCAGTGACGCGACAATCGGCGAGTCACCGGACGTGCGATAGAGGGCCTGCTTGATGCCCACAACCTTGGGGTCCACCGCGGCCTGAGCGGTGAAGGATTCGACCGAGTCGGTAAAGGACTCGTAGGGGTGATGCAACAAGATGTCGCCGTCACGAATCGCGGCGAAGACGTCACCGACGTGATCGCCGTCGAGCAGGCGCTTCGGGGTCAGCGGTGACCAGCTTTCGCCCTTCAGATCCGGTCGATCGATCCGGTACAGGCCCCAGAGGTCGCTCAATCCGAGCATCGCTTCAGTCACGTAGACGTTCGCGGCATCGAGATCGAGCTGGTCGACGAGCAACTTCAAGAACTCTTCGGACATGCCGCGCTGAATCTCCACTCGCAACGCCTCGCCGAATCGACGACGGCGTAGCTCTACTTCGAGCGCGACGAGCAAGTCGTCGGCCTCGTCTTCTTCCAAGGTCAAGTCCGCGTTTCGAGTGACGCGAAAGAGATCGGCCTGGCCGATCGTCATACCGGGAAAGAGTTGGTCCAGGTGCGCCACGATGAGTTCCTCGAGCAGGATCCACTCACCGTCCGCGGCCGGTAGAAACCGTGGCAACGAGTTTGGAACTTTCACGCGGGCGCTCCGCTCGTCGTGGGTCACCTCGTCGCGCACGGAGACCGCAATGTTGAGCGACAGGTTCGAGATCATGGGAAAGGGGTGGCCCGGATCGACCGCGAGAGGCGTCAGAACCGGATACACATTCTCATTGAAGTACTTGGCGAGAGCCTCCTTCGACTCGAAGCTGAGATCGTCGTGGCGCACGATGTTGATCCCGGCGCTCGCGAGAGTGGGCAAGATCGAGTCGAGCATGAGCCGGTCTTGACGCTCCACGAGTTCGAGAACGCGTTCGCGAATCGCTTCGAGCTGTTGACGAGGTCGAATACCGTCGATCGATGGAGTCTGAACGCCCGCGGCGACCTTGTCTTGCAAACTCACGACACGCACCTGGAAGAACTCGTCGATCATGTCGGCGAAGATGGCGACGAATTTGCACCGTTCGAGTATGGGGATGCGCTGATCGCCCCCGAGATCCAACAATCGTGCGCCGAATTCGAGCCGCGACAACTCGCGGCTCGAGAACCTCTCGGTGCCAAACGACGATAAATCGGTCACGGCAGCATTCCCTCTGGTAGTCGAGTCGTAGAGACCATCGTAGGGCTACTGTTGATTCGTGGCGAGACACACGAGCCCCGGAGCCGGGCGCCCGACCAAGCCCCCGTCGCAGAACCCTCCCGTCGCGAATCGTTCACGAAACTTTCGCACGACGGAGTTCGGTCTGTTGGCGCTCGCTTGGGTCATCACGTCGTCGTTCTACGTGTTGGCCTCACTCGGAGCGCAGGGCACAATGCCCGCACGATTCGCCTTCTTTCTCGGAGGCGTCGTTCTCATTTCTCTGCTCATGCACTTCGCGATCGTGCGCTACGCGCCCAACGCGTCAGAGATCCTGTTGCCGATCGCCACGCTTTTAAACGGCATTGGCTACGTAGAGATCGCTCGGTGGGATCCGCCCTTTGCAAAGGAACAGGCATTCTGGTATCTGATCAGCGCGATCGGACTAGTCCTCACGCTGAAATTTGTCCGCCACGTGCGCGACCTCGACCGATACCGCTATCTCACGCTGGTGGCCGCCCTCATTCTCTTGGTCGCTCCGTTGGTGCCGAAGATTGGCACGACGATCAATGGTGCGCGACTCTGGATCGCCTTTGGACCGATCTCGCTCGAGCCGGTTGAGTTCGCCAAGATTCTGCTGGTCTTTTTCTTTGCGTCGTATTTCGCCGCTAACCGCGAACTGTTGTCGACGCCCACGCAGCGACTCGGTGGACGCACGTTCGTGCCACCCAAAGTCCTGGTACCGATCTTCGCCGCGTGGGGAATCTCGATTGTCATTCTTGGGGCGGAAAACGACCTCGGGTTCGCGATTCTCATTTTCGCGCTCTTCGTCGCGCTGCTGTGGGTGACAACCGGCCTCAGGTCCTACGTCGCCCTCGGACTCGGACTACTCGTGGGTGGGGCCTTCATCGCCGACAAGCTCTTCTCCCAGGTGCAGATTCGTGTGTCGGAGTGGCTCGATCCATGGACCGTCGCCAACTTGAACTTGTCGCATCAGTTGGTCGATGGATGGTTCTCGATCGCCGCGGGCGGCATCACGGGCACCGGTCTCGGTCTCGGTCATTCGGGCAACATCCCTTTCATTACTTCCGACATGATCTTCGCCGCCGTGGCCGAAGAGCTCGGCTTTATCGGAATTGTATTGGTTCTTTGCCTGTTCGGCTCTTTCGTTGGTGAGGGCTTTCGCATTGCGCAACGCGCCACCTCCGATTTCGTGCGCCTTACGGCAACGGGCCTCTCGGCGCTGATGGGCTTTCAAGCGTTCTTCATCATGGCCGGCGTGTTGCGCCTTCTTCCCTTCACGGGCATCACGCTCCCTTTCATGGCCTACGGCGGAAACTCGCTCATCGCGAACTACCTCATCGTGGCGATTCTCGTGCGAATCTCAGACGAGGGCAACACTGAACGTCACGGCGGCGAGATCGTCGCCGTGCAGCTCACTCACGTGAAATAGACAGCCAGGACTTCTTCGGCACAGAGAATTGGCGCGGGTACGCGTTGGCGCAGCGCCAACGTCAAAGCGTCGCTGGTTCGACAGTCGAAGACCTCTCGCCCGCGCGGCGTCATGAGATCTAGTTCGGCGTAAAAGACGCCACCCTCGTAGCGCACGATGCGCGCCGCGATGACTTCGGCCTGCAGTCGCGCCAGTATCGACGTCATCAACTCGCTCGTGCTGGGCCGGCGGCCCTCGACCGAGCTGTGCGCGAGTTGCAGCGCAATCGCGTCGGGCACCGCAACGGGAATAACGAGATAGCGAAAGGGAGACTCGGCCTCCATGAGATGCACGAGCGGCGAGGGATCCGTCAGGTCGTAGAGAACAGACTCCAGGTGCATGACGCGAAACGTGGCGTAGGGTTCGCTCGCGGAACTTTCGACGACTGGCGTCTCGTCAACGACCGTCTCGTCGCTCACTGGTTCGTCGGTCATCACGTCCTCGTTCACCGTCTCGTCGCTCACTGGTTCGTCGGTCGTCACGTCCTCGTTCACCGTCTCGTCGCTCACGGCGTCACCCGAGCCGGACCGCGTCGCGAGACCGACAACACGAGACCGCCCGCGACGAAGTAGACGACCGCCGCCGATCCGCCGTAGCTCAGCAGAGGCAAGGGTACGCCCGTCACCGGCATGATGCCCATCGTCATGCCAATGTTTTCGAACACGCTGAAAGCAAAGAAGATGAAGACGCCGATGCAGAGTAGTCGACCCATGGTGTCGCGGGCATTCTTACCAATGACGAACATGCGGTACCCCACGAAGGCCAGCAGCAGGATCACGATGACCGAACCGATGAAGCCAATCTGCTCGCCAATGGCGGTGAAAATGAAGTCGGTCCACTGTTCTGGCACGTAGCCCAGTACCGTCTGGGCGCCGTGAAAGAGACCGGCGCCGTGAAGTCCCCCGGCACCGATGGCGCTCTTCGCGTTGTTTACTTCATATATCAACTGCGCGAGCTTCGGATTAGTCGAGTTCTGATTGAGAAAGGAGACGAAGCGATCGACCTGATACTTCTGAAGAAGGTCGAGGTAGAGGGCGACGGCGAGTCCGATGGAACCGACCACGGCGAGGAGCGTCATGAATCTCGGGGGCACTCCGGCGATCACCATCATGGCCGAGACGATCAACACCAGAATGATCGCGGTGCCGAGGTCGGGTTCTTTCACGATGAGCGCTAACGGTACGGCCGCCATCAAGAGCAGGCGCATGACGTCGTACATCTTCAGTCCCTCGGTGCGCCGCGCGCAGAACGTGGCGATCGCCAAGATGAGAAAGAGCACGGCGAACTCACTGGGCTGTACCTGGATGGAGCTACCGATGCTGTACCAACGCTCGGCGCCAAGAGCGCTTTTGCCCAGCACGAAGACGCCGGCCAACGCGAAGAGTGACACCACGTACAGCGGTGTTGCCGCGATTTCTAAGCGCCGGTAGTCAATGCGCGAGACCAGATACATTGCGGCAATCCCCAGCACCACGAAGAACGCCTGACGTTCGACGTAATAGTGCGGGTTTTCCCCGGCGTTCACGAGGGCCTGACGGGTGGCGGAGTAGATCATCACGACCCCGGTGACGCCGAGGACTACGAGGCCCCACAGGAGTCCGTAATCCATGCGATCTTTGCCTCGAATACGCGAGGTGATCGCGACCAGCGCGTCCGTCATTGCAGCCCCTCGAGAAGTTGTGCGCCTTCCAAGGCTACGCCCCACCACCACCGCATCTGAATCGCCGCTTGATACGCCAGCATTGGCAGGCCGTTCATCGTGCGACATCCGAATTCGCGATACCTGCGGCCCCATTCGGTCTCGCGCGGATCGTAGATGATGTCAACCGCGATGGTGTCGTGGTGCACGCCTTGCAACACCGAGGCCTCCGCGCTGCGCCCGATCTCGGGAACGGTATTCACGACGAGGTCAATCGGTCGATAGACAAGCGACCACGAATGCACGTTCTTGTAGCGTTCGACGAGAGTGTCGACGTTCTTCTCGGTTCGTCCATGCACCACGACCGACTGCGCGCCGTTCGCGACCAGTCCGTCCACGATGGCGCTCGCCGCACCACCGGCGCCGAGTACCACCACGTGCGCGTCTTCGACAACGGATCCGAACGCGTCACGCACGGCGTCCACGAAACCCGCGCCGTCCGTACTGTCGCCGTAGAGAACACCGTCGCGCGCGAGAAGAGAGTTCACCGACTGCGTACGAATCGCCACTTCGCTCGCGTCGTCACAGAGCTCGAAGGCCGCACCCTTCAGCGGACTCGTCACCGAGAGCGCATCAAAGACTGTGCCGAGGAGACGACGTAGATCCGTCGCGTGCGCCAGATCGATCTCGACGCGCGTCGACGTGCCCGTAAGCCCGGCGAGGCGAAGACCCATCTCGTGTAGACGCGGCGAGAGCGAATGCGAGACTGGCGACCCCGCGATGCCGACGCGCCAGCTCATCCGAGTCCCCGGGACTTGGCGAGAGCTTCGTTCGCCAGCTGTTGCGCGAAGGTCGTCGCAAATGCTTCCTTACCGTTCTTGTTGATGACCTCGAAGTAGAGCCACGGACCCTTCGGTGCATACAGCACCGCCTCCAGGGCCACCTTCGAGACCGTGCAAATCGGCGTTGGCGTGAGCCCGATATTCAAGTAGGTGTTGTACGGCGTCTGGATTTTCAACATCGCTGGAGTCACCGTGCCCCCATCTTGTCCGAGGTAGTACAAGACCGTCGAGTCCATCTGCAGAGGACCACCGCTGGCCAAACGATTGAAGATCACTCGGGCAACCTTGGGCATGTTGCTCGCGTAGTAGCCCTCCTTCACGTCAATCGACGCGGCGGTGATGAGCTGATACGGATCGAGCCCGTTGATCGTGGTCGACGGGCTGAGACCGGCCTTCGCGGCCTCGGTGTCGAAACTGTCCACCATGTCGCGAACGAGCACGCGAGGTGTTATCGACGGAAGGATGAGATACGTGGCATCGCCGATGAGCCCTTCGAGAGACGATCCGTGGCCATAGGGACTGGGCGTCACGGCGGCCGTGGCCGCCTTCACAAACTCGGCGGCGTAGCGGTTGCCCTTCGCCTGAGCGACGGCCAGAGCAACTTCATGCAATGTCAGTCCGGGCAGCGCCGTCACTTCGGGAATCGCGGGTCCGTGCAAGACGGATCGAATGTGCGAAAAGGAGGAGCCCTGTCGCAGTTCGTACGCACCGGGTTGGACCACGAAGGAACCAAAGAGAATGTTGTCAACGTGAAAGGCGAACGACGAGGCAATAACGCCTTTCGCCTGGAGTTCGCTGGCGACCGTGGACAAGGAGTCACCCTTTTGGACGCTCACGACGACCTCACGACCGCGACCGGCGAAGATCGGGTCGGCCTGCAGGAAGAACCACCCGCCGATGACGAGAATGACGGCGATCACCCCAATCAACACCCACCCTCGGGTCCTAATTACCACGTTGGCCGTCCAGATAACTCTGCAACATAATGACGGCGGCGGCGCTGTCAACGTGTTGTCGATGATCCTTTGCTTTTACGCCCGCCGCCGAGAGCGACCGCTGGGCCTCGTGGGTCGTGAGGCGCTCATCCCACTGCACGACAGGCACGGGACCCAGGGCCTTGACGAGCGCCTCGTACATCAGGTCGGCGTCATGCGTGCTCGCGGTCTCGTTTCCCGACAGCGCGACCGGTCGACCAATCACGACGAGCGACACGCTCTCCTCGGCTACGAGGGCACGCAACGCCTCAATCAGTTGATCGTTATTGGCGAGCGCCGGACGGGGAAAAGCCATGGACGCATCGCGATCGGTCACGGCGACGCCGCAGCGTTTCGCCCCCGGGTCAATGCCAAGCAACCGCGCCATCCAGCCCTAAAGCGCCTTGGCCGCGATGATGACGGCGTCGATGCCGTTCACTTCGCGCCCGCCGGCGAGTGCGAGGCGCGCTGATCCGCCTCCGCCGCCGCCGACGTGTGAAGCCAGAGATTTCACCGTGGCCGATGCGTCGAGCGATTCGTCACTCGCCACTGCGATTGCCACTTTGTCGCCGTCGGCGCCCACCAGCACCACGGCGCGGCGACCGCGTCGCTGAAGGTCTTGGGCTAACGTGCGCAACTGTTCGCCGGGATACCCGTCGACGCGTGCCACGACCACATCACCCGAACTCGATTCGTCGAGTTCGTTCGCGAACTGGCTGAGCTGAGCCTGACGAAGTGACGCCACACTCTTTTCGATCTCGCGCTGACGTTCGAACAACCGCTCAAGAGCGGGCACCACGTCGTCATTGGAGGTCTTTAAGAGCGACGCCACTGCAGACAGGGTCTGTTCCATTTCGTAACTTCGCCGGTGAGCACCGAGTCCACTGACGGCCTCAATGCGGCGGGTGTTGGCGCCAATGGACGCTTCGCTCACCACCTGGATCTGACCAATGTCACCGAGGCGCTCCACGTGTGTGCCGCCGCAGAACTCCAAGCTGTGGCGCCCCGCACGAACGACCCGCACGCGGTCGCCGTACTTGTCACCAAAGAAGGCGACGGCGCCCATCGTTTCGGCTTCTGACTTCGTCGTTTGGATAGTGTCAACGTGCTCATTCAACACGACATCGGTATTGACAATGGTCAATATCTCCTTCGTCTCTTCGTTCGAAAGACCGCCGTCGTGCGAAAAGTCAAAGCGCAGCCGGTCTGGTCCCACGTAAGAACCTTGTTGGCGCACGTGATCGCCGAGCACGTTTCGAAGACCCGCGTGCAAGAGGTGAGTTGCCGTGTGGTTGCGCCGCGTGGCCTCGCGCCGATCGGCGTCGATGGTCGCTACGGCACTCTGGCCCGGCAACACCTCACCCGTGAGACGACCGCGGTGAGCGAAAAGACCTCCGGCGACGTTTTGGGTGTCGAGAACCTCGAAACGACCGGTCTCGGTGACCACGGTTCCCATGTCGCCAACCTGGCCACCGGACTCGGCGTAGAAGGGAGTCGTGTCCAGAAACAGTTCACTCTCGCCGCTTTCGCCGGCGAGTATGCCCACGACCGTTGTCTCGAGCGAATAACGCGAGACGTCTCGCCCGACGAATTCGGTGGCGCCGTGGCGATCGATCAACGCGCGATACTGCGCGTCGTCGGCGACGCGCAGAGTCTTCGCACTCGCGCGGGCGCGTTCGCGCTGAGCGGCCATGGCTTGATCGAAGGCGTCGCGATCAACGCTAAGGCCCGATTCGGCCGCGATCTCGTTGGTCAACTCAATCGGAAAGCCGTGGGTATCGTGAAGTTTAAATGCAACGTCACCAGGTACTACGTGCGCCCCGCTGGCCACGACCTGTCCTTGCGCCTCCTCCAGCAGCGCGAGACCCGTACGCAGGGTGCGCGCGAATCCAGCCTCCTCGCGTTCGAGGATCTCAACAATCAGGTCACGCTCACTCACGAGCGTCGGGTAGGTCGAGCCCATCTTCTCAATCGTGGCGTCAACCAGGGGCGCTGGCAACGACGCGTCCGAACCGGAGCGGCGAGCCGCCAGAATCGCGCGGCGAATGATGCGCCGCAAGACGTATCCCCGACCTTCGTTGGAGGGCAAGACCCCGTCGGCGACCAACATCGTCATGGCCCGTCCGTGGTCGGCGACGCGGCGTATGGCGACGTCGACCGCCTCGTCGCGACCGTAGGTCGTACGCAGCAGCTGCGATGCGGTGTCAATGAGCGGTGCGAAGAAGTCGGTCGCGAAGACCGACTCCACGCCGTTCACAATTGCGAGGGTGCGATCGAAGCCCGCGCCGGTGTCAATATTCTTTTTCGGCAACTCCTCGAGCGTGCCCCCCGGGCCGCGTTCGTACTGAGTGAAGACAAGGTTCCAGAACTCGACGAAGCGGTCCTCGCCGCCAAAGGCCGGCCCCCCATCGGCGCCGAACGAGGCACCCTTGTCGAAGAAGATCTCCGAACTTGGTCCGCACGGCCCGACTTCGCCCATGGTCCAGAAATTGTCCTCATCCAAGCGTTGAATTCGCTCAGGTCGGATCCCGATCTTGTCACGCCAGAGCTCGGCCGCCTCGTCGTCGCTGACGTGGACCGTCACCCAGAGCTGCTCGGGGTCGAGTCCAAATCCTTCGGTAATGAGCTCCCAGGCGTAGGAAATGGCACCCTCTTTGAAGTAGTCACCGAAGGAGAAGTTGCCGAGCATCTCGAAGAAGGTGAGGTGACGCTGGGTGATACCGATATTCTCAATGTCCGACGCGCGAAAACACTTCTGAACGGACACCGCCCGGAGGTACGGCGGGGTCTCTTCGCCCGAGAAATACGCCTTGAAGGGGACCATGCCGGCCACCGTGAAGAGAATCGTGGGGTCGTGAGGAATCAGGCTCGCTGACGGCACGACCGTGTGGCCGTTCTTCGCGAAGTAGTCGAGAAAAATTGATCGAAGTTGGGCCGCTTCCACCAGAGTTACTCTACTGGCGCGGGTGGTTCATCCTGGTGGGAGCGGTTCGTTCGCGCGCGCCACTGCGCGACCAGCGACGATTCGCGTCCGTAGTCGCTCGGATCGAAAAAAGTCTCATCCTTCCACCGATCGGGTAAGTACTGCTGATCGACCCAGCCCTCGGGGTAGTCGTGCGCGTAGCGATAGTCGTTCCCGTGTCCGAGCTTCTTGGCGCTTCCGTAGGAAGCGTCGCGAAGGTGCGCGGGCACTTCCACGAGTCCGCCCGCTTGGACGGCCGCACTCGCCGCGCCGAGGGCGCGCGTTACCGAGTTGCTCTTGGCCATCAGAGCGAGCGTGAGCGTCGCGTGCGCCAGTGTCAAACGCGCTTCGGGCAATCCCACGAATTCGACCGCCCGCGCGGCCGATTCCGCCACCAGCAGTCCGAGTGGGTCGGCCAGTCCGACGTCTTCACTAGCCAGAATGACGAGACGACGCGCAATGAACCGCGCGCTCTCGCCGCTCTCGAGCAGAGTAACGAGCCAGTACATGGCGGCATCGGGATCGGATCCACGGACCGATTTGATGAACGCACTGATCTGGTCGTAGTGGGTATCGGCCGATTGATGATAGAGGCGACCGTCTCTCGCACGAGCGACGTCGTCGAGCTCGACGTTCGTGCGCTCGCCCTCGACGCGCGCGAGCACAATGGCCGTGTCGAGAGTCGTGAGAGCGCTTCGCGCATCGCCGTCGGCCGAGGAAGTGATGGCCTCTCGCGCTTCGTCGCTAATAGTGGCGTCGCGCAATTGGAGCCCTCGACCCACCAGCACCGACAGATCCTCTTCGCCGAGCGGTCGCAGCCGCCACAGCGTCGAGCGACTCATGAGGGCTGCGTTGACTTCGAAGTACGGGTTCTCGGTGGTCGCTCCGATCAACACCACTTCCCCGGTCTCGGTCGCCGGTAAAAGGAGGTCTTGTTGCGCTTTATTGAAACGGTGCACCTCGTCAATGAAGAGAACGGTACGTATCCCGCGCTCGCCGAGTCGCTCTCGGGCGCGAGTGATCGCCTCGCGAACGTCCTTCACGCCGCTCGAGACGGCCGACAGGCTCTCCATCTCGTAACCAGTCGCCACCGTGAGAATGCGCGCCAGGGTTGTCTTCCCCGTGCCCGCTGGACCCCAGAGAATCATCGAGGTCAGTTGGCGCGTCTCTACGAGGCGCCGCAGTGGGCCGTCCGGTCCCACGAGATGGTCCTGGCCTACGATCTCGTCGAGCGATCGCGGGCGTAGCAACTCCGCCAGGGGCGCCGCTTCGCGCAGGCGCTCGTTGACGGCGTCGTCAAAGAGCGACGTAGGTCACGTCCCTTTGGTCGTGAAACGTACGTGCAGATCGCGCATCTGACGTTCGGTGATGTTCTTCGGCGCCCCGGTCATCAGATCCGCTCCCGACTGAGTCTTCGGGAACGCGATGACCTCGCGAATGTTCTCTTCACCGGCGAAGATCGCGACCAACCGGTCAATGCCGAAGGCGAAGCCGGCGTGCGGTGGCGCGCCGTAGCGAAACGCGCCGAGCAGGAAGCCGAATCGATTCTGCGCCTCCTCGTCACTAATGCCCAGTGCTCGAAAGATCCTCGACTGAATGTCGGCGCGATGAATACGAACCGAACCGCTGCCGAGTTCCCAGCCGTTCAGCACTAGGTCGTACGCCTGTGAGCGTACTTTCAACGGATCCGTCTCGATAAGGTCGAGATCCTCGGCGTGCGGCATGGTGAAGGGGTGGTGCGCGGCCTGCAGGTTGCCGTCTTCGTCGACACCTTCGAACATTGGAAACTCAGTGACCCACACGTAGTGGTGCGGGCCGTCGCCCACCGGCGGCGAACCAATGGTGACACGAAGAGCTCCGAGGACGTGACAGGCGAGTTCGTATTCGTCCGCCACCACGAGCACGAGGTCACCGACCTGCGCTCCGTCAAGGGTCGCAATAGCCGCTGACTCCTCGACGCTAAGAAAACGAGCGAGCGGCGAATCGAGGCCGTCACTCGTCACGCGGAACCACGCGAGACCTTTCGCGCCGAGGCTCTTTGCCTGTTCAGTGAGCTGATCGAGCCGTGCGCGCGAATAACTGGCGCCCTCACTGACGCGCAATGCCTTTACGGTCGGCGCGCCGAAGGCCTTCACGTTGCTGTCGGCGAAGACCGTCGACAGGTCACAGAGCGTCATGGCGAAACGCAAGTCGGGCTTGTCGGTGCCGTACCGGTCGAGGGCTTCGGCCCAGGTCATCGTGCCGATCTCGCCGGGGCGTTCGCCGATGGCGACTTCGGCGGCGTCGAGCACCGCGCGCGACACGAACCGTATGACGTCGTCTTGGTTCACGAAACTGGCTTCGATGTCCATTTGAGTGAATTCGAACTGACGATCGGCGCGTAGATCCTCGTCGCGTAAACACCGAGCAATCTGGTAGTACCGGTCGAGGCCGCCCACCATCAAGAGCTGCTTCGCGATTTGGGGACTCTGGGGGAGCACGTAGAACTCCCCCGGGTGCAGCCGCGACGGCACGACGAACTCGCGAGCGCCTTCGGGAGTCGGCGCCCACAACAGCGGAGTTTCGACCTCGCAGAAACCTTGGTCGTCCATGGCTCGGCGCAGCGCGGCGTTGACGCGCGCGCGAAGACGCAGGTTGGACTGCATCCGGTCGCGGCGAATGTCGAGATAGCGGTAGCGCAGGCGCACTTGCTCATCAATCTCGACGCGATCGTCAAGTTGAAACGGCGGGGCTTCGGCCAGCGAGAGTATTTCTACTTGGCAGTCGGAGAGTTCCACGGCACCGGTCGAGAGTCGGTCGTTAACCGTGCCCTCGGGTCGTGGGGTGACCGTGCCCGTCACGCGCACGACGTATTCACTTCGCGCGTCGACCGAACCTTCAACGACCGCCTGGACCACACCCGATCGGTCGCGGACGTCGAGAAAGGCCAAATGTTCACCGTGCTCGCGGCGTTTAGCCACCCACCCGCAGACGCTCACGCGCTCGCCGATATGGTCCTCGTTGACCGACCCGCAGAGCAGGTCGCGCAAACTGGTGGCTTCAACTTCTTTCGACATGATCACTTCACTTCGTAAATAAATTGGCGACCGCGGCGACGATCTCCCCCCGGTCGACGCGCAGTTGCGTCTGACCAAAGTCCTGGCTACGCAGGTCTCTAATGGTAACCGCGCCCGCCGCCAGTTCTTCGGGTCCCACGAGCAGCGCGAAGCGTGCGCCGGAACGGTCGGCCGCCTTCATCTGAGCCTTCATGGAACGCTGGTCGTAGGCGCGATCCGTCGCGTAGCCCGCGGCACGGAGATTTTCAATCATCGCCGTGACGACGTTGTCGCCCGTTGTGTCGATGACGAAGAGGTCGAGTGTCCGCTTTAGGAGTTCGCGCGTGACGCCCTCGGCCTCGCGCGCGAGAAGGATCCGTTCAACACCGCTACCAAAGCCAATGCCACTCGTGGGCTTGCCACCGAGCTCCTCGGTCAACTGGTCGTAGCGACCGCCACCGCCGATCGAGTTCTGCGCGCTGTCAAAGGCGTCGGCCACGAACTCAAACGTCGTGCGGTTGTAGTAGTCAAAGCCCCGTACGAGGCGGGGGCTGAGCGTCGTCGCGACACCGATCGCGGCAAGTCCCTCGACAACGCGATCGAAGTGAGCACGGCAGTCGTCACAGATGTGGTCGATAAGCAGTGGTCCCTTGGACGTAACCTCGATGCAGGCGTCGCGCTTGCAGTCGAGCACGCGAAGCGGGTTGTGGCGCCAGATCCCGCGGTGCTCGTCACAGAGTTCATCTTCGTGCTCGGCGAGGTATTGACTGAGTACCACCACGTAGGCACTACGACACTCTTTGTGACCCATGGAGTTGATCAGCAAAGTGACACGCTCGAGACCAATCGCCTTGTAAAAGTTGTGAGCGAGGGCGATGACTTCGACGTCAACCGTCGGGTCGTCGGTTCCGAGAACTTCTACCCCGAACTGATAGTGCTGACGGTAGCGACCCTTTTGGGGACGCTCGTAGCGAAAGGCCGGCGTCAGATACCAGGCCTTCCAAGGCGTCGTTGGCTGGTGCTGCACGAAGGCGCGCACTACCGACGCCGTACCCTCGGGTCGCAGCGCGTATCGTCGCTCGCCACGGTCTTGAAAGACGTACATCTCCTTCTTGAAGACGTCGCTCTCTTCGCCGATGCCGCGCATGAAGACACCGACGTCTTCGAAGATGGGCGTCATAACGAGGGAGAAACCATAGCGATAGGCGCACTCGGCAAAGATCGCGGTGAGCCCCTCCCACAACGCCGATTCCGGTCCGAGAACGTCGTGGGTACCGATGGGCGCCTGGAAGGGCGCAACAGAGTCGCTCATGAGGTCTTGTTCTGCCCCGGTAACTGTCGAAAGGCGTCAAAGACCCCGTCAACGCCCTTCAGCGCGGCGAGCAGACTCGACAGGTGCGTCGGGTCCGCGAGCTCAACATCAAACACCATGCGTACAATGCGCGCGCCCGACGTCGTAGACGAGCTCGAAATGATGTTGAGGTGATACTCCGCAACGACCTTCGACACGTCCAGTAAGAGACGAGAGCGGTCGAAGGCCAGGATCTCGAGAACCGCGCGATACTGACCACCCGCCGATCCGTCCCATTCAACGTCGATGATCCGCTCGCCCAGACGCTGAGCGAGGGCCACCGCGTTGGAGCAGTCGTCACGGTGCACGGAGACTCCTCGTCCCTGCGTGATGAACCCCATGATGCTGTCTCCCGGCACGGGTGAACAGCAACGCGCCAAGTGGATCATGACGTCGTCGAGTCCTTCGACGTAAACGCCCGCGGTGCGGCGCGTGGAGCGTGAGGTACGAGGAGCCTTGGTAACGGTTGTCGGCATCTGCTCGGCGTCGCCGCCGCGCAGTTCACGATCGAGTCGCTGAACTACCGCGAGCGCGGAGATCTGATCCGAGTCGATCGACATGAACAGCGCGTCGCGATCTTCGAGGCCGAGTGCCTTGATGACGGCGTCGAGTGCGCTTGATGACAGAGAGGTGGCAATCGGTAGGCCCTCGCGACGCAGAGCTTTCGTCAGCTCCTCACGACCGCCCTCAATGGCGTCGTCGCGACGTTCGCGCTGGAACCATT
>PLON01000059.1 GCA_003142095.1 Acidimicrobiaceae bacterium | reverse complement strand
CTAGGAGACTGTTGAATTAGTCGCTTTTGAGAGACTCGTCCGGAACGGCAACGAAGACCAACACGCTGTAGAACTCTCAGACGGCTTCAAATCGTCGTCCAAGTCAAATCAGTCCAACAAAAATCGCGAGTGCAAATCTCGGTCTGGATTATTCAACAGACTCCTAGTGCGACGGGGTGACCGATGGTTCATCTTCACCCGAGACCTCTTCGAGCGAGCGACCAGACGGTTCGGGGAGCACACTGGTCAAGGCGAATCCGAGGATGGCCGCGACGCCCGACACGAGGAGGAGTCCGCGAAGTCCAATATGGGTCTCGAGTACCGGGACTAAGAAGACGCCCACGAAGGCACCGAGCTTGCCGATACCGGCGGCGAATCCGTGGCCCGTCGTTCGCATGTTGACGGGGAACACTTCTGACGGCAGTACGAACGTTGTCGTATTCGGACCAAACTCGGTGAAGAAGTAGCTCACGCCGAAGATTGCAATGAAGGGCGCGACGTTCACGGTGAGCACCGGGAAGGCGGCCAGCGTCAGGAAACTTACCGCCATGACGGCAAAGCCGATGAACTGCAATCGACGATGTCCGATCTTGTCCATCTTCCAGACCGCCAACATGTAGCCCGGAACGGCGAAGACGACAAAGAGCGCGAGGGTCAACACGAGTTTCGTCACGAGCGTCGCGTTCGGTGACACCTCGCTCAGAATGCTCGGCAGCGAGAGCGTATTTCCGTAGTAGGCGTAGTCGAAGAGGAACCACGAACCGGCCGTTCCGAGCATGAGCAGGATCATTCGCGGATTGGAGAGGAACTCGCGAAGACCCATAAGACGGGCGTTCACGTTGGCCGACGATGACGTGTCGATGACCCCGCCAGCGAACTGTTGAAGCTCGGCGGCCGCTCGATCGGACTTTCCCTTGACGCGGGACTGAAACCGGGGCGATTCGGGCATCTTCGCACGGAAGTAAATGACTGTGGCGGCGGGAACAGCGCCGAGCCCGAGCATGATGCGCCAGGTCAGACTCGAGCTGAGTCCCGACTTCAAGAGCACGAGGCCGACGAGTGGTCCGACGATGAGACCGACGGCCTGCATGGAGAAGACGAGGCCTACGAGTCTGCCCCGATCACGACGATTGGAGAACTCGCTCATCATGACTGCCGACACGGGGTAGTCGCCCCCGATGCCGAGACCGAGAACGAACCTCGCGATAATAAGAAAAATCAGATTCGGCGCGAAGGTCGAGGCGAGTGCGCCGATCACCATCACGATCGCGACAATGATGTACACGTTCTTGCGTCCGAGGACGTCGGCGATTCGACCGAAAGCGAACGCCCCGACGAACGCCCCCAAAATGGCCGCGCCGGTGACCCAACTCGTTTGTGTCGTCGAGAGGTTCCACTGGAGCTTGAGGATCGCGGCGACCGTGCCAATCACGAAGAGGTCGTACGCGTCGGTGAAAAACCCCATACCCGAGATGAGAACCGCACGTCGGTGGAATCGGCTCATGGGAGCCTCGTCGAGCAACTGATTGACCGTGAGAGTCGGCGTACCGTCAACGGTGGGGGGCTGGCGAGTGGGCGGGATGGCGCCGTTGAAGGGCTCCTGGCCCGACTGCGGCACTCGTAGGTCAGTCACGCGGCTCCAGATCATGCTCGAACGTTTGGCACCAAAATTCTGCCAGTCCGAGATGTTCCGGGACTTAGACGAAAGTTACGCGATGGTGAACAGTATGCGAACTTTGCCGTCCTCGTCGCGGACGTGACCGCGTACGTCAGAGTTGCCTCGTCACGCCGACGCAACGTGACGGGGCCGGCCGTAGTTCCCGATGCCGCCGTGAACGCGGTCACAACGCCCGAGAACGAGACGGGCGCCGCCGCACTAAAGGAAATCACCGTGGCGTCTCCGGGAGTCGCGATCGGAGCTTCGACCGTGGCGGAGTCGTTGATCGCGAGAGTGGCCTCGCTGCCGCCTATTTGAGTGATCGTGGTTGTCGTCGATGTGGCGAAGTTCAATGTCGCGCCAGCCCGATCGGTGAGAGTAATGGAACCGGGCGTCGTTGCGGTGGCTGCGCTGTAGGTCGTAACTTGCCCACTGAACTCAATCGTGTTGGAGCGGGCATGGTCGGCGCGTGCGGTGCCGGGACTCGTAGATGCTGAGGCGACGCCGATTGATCCGAGCGTAAGTCCTGCACCGAGCAGCGATGCGATAGCCAGTCGTGCAACGAACTTGATTTCAAACTTCTTCATGCGGTTCTCCGTTGTCAATGCGAGCGGATCGTCGAATGTGGCAATTACTGGCTAGGAGTTACACACCGCTTCAATGACGCGCTGAGAACTCTGGCGTGAGTACAGTCGGCCGTATGGAACGTCTCGAAAAGTTCATGGCGGTGAACGACGTCGACGGTGACGTTCACTACGTGCGCACGTCGAATACGAGGGCCACGCTGTGCGGGCTGGTGCCGGCTGCCTCGTCGAACGGTGAAGTGACCTGTTATCGCTGCCATGAGTTTGCCCTCGGCAACGTATAAACATCAGCGTGGAATCTTGCTGTTGTGATCAGCGAAGTAAAATCGTCACGAACGCTCCACCACCCGGTGCGGGTACTCCGTTCCCGTTGCCGGCAGTACCCGCGCTCTTCAAATGGATGGCGGGCGTCAGAAAGACTTTCTCTTTGGCGTAGAGGAACAGCGGACGACCGTCGTAGGTCACCTGTTCCATTCCGTTGCTGAGGCGCATCGCCCCGACGAGACGGGGGTTCACGTTTCTTCCGCTCAACGGGCTGCTCGACGTCGTCACCGGTATCCACGTGAGAGAGCATTCGCTGGCGCAGTGGCTGACGCGATGTTGGTTGCTACGAAAGGTGTAGACCGTCACGTTCAGGGGACTGACGTTCGCATCCATAACTACCGAGAGAACTTTTGATCCGTTCGGCAACGTTCCTTGTTCCAACGTCGCTCGACCGGGGGCATCGTTACCCGTCGGCGAAACGAGAAACCAATAACCGTGCCCCGGGGCTAGCGGCTTTACGGTTTCCATGTATCCCTCGCCCTGAGGAGTGAAGGGTTTCGACACGGGGTCAAAAAGATAGAGCGGATGTCCGGCGTAGGTGACCTGAGTGCCGATGCCGGCGCGAACGACGGTACCGAGCAAGCGTGGCGACACCCCGGCGCCGGCGAGGGGTCGCCCGACGGTGGTGAAAGCTGGCCAGTCGTCGGACTTCACGCCGTCCAGGAGATCGCGTTCCGGGCCGGTGCAGGTGAGGGGCATATTCACATCAGGACCCAGGTCGTAACCGGTCGCCGGAGTTGTGCCGCATCGAATTCTTCCGCCGGCGTCTCCGCTAAAGGCGTACAGGGGAAAGCCCTTGAGCTTCCCGTTGCCGACGACGAGGACTTTTCCGTAGGCGCTCGTCGATAAAACGGCAACTTCGGCGAGAGTCGATGTTGACGCACTTGACGACTCAGCCGATATGGCCGGGCTGAGCAGGGCGAGGGCGAGAACGCCCAGCGTGAATCCGACAAAGTGCGGTCCTCTACGACGACTCAACACTGCCGGACCGGCGTTGGCGGCGCCACTTCTTTCGAGCCTTTTCTTCGTTGATCGGCTCATACGCTCATCGTACCGACGCCAGATTTCGCGTCCATAGCGCGGGGGTACGCTGGCCAAAGGAAGGAAGTGTCATGACAAATGACCTCGGACCTATCGACGCGGCAAATTACCCCCACGCGTTGACGCCTCTACGCCTTCGACCACGCCGACGGCGTCGTCTCATTATCGGGGGACTCTGTCTCGTGGTCGTCGTCGCCGCTCTGGTCGTCGCGTTCACGGGAACCAAAAATTCGTCCGCGGCGGCGGCGGTTAAGGTTCGTCGGGCACTGACAGCGACCCTGGCGTCGCGTTCGATGGCCTACACGCTCAACGAAAGTGTGACGGCGTCGAGTACGACGATCAACGTCACGGGTACCGGCGTCTGCGACCTGACGAACGCCGAATGCAAGTTGACGATGAACTATGGGGGAGCACTCGGTAGCGTCGGCACCGTCTCGGCGATCATTTCCAATGACGTCATCTATTTGGAGCTGGGACCCAGTGTGAGAGATCTCTTACCAACGCCGTGGGTGTCGATGTCGCTCACGAACAGTGGGTCCGCGTCACTCGGTGTCTCCGGCAATCCTCTCGCGGGACTGTCGTACCTCGCTCAACAAGGTGCGGTCGTGACTGACGAAGGCACCGTGAGTCTCGACAACCGATCAGTGACGCAGTACGACGTCTCGATCGGTTCGTCCGCCGCGCAGCACATGGTGAGTAGCGGTCTTCACAACCTTCCGTCTTGGGTGGCGAAGGCCGTTCCCCAAGTTTCGGTCGGGGCCGTGACCGAAATGGTGGACGTCGACTCCCAAGGTCGATTGGCTTACGTCAGTGCAACCTCGAGTGAAACGATTGCGGGTACCGCCGTGTCGTCAACCGCCAGTGAAACGGTTACGGGCTACGGAATGACCGTCCAGATTTCGGTGCCACCGGCGAATCAAGTGTCGTCGGCGGCCAATCTGACAAAGTTGGCCGGGCTGTAACGGCGTCGAAACTCCCCTCATTACGTCACCCAGGGATCAAGATCACTCGAGAATACGGAGTAGTCTACTATTCCTAGTGAAGAAATAGAATTAGGCAATTACGCGAGGAGAAAAAAACGTGGTGCGCGTGCCGCAAGAGCGGGCTCGGACGTATCGGCGAAACGCATCGACGAGTTGCTCGCTTCTAACGCTCACTCGACGCAAGAGAAACGGTCTTTCTCACCTGAAAGAATCAGAGGCCGCCGAATTTTCGAACGACCTCGATGGGCGGTGCAATGTCTCCGAGTGGCTTGAGCGGAGCGGCGCGCAGTTAGTTGAAACGAGAGCTAGTCATTGTTCATTGGTAGTGTTGGACGACACTGAAGCCCGTTATTTACGGCCTCTGCTGACCGTTCAGCCGTCATTCACGATTTCGTATTAGGAGTTTTACATGAAGGTATTTGTACTCGGCGGCGACGGCTTTTGCGGCTGGCCGACGGCCCTGCACCTATCAGACCTCGGCCACGACGTCACAATCGTCGACAACCTCAGTCGTCGCAAAATTGACGTCGATCTCGAAGTGGAGTCTCTGACGCCAATCGCCCCGATTGGCGAGCGCCTGAAGGTGTGGAAAGAGTTGACGGGCAACGAAATCAACTTCGTTCACCTCGACCTCGCCGAAGAGTACGACCGCCTCGAAGTTCTCTTTCGCGAACAGCGTCCCGACGCCGTGGTGCACTTCGGCGAACAGCGCGCCGCACCGTATTCGATGCGCGACTCGTCGACCAAGCGTTACACGGTCGATAACAACGTGCGCGCAACGCACAACGTTCTCGTCGCCATCGCGACAACCGGTCTCGATATTGCGATGGTCCACCTTGGCACCATGGGTGTCTACGGGTACGGCTGGTCGGGCACGGCGCCGATTCCCGAGGGATATCTCACCGTCAAAGTCCCCACACCCGACGGGGAGATCGATCGCGAAATCTTGCATCCGGCCAATCCCGGCTCGGTGTACCACATGACCAAAACCCTTGATCAACTGCTTTTCGCGTTCTACTCGTCGAACGACCAGGTCCGAATCACCGACCTACACCAGGGCATCGTGTGGGGCACCCAAACTTCTCAGACCGCTCTCGACGAACGATTGATTAATCGTTTCGACTACGACGGCGACTACGGCACCGTGTTGAACCGCTTCTTGATGCAGGCCGCGATCGGACACCCCCTCACCGTGCACGGCACTGGTGGCCAGACCCGCGCCTTTATTCACATTCGCGACACGGTACGTTGCGTGCAGATTGCCTTGGAGAACCCGCCGACGCGCGGCGACAAGCCCCAGGTCTTCAACCAGGTCACCGAGGTGTATCGTGTGCGCGAGTTGGCCGAACTGATCTCGAAGCTCACCGGCGCGGAGATCGCGAACTTGCCCAACCCGCGACGTGAAGCAGTTGAAAACGAACTCAACGTGAGCCGCGAGAAGTTTCTCGCCCTGGGTCTTGATCCCACCAAGCTCTCCGAAGGTCTGCTCGAAGAGGCCCGCGACATCGCCCTTCGCTACAAAGATCGGGCCGACACGACCAAGATCATTGCTCGCTCGGTGTGGCGCCAGGGAATGGAAACGTCACCCGACCTGATGAAGAGCTGATCTAACGCATTCCCATTGAATCTCGTGCGGACGTGTGAGAATCCGCACATGGCAAATATCTACGAGTACATCCGCCACCCGCGGGCCACCGAGCTCGCTCACTTGGCCCGTCCCGTCAAAACGGACGACTTTCGAAAGCCCAAATCGGACAATTTCATCGCGAAATTCAACTCGAAGTTCGGTTTGCGCATCACGCTCGTGGTGGGCACCATGTGGGCGGCCTACGTCTTCACGGTCTTGGCGCTGTTCGCACTTCCCGACGCCATCAAGCAAGGAACCTACTTCGTCATCGTGTGGCTCTCCAGCAGCTTTCTGCAACTGGTCTTGTTGCCCATCATCATCGTGGGTCAGAACATCCAAGCCGCCGCGTCGGATAAGCGAGCCGAGGAGACCTATAAGGACGCCGAGGCCGTGCTGAAAGAGGCCGAAGAAATCCAAAAGCATCTGCTCGCGCAAGATGAGGTCATCACCGGGATTCTCGATCGTTTGGAAAAGATGATGGGCGGCGCCGTGCCGGCGGCGCCCGCGAGTTAGAAGCCCCGCGCGTTGACCACTTCGAGTATCTGCTGGCACATCTCGGACCAGGTCGGTACCCCATCGCGTAAGAGCGCTCGACGGAAGGGCTCACCGAATTGATTGAAGTCGACGCGCTGCGTGACGTTCGTAACGGTGGATAAGAAGTTGATGCCGACCGTGACGAAGACGATTGATCGGATCATGTAACGCAGGCGCACCTTCTCCTCGTCGCTGACGTTGGTGAGCAAGGGCACCACGGATTCGAGCTCGCCAATCTGACCCAAGACGGCGTCGCGAAGCTTGTCGCTGTGAGCTGCGGCGAGGGCCGTCTCTAAGGTGAAACTCTGTCGCACGGAGTTATGGCCACTCGCCGACGAGTACAGCAACTGGGTGAGCGAGCCCTCTTCCAGAATGTCCACGAAGTTCGTGAACTTCATCCACCGTGCGCGCATTATGTCGTGAAAGGCGGCAATAACAAGGTCTTCCTTCGACGGGTAGAGCTTGTAGATCGCACCGGGAGAACAGTTCGCGCGACGCGCAATGCGCGAGATGGTCGCGCGGGTGTAGCCACTCTTGCCGACGACCCCGAACGTGGCGTAGGCGAGTTGCGCCTTCAGGTCATCGCCGGGAGCGAGGATGATGCGGTCGTCGGGCTCGCGCAACGTGACCGGTTTCACGTCGGCCGGATCGACTTCGAGAGTTTCGATGAGCAGCTTCTCCAGCACCGTTTGGTAGTCGCGGTCCCAGCCGAACTGGGAGTCGGCGAAAATCTGCATCATCGTCATGGCGAAGAGGGTGAGGCCGCGCGCAAAGAGAGCTCTCGCCTGTTCGTTGGCGTTGGGGTTGCTCTCAAAGTGGGTCTTGATGAAGGGTTCGACTTCTTCGTGCAGCGTGGGAATTCGCCTCGCCGTTAACAACAGGTGAACGCTCGCGACGTCCGCGGGTGTCGTGTCACGAATGAAGTCGAAGAGCGCCCCCACGGTTTTGACGCTCGGGGCTTCTGCGGCGGCCATCGAGAGATCGAAAATTGTCGTGGCGCGCGTGGCCAGCACCGAGTTCCACAGGTCGACGAGGAGCTCGTCGACGTCTTCGTACCGGGCGTACGTGGCGCCGTGGGTTAGCCCGGCGTGATGGCCAACGTCGCGCAGGGACACGTGGTCGACGCCCACGCGCAGCACTTCACGAATCGCCGCGTCACGAATCGCCGCGTCATTGGCGATAGCGCGCGCACTTCGTGTGCGCTGGCTTCTGGGCATGGCACATAATACCTAACGAAAAGGGATATTCAAAAACGGTTTTCATTTAAGGTTCTCCTCGGGGTTGTGTGG
>PLON01000067.1 GCA_003142095.1 Acidimicrobiaceae bacterium | reverse complement strand
AACTCAAACACCACCAGTAGAAATCGCACCGCTCCACATGCTCCACCGCACCTCGCTCCAGACAATGAAGTCCTCCCACGAGAAATGCATCAGTAATGTCAGAGAACATCTTCAACAATATGGACCGCCGTCGCGCACTCAAGGTCCTGGGCATCGGCGCTGCCGCTGTCGGAAGCACAGCCCTCCTGAGTGCCTGCCACCGCGCCCATACTTCACGCGTCGGAGCGGCCTTGAGGGCATAGCTCGCCACGCTCGCGAGCGTGGGTTCTAAGGTCTTCGTGAAACTAACGCCACCAATGTGAGAAGTGAGGAGCACCGCACCGCACCGCACCGCACCGCACCGCGCTTCGATTCGCCCGAGATGAAGATATTCTCGCCGTACGCGCTCATCTGCGGTGAACTAGCGAGGGCGCTAAATGTGGTCGCGGAAAGCACCACGCCTCGCCAGTGTCGTGCCGACAACGTGGAGTGTTCAAGGTGGATTACGCAGTATTGGGCAGTGCCGTCATTGCAATTGCTAAATAGTGCGTAGAGGTGAGTGCCGATCGCGACGAAGGCCTTGGTCGAGGCGCCCGCCGGCGCGCTGATGTTCTGCGATGACGTCGCGCCGCTAAACGTGGCGAAGCGCGCATGGGCCCGCGACGAGCCCTCCAACACGTTGCCGATGTTCAGTGTCGCACCAACAATGCCGGTGCGCGCTATTGGCGACCACTCGCATCGAGACGTTCTCTCCTTCTGCGTGGTTTCGAGTTTCGCAGTATCAGGTAAACTGATATACGGCAAACGACCATCCGAGTTCCCAAGAAGAGGCGGACAAGATCATGACCACAGACCTCTCACCGAGGGCCGTTTACGTCGTGAAACAACTGGAGTTAGCGGTTCGATCACGCCTTGACATGATTTGTCGGAAAAATGGCGTAACGACGACTCAATACACCGCGCTCAGCGTGTTGCGGGTAAGGCCGGGAATGTCGTCAGCGCAACTTGCGGTTCGATCATTTGTAAAGCCCCAAACCGCGCATCAAACAGTTACTGAACTTGAATCTATGGGATATATCAAACGTGAACCCGACGAATTCAATCGCAGAATTCTACGAATTACCCTAACCGTCAAGGGTCGCGTTCTTCTTGAGTCCTGTGATGGTGCCGTAGATCAACTCGAAGAACAGATGTTCGAAGGCTTCCACGGTACAGAACCGTTGAAACTGCAACATTTATTGAATCGTTGCATTCGCAATCTGTCGCCGCAACCTTAACTCACTGGCCCGAACAACCAATTCATCAGGCACGCCATGCGACGGTGGCGTGACTAGTGGAGTTTCTTTGCGAAACTTTTGCGCGACGTCGCATTCTCCCTTAACCTCCACTGCATATTCAGACTACGGCTGCGCGACAATGAGGGCGTCGAGCGCAACGACACCTCTGCCTTCCGGGAGAACCAGTAGCGGATTCACCTCAATTTCCGCGCACCAAGGTGTCGCACGAAGAATGCCGCCGATAAGCTCGACCGTACTCACGAGGGCGTCAAGGTCTGACATCACTCCGCCTCGGGCGCCACGTAACGCAGCGGTGCCGCGTAGTGAATCGATCGCGGTGAGAATTTCGTTTCGGTCAGCATCCGCCGCAATCACGACAGCGTCTTTGACGACTTCCGCCCAGATTCCGCCGAGGCCGATTAAAACGGTTTCCCCCCAGGAGACATCTCTACGCGCCCCGACAATAATCTCGACTCCCCCGCTTACGATCTCTTCTACGAGAACGCCTTCAACTACAGCTTCGGGACAAGACGCGAGAATCCGAGCGAGCATCTCCGTGAACGCTCGGCCGAGTTCCTCTTTGTTGGCAACGACGATGACTCCACCGACTTCGCTCTTGTGGAGTATCTGCTGAGAGACGATCTTTAATATTACGGGGTAGCCAAGTTTCGCCGCAGCTGCCTCGGCGGAGCGCACGTCGGTCGCCAATCCACCCGAAGGAACACGCAGACCCGCCTGCGATAATAATGCTTTGGCTCCGTGTTCACTTAGCTGATTGTTCGAATCGAGATTGAGCGCTTCAGATTGTCCAGGTGTGACTCGCAAATCCGCTTCGTGCACCGTGCGCGAACGTTTCGTCACATTTCGCGCAGCGCGCAGTGCTCGTTCGGGAGAGCGAAATAATGGCAAGCCCGCATCGAAAATCTTGAGCGTGTTCTCCAGAGGCAGCGGTGAGTCGCCACCCATGATCGTATAAATGACGGGCTTGTTGGCTGCGGTGAGTACCGGCAAAAGCGCGTCCACTTGCTGAGTCCCTTGCACGACTGACCCCGGCATTGATGAGACCACAAGACAACCAACGTCGTCGTCACCGAGCAGCGACGATGCGACGCGTCCGTAGAGGCTTGGATCGTTGAGTCCCATTGCGGTGATGTCCACCGGATTGCTGGCAATGGCGAAAGGCGGCAGTTGTTCTGACAGCTTCCGCAGCGTTGGCGGGGACAACTCTGGAAGCGAAAGGCCGATGTCGTCACTCACGTCGATCGCGTACGTCTTGGCCGCACCCGAATCAGTCATGAACGCCACACCATAAGCACTCGGCGTTGGACACTTGACCAAGACGCACGCCGTATCGATGAGCTCGTCGAGCGAATCGATGAACAGCACACCTTCTCGTTCAAGAATTGCCCTCATAACGTCTTGGTCCCCCGCTATGGCACCAGTGTGCGAGAGCGAGGCCGCTTGCGCTCGCGCGCCACGACCGGTGTGGAGGACACACAGCGCGATGCCGCGCTGGCGCGCGAGTCGTGCCAGTTCGATGAACTCCGCCGGTCTACGGATTTGCTCGACGAGAAGCGCCACCGCACGAACGCTTTCGTCGCCAAGGATCACGCCCAGGTAATCCTCGATTCCGAGCACCGCTTCATTGCCGGTCGAGATGGTGTAACTCAAAGAGATATCTTGAGCCATGGCCGCGTAGGTGAGAGCCAAGGACATGGCTCCGCTCTGCGAAATAATGGCCAGGCTTGGCCCACCGACGCGGCGATTCTGTGAGACGTCTCCGAACGTCAATGGGACGGATTCGACAAAATTTATGAGACCCAAACAGTTCGGCCCCGCGAGGGCAAGGTCACATATCGTTGCCACGGACGCGAGCTCTAACTGCTGGGCGGCGCCGTCAACATCAACTTCCGCATAACCGGAGGAAAAGACGACAGCACCCCCTACCCCGCGGCGCCCCGCTGCCTTAACGGCGTCTAGGACGCCAGCCTTTGGGATCGCGAGGACGACCGCGTCGACTCCATAAGGGAGTTCATCGATCGACTCGACACACGGCCGCCCATTAATCTCGGTACGGGTGCGACTAACGCAATGAACGTCACCCCCGTAGCCGAAGCGTTCAATCAGGGCAATCGGCGCGCCACCAATTGACTCTGGTACATCGGATGCCCCCACAATGGCAACTGACCGTGGATAGAGCAGGCGTTTTATCGCATCACGAGAGACCCTGGGCGAGTCGGGTGACGCATCAGTCACGCCGGTAGGCCCCCAGGCCCGGCCTGAACGTTTTGTCATCGAGAAACTGGCTCATTCCCTGCTCACGCCCGTGCTCGGGGTCATTCGCAATCGACTGGTCAAGTTTGGCGTAGAGATATTCCTCCGAGGTCTCCCACTCCATCGAACGCGCCCGTTTAAAGCCCGTCTTCGCCGCTTCAAGAACGGTTCGATTCATCGATCCGACGTGTTTCGCCAGTTCCGTCGTACGCTCCCGCAGTTCCTGACTCGGAACAGCCTCGTTGACCAGTCGCATTGCTGCGGCTTCAACACCCGTGAACGTTTTCCCCGTCATGATGTAATAGATTGCGTCTCGGGCGGGAATCATTTCCGCCAGGGACCGCGATACCACCGACCCAGGCGGGATACCCCAATTAACTTCCGACAGGCCAAAGACTGCGTCTTCGGCGGCAATCGCGAGATCGCACGCGACCAGTGGCGTGAAGGCGCCGCCGAAACACCAACCATTCACCATTGCGATAGTCGGCTTGGCGAAGAACATGAGACGACGGTACTGCCACTCATTGGACGCCCGTCGAGAGCGAATTCGCGCTATCGGTCCACCGGCGTCAATCTCGCGAAAGTACTCTTTTAAATCCATTCCCGCGCAGAAGGACTCACCTGCTCCAGTAAGTACCAGTACCGTCGCGCTGTCGTCACACTCAACGACGTCTAGTACTTCGAGCATCTCCTCGTTAAGTCGCGGATTCATCGCGTTGCGCTTCTCGGGTCGATTCAGTGTCACCCACGCGATGCCGTCACCATCCACTTCTGCGAGGACCGTACTCCACTCCCCGAGTGACCGGTGTTCCATTTTTGCATTTGTCTTCGATGTCATTTGAACTCCCTGATGTCGAGTTGCTCAACTTCAACCTGCGCTGCGAAGAGAACTCTGCTTCAGAAGCGAGCCGAAGGCTCACTCCATGTACCCCTCCGCCGGCATCCGAGAGAGCACCACTGGTAGTGCCGTAGCGTATCAGGTTACCTGATACGTGACAAGTATCCGCTACCTCACCTTGAAGAGACGGGGACTAATCCTGACCACAGAACTCGGACCGCGATTCTGAGCTCGGCCGTGGGTAAACAAAGGTGCCCACTGCCCAGCCAGGACGAGATCTTGGAGGAGGTTAGGAGCTGTTTGACCATGAACTCTCACTGTAGGTTTGAACGTCGTTCAGCCGTGGCACTCGAGCAGTTTTCTCCGCGCGTGTGAAAGGTTTGCTCTCTAAAGACGACGATGACGTCCATCAGCTGCACCGCAGCTACCACGTGCCCGTGTTGAATGCCACCGTCGGACACCTTGTCCTCGACACCTCATTCTGAGTCGGGAAGGCGACCGTCGTGCGCTTCGCCCTCGCCGGAGCCGGCGCCATTGGCACCAAGCACCTCGACGCCATAAACCGTGTTGACGACGTCGAGGCCGCCATCCTCTGTACCGTTGCAACCGAGTGATCTTT
>PLON01000061.1 GCA_003142095.1 Acidimicrobiaceae bacterium | reverse complement strand
GAGTTAACAACCAGCGCGGCCTGCGCGGCCAGTGAGAAGGTGACCGTGGTCTCGATCGACGAAGCGGAGGCGTAGTCGGCGTCGGCGGCTTTGGTCGCGGTGATTAAGCAGGTGCCCGCACTCGTCGCCGTCAGGGTGCCGGTTGTGTTGGTGCAGCCCGACGCGGTGCCGCCAGCGTTGACGACGTAGGTCACCGTGCCCCCGCCCGAGCCGCCCGTGGTGGTGAAGGTGAGCGAGTAGGGGTAGGTGGCGCTCGTCGAGTTAACAACCAGCGCGGCCTGGACGCCGGCTCCGACCGTTAGCACCTGCTGAGCCTGCGCGGCCGCGGCGAAGTTCGCGGTGGACCCGGAGTTGACGTCGATGGTGCAGGTACCCAGGCTCGTGAAGCTGACCACGCCCGAGGAATTAACCGAACAGCCGGCCGTGTCGGTCGCTGTGCCGTCGACTTTGTAAACCAAGGTGTACGAGTCGGTGTCGTTGCTCGTGGCGGTGACGTTGTAGACACCGGATTGATCAAAAGTCGGCGAGTTGGTCGTGGCCATGGTGAGCGTCTGAGCCGAATAGATCAGCGCATTGCCGTGCCAGTCCACTGCCATGCAGAAGCTCGTGCTCGTGCTGGTACACGACACGAAGGAGAGGCCTCCGCCGCCGGAATCGATGGTTGATGGCGACGACCACGTTGACCCGTCGTAACTCAGCGCATTGCCGTTCTCGTCCACTGCCATGCAGAAGGTCGTGCTCGTACACGACACGGAGCCCAGTACGACGGTATTATCGATGGACGTGGACGACCACGTTGACCCGTTGTAGCTCAGCGCATTGCCGTGGTAGTCCACCGCGATGCAGAAGGCGCTGCTCGTGCTCGTACACGACACGGAGGTGAGGCCTTCGCCGGACACGATGGCTGATGGCGACGACCACGTTGACCCGTTGTAGCGCAGCGCATCTCCGCTCGAGTCCACCGCCATACAGAAGGTGGTGCTCGTGCTCGTACACGACACAGAGGTGAGGCCTACGCCGGAATCGATGGTTGATGGCGACGACCACGTTGACCCGTTGTAGCGCAGCGCATTGCCGTTGTTGTCCACCGCCATACAGAAGGTGGTGCTCGTACACGACACGGAGGAGAGGCCTCCGACGCTATCGATGAGCGTTGGCGATGACCACGTTGACGTTGACCCGTTGTAGCTCAACGCATTGCCATGCCAGTCCACCGCCATACAGAAGGTGGTGCTCGTACACGACACGAAGGAGAGGCCTCCGCCGCCGGAATCGATGGTTGATGGCGACGACCACGTTGACCCGTTGTAGCGCAGCGCATCTCCGCCCGAGTCCACCGCCATACAGAAGGTGGTGCTCGTACACGACACGGAGGAGAGGCCTTCGCCGCCATCGATGAGCGTTGGCGACAACCACGTTGAGGGCGTGCTCGCGCTTGCCGGCTGGGCAATGACGAGTGCCGAACTGGCCACGACAAGGAAGAACGAGGTCGCTACTGCGCCCAGACGACGCGATCGGAAAAGCCAAGTCTTCACGGTACCCGCCAATCGAGATATCTGGAACCTGTTCATTAGACCGTTCGTTCTCGACTTAGTCGTGCCTGTCGTTAGCATCAAAAGTGAGCCAAGATCTTCGAATCCCCAGTATCTTAACTGCCGCTGCAACTTCGTTGGAACCCGCCGACTCTAGATACAAGTGTAAATTCACGAATTAGCTCTGAGCGAAAAGCTCGCTCTCAGCAGAGGAGGGGGATTTCATGAAGAATCGCTGGAGGCGACTAGGCATAGTCGTAGCCGCCATGACCTTGGTGGGAAGCGGGGTCGTCGTATCCATGGCCACCGCCACGCCCACGCCGTCAACGACGTACTACGCCTGTCTGAGCAACGTAGGCGGCGTTCTCAACAAGGTCAACACTAAGGCACCGCCAAAGTGCGGCGTCGGAAGCAAGAACATCAAGTGGAGCCAGATTGGCCCCGCGGGCACTCACGGCACCAACGGCACCAACGGCACGATCGTGGTCACCAGTCCCGGAGCGCCTAGCGGTGCCTGTACGACCGGAGACACCGACATTGACTTGGCCAACGGTGAGGTCTGGAGTTGCGTGGCCTCGACGTGGAGCTACACGGGATCCAGCATCGAGGGTCCGCATGGCGCCAACGGCGCCAACGGCACCAACGGCGCCAACGGCACGAGCGTGGTCACCAGTCCCGGAGTGCCTAGCGGTGCCTGTACGACCGGAGACACCGACATTGACTTGGCCAACGGTGAGGTGAATTCATGTGTCACGTCGGCGTGGAACGACTCTGGATCCAGCGTCGAGGGGCCGGCGGGATCTCCTGGACCATCGACTCTCACCGCGCTACAGGGATCGCCATGTACGTTCAGTGGGAATCCGTCTACGGTCAACGTGACCCAGGACGCCACCACCGGTGTCATTACGTTCACGTGCACGCCGGTCTACTCGGTGAGCCTCACCGTGACCGGTGGATCAATGACGATCATCCAAATCGATAGTTTCACTGGTCCGGAGTTCCTCCACTGCTTTAACGAGACGGCTACTTGTTCGGAGCTATTCCGTAGTGGGGACGCAGGTCGCATCGTTATGCAGAGCGGCACCGATGAATCTGGCGGTGGTTCTTCGTTCACGCTCACCTGTCCGTCGGGTTGGAGCGGCAGCGGTCTTGCGGATCCTCAACCCGGTTTTACGGGCGGGACGTCCTATGTAGGCGATTGCCAGGTATCAAACGTGACGTCCAACGCGACGGCTACTGCCGCGTTCTAGGCCCAAAACGAAGAATCGCTGGCGGCTGAACGCTTGGGGTCAGAGATCGTCACCACACGAACTCTGACCCCAAGCGCCAGCCACATCTGGATGGAACTCGCATGCGACACGAGTGAAACACCGCGGGCTCGCCTCGTAGTCACATACTGGCAACATGAAGAGTCATCCGAACTACTGGGTCTAGGTCGTCTGCAATTCCGCAGCGCGGGCATCCTCACGGCTGAGACGACACAGGCTGTTTCGAATCTTCGGAATCGCTCCGGCTCTGGCGAACGCGGTCGCAACGTTAGCAACGGGGGCAGGAGGTGTCGGCGGCTCGGTCCTTATTTTCGCTCTCCCTGGTCGCTAGAGCGGACAACTCCAGCGTTCTAACCGCACTCGCCGCTTCGGCGTGTGGCGTCAGTTTCCTATTTATGGGCGATTTGCTGTTTTAGCAAATCACTGGAAATAGGGAATGTAGTCCTGTATAATGTCATTCACCATGTCAGCAAACTCACTCCCCGAAGAAAAGTATCTCATAGATCAGGCGATTTCCTGGCTCCAAACCAACTTGCCCGAAACGTGGAAAGCGGAAGCCGCCAGCCAGACAGTCGGCTCTCTGGGCCAATCACGCCCCCCAAAGGTCGTCGATACCCTCATCACCATCACGCCACCCCAACAAAACGGAGGCGTCAATCTCCTCGTCGAAGCCAAGTCCACCTTCGCCCCTCGGGATGCGGAACGGCTTTTCTCCGGAATGGCTCAACAACTCCGCATCCTCAGTTCGAATTATCCCATCCTCGTGGTGACTCCGTGGCTCTCCGAGCGCGCCCAGGAAATCCTCACCAAGGAGGACATCAACTACCTCGACCTCACGGGAAACGTCCGTATTGCCCTTAACTATCCCCCGGTGTTCATCACCCACAGAGGTGCATCGCGAAACCCGACACCGTCACCGCGTGCGCCAGCCCGCCTCAAGGGGCCAAAAGCCGGTCGCTTAGCGCGTCTCCTCATTGATGTCGCGCCACCATACGGTGTGAGTCAGATCGCTGAAATTACCGGTCTCGCGCGGGGATACATCTCGCGACTTCTTACATCACTCGACGACGACGCACTCATCGAGCGGACGCGGCGAGGCCAGGTCATTTCCGTCGACATTTCACAACTCCTGCGACGTTGGACGCAGACTTACGACGTCTTCAAGTCCAACGAGACGTCATCCTTTGTCGCTCCTCAGGGGCCAGAGGAGGTTCTCGCCCGTCTCACTTCGTTGCCTTCAAGTTCCCCACGTGTCGCCGTGACTGGGTCCTTCTCTGCGGTCCGATTCGCGCCCGTCGCGGCGCCATCGTTTCTGGTGCTGTATTGCTCCGAGCCGAGCACGCTGGCAAAGGAGCTTCGGCTCCTTCCCGCCGATCGCGGAAGCAACGTTGCGTTGTTGAGACCCTTCGACGAGGTCGTGTGGGAGCGCACAACCGATGAGTCGGGAGTCAAGTACGCGGCAGTCGCGCAAACTGCGGCGGACTGCCTTACTGGAAATGGACGCATGCCAGCCGAGGGAGATGCACTGACAACATGGATGGAAGACAACCAATCGCAATGGCGTCTTCCCTCGATTTCAGTTCTACCGGGCAAAGCGCGAACGGCATATTGATGGCTGATTTTGACTCACGCTACGTGGCGGCTCGCGGAGTCCTTCTCGACGCCCTCTTCGCGCTTGCACCTCACGGGAAAGCTGTGATCGTCGTTGGTGCGCAGGCCGTCTATCTGCGGACCGGTGAAGCCAACCTCGCCATTGCTCCCTATACGACGGACGGGGATTTAGCGATCAACCCGTCGTTACTCGGCGACGGCCCCCTCCTCAGCCAAGCGATGCTCGACGCGAATTTTACGCTGATGATGAGACCGGAAGGCCACAAGGAGCCGGGCATTTGGATAGAGCCCGCAGATGTAAATGGAGTAATAGAACTCATTCCCATCGACCTCATCGTGCCGTACGCTGTCACACCTTCTGGCGGCAGGCGCGCCGCACGTCTCGGAACCCACGGCAACCGCACAGCTCGTTCTGCCGTCGGATTGGAGGCGGCCCTGATCGACCACTCGCCAATGGTCATTGGCGCCCTCGACTCAAATGATCCTCGATCGATCACGGTGGAAGTAGCGGGCGCCTCGGCTCTCCTCGTCGCCAAGGCTCACAAGATTTACGACCGCGTCGCGAGTGGGCGAGAGGACCGGCTCGACGACAAGGACGCCTCCGACGTCGTCCGCATTATGCAGACTACGGATCCCGATGGGATCGGCGAGACGCTGTCCGAGCTTCTCCTCGATCCGATGGCCGGAGACGCGACACGTAGTGCGATCGAGTACCTAACGCAACTCTTCGGACGACGAGGTCAGTCCGGCGTCCAGATGGCGGGACGCGCCTTGCAGCTCGTGATGGATTACGACACGGTCGAGGTGATCTGCACGTCATACATTGCTGCTCTAATTCGGGCAATTCCTCCGTTGCCCACGCGAACGTCATGACAGTTGCCTCCGACGCCGACCTCTTCCACACTCACTTCAGCAATCTCGGTCTCGTTCCCGCCACTGCGGCGCGTGGCTACCGTCACATGGGAGCGGTTCTCGTCGATGCAGCACTTCAGCCGCACACGAACTACGACGCGGTTGTCGAGCCACGAGTACAGAGGTTCATCCTTGCATGGTCGGTGTTAACGGCAGACTTGATGCTCACGAGTCTTAACGGTTCGTTGTCAGGAATGAAAAGTCGAGGACATTTCAAGACGCCTTATTGCTGACCCTTGCACGGTTGAAAAGGGGTCGGCCCTATCAAATCCTTTAGCAACGCCTTTAGCAACGCCGGCAACTTCGTGCACTCACGCACGGACGTCGGCGAAATCAAACGCCCGTGATTCACTACGCGTGCGACCACGAGCAGTCACCCGCGAACTGGAAAAGTCGGCATGGCATGCAAGGGGTCCGGGGTTCGAATCCCCTTACCTCCACGATCAACACACCTAATAAAGCGCTATTTATAGACGGTCAAGTTGACATAATTCCTTTAGCAACGCCGAGAATATACGTGCAACTACCCGGACATCGTGGACACAGGCGGACACCAGTGAATCGCAAATGTCGTCTTCTCGAATCGAAGGAAGTCACGAGGGTGCATCACTGCGGCTCGCTAATTGGGAGTCGATGACGCATTGATTCCGTACATAGCGGTCGCTTCGGCGTTCCATTGCTCTCTCGTCACCGTTGAGGGCGCGCGCCCGAGTGGCAGATGCAGTAGCTCGTCGGTCTTAATGGATGAAGTCGCCAGTTCGCTCATCATGCACGTCGTTGAGATTGCTCGTTAGTACGCAACTGAAATCAAAGACGCGTCTGCCTGCACCTAACCCCGACGTCATCGCTGGTTGTAGCGCACTGTGATGATCTCGCCGTGCGCGAAAACGATTGCGAAGGTGTGCACCCCACGAGGGGTGCTCTTGGCCACTGTGACGCGAATCGTGAGACGGGTACCGTTGTCGTGAAGGACTCCAATGCGCGTACCACGAACGTTGCTGGTAATCCGTGGGTGAGCGTAGAAGCCCGCGCCGAGTACTGCGGTGACGGTGGACTTACCAGTCCACACCGCCGTCGTCATCTTGATGGCCCTTAGTACAACTCGGAACGCGACCTCCGTCACTGAGGACACCGCCCGATGGGTGGCGTCGGCCGCCTTGGTTGCGGTCACGAGGCACGTCCCCGCACTCGTTGCCGAAAGGGAACTGCCCGAGATCACACAGCCCGTGGCCGTGCCGTTCTTGACCGTGAACGACACCGCACCCGCACCGGAGCCACCTCTGGTCGCGAGCGCGAGTGGTGCACCCACCCGGCCCGAGAGCGTCGTGAGGGTGAGCGCGATACTCGCCACCGTCCACACGAACACCGGATCGTTCGAGAACGTTACGGTGGCCGTGCCGTTGGACGACGCCGTACCCACCGCCACGAGACCGGTCGAGGTCAGTTCGTAGATGACGTCGCCCGCCACGATGCTCGGATCGGTGATCGTCATGGTGAGCGGGCTCGTCGCCAGAGGTGAGGTGCCGGCGCACGTCTGCCAGGACACGCCGAAGGCGATCAGGTAGGACTTGCCCGAGGGGATCTGCGCCACCAGCGACGAGGGATCGGTAACGGGATAGATACTCAGCGTGGTACAGCCCGGCAACGCACCGGCGGGCGCCGTCGCGACCACCTTCGCTCCACCTGAAGTCAAGGTGACGGTGGTGGATCCTGTGGCGGACACCGGCGCCGAGCTCGGCGTGCCGTAGGAAGAGGACGGCAAGGTCGAGGGAGGTGGAGCGTTCGTGGGCGAGACCGAAGTGATGGTCGGCGCGCCGTAGATGAAGGCGCCGGTGTCGGTGACGCTGCCCGCGGTGTCGGTAACGACGACGTTCTGGCTGCCCGAGGTGCCCGCCGGGGTGACGGCCGTGATCGAGGTGGAAGAAACCACGACGACGCTGGTGGCGCTGGCGCCGCCGATGGTGAGCGTGGCGCCGGTGACGAAGCCGGTGCCGGTGAGCGTGATCGAGGTGGCGCCACTGGTGGGACCGTTGTTGGGCGAGACCGAGGTGATGGTCGGCGCCGCGTCGTAGGTGAAGAGCGTGTTGGCCGCGTTGGAGCCCGCGGTGTCGGTAACGACGACGCTGGCGCTGGCGGCGCTACCCGCCGGGGTGACGGCCGTGATCGAGGTGGAAGAGACCACGTCGACGCTGGTGGCGCTGGCGCCGCCGATGGTGAGCGTCGAGTTCGAACCGAAGTTGGTGCCGGTGAGCGTGACACTCGTGCCCCCGCCGGTGGGACCGCTCGTGGGCGAGACCGAAGTGATGGTCGGCGCGCCGTAGATGAAGGCGCCGGTGTCGGTGACGCTGCCCCCGGTGTCGGTGACCACGACGTTCTGCGCGCCGGCGCTGC
>PLON01000007.1 GCA_003142095.1 Acidimicrobiaceae bacterium | reverse complement strand
ACGGATTAGCCGGTAAAGAGGCACACGTGGGGTCTCGAGTGACTCCTCACGACGCCGAGATCGACCATCAACTGACTGACCGGTTTGGAGCGCATGGCGCCACCACGATCGGCGTGAATGGTGAGCGTGTCGCGGGCAACGCCCTGAGTGACAATGGCGTCCTCGATGAACTCTTTCGCGAGCTGCGCGTCTTCGTGCGCGGCGACCAACCAGTTGAGGACGTAGCGGCTAAAGATGTCGAGGATCACGTAGAGGTCGTAGAAGAGACCGCGCGTGGGACCGTGAAGTTTCGTTATGTCCCATGACCAAATTTCATTGGGGCGCGTAGCCAGCAGTTCGGGCCGCTTCTTCGCCGGATGGGTGCGCAGGGCGCGTCGGTCTGATGACGCGCCGCTCTTCGCGAGCAGCCGGTGCATCGTGGCGGGCGAACAGAGGTAGATCCCCTCGTCCAGGGTGCGCGCGTAGACCTGGTCAATCGCCAAGTCACAGTGTTCGGGCTCGTTGAGCAGCGCGAGCACCGCCGCGCGCTCAGGTTCACTGAGCGCGTTGGGCGGGCTGGGACGGATGAACGATTCCTTCGCAATCCTCGGTTGCTGTCGTCGGTAGAAGGTCGAGCGAACCCGGCCCAAGAGCTCACACGCTTTCTTCACGCCCACGAGAGGAATGAGCGATGCCGTGTCCGCATCGAGCAGTTCTTCAACCACTACTCGTTGTCCGCGCTCTTGGAGAGCTTCTCCAAGAGCGCGTGAGTTTTTCCCACGATATCGAGGGCCAATCGCGTCCGCTCGAGTTCATCTTCTAGTCGCTGATTCTTCTTCGTGAGCTTCTCGATTTCGCGATTCTCCCCACGCGTTCGAGTCGAGCGCTTCGCTCCGAGCGTGCCGGCGTCACGGGCTCGTCGCCATTCGGTCAGCTGACTTGAGTAGACGCCCTCTCGACGAGCGAACTCACCCTTCTGTCCCGGTTCGCAGGCCTCGTAGCGAGCGAGAATATCTAGTTTCTCCTCGACGCTGAGAATGCGCCTCGTTGGTCGAGCGGCGGGGTCAACGTTGTCGTCCACGTCATCATTTTGGTCATGCTTTGCCACCTTGGTGGCGTTGGTTATGGTCATTGGTCTTTCGTGTCACTTNNCACGCGGACCTGAGAGTTAGGGGATCGGCCGAGTTGCTCGTTAACTCGGAGTCGGGTCCGATTCAGACGTTACGGATCAGCGATGTTGACGCGCTTCGTTTGAGGGACGGATGAATAAGGCGACGACATCCATTTGGAGCAAGTGAAGATCGACCTCGGCTAGTCGTGAGTGTTTACAGCACTGAGTTTCGACTAGCGGCGCTTCGTGAACCTCGCAAGAGTGATCGCTCGGCACAGCCTTAAATTCTAGTGGCCATTACTCTCTTAGCGCAGAATCCCCGCGGCCGCTCGGGGGCGCGGTGTCTATCGGTTTATGGTCGGCGACTGTCGGATTATCGACATGATCAGAGACGAACTGCTGATTGTCGGGATCACCTTTGGCAACCGACGCGATGTGCAAACAATGATTCCACGATCCAGAAGAACCACTTTGAGTGGCGGGTAAATCTCTCGTAATGCTGTTGTGAGACGCAAGTAGGGGTTTGCAGTACTGATACGTCGGCCCACTGAGCGGAGCCCACACGATCTAGCCCAAGCGCTAGTGCAAGGTTGCATTTCTGTCACGTCGCGTCTCCGACACCAAGCGCCTTTTGGGCTCTCGCAATTCTTGGAGCGTTATCGCGCCGCGCGACTGACCCTGTGTCCGCGAAGTGTCAAAACTTCTGCGCGAAGTGCGAGCTCTGGAAACGTCTTACACGAACACACGGCGGAGATTTGCTGACTGGGTTTTTATCGTGGGCTATTTGGAAGTTGCCATGAGGTAGATGACCATACCCAGGAGAGTCAAAAAGCCTCCCACGAATGCAAGGGCGTTCAGGGTCCGAAAAACTCGCCCCGCAGCCGAAAGCCAACTCGGACTCCTGCCATGACGTCGGGCGTAAAGTAGTGCCCCGAGCGGAGCGAGCACGGACAAGATTGCGATGGCGATGATTACAACAAGGATTATGGACCCCGCCGTCATGCCGCCAACTTAGTGCCAGCAATCATTTGCGCGAGGTCTCCACAAGGCTCAAAGCTTTTGCGCGAGGCGCTAACTATGAAAACAGATCGGCCAGCACTCGGTCGCAGTCTTCGGTGGCGTGTTTGGTAGCGAAGGGCAGCAGTGGGCGACGCGTGTCCCGCGCGCCTCGTCAGATCAGCCACGGTGGCGCTGGTAGCGGTGCTCCACGTGAGGCCACTATGGCCGTAGGCCATGGAAGTGGAGGCGACAACGGCCGATTGACAGGCGCGCCTTACGCCATGCGTGGTCAAGTTCGCGAACACGGAGCTCCTCACCAAGTCGTCCCGTGAATACCAGCGCGTCGGCGTCAACGGCCTCGAAGTGATCTTCAATTTCTGTTTTGCTAACTTTCAAGTGTCGGTGATTTCAATACAACCGGGACCAATTCCGAAGAGAGGATGATCCTGCTCTGCGCTCACTGTCCTAAGTCAACTAGTCGCCAGTGCCTGGTAGCAGCAGTTCAGAGCCGGC
>PLON01000077.1:6301-10209 GCA_003142095.1 Acidimicrobiaceae bacterium | reverse complement strand
GAGAACGAGACGCCGTAGCGAGTACTACCCAGAGCGTCCATAATTACGCGCTCGGGGGTCGCATAGTGAGGATGTCCCTTGCCTCCCCATATGTTTTTCTTGTCCGTTGGAAGAAAGATGGCTCGCTCGCCCCGGTACATAAATGACGTCACTCGAGATGGCGTCAACACGGCGACGGAAAAGAAATGTTGGTCGGTAAGATTGTGATGTTCAAGCGCCCTCCCTCCGGTAATGAGGTAGGGCTGTGGAGCGACAACGTCGATAAGGTTGGCGAGGCCTACGCTGATTCGGCCAGTGGCGTCGGGTAGTACGAAGAGGTCCTTGCGAACCGACGTGATGCGGCCAGCTTGCTCAAGTCTCCAGATAGCGTCTTTCGTTCGAGAGCGACTGCCGGTGTGCTGGTCCGCTATATCTAGATCCTGGGATGGCACGGCTATACCCGGCCGTCCGGCCAAGGCAGCGGCTCGGTGCAACTCGATGAGAACTCGGTCTTCGATTAATGGCATGTACATACTATAACAGTGAAAGTGGCGATTAGCCAATTTTCCTGTAGATATACGTATAACCAGAACAGGCCCGACTCCCCCGCTGACTAGGGTATCTTCTCTGACGAACGTCATAGATTTGCCGGCAGCTCGAGCGTCATGTCGATGGCTTTTTGACCCTCACGGGTTTACACCGCGGCGGCGTCGAATGCCAATCATCCCGCGATAACGTTCGAGTGAGGTTGAGGCTTCGTCACTCGCTCTGCCCGGACTAAACCTCGGATTCGTTGGAATTACATCAGTCAGTCCACGTGGAGAGCCCGAGAGGGTGAACGCGACGCTGTCGCCAAGGATTTCACTGTCCCACCTATTCAGAGCGTACTTGACTATCTCGCCACCACCTGTGGCGGCCGGACCCCAGAAACACCGCTCAGTTAGCGGCAATCTTCTCTTTGTCCAAAGCGTGGGATAAATCGTGGGATTTTGTCGCGGAAGAGCCGCGAAAAGGCCGTTCTCGAGATGGTCTGAACACAGTCAGTTCGGTCCAATTCTTCTTTGATCGAAGACAATCAAGGAGCGCCGAAAGTCCCTTGCTCTACTGAAAAATCTCCCCTGCAGACAAGAACTCCCACCCCCTGCTATGAGCAAACATGGAGCATCGTAGGNNTTTTCCGTGGGATTTTCTCAATGGGAACCGCATGCGAGTTCATGTCGAAGGCCCGACGTGCACCCGCACGCTGAACACCTGCGATCGCTAAGAAATCCCACATTCCACACAGACCATTCCGACACCACGAGACATGACGATCAAAATGTCAACTATATGTACAGCAGTCCGACACACTTGATCCCAACCAACTAAACAGTTCGATAGCCGTTGCTCCGAGGGACAACCTCTCTCGAAGATCAGGTTGAGCGCGAGGTCGCTGAAGTCATGTCACCGGTCAGCTCGCTGGCGAATAATTCAATCACTGCGGCTGCACTAGTCGGTACCCAACCGAAGGATCGCTCTGAAGGAATTGACCTTTCTCGTCGTTCAATTTGCGCCTAAGCCGGTATGCATACACCTTTAGATAGTGGAACTCCTTGCCGTACCCAGGCCCCCACACGTTCTCCAAGATCATCCGGCGTGTGCATATCTTGCCGACATTGAGCGCAAGGTAGGCAAGAAACTCGAACTCCTTGGGCGCGAGATCGAGACGCTCGTCTGAGAGCGTCGCTTCATGATGTATGAGATCAAGACGAAGGTGCCCAACGACAACCTCGGCAGGATGATCACCGCTGTCGCTTGAACGATGGCGCAGAGCAACGTTGAGGCGCGCGTTGAGTTCGCGCATTCCAAACGGCTTTGTCATGTAGTCATCGGCCCCCTCGTCAAGGGCGCTCACTTTGCGGTCCTCTGACCCGTCGGCAGAGAGCACGATGATCGGGACACTGCTCCAACTACGAATCCTCTTGCACACTTCGAGCCCGTCGAGGTCGGGCAACCCAAGGTCCAAAACAATGACGTCCGGGGGAAAGACGGCCGCCTCAACAAGTCCCTCTTCACCGGTTTCGGCGGTGCGAAGTGTGTGTCCCATAGCTTCGAGTCCAACGCGACACACGCTGAGTAGATCGGGGTCGTCGTCAATAATGAGAATTTGCGGCAAGGCGTAGCTCCTCAGAAAGGTTGGCAGCGACAGGAAGAGTGAAACAAAATCTTGGCACCGCCCCCGGGCGCGTCCTCCACCCAGATTCGCTGATCGTGCGCTTCGATAAATGTCTTTGCGATCGTGAGTCCAAGTCCGGCGCCGGCGTCGTCACTGCGACGGGCGAACAGTTCGAAAATCTCGTGGCGCCGCTGTCTGCTCACGCCCGGACCCTTGTCCGTCACCGTCACTTCAATGAGATGCTGTTTGGTCAACGCAGCGCGCACCGTGATCGGTGCGGATTTCGGACTATAACGAATGGCGTTTTCAAGCAGATTGACGAGTACCCGACTGATGAGCACAACGTCAACGTCAATGGGCGGTAGGTCGTCAGGGATTTCCATGCACAAGACATAACTGCGCGAGGCGAGTTCGTCGACGACGGCGGTCACGAGGTCCTCAAGCGACGCCACCGAACAACGTGGCCGAAGTACGCCGGCTTGGATACGGCTCATGTCGAGGAGATTCCGCACCATCTCGGCGAGCCGGTCGACCTGAACGTCAATGAGTGTGGCGAGTCGTCGCGTTGTGTCCGGGTCAAGGTTGAACTCGGTATCGACGAGCGTGGACGACGACGCCTTAATCGACGTGAGCGGGGCTCGAAGGTCGTGGGAAACGGCCGTGACGAGCGTCTTTGCCAGCAGGGCCACTTCGTCGGCGAGTCGGGCCTGGAGAGCTTTCTCGCGTAGTTGCACGCGCTCTACCGCGAGGGCGATCTGGTTGGCGAAGAGCAGGAGCGGCTCGCGTTCGTATTTAACTGAAGCCATACCCGAGAGCACGAGCAGGCCCACCGGTCGCCCCGCGGCGGTCAGAGCCACTACGAGCAACCCGTCACGTTCGAATGTTTGAGTGCCGAGGGTCGCAAGTTGGCCCTCAGTGGGTAGGACACAGCGAACTTGAGTATCGCTCAGAGGCTCGCCCGCCGAAGCAACCACCTCCAACTTCTCGCCTTCGGGAAGGATGAGAGCAACCTGGTCAGCACTGAATACCTCGGCAAGCGTCGTGACCACCGAGGAGAGAAGCACGCCGAGTGATTTGTCCTCAACGAGAAGGTGGGAGATTTCGAAAAGCTCTCTAATCTCACGCCCCTGACGACGGGCCTCAGCCTTGGCNNGAGAAACTGGCACCATTACCGCCACGTACACCCCGAGCGCCACCCAGTTCTCTGGGGCGCCAACCCACAGAGTGCGATACGGGGGAATAAAGAAGAAGTCGTACACGAGAAACCCGGCACCGACGCTGATGATGCCCGCGACGAAGCCCCCCGCGACGACGCCAACCACAACAGGCACCACCAGAATGAGGGCCATTGTCGCGATGCTTAGGTGACTTCGTAGTGGGATCATGACAGCGGTCTCGACTGCCATGCTGGAAAGTGCGACTATCGTCCCAAAAAAGGTACGTCTCATTGCCAAACCTCCTATTCCTAGCATCGTACGGTCCTTTCTGGTCAACTTGACGCCGCGCAATGGACGATCCCTGGCTGCGATAATTACAAAATCATGCTCTCGACCAGCCCGTTTCGTGCGCGTCCTACGAGATGGTCCCAACCATCTCCTGGTCGTCACGTCGAGCGATGATATGAACATCAACCCCTTCGGTGTTCGCCGCGCGCGTGAGTCGACGAACCGTCGATCCCCCACCGAAGATCTCCCGGCGACGAGATCGCTGGCTGGAGCCGATCACGATCTGGGTGATCTGTTGGTGCCGAGCGAACTCGATCAACGCAGTGACC
>PLON01000077.1:0-6201 GCA_003142095.1 Acidimicrobiaceae bacterium | reverse complement strand
GTGTTGACGGCAACCATGATGCGCTCGGCGGTCTCCCAGATCACCTCGGGATGGGAATGACTGAGATATTCCAGCAGATCCTCGTCAGCTTCATCAGCGAGGAACCGTAGGGCCATTTCCCGAAGTGCGGTGAGATTTTCGGTTCGAAAGAAGTGAGCCAGTGCGTTGGACACCCGCTCGGGCGCATAGATGTTGCCATGCAGCATCCGACGGCGAAGTTGTTCGGGAGATGAGTCAATCAGCTCGATCTGATCAGCGCGCCGCACGACCCAATCGGGAACCCGTTCTCGCACCGGGACCTCGGTGATGCGCTCGACCGTGTCCGCCATGCTCTCCAAGTGCTGAATGTTGACCGTCGCGATGACGTCGATGCCCGCGTGAAGTATTTCAAGGACGTCCTGCCAGCGCTTGTGGTTGTTGCCTGATCCCCGCACGTTGGTGTGCGCCAGTTCATCGACGAGCACCACGTCGGGATGGCGAGTTATCACCGCCTTGAGGTCCATCTCGGTAAGGACCACTCCGCGGTACTCAACCGCTCGTCGCGGCACGACTTCTAATCCGATTGTTCGTTCCTCGGTGAGCGCTCGGCCATGAGACTCGACCACACCGATCACGATGTCTGCTCCTCGTAGCAGACGTCGATGTGCTTCGTCGAGCATCGCCATCGTCTTGCCCACACCCGCCACCGCTCCGAGGTAGATCCGAAAATGACCGGCGGCTTCGACGTCCTCGCCGTTCTCACGTGCCTGCGATGGCACTGGCCAGGCTCTCTCCGACGCTGGCTTATCGGTCGGCGCTAATTCTTCGCCGACAGAAGATTCGTCGCTCGGCCCAGAATCAGTGGCCGGCGCTTCGAAGTAGTAGAGCGGGTTCCATACCGCCAAGCGATTGTCTTCAATCAGAGCCAGGCCTTCGACACTGCAACGAGTTCCCACGCTAAAGCCCGGCACCGAAGATCGGCCGAGGAAGAGAACGTCCAGCTCGCCGCTGCCGTCATGGAGCGTGCAGCAGAACACGGGGCTGCTCCCACGGCTAGTGACCTCGGTAGCGACAATGGTGCCCGTTGCGACAAGACGGGCCCGCGGACGCGCGTCGATCACGCGTCGAGCCACCGGCAAACCCTCCCACGAGGTGGCGCCGGTGAACTCGAAGCTGCTCATCGCAGGGTTCTGAGTGCCTCATTGAGTTGGAGGACGTCTACGTACGGCGACCCGAGGAACCCAAATTGAGCTGGATGAATTTGCGTTGAGACCAGGTGACGCACTGCGGCGACCGATAGGCCGCGGGCTTTCGCCACCGCGTTCACTTGGGCGTAGGCGTCGACCGGGGCTATATCGGCGTCGACGCCACTGCCCGAAGTGGTCACGAGATCAGGCGTGGGAGTGATCCTCTCTTTTTTCAACAGGGCAATCTGTTCCTTCACGTCCTTCACGAGCGTCTTCGAGCGAGGTCCGAGGTTGGTGCCGCCCGTCGCCATCGGGTCATCGGCGTCGGGGCGGCCCTGAAACCACTTCGGCCCGTTCCATTGCTGACCGATCAGCGTGGAACCGTTCTTCGTAAGTGAGCCATTGGCCTGAGATGAGAAGAAGGCTTGACCGATCCCAGTCACGGCTAGTGGGTAGGCGATACCAAGTAGCACGAAGAAACACACCGTGACGAGGAATCCACGGCGCAGATTGAGAAGGAACTGACGGTTCATTTGAAGGCTCCGGTCGCGGTGAGGATCATGTCGATGAGCTTGATGAAGATGAACGGTGCGATGACTCCCCCGACCCCGTAGATCAAGACGTTGCGCCGCAGGATCGCAGACGCGCTCGAGAGCCGAAATCGCACACCGCGCAGGGCCAATGGGATGAGGGCAATGATCACGAGCGCGTTGAAGATCACTGCCGAAAGCACCGCTGTTTCTGGACTGTGCAAGTGCATGATGTTGAGCGCTCGAAGCTGCGGATAGGTGGCGACGAAGAGCGCGGGGATGATCGCGAAGTACTTGGCGATGTCGTTGGCGATGGAAAACGTGGTGAGCGCGCCTCGAGTGATGAGCAGCTGCTTTCCGATTTCCACGATGTCGATCAACTTGGTGGGGTTCGAATCGAGGTCGACCATGTTCCCGGCTTCCTTCGCCGCGGTCGTGCCCGTGTTCATCGCGACGCCGACGTCGGCTTGGGCGAGCGCGGGGGCGTCGTTCGTGCCGTCGCCGGTCATCGCGACAAGCTTGCCGCCCTCCTGTTCAGCCTTGATCAGATTCATCTTGGCTTCGGGCGTGGCTTCGGCGAGGTAGTCATCCACGCCCGCTTCTTGTGCGATAGCGGCAGCGGTTAGGGGGTTGTCCCCCGTGATCATGATGGTTCGAATACCAATGGAACGCAGCTCCGCGAAACGCTCGCGGATACCTTCTTTCACGACGTCTTTCAACTCGATGACCCCTAGGAGGTCGGGACCGTCGGCGACGGCCAACGGAGTTGAGCCCGCTCGGGCCACTCGCTCGACAATCTGGTCGACCTCGCTCGACGTTTGTCCACCCTGCTCTCTCACCCAGCGCCCGACGGCTTCAGCCGCGCCCTTGCGGATCTGACGACCATCAACGTCGAGTCCCGACATGCGGGTCTGAGCGCTGAAGGGCACGAAGTTGTGCTCGACGCCGAGATCACGATCGCGGATGTCAAACCGCTCCTTCGCGAGGATGACGATAGACCTCCCCTCGGGAGTTTCATCGGCCAGTGACGCCAGTTGCGCGGCGGCGGCCAGCTCTTCTTCGCTGTGGCCGCCAACCGGAAAGAATGCAGACGCCATGCGGTTGCCAAGCGTGATAGTGCCGGTCTTGTCTAACAGGAGAGTCTGTACGTCACCAGCCGCCTCCACGGCACGACCGGACATCGCGAGCACGTTGCGCTGAACGAGGCGGTCCATGCCGGCGATACCAATTGCCGACAAGAGCGCACCAATGGTGGTCGGGATGAGACACACCAAGAGTGCGATGAGGACGATCACTGAGACGCTCCCGCCCGAGAACGTTCCGAAGGGTTGGAGGACAACGACGACGGGTACGAAGACGATGGTCAATGCGGCTAGGAGTATGGTCAGCGCAATTTCATTGGGTGTCTTTTGACGTTGGGCGCCCTCAACGAGTGCGATCATGCGATCGAGGAACGTGTGTCCCCGTTCGGCCGTGATACGAATCACGACCCGGTCAGAGAGAACACGCGTTCCTCCTGTCACCGCGGATCGGTCCCCGCCGGACTCGCGGATGACTGGCGCCGACTCACCCGTGATCGCCGATTCATCCACCGAGGCCACGCCTTCTACAATCTCTCCATCCGAGGGAATGACGTCGCCCGCTTCGCACACGACCAGGTCACCTCGAACAAGGTCGGCCGCCACCACACGATCTTCACCACCGTCGGGTCGGAGCCGACGAGCCTCGGTCTCGACGCGCAGCCGGCGTAGCGAATCGGCTTGAGCCTTTCCCCGTCCCTCGGCGACCGCCTCAGCGAAGTTCGCGAAAAAGACGGTGAGCGCGAGCCAGATCGTAATGAGCCAGTCGAACAGGCTCGGATGAGCAATCGACTCGAGAAAGGTCACGACCGTGCCGATCAGCACGACGAACATCACCGGGTTTCGCACCTGAGTCCGCGGACTGAATTTCTTGAGCCCATCCCACGCCGCCTGGGCGAGGATCTCTCGGTCGAACAGCCCTCGAGGTTGAGTCAAACTGCTGGCACCCTTGAGCGCGCCCGGGTGCGCGTCGCTCGACGCGGGGGCGGCCAAATTAACGTTGCTCATGAAGCTGTACCTCCTTCAAGGTGGCCAACCACGTTCTTTTCAGACCGCGGCAGGTCAGTGGACTCCGCCAGGTGTGGGCTGACGACAGGTTCGTCGTGCGCTACGGCGTGACCGACGCGCGCACGCCCGCCGTACTCAGACGACGACCAGGTGCCTCGGCGACAACGCGTCGTCATCAGAAGAACTTCCCGTGAGAGAGCTGTTCGACAATCGGTCCAAGAGAGACGGCGGGAAAGAAGGTGAGCGCGCCGACGACCATGATGACGCCGATCAATAGTCCAATGAACATCGGCTTGTCAGTGCGGAACGTCCCGAGCGACGCTGGGACGACGTTCTTGGCGGCCAGGCCGCCAGCCAACGCGAGTACCGGGACCATGATGGCGAAGCGCCCGAGAAGCAGTCCCACCGTCTCGATGATGTTGTAGAAGGCGGTGTTGGAGCTGAGGCCGGCGAAAGCGGAACCGTTGTTGTTAGTGACCGAGGTGAACGTGTAGAGGATCTCGGAGAAGCCGTGGGGTCCGGCGTTGAGCGGCCCGGCCCGCCCGGCATGGACCGACACCGCGACGGCTGTCAAGATCAGAACGGTGATCGGCATGACCAGCACCCCGAAGGCGGCGAGTTTCACTTCCCTGGCCTGTATCTTTTTTCCCAGATACTCCGGAGTTCGTCCAACCATCAATCCGCCGATAAAGACGGTGATGATGGCGAAGAGAAGAATCGTGTACAGCCCGCTCCCCACCCCGCCGGGACTGACTTCACCGAGCATCATGCCCGTCATGGCCGCGAACCCACCCATCGGGGTGTACGAGTCGTTAGCCGAGTCGACGCTGCCCGTTGAGGTCTGGGTGGACGTGATGTTGTAAAAGGCTGAGGAGGTGTCACCGAAGCGAACTTCCTTACCTTCCATGTTGCCTGTTGGCTGGTGGCTCAATCCCGCCGCTGCCACGGCGGGGTTGGCTTGGTGCTCCGCGACAGCGCCGATGGCGAGCCACGATCCGAAAATGATCACCATTACGGCGAGCACGGCCGCGCCTTGGCGGATGTGGCCAACCATTTTGCCGAACACGTACGTGAGCGAGACAGGAATGCACAAGATGAGCGCCATCGACAAGAAGTTCGTTAGACCGGTCGGATTCTCGAACGGCATAGCGCCATTCGCGTTGAAGAATCCGCCCCCATTCGTGCCGAGCTGCTTGATTGTCTCCTGAGAGGCGACAGGCCCGCGGGGAATCGTCTGGCGCACGCCGTTTAAGAGGTCGTGGATGTGCGCGGGACCGGCCAAAGTTTGAATGGCACCTTGGGCGATGAAGATGATGGCGACGATAAAGGCGATGGGCAGAAGGATGTACAGGGTCGTGCGGATGACGTCAACCCAAAAGTTGCCAATCGTCTTCGAGTTCTTACGAGCGAATCCTCGAATGAGTGCCACCGCGACGGCGATGCCTACCGCGGCGCTGAGGAAGTTCTGAAGCGCGAGCGTCCCCATCTGGGACAGGTACGACATGGTCGTCTCGCCGGAGTACGACTGCCAGTTCGTGTTGGTTACGAACGACACGATCGTGTTCCACGACAGCGCCGGGCCCACGTCGGGCAGGTGCTGGGGATTCAGCGGCAGGTGTCCTTGCAGTCGAAGGAGCATGTAGCCGACCAGCAACATGACGCCGGAAAAGATAATCAGCGAAGCGCCGTAGCGCTGCCATGACTGCTCCGCGTCGGGGTCAATGCCCGCGATTTTGTAGATCGGCCGCTCAATGTAGGACAGCCAGCGGGTGCGCCCTTCGTACACGGACACCATGTAGGCGCCCAAGAACCGCCAAGCGATTGCCAGCACGACGATCATCGCGACGATGGTCCATGTGAACCCCATTAGAAGCGCTCAGCCTTGAACAGCGCGAACCCGAGGTAGATAAATACCGCGACGGACAACGCAAGTAGCAACCCGTTAGTCACCGTCATACTCTCCCCAGTCCCCAAATCAAAGACAGCATCGCGACCACAAAAGTGACGATGCCGAGAACAACTAGAAAATCAGCCATGTGGCCAGTATCAACTTGGTAGTGGTAACTGCGCGGTGGAGACTGGCGCTATCACGGTAAAAAAATGGTGAATGAAACAGCCCAGCAACTGATTTCGACATCTCGTCAACATCAATCCCTAACTGGAATTAGCATCATCTAGTGAATTAATCTCATGACCGAGGCCCACCATCTCGGCCCGGCTCGAGCGCAGGCACCGAGTTAGTTGCCGAGTGATGCAGTTCACCTCGACCTTGCAAGTAGAGCGATTGACGGATGGTCTCGCGACTTAACTGCATGATTGGATCACCGGGAAACGCTCGATGCAGACGACGCGATTTCTCGTCGGGTGACCAGAACTTTTCGAGCCATGGCGTCACCTTCTAAGCCTCGATCCACCGTG
>PLON01000008.1 GCA_003142095.1 Acidimicrobiaceae bacterium | reverse complement strand
CTTGTCGGGCCGCTGTAAATGGCACCAAGGGCGGTAGCGGCTGAACCCAATATGCCGTTGTACGAGGTTGAAGTCGTTGCGCCCGCGGCGGTCGTAGCCGCCGTGAACGCCACGGTCGGAGCGAACGCGGTCGTTCCCGCAGGTCCAGTGATTTCGAGGCCCAGCGTTCCGTTGTACAGCGCGAAGGCGTAGTGCCCAGGGTTCGAAGGCCACGAACTGATGTACGGGCCACCGCTTGAGGTGCTCGTGAGGAAGGCTTCTTCGGAGAGGGCAGTCACGCCGACGCCCGTTAAAGCACCCGGATACTGAGCGTTCAAGGCCGAAATGGCCGTCGAAACGGTTGCACCGTCCGCCTGGCACGCGGCCACCGCACTCTTACCGGTAATCCCGCCCAAAGCGAAGATCACGACGGCAGCGAGGATGCCGAGCACGACGATCACGATGAGGAGTTCGATCAAGGTAAAGCCATCGATCTCACCAGCGTCCCTGCGTCGCTTTAACTGTTGGTACGTATTTAACATTTTTGTTGCCCTTTCGTCCAATAGAGCGCCGACACTCGGAACTGCCCTTATCTGGTAACTCGATAAATTATACGTCGCATGTTTCCGGTAAATGACTATGGTGTAACTACATTTACGCTATTTTTGACCAATTGCTCAGTCCGCCGCAATTTACTAAATAAGGGGCTTCATCAGGTATGTTCGAAAATGATGCAGCAGGGAGAGTTTCCCTTGCTCCCAACGGCGAGATAAATATTCTTGCAGTGGTCCGCACGTGTATCGCACTCACGCGCGAGCGCGAGTCCTATCGCGACAACCTTCAACTACACCGTTCGTATCCTCAATTAGGGAGTGGCGTCTGCTTAAATGAGGAAATCGGACCTCTTCTTCAGACAGTTCACGACGTGCGCGAGGTCGTCAATGCCAACCAGTGATTCGGCTTCCGACGAACCGACTAACGAGTCACTCCCAATAACGGCAAGCTTGGAGACTTCCGCGGTATTGCAAGACACCGAGGTGCCCACTCGGCCGGGTTGGTGGCGTGTGCACGCATGGCCCTTTGCGGGTATGGTGGCCATACTTCTGACCGGAATGGCGTTTTCGTTCTTTTGGAATCTGGTCGTCCACCACATAAACGCCTGGAATACCCCACCGGATCTTTGGGGCACATTTCGAGATGCACACTACGTAATTTGGGACGGCGAGGGTCAGGTCTATAACGCCAATACGAGTTTCGTTACATTTCCCGGCATCGCAGTTCTGTTATCACCCGTTGCCGAGATCCAACGTATTTTCAACCTCACCGAAAGCTTCCCGGTATACCTCTACCGACCGACGGCGTGGTTCGTGCTCGGACCCGTTGACATGCTCTGCGGCGGAATCCTCTTGTTCCCTCTCGATGCAATGGCTCGGCGCCTCTCGATCTCTTACAAGCGTCGCGCGCTGGCCACCGTCTTGGAAGCGGTGCTCATTTTTCCTGCAGTCGTGTACTGGGGACATCCGGAAGACACCTTGGCCCTGGCCTTTGGGCTCTACGCTCTTTTAGCGAGTTACGAGCGGCACTGGCTCCACTCCGCAGGCTTCTTCGCCTTGGCGGTGGTCTTTCAACCTCTCATTCTCTTGATTGTGCCGATTGCGTTGGCGTACGTCCCGGCAAAAAAGTGGCCCGCGTTCGCGGGTGTTGTCGCGATTCCGACAGCTCTCCTGCTCCTGCCTCCCCTGGTTCAAGAATGGAAGCCAACAACTTACGCAATCTTGAGACAGCCGAACTTTCCCACCTTGAATCACGCGACGCCATGGCTATCTCTCGCTCCTGTATTGACACCGAGCCATTGGACCTACACGTATGGGCTGCACTTCGTGCTACTACACGACGGAAAACGAAAATTCGTGTACGGCGCATCAAGGGTGTTCGCGGGCGAAATCGTTGAGGCCGGACCGGGTAGAACGATCGCCCTCGTCTTGGCTTGTCTCGTCGGAGTATGGGTGGCCAAGAGAAAGCCGCCATTTGTCGAGGTCGTATGGTGGGCGGCGGTCGCCCTTTCTCTGCGCTGCATCTTCGAAAGCGTGATGGACCCCTATTACTTGGTGCCGAGCCTCGTCCTCGTGATTGTCGTTGCATCCACCATCGGCAAATTCCGCTTTTGCCTGACTGTCGTAGTGGCAGCGGTCTGTACGCGAACGAGTTATTGGCACACAGGAGAGTGGCGGTATTACCTCTTCGTCACGGGATCTCTGTTGTTCGCACTCGCCTTCTCGTGGCCCGGTGGAAAAAGACGTCAGAAAATATTGATGTTGCCCGCACCCCAGAGCCCGCAACCTCAACCGCCTGAGCCCGAGCGCAAGGATGTTGGTATACTGGCCGTAACGACAGGCTCACCAAGACTCGCGGCCCGCTAACCAAAGGTTCACGTCATTGGGAAGGCGGCGACGTGTCCGTCGAAAGCCCGCCGATGCAACCTCAGCCGACGAGGCGACTTCGCTTTAGAAGTTTGCCTTCGGTGCGTTCACTTCAGTGACCGCAGTTGTCGCGCACGCCGTACCGTTTGCGGAACTTGTGGCCGAGGCGCTCGGTGTCCAAACGAGTGTCGTCGTCGATGTCGTGGGTGACAACGCTGTCACGGTGCCACTCACGACCGAACCGAGAGTCACCGTCACCACAGATTCGCCGCTGGTGTTGGTGGACATCAACATCGTGGCGTTGAGGTAGACGACGTTGCCAGATGTGGCCACATAGTGAGTGGAGTTACTCGCGTCACCCAAATTGACAGTACCGAGACCAACCACGGTGCCACAGGTCGACGTTGAACAGACCTGCCAACTGGTGGAGGAACTCGACGAAGCTCGTGTCAACTGGACAAATACCGCCGTCGAGGTTCCGGTGAAGCCGCTCATGAGTGAACTGCCATTCATGGTCTGGTTAAACGTGTACACAATCGAATCCCCGTTATCGGGAACGCCATTTTGAGGACTCGCATTACCGAGAACGCTCAGGCCCGCCGGACTCCCGACTGCAACAGAAAAGCTCTGTTGTACTTGCGGTGCAGCCCGGTAGTCGGTATCGCCGGGGTCATTGAAATTGAGCGTGCAGGTGCCGTTGCCAATGAATGTCACGACGCCCGCCGACGCCGTGCAGACGCCGGTCGTCGCCGACGTCACGGTGACGGTATCTCCCGAGGTGGCACTGGAGACTGTCGCGTAGGTTGCGCCACCCTGAGTGGGGCTCGACGGAGTCGAGTTCACGGTGATCGTGTTGGCGAGTGGTCCTACCGTCATGGTCTGAGTCTGTTGGATGGCGGGAGAGTAGTTCGCGTTTCCCGAGTCGTTGAAGTCGATGGTGCACGTTCCGTTCGCGACGAAGCTAACGACGCCGCTCGAATTCACGGTACAGATGGTCGGCGTCGCCGAGGACACGACGACCGTGCCCGACGTCGCGCTGGAAGCGGTCGCGTACGTACCGCCGACGAGGGGTAGCAAAGGAGGACTCGAGGGCGGAGTCGACGTGACGCTGATGGAGTTCGGAAGAGGAGTGGTCAGTCCGGCCTTTGACGACCAGTCCCAGCTTTCGAGCACCGCGCCCTCACCGCAGTAGGTCGTGCAGACTCCCGTATAGGTGATCGACCCGCCCTGCGGATAGTCGTTGAACACGACCACCGCTTGAAGAAGCGGACTCGCGGCACACGCCGTTGCGTTCGTCGTCGAAAGACAGGCCGAAATAGTTACTGTTCGAGTCGTTGCGCTGCCCAGATCTTCCAGGGTGCTGCACCACGTGGCGATGTCCGCCTCTCCCGATCCGGGAAGCTGGAGAGTCGACGGCGAAGTGGTTCCCCAGCAGTACGACGGGGGAGCCGCGTTGAGTGTCTGATTGGCGGCAACGAGCGGGGCGTAGCGGATGTCGTTGATCGCGACCTCCATAGCACTCGAGAGTGAGTAGTCCATGCTGCGCGCACTCGTGAACTTGTTCGTGTTGTTGAGATCACCTGTGGTCCAAGTCGTGAGGGCTGCCACGATGACGCTGACGACAATGATGTAGACGAGTGCCAGGATGAGGATCGCGCCGCGCTCGCTCGCCGCGTCCTGCGACGCGTGACGGCGAACTCGCCGGACGACTCTCGCGACGGTACTCATACTCCTCTGGTTACGCATATTTCTCTTCGTCATCATGAGGTCTGAGATCCGAACTGTGCCGACGTCGAGGAGGTATAGCCAGTGGAGGCGACGGCCATCACCGTCACGAAGTACGCGGTGGACGTGGCGAGGCCCGTGAACTGGCCGCCGGACGTAATTGTGGACTGTATGAAGCAGGTCCCGGTCATCCCTGTCCCGGTGCAAGCTCTGGCGGAGTACAACTGGCCAACGGGTGCGTTAGACGGAGCACTGAAAGTCACCGTCAACGCATTCGACCCGCTCGTCGCGAGCGCAGTAATAGCGGGCGCGTTGAGTTGCTCAGTGGCGACAGAGGAACCGGCTTGGGCCGACGTAGAGACGAGATAACCAGTGGACGCGGTCGCCGTGACCGTGACGTAGTAGCTGGTGCCGGCGGCGAGTCCCGTGATTTGGCCGCCCGTCGTGATCGCCGCCGGTGACGTGCAAGTCCCAGTCATGCCCGAGCCGGTGCAGGCGATTGCGGTGTAGGTCTGACCACCGGGTGCGCCGGAGGAACCCGTGAAGTTCACGACAAGCGAGCCGCTCGCGGTGTTGGTTCCTGCGGCCAACGACGTGATACTCGGTGCGCCCAATTGAGTCGTGGCCAACGTCGCCGCGGAGACCGCCGTCGTTGCGGACACGTACGCGCTACTCGGCGGAACGGCCGTGATTGTTACGTAGTAATTCGTGCCCGCGGTGAGCCCGGTGATCTGGCCGCCCGTCGTGATCGCCGCCGGAGACGTGCAGGTCCCGGTCATGCCCGAGCCGGTGCAGGCGATTGCAGTGTACGAGGCTGGTGCAACGCCCGTCGACGCGGTGAACGTGGCCGTAATGGCGCCGGCCGTCGTCGTGGACGACGCAGTCGAGAAGCCTGTCGGCGGATACACCTGGCTGGTATCGGCCTGCGGAGCAGCGACCGTTGAAGTGGATGCGAGGTACCCAGTCGAGGCGGTTGCGGTAACAGTGGCGTAGTAATTAATGCCTGCGCTGCCCTGAGTCGCGGTGAGTCCCGTGATCTGGCCGCCCGTCGTGATCGCCGCCGGAGACGTGCAGGTCCCAGTCATGCCCGAGCCGGTGCAGGCGATTGCGGTGTAACTCTGTGCCGATGCGTGAGTGGGGGGTGCGGTAAAGGTAACGGTCAGCGAGCCCGACGTCGTTCCGTACGAGAGCGCGACAGACGTCGGCCCCGTCATCCCAATTGTCGCCATCCCCGGTCCGCCATTCACTGAAGCCGGGAGGTAACCCGTGGGCGCGTTTGCAGTGATCGTCACGTAGTAGCTCGTACCCTGAGCGAGGCTGCCGATCTGCGCGCCCGAGGTGATCGTCTGACCGGTGCCGCATCCGGTGCCGCTGCCCGTGCAAATCTGAGCCGAGTAAGAGGTCGGCGTGGT
>PLON01000033.1 GCA_003142095.1 Acidimicrobiaceae bacterium | reverse complement strand
CTCACCATTGCCCGCTGGGTCCGCCCGGCGATCGGTGGCTTGATCGTCGGGTGCATCGCGCTGGCGATCCCCGAAGTACTTGGCACCGGCTACGGCTGGATACAAGCGGGCCTCGGAGCCCAGTTGCTGCACATTCCGCTGTGGATCGTGCTCATCCTGCCCTTCGCCCGCATCGCGACGACGGGGCTTTCCATTGGTTCGGGCGGTTCGGGCGGCATCTTCGGTCCGGGCATGGTGATCGGCGCCTTCGTCGGAGCCGCCGTCTGGCGCCTGCTCGAGCCGGTCGTGCCGAGCCTCGGGCACGACCCCGCCCCGTACGTCATCGTCGGAATGATGGCCTGCTTCGGGAGCATCTCGCGCGCCCCGCTCGCGGTGATGTTGATGGTCGCCGAAATGACGGGAACGCTCTCGTTGATCGTGCCGGCCATGCTGGCGGTCGGCCTGGCGACGCTGATCGTGCGGCGCAACGACGACACCATCTATCGAAGCCAGTTGCGCAGCCGAGCCGAGTCCCCCGCGCACCGAATCCTCACCGGTCTGCCATTGATCGCCATGGTGACCGCTTCACAGGCAATGGCCCTAGCACGATGCGTGCTGGTCGAGCCCGGCGAGATCTCCTCGTTCCTCAGCCAGATGAAACACGACGAAGTCAGTGCCGCTCCGTTGGTCGATTCTCATGGTCACTACGTCGGCGTCGTCACCATGGAAGCTCTGCAGGACGGAACCGGCGACGCCAGCGCCGTGGACGTCGAGGGCCTCGTCGACTCCACTTTCGCACCAATCCACGAGTCCGTGCACTTGGACGTCGTCCTCGATACCCTGACTTCCACGCCCCAGACGTGGGCGGCCGTCATCGACGATGAGCGACGGGTCGTCGGCACGATCGCCATCTCGGACATCGTGCGCAACTACCGGCGAACAATGCAGGCCAACTTGCGTCATGTCTCCGAGCTGGGCGGGTCGACTGGAATCCTGGAAATAGTGATCGAGCACGAGTCTCCCCTAGTCGACCTCCCGCTTCGCTCAACGTCGATACCGCGCGGTGTACTCATCACCGCCATCGAGCGTGGGCGAGACGTTATTCGACCGACCGGTGAGACCGTCATCAAATCTGGCGATCGCCTGATGGTGCTTGGTGGCTCCGACGATCTGGGCGTCCTCGCTCGACTTGCGTCATCCATGCAGCAGTGAATTGCACTGGAGAAATAGGGCAGGGCAGTCTCGAAATGGCGTAGAAACATGTGGCCTGAGAAGAAGGTGAATCGCGACGTTCTTGGCCTTCCCGATCGGACCGATTCTCGGCGGATGGCTGCTCACCTACTACTGGTGGGGTTGGGTCTTCTTGATCAACGTGCCGGTAATCGTCATTGGATTGGTCGCCGTCGTTGCTCTAGTGCCCGAGTCGCGCGCTTCAAGTCGTCCGCAGATCGATTTCGTGGGCGTGGTGGCGTCGGCCCGCGGGCTGGTGGCGCTCACCTACGGCCTGATCGAAGCCGGCCAGGACGGTTGGAACGACGTCTTCGCTCTGACCATGATGGTCATCGGCGTGGCGCTGCTCATCGGCTTTTTCGTTTGGGAGCGACGACTGACTCGTCGCCCGGGCGGTGAGCCTTTGCTCGACTTGGCCCTTTTCGAATCGGCTTCGTTCACCTGGGGCATGATCCTGGCGGTTGTTCCGATCCTCGCCATGCTCGGGATCTTGTTCACGATGCCGCAGTACTTCCAGGGCGTGCTGGGCACGAACGCCATGGGCTCGGGACTGAGGTTGCTTCCTCTGGTCGCCGGGTTGATCGTCGGCGCCGTTCCCGCGGCTCAAGTTGTCAAGCGCGTCGGTGCCAAGGTTGCGGTGGCAGTTGGTTTCGCCCTGCTCGCGACTGGGCTGCTTCTCGGATCGACCATGAGTGTCGGATCGAGTGGTCTCTTCGTCGCCATGTGGATGGCCATCGCCGGACTAGGCACCGGCATCGCCATGGCCACCGCGATGTTCGCCGCTCTCGTCGAGCTCTCGCCCGAGAGTAGCGGGGTCGGCTCCGCGGTGCTCCAGGCGGTGAACAAGACCGGTGGCCCCTTCGGCATCGCCATCCTGGGCAGCGTGCTGAGCGCCGGTTATCTAGCCCGGCTCCACGTGACGGGTTTACCTACGGCTGCGGCCGCTGCCGCTCGACAAAGCATTTTTGGTGGTGTAGCAGTCGCCCAGCAACTTCATTCGTCTCGATTACTGTCCACGGTGCGCGCGGCCTTTGTCCACGGCATGGACATGGCGTTGCTCGTGTCCGCTGGGTTTGCCGTTGTGGGCATCGTCTTAACCATCCTGTTTCTACCCAAGGCAAACACTTAGATCAAGAAGGTGCGTAACGAAGAGGAGAGACATGTCGCGGTAATCACTTAACGGACGCAATGCCTCGATCCGCGTTTGTCGCGGACATGTCCTATGTTGACAAAATTGGAATCTGTGGCACTATCTGATTCGCGCCGGTAAAGCGGGGAACCAATTTATTTGAAAGTCGCTCGGCGCCTACTTCGAACGTTTCATGAGTGTTCGTCCAGAATTCGAGCACCGTCCGCCATAAGTTGGCCTCGGTCGTATGGCCGAAGCGGAAAGGAGGTCGACGTGGGCTTGTACAAGGAACAGATCCTTCCGCGACTTCAGGACAAGGTCATGAGCCGCAATGCAACCCGTGAGGTTCGCCAACGGGTCTGCTCGGGACTCGTTGGTGACGTCGTCGAAGTCGGGTTCGGCACCGGACTCAACGTGCCCTTCTACCCGGTCGAAGTGTCGAGGATTTTCGCTGTCGAGCCGTCACATGTTTGCATGCGACTTGCCGAAGACCGCATCGCGCGTGCCAACATTCCTGTCGATCTGGCAGGGTTGACCGGCGAGCATCTGGATCTGCCGACTGCTTCGTTCGACGCCGTACTCTCGACGTGGACGTTATGCACGATCCCTGCACTGGATGCGGCGCTCGAAGAGATGCGCCGCGTGTTGAAGTCCGATGGTACTTTTCATTTCGTCGAGCATGGTCACGCACCTGATGTCAAAACCGCATTATGGCAACGACGATTCGAACCACTCCACATGAAACTCGCCGGAGGGTGTCGCCTGACCCGCGACATTCCTGACTACCTCAATCGGGCCGGTTTTCATATCGAACATCTCAACTGTTATTACTTCGAAGGTGAACCGAAGCCGTTCGGCTACACCTTTGAGGGAATTGCGTCAGCGGTGTGAAGCGGTGTCAAGCAACTCCCGAAACTGTGTCAAGCATCAGCCGAAGTTGTCTAAAGCATCACCCGAAACTGTTTCGACAAGGAACACCCGAATGTTTACACTTCTCAGTGGGCCGCCCGGGTCTCGATCCCGGCACCTTGGGATTAAAAGAAACTTTCGAACTGTTGCCTGGCGTCGGTCTGGTTGCGCATGTCTATTGTTTTCAAGGAAACGTGTTGTTCTGTGTCGGTCTCGTCGCCCTCTGTGCCAACCTCTAGTGAGACAGTCTGCACTGACAAATTAATCAACTAGAGGGCGGAGAAGGAATTTCTTCCAATGACCATGACAACCACCACTATTGACGACACGGACCACCAAACTGGAGGGGTGAACGAACCAGGTACGCCGAACCCCGAGGTGCTCGAGCGCTCCGCGGGACGCCGACAGTTCTCGGCCAAGTACAAGGCCAAGATCCTCGCCGAGTACGACGCGCTGCCCCGCTCCGCGAGAGGAGCGATGCTCCGACGCGAGGGCCTGTACTCGTCACTCATGACGACGTGGCGCCGCCAACGCGACGAGGGTGCCCGCGAGGCGTTGGCTCGGCCCGCGGGACGTCAGAAGGCCGATCCTCGAGACCGTGAGATCACCAGCCTCAAGCGCGAGGTCGACCGACTGGAGAGTGAACTCGACAAGTCCCGAAGGGTGATCGAGATACAGGGAAAACTTTCCGCGCTGCTCGAGACACTCGCCTCGAACAGCACTGCGGAGAGCAGCGAGAAGTAATGATCGACGAAGCCATCAACCAACTCAGTGGGGTCGTCAGCACGTCTGACGCCATCGCCGCACTCGGAGTAGACCGGGCGACCTGGTATCGACGACACCGTCGCAGCCCCTCACCGATAAAACCCGAGCGAGTAGCGAAACCCCAGCCTCGAGCCCTCAGTGAGGTGGAGCGCAAGCAGATCCGGGTCACGCTCGAGTCCGACGAGTTCGTCGACGAGGCTCCGGCGAGCGTCTACGCCAAACTCCTGGACCAGGGCGTGTATCTGGGCTCGGTCTCGACTATGTATCGCGTACTGGGCGAGCACGACGAGGTGCGTGAACGACGTCGTCAGGCCACCCACCCCGCGCACAAGAAACCCGAGTTGATCGCGACCCGGCCCAATGAGATTTGGAGCTGGGATATCACGAAACTCCACGGGCCCGAGAAGTGGACCTACTACTACCTCTACGTGATCCTCGACATCTGGAGTCGTTACGTCACGGGTTGGATGCTGGCGCGCTGCGAAAGCGCGCAGCTCTCAACGCGACTGATGAACGAGTCGATTGCCAAGCAGGGCGTCGTGAAGGGTCAGCTCACGCTCCACGCCGATAGGGGTTCACCGATGATCGCCAAACCGGTGGTGCATCTGTTGGCCGACCTCGGGGTCACCAAATCCCACAGCCGGCCGCACGTGAGTAATGACAACCCCTACTCAGAAAGCCAGTTCCGCACCTTCAAATACCGTCCGGACTTCCCCGATCGTTTCGGCAGCTTCGAGGACGCCCAGGCGCACTGTCAACGCTTCATGACTTGGTATAACGAAGACCACGTGCACTCGGGCATTGGCTATCACCTATTGACTGAACTTACTCACTGATACTTCCTGATCATCCCTGAGTTCTCGTCAGCGTCGTGTTAGACAACCACCCATGAACTCAGGCACCGCAAACCCAATTGACGTGACGTCGATGAGCGTGGTTCGCTCGGGACGACTGCTCGCTACCAACGACCCCTGGGATCCTTTCCAGCTCCTCGACCCCGAGGGAAGTCCGCTGGAAGCGGTTCGGGTGTTCTTTGCCGACCTCCAGGCATCGGGTCGTTCGCCGGCCACCCTTCGTTCCTACGGCATGGATCTGCTGCGGTGGTTCCGGTTCCTCTGGTCGATCGAGGTGCCCTGGGAGTGGGCCACGCGCATCGAGGCGCGCGACTTCTCGCGCTGGCTGCAGCTCGCGAACAAGCCGGTCCGTGCGCATTGGCGACACCCCGACGGTCCCACGCCGACGGGGATCGCCGCGGCGCACTACGCGCCCTCGGTGCGCGCCCACAGCGAGACCGTGCTGAGGAGCTTCTACGACTTCCACCGAGAAGCGGGGACGGGACCAATAGTGAATCCTTTTCCGCTCGATCGTTCACGACGCGACGGGCGCGCCCACGCGCACCACAACCCGATGGAGCCCACTCGCCACGAACGCCGCGGCCTCTATCGACCGACGGTGCCCATCCGGATTCCCCGAGCGATCAGTGATGAGGAGTTCAACGACATCTTCACTCAGCTCCGCTCGCACCGCGATCGAGCCTTGGTCGCCTTTTACGTGTCGACCGGCGCGCGCGCCTCGGAGTTGTTATCGGCCACCCGGGGTGACGTCGACCCGGGTCGCCACCTGATCTCGGTGGTGCGCAAGGGCAGCGGCGCCGTGCAAGAGCTCCCGGCCTCGAGCGACGCGTTCGTCTGGCTTCGGCTCTACCAGGCCGAGTGCGAAGAACTCATCCCCCGAGGGAGTCGCCAGCCGCTGTTCTGGACGCGCCGCCGTCCAGTTCGCCCCCTCACCTACCACGCGGCGCACCGCATGTTCGAGCGGGTCAACGTGCACGCGGGCACCCAAGCCACCTTGCACGCGCTTCGCCACACCGCCGCCTACCGGATGGCTGAGGATCCGAACCTGCCGCTCACCGACGTTCAGTTCGTCCTCGGCCACGCCCAGCTCACGACCACCCAGCTCTACATCACGCCGCGCAAGGAAGACGTCATTCGTCGCGTGCTCGCGCACCACGCGGCCGAGACTCAGCGCGCGCGGGAACGAACCCCCGTTATCGCCGCACCGGGTTATCGCGAAGAGACCCTCGACGTGCTCTTCGGGCGGGGTGTTCGGTGACGTCGCTCCTCGATGAGGCTCTCACCCATGGCGCGTTTGACGTCGACGATTCGCTGGCCTCGGCGCGCGGCGTTGCGCTCAGCGTCCGGTTTCCGGCGCGGGTGCCCGCGCTGCACTGGCCGGGTTCGCGACTCAGCGACCTCGAGGTTCTCGCTCTCGTGCGCTCGCCGCTTGGACCCTGCGCGACGCAGCTCGTGCACGACGATCAACGCGGACTACGCCTGCTCTTGGACTGGCTGGAAGCTCAACCGGGTGCGACGTGGCAGGAGCGCTGGTTGAACAGCGGCGCGGACGCGGCGCGCGAGGAGTGGGCGAAGGAACCTGGAGCATGGCTCGAGCGTCTCGGCACGTACTCGCCCAATCGACTCAGCCTCATGACGGGATCGCTCCTCTTTCTCATTAGGGCCGACATCGTGCGCCCGTCGCTCGAGTGGCTGCTCACCGGCGGCGTAATGCGCAAGCTCACTCGCAACATCAGGAGCGCGCGCGACGTCGAGGGATTTGATCGGCTGGACCAGACGTGCGCAGAGGACCCCGCGATGACCTCGCACGCGCAGCGTCATACCCTTTTTCGCTGCGCCGTGATCGTCGCCACCAAGGGAGGCAACATCGGTGACATCACCATTGGCGACCTCTTGGAGATCCTGGACGCCGAAGTGGCCGTGCGCGGTCGATCCCTCTCGGGCGGGGCGACCTTCAAAGCGTTGCGCGAGATGGGTGTCTTTGGAGCGGGCATAACGACCTTGCGCGAGATTCTTGGCGCCCAACGCCAGAGCGTCGAGGAGCTCATTGATCGCTACGCCATTGCCTGTCGTCCCATTCGCGATCTGCTCGTGGAGTACATGAAAGAACGCCAACCCGCCGTCGACTACAACAGCCTGGTCCACACCTCCTACATGCTGGCGAAGTGCTTCTGGCGCGACCTCGAAGAGCACCACCCCGGCATCGAGACGTTGCGCTTGACGCCCGAGATCGCGAGCGCCTGGAAGCAACGTCTCCAAACACGGGTCACCACCGTCCGCACGGCCACGGGTGAGCCGCTCGACGTGAGCGTCGAGCGGCTCAGCCACTATCAAACGTTGTCCACGGTGCGCGCCTTCTACTTGGACTTAGCGCAGTGGGCGCTCGAAGATCCCGGCCGCTGGGCACAGTGGGTTGCGCATTGCCCGATCCGCGTCGAGGATCTCACTCGTCGAAAAGATCTTCGCCGCCGAAAGGCACGGATGGATGCGCGCACCCGCGAGCGCTTGCCCGTTTTGCCGGTGCTCGTTCGTGCGGTCGATCAGTGGCGCGAGGACGTCAAGGCGATGTTGAGTGCCGCACGTGCCGTGTCACCCGGTGAGCAATTCAGTGCCCTCGGAGAGACCTTCGTTCGTGTGTTGCGCCCCCACGCGGCCGCCGACAATATCTGGATCGCCGACTCCTCGGGCGAGCAACGTCTGTTGAATCGAGAGGAGGACCGCGCCTTTTGGGCGTGGGCCAGCATCGGAGTGCTCCGTCTTACCGGCGTTCGCGTCGAAGAGTTGCTCGAACTCAGTCACCACAGCTTGGTTCAATATCGCCTTCCCGACACCAGCGAGCTAATTCCCCTACTGCAGATCGCGCCGTCCAAGACCGACACCGAACGGCTGTTGGTCGTGAGTCCGGAACTCGCCGACGTGCTGAGCGCCATTATTCGTCGGATTCGTGACGCCGGCGGAATGGTGCCGCTTGTTCGCGCCCGCGACACGCACGAACGGATCTGGAAGAGCGCATCACCGCTGCTCTTTCAACGTCACTCGGGCGTCGAGAATCACGCCATCGGATCGCATACCATTTCCCATCTGCTCACCGAGGCTCTCTCTCACACTGGACTTCTCGACCGCAGTGACGGCAGCGCCCTGCACTACACGCCTCACGACTTTCGAAGGATGTTTTTGACCGACGCGATCATGAACGGGCTGCCACCGCACATCGCTCAAGTGATCGCGGGTCACCGCGATATCAACGTCACCATGGGTTATCACGCCGTGTATCCCGAAGAGACCATTCGAGCCCACCTCGCGTTCCTGGCCCGGCGTCGTTCGCTGCGACCGAGCGAGGAATACCGCGTCCCAACCGACGACGAATGGCAAGAGTTCCTCGGTCACTTTGAACGTCGAAAGGTGTCGATCGGGACCTGCGCCCGTGCCTTTGACACGCCGTGCATCCACGAACACGCCTGCGTTCGCTGTCCCATGCTCTGGCCGGAACCGACGCTACGACCTCGACTGGTGGAGATCTCCGAGAACCTCGCCGATCGGATCGCCGAGGCCGAACGTGAAGGATGGCTCGGTGAGGTTGAAGGACTGCAAGTCAGTCTCGCCGGAGCGAAGGACAAACTCGACCAGCTCGATCGGCGTTCGGACCAGTCCGTCGCGGTGATGCTGGATGAAGCGCCACGACGCAAAAATTAGAGCACAACCACATCAACTGATTAAACGGACATGTTGCGCCGAGAAACGCAGCCTCCTCCAAGTTCAGAGAACACACGCCCGCCGATCTGCACCACGGACGAGCCGAGCAGGTTCGCGAACTACGTGGCGCGGTGCTGCTCGACGCCTACGCCGAACATCCCGAGCGCTTCGTCCACAAAGTCCCCACCCCACCGGCACTTCCGACCGTCGCGTGGATCAACGAACCGGTGAAGGAGGTCGCTAACTCACTGAATTGATTCAAGAACTGTCTCATAAGACTTGACACGCGCCGTCGCGCGGTGTTGCAGAAATATGGGGCCTAAAACGAGGCCTTACCGATTCTCACTACAGATAGCAACATTCTGAGCCGCGATGCGTCAAGAACGAAGATGGACGGTGTCGCGATTCCGGCCTGGGCCGTCTGAACTCACGGCTCGATATTGGGGTTGAGTTCGTCGTGAACCTCGATCGCGACGTCGGAGTGATACTGCTCGTATCGTTGCGAATGCTCTCGCTTCTGAATGTCGAGGAGCTTGGGGAGCGCTTCGTGGTCCTTGTCGCGATTGGCGAAGGTCTTTGCTGCGATGATGTCGTCTACTGACGCGACGTGAACCAGGAAGCCGTCACCCCAACGACCAGCGAACGCGTCAGCAATTCTTCGTAGGGAACAGATCGCCCTTCGAAATCTTTCAAATCGGCCAATACATCAAAGGGTCCAGCGTCGGTCGTCCAGGTCGAATTCCCGGTCGTCTCGAGCATCATGCCGTCAATTTGCACCGGGAGCGCTTTCGCATCCTCGTCGCTCATTCGCGCGACACGCAGTCAAGCGTGGAGTTCTCGCAGGGCCGAGGCGAGTCGCTCTAGATTGGCGCGTTCGCGACGCACTACGCAATCGGCATCCTCAGTCAGATGCGACGCCCCGAGGAATCCTGCGGCCGATCCGCCGACGACCACAAAATCGACGTCGTTTCGCGTGAGTACCTCAAGCAGTCGGTTGAGGTCAAGCGGTGGCCCGCTACTGGGAAGCGTCATTGGTTGCGGCTTCCAGTACCCGAAGGGCCTCAACCTCTTTGAGCCACGCCTCGACTGACTCTCTCGATTCCAGGCGACGCCCATCCAGAAGTTCCGTGACGTCGTCCTCTGTGGGAGGTTCTGCGGAATGCATCCGCTCCGCCCATTCGGCAACTGTCGTCGCGCGTTGTCTAATCACGTCTCCATATTAGGAGGCTGTAGCCCGCGACGATGCTGATCGCCATCGGTCCAGATGGATCGATGGGGCGCTTACGGCGTTGATGCTCGATAGTCACCGCGTCGTCCCGCGGTGTGCATAGCACTTCTTAAGCCTTGGGTAATGACGCGATGGATGTGTCGTCGACGACCTGGTGACGTGCTGTCCGCTTAAATGCGAGGCCCAAAATGAGGCCTGCGACGCATCATTTAAAAGAATCTCAAATTTCTTCGACTTCCTTCTGGCGATCCGCGACCGTTGTGATCCGCGAACGCATAACGAACTTATAAAAATTTAGATCAGTGGGCCGCCCGGGTCTCGATCCCGGCACCTTGGGATTAAAAGAATCTTTCCATCGGTTGTTGTGTGTCGGTCTCGTTGCGCATGTCGTTTGATTTCAAGAAAACGTGTTGTTGTGTGTCGGTCTCGTCTCGTGGTGTTGCAGAAATATGAGGCCTAAAATGAGGTTCTCCTCGGGGTTGTGTGG
>PLON01000060.1 GCA_003142095.1 Acidimicrobiaceae bacterium | reverse complement strand
TATGCTGTTACACCCGACCGTTGGTAATCGTGACACGCCGTCGCACTTATCGCTATCGCCTGCACGCGACGGTCAAACAGACCCACATGCTCGTACGCCAGCTCGACTACCAGCGCGAGCTCTACAACGCGGCCCTCGAAGAGAGAATCGGCGCTTGGCAGTGAGAACGTCGCTCGGTCAGCTACTTCGACCAGTGCAGAACACTCAGCGGGCTCGTCGAGGTCCGTCCCGAGGTCATGGCGAGCGGCGTCAAACTCTGTCGCGGGACATTGAAGCGCCTCGATCGAGCTTTCGTTGCGTTCTTTCGACGCGTGAAGGACGGCGAGGCCCCGGGGTTTCCCCGATTTACGTCGGCGCAGCGTTTCGATTCCCTCCAGTGGGAGGACCGATCCGGCTGGAAACTCAAGCCAGACGAGCGGCGTCTTCGACTGCTGGGTATTGGCGAGATCAAAACGAACTACTACCGGCCATTCGCCGGCATCCCAATTGTTGTATCCACTTACTGCAAACTACAGATCTTTAGAGCGACGACGTTTGTGCTCCCAACGGCATCCACGGCCAATCCGTGGGTGCATCCTCTTCGGCAACGACGCGGTTCGAAATTGTGCCGATCCCCTCGACGGTCACTTCGATGAGGTCGCCAGGTAGCAACCAAACTGGCGGTGTGCGAGCGAAGCCCACGCCTCCGGGTGTGCCCGTCGCGATGACGTCACCGGGCTGCAGCGTGGTGAAAGAAGAGAAGTACTCGATGGCCTTGGCAACGCTGACGATCATGTCGGACGTGCGCGCCGACTGCATGACCTCTCCATTGAGCGTGGTGGAGATCGCGAGATCCGTCACGTCGACTTCGTCGACCGTGACGACGTCAGGACCGATGGGCATCGTGCCGTCGAAGTTCTTGCCCGGTGTCCACTGAGTAGCGGCACGCTGCCACTCACGCGCGGAACCGTCGTTCATCACGCTGTAGCCGAGGATTGCCTCAAAGGCGTCTTCGGCTTTGATGTAGCGACCGCCTCGGCCCACCACAATCGCGAGCTCGCCTTCGAAGTCGAAGCGTTCGGTGAGCGCGGGCTTTACCAGGTCGTCGTACGCGCCAATAACGCTCCCGGCACCGCGAACGAAGGACTCTGGCCACTTCGGCACGGCCCGTCCACCTTCAATGGCGTGTTCGGCGTAGTTCACGCCCAGACACAGGACTCTCGTGGGGTTCGGCGTCGAGGGACCGAAATCGGCGTTAGCGAACTTCTTGCCGGCGCCGGTGGACGCGGCTCGCGCGGCGTCCATGGCGCGAGTGCCGCCGGCCGCCAGGCCATTGACGCTCACGAGATCCGCGTTACCGGTGGCCTCGGCGAGATCAACGTAGCCGTCCGTACCTCGAACATGCAGGCGCAGTCCTTGCTCGGTCCTGATCGTCGCAAACTTCATTCGTCATCTCCCCGTTTCTCAACCAATTTTGTTTGATTGGTTGAATTCACGTCGAACCTGGTAACCGCGTGAGTCAAGCGGAGTTTCGATGTTGTTCGTGTGGCCACGAGGCTAACGCCGACGTGAAAGCCGCGCGCAACATCCTTCGGGCCGGTAGATAGTCCGGCGGGCTCACGCCCGCGAAGGGTCGATTTGACCCACTACCTCGCCATTACACTCGGAAAATGTCTGAAGACACCATCCTCATCGATGCGCCAAAACGTCATTCCCCAGACTGGTTAATCCTCTCTATTGCGTGCATCGCGCAGTTCATGGTCGTGCTCGACGTCTCCATTGTGAACGTCGCCCTGCCGCGCATGGGCCACGATTTGCACTTCACCTACGCCAGTGCCCAGTGGGTCATCAACGCCTACGTGTTGACCTTCGCCGGGTTCTTGCTCCTCGGTGGTCGCGCCGCCGACTACTTCGGTCGCCGCCACGTCTACCTGACCGGCATCGTCGTCTTTACCCTCGCGAGCATCGGAGCAGGGTTTGCCCACAACGGCACCGAGATGATCACGGTGCGCGCCATTCAAGGTATTGGCGGCGCGATTCTGTCACCCGCCACGCTCACCATTATCGTCACCACCTTTCGCGGGCCGCGCCTCCCGATGGCCATTGGAGCCTGGAGCGCGGTCGCCGGAGCCGGTGGTGCCGTTGGCGCTCTCCTCGGAGGCATTTTGACCGGACTCGTCTCGTGGCGCTGGATCTTCTTCATCAACGTGCCCATCGGTCTGGTCGCGGGAGTTGCCGCCTTCTTGTACCTGCAAGAGATGCGCAACAAGGACGCCGCTGCCAAGCTCGACGTGACGGGCGCCGTCTTTGTTACCGGCGGACTCGCCTCGGTGATCTACGCGGTGGTGAACACAACAACCCATAGTTGGACGTCGAGCTTCACGCTGGAATGGTTGATCGCGGGTCTGATTCTGATCTCGCTGTTCTTCTTTTGGGAGACCCGCGTCGCCTCGCGCCCGCTGGTGCCTTTTCGCATCTTTCGTTCGCGACCGTTGTCGGCGGCCAACGGTGTCATGGTACTCGTCGGTGGCGTCTTCTTCGCGATGTGGTACTTCTTGACCTACTACTTCCAGTTCGTTCTGGGATACGGACCGTTGAAGGCGGGACTGGCCTTCGTGCCCACCGCGATTGCCATCATCGTCGGTGCGCAGATCTCCTCGCGACTCATTGCGAAGACCGGCGGGCGCCCGCTCATGCAGATTGGCGCGACGCTCGCCACGCTCGGCTTCTTCTGGCTCTCGCTCGTCCAACCCCACAGCTCCTATTGGGGTCACGTGCTCGCGCCGTCGTTCATCACGGCGCTCGCGATGGGTCTGCTCTTCTCGCCCCTCGCCATGGCCGCCACCTCGGGCGTTGATCGAGCCGACGCGGGACTCGCTTCGGGAGTGTTGAACACCGCTCGCCAGGTCGGTGGATCACTGGCCCTCGCCGGACTCGCCACGGTCGCCACCGACCGCACCGCTTCGGTACTTCACGTGGTTTCTAGGAACGCCGCCCTCACCGAGGGCTATCAGCGCGCCTTTCAGATCTCCGCGGTGATCACCCTCGTGGCTCTCGGCATGACGTTTCTTGTTCCGCGCCTCACCGGTCGGGCCATCACGTCCTAACTCAACCATTTCTATAGAGTTATTCGTCGCAATAGCGAGCCTCTCGCCCTTAATCGCCCCCTCATTCGGGGCTAGGAGTCTGTTGAATAATCCAGACCGAGATTTGCACTCGCGATTTTTGTTGGACTGATTTGACTTGGACGACGATTTGAAGCCGTCTGAGAGTTCTACAGCGTGTTGGTCTTCGTTGCCGTTCCGGACGAGTCTCTCAAAAGCGACTAATTCAACAGTCTCCTAGTCTCACAATGACAAATCCGCAAGTGTGATGACGCCGGGTCGGGAGTTCATCGAAAACCGAGGACGACCCCTTCGGGGGTTGATAAACGAATAAAGGGAGAGTTTTCCTTCGCGGACAGGGTCCGCGCGACGTGCGCGACCTTACGGTTGAACTAGCCACGACCATGTGCGAGTTGGTCGGTATTGCGGCGGATCCGGCGGCGAAACTCGACGACGGCTCAGCCTATGAGGTCTATCGCCGGATGATCGCGGCACAAGGCGGCGACCCGGACGCCGTCCTGGCCACGGCGCCACTGTGTGAAGAGGTGCTGGCTACGAAGGATGGAGTCGTACACGGCGTAGACGCCTTGAGGGGGTTGCGGCGTGGCGACTCGGGGCCGGACGAGCCCGCAAGGAGGACGTCGTCAGTGCGAGTGCGGGAGTGATGTGCCTGAAAAAGGAAGGCGCGACCGTACGCGTTGGTGAACCTCTCTTCGAACTGCACGCTGACGACGAGGCGCACCTCGAAGCGGGACGGCACGCCATCCACGGCGCCATCACAATCGGCGACGGACCGTACACGGTGCTGGGCCAAAAACTCGGCCTCATCCGCGATTAGAGCCCTCGCTAGCCTGAAGCCATGACGAGCACCCCGTTGACGCCCGACGTGATTCGCCGGGCCCCAAAGGTGTTGCTCCACGAGCACCTCGACGGCGGACTGCGCCCCGACACCATTCTCGAACTCGCTCGCGACGTTCACTACACGAGTCTTCCGACGGAGGATCCCGACGATCTGCGCCGCTGGTTCATCGTGGACAGTCCGGGTAGCGACCTCGTGCGCTACCTCGAGGGATTTGCGCACACGACAACTGTGATGCAGACGCCCGACCAGCTCGAGCGCGTCGCGGCCGAGAGCGCCATCGATCTCGCGCGCGACGGCATTGTCTACGCCGAAGTGCGCTTCGCGCCCGAGCAACACCTCGACGGTGGGCTCACGTTGCACGAGGTCGTTCGCGCGGTGCTCGACGGCTTCGCGCTGGGCACGAAAGAGGCGGCCAACGAGGGCCACCGCATCGTGGTACGCACGTTGCTCTCGGCCATGCGCCAGGCCGCCCTGAGCGAAACCATCGCCCAACTGGCGGTCGACTTTCGCGACGAGGGCGTCTGCGGCTTTGACATCGCCGGACCCGAGGATGGATTCCCGCCGACGAAGCACTTGCGAGCGTTTCACCTCATTCAGCGCGAGGACTTTCACCTCACGATTCACGCCGGCGAAGCCTTCGGACTCCCCTCGATCTGGGAAGCCGTGCAGTTCTGTAACGCTGAGCGACTCGGTCACGGCGTGCGCATCGCCGACGACATTCACCTAAAGAACCGTGAATACCGCCTCGGTCGTCTCGCGAACTACATTCGCGACCGACGTATCCCTCTTGAGGTGTGCCCCACGTCCAACGTGCACACCGGCGCCACGGCGTCGATCGCCACTCACCCCATCGATCTCTTGAAGCGACTCCGCTTTCGCGTCACTCTCAACACCGACAATCGCCTCATGAGCGGTATCACTCTCAGCGATGAGTTCGAAACGTGCGCCACGACCTTCGGGTGGGACCTCACCGACATGGAGTGGCTCACTCTCAACGCCGCGAAGAGTGCCTTCTACGAGTTCGACCAGCGCCTCGTCATGATCAATACGGTGATCAAGCCGGGATACGCCGCACTACGTGAATCACACGCTCAGTAGTCCGCGAAGGCTTTCCAGAACGAGTTTGGAAATTTTGCCCGCCCGGGCTCGCTGTTTACTGAGCGTTCCCTCGCGCGGCGGCGTCACTTCCAGATAAGCCTTCACCTTCGCCTCCGTGCCCGACGGTCGTACGACAACTCGACCCGTCTCACCCAGTCCCAGCCACACGCCGTCGGTCGACGACAGTCCGCGAAAGCCAACCGACAAGTCACTCGACTCGGTGACGATGATGCCTCCGAGAGTGGTGGGCGGATGATCCGTCACGTCCCACACCTTTTGATGGAGTTGGGCGAGAACTTCGGGTCCCTCCGCGCGAATCGCTAACTGAGTCGTTGCGTGTACGCCGTAGGTCGATTCAATCTCGTCGAGGCGTTCGAGTAACGAAGAACCGTTCGACGCGAGTTCGTCAGCCAACGTCGCTAGGGCCAGCGCAGCCGACATCCCGTCCTTATCGGCGACGTTCGCATCCACGGCGAAACCGAGTGCTTCCTCATAGGCGAAGCCCAGAACTCTCTCGCCCGCCGAGCGCGCCAACCACTTGAAGCCCGTCAGCGTGGTCTCGAAACGTACGTCATGAGCCCGAGCCATCTTCTCGAGCAGGGTCGAGGACACAATCGTCGTCGCGACGCTCTCGCCGCGATCATGAATGCCGTCGATCAACGACGAGGCGAGGAGCCATCCGATCTCGTCGCCTCGCAACACCCGCCAATCAGATCCGTCGCGAACCGCGGCGCCAAGTCGGTCAGCGTCGGGATCGTTGGCAATGATGATCGACGAGTTCGCGGCAGTGGCTGTTTCGATCGCGAGGTCGAGCGCACCGGGTTCCTCGGGGTTCGGAAACGTCAGCGTCGGAAACGAACCGTCGGGCTCGAACTGGCGAGCCACCGTCGTGACCTTGGAGAAACCCGCGTCGGCGAAGAGCTGAGTCATTGTCACTCCCCCCACACCGTGTAGTGGCGTGTACGTAATGGCAAGTTCACTGGCGCTCTCCGCGTGAAAGCGAGCGACGACGTGGCGACGGTACTCCTCGAGAAGGGTCGCGGGCACGTACGAGTGGAGAGAACTGTCGCGATCACCGAGCGTTGCCTCGCCCGCGTGCTGAGCGTGACGTTCAACGATCTCGTCGTCCGGAGGAATGATCTGCGCCCCGTCACTCGCGTAGAGTTTGTACCCGTTGTCCTCGGGCGGATTGTGACTCGCCGTAATCATGATGCCGGCCGCGGCGCGCAGCGCCTTCACGCAGTACGCCACGAGTGGCGTCGGTAACGCTGAGGGCATTTCGTAGACCACGGCGCCACGGCCCAAGAGAACGCCGACGACCTCGTCGTTGAATGTCTCCGAACCGTGCCGTCCGTCACGTCCGACTACGACACCGCGACTCATGTCGACGGCGATCTCCTGCATCCACGCGAGCACGCCGAGTGTCGCGCGTCGTACCGTCGCCCGATTCATTCCGGCCGGTCCCGCCATCTCCGGCCCGCGCAGCCCCGCCGTTCCAAAGGTCAGAGGCGCGTAAAATCGCCGTTCGAGTTCCGCCTCGTCATCACTCGCAAGAAGCGACGTCAACGTATTGCGATCGTCCTCGTCGGGGTCGAGCGCAATCCACCTCTCAACCTCGCGGCGCAGTTCGTCGTTCATAGCGCGCGCAGCACGTCGGACAACAACGCGCCGAGCGAAGCCGCGGCCTCCTGGCCCGCTTCGAGAACCTCTTTGTGACTCAAGGAACCGGCGCCCACGCCGGCGGCGAAGTTCGACACGAGACTGAGCGCCAACACTTCGGCGTCCAGGTGGCGCGCGGCGATCGCCTCGAGCACGGTCGACATTCCCACGAGGGACGCGCCGAGAGTGGCGGCCATAGAAATCTCCGCCGGCGTCTCGTAGTGCGGGCCACGAAACCCCATATAGACGCCTTCGGTAAGTTCGGGCCGCGCGCTGAGCAGCGCCGTGCGCAGTCGCGCGCTGTAGAGATCGGTCAAATCGACGAAGCGCGCCGCGTATCCGGCCGGTGGCGCGGTGCCTTCCAGTGGCGAGGTCGCGGTGAAGTTGAGGTGGTCGCGAATGACGACCACACGTCCGGGAGGGATCGCCGGATCGAGTCCACCCGCGGCGTTTGTCAGAACGATTTTTTTGGCGCCAGCGGCGATGACCGTACGTACGGGGTGCACCACCTCATGGGCACTGTGGCCCTCGTAGAGGTGCACGCGACCGGCAATGAGGGCCACGTTCGCGCCGCCAATCGTGACGGAGAGGATCTCACCGCCATGTCCGGCGACCGTTGGAGCGAAAAAACCACTCAACGTCGAAGCGTCGACGACGCTTTGCGGTTCGCCGAGCGTGGTGGCGCCCTCTTTCCACCCGGAACCCAGCACGACCGCGACGTCATAGGAGTCGACACCACTTCGCTCGCGAAGTTCGTCCGCCGCTCGTTCAGCGAGTTCGTACGGGTTGGTCACTATTGGCCGATCGTGTGCCAGACGGTGGACGTTTCCACGAAGGCGCGTAGTCGACGCAACGGATTTTCTCGCTCGCTCGGGCGCAGCACGCGCTTAATCGAGCCGGCAGATACGAGGGCGAGTTCGTCGCCGAAGGCGACCTTCACCGATGATCCCCCAAGGACGTGTCGCGCGTGTTCGACCAGGTCAGGGTAGACGCAGACCGCCGCCGCGCTCGGCACACTTTCGTCCGAGGGATCAGGTCGACGCGCCTTCGTACAGAGCGACGTCGCCCGCCCGGGCGTGTCCGATCCTTCAAGCGTCGTGAGGTCCACCATCGAGATCGCGAGGTCCAGAGCGGCCACTTTCGTCGACTTCTTGAGGGACCGCGTAGTCAATTTCGCCGCACGCGCCTCTGCGCCGACCGCGTCAACCCCAGAGAGACCTCCGAGCAGGGCGCGTAGTTGAGTTTCGGACTCGACGACCGGGCGCGAGGCTCCCGCCGGTACTCGCACCCCTCGTTCGTCGGCCGTGACGAGGCGAAGTGGGGCGGTGCTCACGTCGCTCAGGCTACCAAGCAGGTCCCGAGCAAGTTTCAGACGGACTTGCCGTCCAACTTTGGCAGTTGCCCTGACCACAAGCGGCGCATGAGAGTCGGCGCCGTCGCGTCCTTTTCACTCGTAATGGCGTCACCCGTCAGCGGCCAAGGAATGTTCAATACCTTGTCAAAGGGGTTGACCTCGAGTTCCATCGCGGCGTTGAACGGTGACGACAACAGGTAGGTCAACGCGCCAATCTCACTGGTCACGCAGAACCCGTGCGCCACGCCGGTAGGTATCAACACGGAGCGCTCTTCGTCGGCCGACAGATGCACTATTTCGACGCGACCGTACGCCGCCGATCCCATGCGCACGTCTACGAGGACGTCGTCGAGTTCGCCGTAGGCGCAGGTCACGAGTTTCGCTTGGCCCTCGGGGGCCAACGAATAGTGCAGTCCGCGAACCACGTTGCGCTTGGACATCGAGAGGTTGGCCTGCTGGATCGGAAAATCCACCCCCGCCGTCTCGAGGTCACCGCGCTTGAACCATTCACGAAAGAATCCACGATCGTCTTCCCACACCGATGACTCCAGCACGAAGGCGCCTGGTATGGACAGCTCGATTAACTTCACGAGATCGAGTCCTTGATGGGGCGCCACCACGTTTCGTTCTCGCGGTACCACTTGACCGTGCGCGCCAGTCCGTCCGTGAAGTCGACCTCGGGTCGATAGCCGAGCTCGTCGTGGATCTTCGTCCAGTCGACGCTGTAGCGACGGTCGTGACCGAGACGATCGACGACGGGCTCGATCATTGACGCGTCCGCGCCGCAGAGCTCCAATAGATAGTGGGTGATCTCGTAGTTCGTCATCTCGGTGCCGCCACCGATGTTGTAGATCTCCCCTGCGCGTCCGCCTTCGAGGACGCGCAGGATTCCTCGACAGTGATCGTCGACGAAGAGCCAGTCGCGCACGTTAAGTCCGTCGCCGTAGAGAGGCACCTTCAACCCGTCGAAGAGATGCGTCACGAAGAGGGGAATCAACTTCTCGGGAAACTGGCGCGGCCCGTAGTTGTTCGAGCACCGCGTCACCATCACGTTGAGACCGTACGTGCGCTGGTACGCGAGGGCCGCCAGGTCCGAGCCAGCCTTGCTCGAGGAGTACGGCGAGTTCGGTTCGAGTAAGTGGTCTTCACGCCACGCGCCCTCGTCGATCGAACCGTACACCTCGTCGGTCGACACGTGCACGAAACGCTCGACGCCTGCGCGTCGTGCGCTCTCCAGCAGTTGCTGAGTACCGAGAACGTTCGTCTCGTAAAAGACGCGCGCGCCAGTGATCGATCGGTCGACGTGACTCTCGGCGGCGAGGTGCAACACCGCGTGCGCACCCGTCAGCACTTCGTCGACCACGAGTTCGTCGGTGATCGATCCGCGCACGAACGTGGCGCGCGGGTCGCGCAGAGCGATCTCCAGATTTTCGAGTCGTCCGGAGTAGGTCAACGCGTCGAGAAAGACTACGTCGTCGTACCCGAGTCGCTCCGCATCGACGAGAAGCATTTCACTTAGTCGCGATCCTATGAACCCCGCTGCCCCAGTGATCACAACGCGCATGAGCGAACCTGGCCTTTAGAAAGGGTGAAGTGGACTCCTATACTAATGGGGTGAAGGGAATCATCCTGGCTGGTGGTACCGGCACTCGCCTGTATCCGATCACCCGGGCGGTCTCTAAACAACTGCTTCCGATTTACGACAAGCCGATGATTTTCTATCCGCTGAGCACGCTGATGTTGAGTGGATTACGGGAAATTCTGCTCATCACCACCCCTCACGACCAGGACGCGTTCTTCCGCCTGCTCGGCGACGGCACCCAATTTGGTATTCGCATTACGTATGTCGTGCAGGACCAACCGAACGGACTCGCCGAAGCCTTAATCCTTGGCGAGAAGTTCCTCGACGGCGAGAAGTGCGCACTTATTCTGGGCGACAACCTCTTTTACGGTCCGGGACTCGGCACGCACCTCCAAGAGAACACCGACGTCAACGGGGCGCTCATTTTCGCGTACCAGGTGTCCGACCCGAGCGCCTACGGGGTCGTCGAGTTCGACGACACGGGCGCCGTGATTTCGATTGAAGAGAAGCCCGCCGTGCCGAAGAGTAGCTACGCCGTTCCCGGCATCTACTTCTACGACGAGCGTGCGTCGGAGTTCGCGCATCACTTGAAACCCAGCGCGCGCGACGAACTCGAAATCACTGCCCTCAACAACGCCTACCTCGAGCGAGGCGAACTGCGCGTGGAAGTATTGTCGCGCGCCACGACCTGGCTCGATACCGGCACCTACGAGTCGCTCTACGAAGCGGGTGGCCTCATTCGCACGCTGCAACACCGCAGTGGTATGCGCATTGGTGACGTCGAACAGATCGCGCGCGATCAGAGTTGGATCTAGTTACCACCAGGTAAATCTCACGCCGAAGGCAATGCGCGAGATGACATAAAGTGACCGTACCGCCGAGCCGAGGAGTTCACATGTCCACCATCGCCATCCCCCAGCCCCGTCGCGTGCTCGCCGATCTCTTACCGCGCACTGTTGTCACCAACGTGGCGCTCGTTGTGGGGGCCGCGATGCTGATGGGCGCCCTCGCCCAGATCTCGATCCCCCTCGGTTTCACGCCCGTTCCCCTCACCGGTCAGACTCTCGGAGTCATGCTCGTCGGCACCGCGCTCGGGTGGCGTCGTGCCGGGGCAGCGATGGCGCTCTACGTCGCGGTCGGGGTCGCCGGCATGCCGTGGTTCGCAGATCACGCGAGCGGGTTCCCCGCCGCCAACTTCGGTTATCTGATTGGCTTCATTGTCGCAGGCGCCGCGCTGGGCTGGGTGGCGTCACTCGGAGCCGACCGCAATATCGCGAAGGCCTTCGTGGCCATGGCCGTCGGCGACGCCATCGTGTTTCTCATTGGAGTGACCTGGTTGAAGTACGACCTCCACGTGTCGGTCGCGACCGCCATCTCGCTTGGCCTTACGCCTTTCGTCTGGGGTGAGCTGATCAAGGCCGGAGTCGCCGGTGTGGCGCTGCCCTCGTCGTGGCGTCTCGTCGATCGCACGACGAAAGAGTCGTAACTAAGCGTTACTTGATAAAGCCCAAGACAGCGGCTTCGTCACCGTGCGCGAGAACTTTGTGTCGCGCGAGAATCTTTCGATCCAGGTGGGCGTAACGTTCGGCGACCTCAATAGCGTGATTCAACACTTCAGACTCAGCTGCCGTCGCGTCGATGATGCCGGCGGCCAGCGCCTCGGGCGCACCGTAGCGGTGCGCGGTGAGTGCGGCGTGCGTCGCAGTCACCATTGGTAGGCGATGACGCATGATCGACCACAGTCCCTCATCGAGCGCGAGTCCAATCTCTACTTCGTTCGTGCACCAGTAGCCGCGGTCCTCACGCATCACGCGATAATCAAAGGCGCAACTGATCAGAGCCCCCGCCGCGAACGCGTGGCCGTTGATGGCGGCCACGCTGTACGCGGGCAACAGAAAGAGGCGCCCAATCGTCCGTTTCCCGTCCAAGAAGGTTTCAGCCATTTCGGTCGGATTCGAGCCAAAGCGCTCAAGGTCGAGGCCGTTCGAGAAGAACTTGCCCTTGCCGGTGAGCACGATCGCGAGGGGACCAGAGCGTCCTTCGAGTTCATCGGCGATCTCGTTTAGCCGGGCGAGTGAGTCGAGGTTGACGCGATTTTCCCCATCGTTCCAGGTAATGACGGCGACGGATCCTTCGTCGCGGAGGGTGATGTCCATTAGCCGACTCTATGCGTGGAGCAGGTCCAGGAGTAAGTTGGGGCCATGAGCGACGACGTAGAAATTCCTGAACCCGACGTCTCGGAAGAACACCCGATCTCAGAGAACTGGGTCTGGGTGGGCGCCCACCGGCCACCGAGTCCGCGCATCTTGTTCGAGCACATGACGACGAACTGGGCCACGGTCGACTCACCCACTGACGTGCATCCCGGCGCTTCTTACTCGGCCGCGCGACGCCGGCGTCTCGCCGAGCGTTTCGCGGACAAAACGATTGTCGTTCCGACGGGCAACTTCAAGGTTCGCGCCAACGACACGGACTACCCCTTTCGCGCGGGCACCGACTTCTTCTACTTAACGGGCTGCGACGAGCCCGACGCCGTGCTCGTGATCTCGCCCGGCGATAGCCCCCGTTCCACGCTCTACGTGCCCCACCGTCGCGACGCCTCGACGCACGAGTACTACACCGACGCGCGCTACGGCGAACTGTGGGTCGGAGCGCGGCGCGGCGTCATCGAAGCCGCCATCTACTACGACGTCGAGGCCGCCCCTCTCGAGTCTCTCGAGAAGGACCTCGTCGCTCTGGGCGGTACCGACGTCGTGACGTTGCGTGGATTCGACGCGAGCGTCGGGGTCCTGCACGAAGAGTCCGAGCTCGACGACGAGTTGGCCGTTGTCCTCAGTGAACTGCGCCTGGTGAAGGACGAGTTCGAAATCACCCAACTGCAGCGCGCTGTTGACGCCACCGTTCAAGGGTTTCGCGACGTGGTGCGTGCTCTGCCGACCGCCATCGAACGCGGCGAGCGGGTCATCGAGGGCGTCTTTAATCTGCGCGCGCGAGTGGAAGGCAATGACATCGGCTACGAGACCATCGCGGCGAGCGGTCCACACGCGACGACCTTGCACTGGCAACGTAACACCGGGGACGTGCGTAGTGGCGATCTGTTGTTGCTCGACGCAGGCGTCGAGGGCCACGAACTCTACACCGCCGACGTCACGCGAACCATGCCGATCAACGGAAAGTTCTCCCCTGCGCAGCGGCGCATCTACGACCTCGTCTACGCGGCCCAAAGCGCCGGCATCGCGGCCGTGAAGCCCGGGGCAAATTTCATGGACCCCCACGAGGCGGCGATGAAGGTTCTCGCCGAAGGTCTCTACGAACTCGGCATTCTGAAAGAAGAACCCGAGTACGCGTTGCGCAAAGACCGTCAGTTGCACCGTCGCTACACTCTGCACGGCACCAGCCACATGCTCGGCATCGACGTGCACGACTGCGCGAACGCGCGCAACGAGTTCTACCACGGCGATCTCAGAGAGGGTTACGTTCTCACGGTTGAGCCGGGCCTCTACTTCCAGTCGAACGACCTCACCGTGCCCGAGGAGTACCGCGGCATTGGCGTGCGAATCGAAGACGACGTCCTCGTCACGGCCGACGGTTCGAGGAACCTCTCGGCGGCGTTGCCCCGGGCGGCCGACGATATTGAAGCTTGGATGGCCGAACTCTGGAGCAACCCCGCGCCCGACCTCGGCCTCTAGCGGCCGAGCCGCGACACAGATCGAGCAACGAAAGTGAAGCGCCGACTGAGCCGTTCGCGCGTTCGTCGATATGTTGCGGTCATCGTCGCTGGTTGCATCGGGTCCGTCGGCGCAGTTGCGCTTTGCGCGTCCGGAGCATCCGGTCCAACGTTCACGGCCAGTCGTGTTCCGGGCGGACAGACCGTCGCCCAAATCGACCCTTTCGCCAAGAAGGTCCTCTGGGCCTGGACGCAGAATCAGGCAGCTCTCACGGGCGGGAGCCAAGAGATCGAATTGACTATTAACGCTGGCACGTCATGGGAGAACGTGACACCGCCAGGACTGCGAGTGGAGAGTGGCGACCATTGGATCAACGGATTCTTCGTTCTCTCGCCGACCCGGGCGTGGATTGTCTACGGAGGTGTCGATAAGGGACCACAGACCATTGAATCGACGAGCGACGCCGGTCGCCACTGGTCGACGGTCGGTCAGTTGCCGCAGTTTTACTGCGGGCTGCAGTTCACGTCGCCGACTGATGGAACTTGCACCGTCTACGCCGGAGCGGGAGGATCTATGGGCATTGCGATCTATCGAACAGTCGACGGCGGCGCACACTGGGCGCACATCTTTAACAGTTACATGACGGAGGCGTCGCTCAGTAAGAGAACGCCGAAGAACTCGCTGCCCTTCGAGTGCGATAAGTCCATCGATTTCATAAATGCCACGAAAGGTTGGGCACTGTTCTACTGCAACGCTGACCTAGTCATCATCTACCGAACGACGGACGGCGGGGTGAAGTGGACACCATGCGTGATCGCACCGGCGTCGCTGAAGACGGAAGGTGGGGGATTTCCCTCCCCTCTCGTTCTCTCTGGCAATCACGGTGCCGTCGGTTACGAGGGAGGAAAGTACTCAGTGATCTACGTCACCGACGATGGAGGTACATCCTTTCACGCGGTCTCTCCACCCGGTAAGCGTCGACCCTGGAACGTCGACGTACTCACGCCGCGAGTCTGGCGGCTCGCCTACAAGACAACGATCATGGCGACGAACGACGCCGGCGAGAGCTGGTTCACGATTTCTAGCGACGCCAACAGCGTGTCGAAGCCTCGCAAGTACGCGGCATCAGCACCTCCCATCAACTTTGCGACCGACACGCGAGCCTGGCTCACCCAGAACAACGAACTACTGCGCACAACCGACGACGGAAAACTTTGGAAGAGGGTTCCAGTCCCCGGTACCAGCCAGGTTGGGTAGCCCGGGTGCTCTCAGGGTTTGCCCTCATACCTCTCGAGACCGCGCTTTTCTATGCTGATGGCATGAAGCCACCGTCAGCGCAGCCGGGAATCACTCAGTGAGCAGTGCAGTCCTTGACACCACCGTGCCCGCAGGGGACGACTCGTTGGCCGTAGAAACACGGGGTTTGACCAAACGATTCGGCAACAGTAACGCCGTCGATGGCGTGGACCTTCGCGTTCCTCGAGGCAGCGCCTTCGGGTACCTCGGACCCAACGGCGCCGGCAAGACGACACTCATTCGTGTACTACTCGGCCTCACGCACGCCGATGGCGGAACGATGTCACTCCTCGGTTTCCCGGTTCCTCGCCACCGCGACCGAGCGCTGGTGAGGGTCGGGGCAATCGTTGACGAACCCCGATTCCACGGACATCTCACCGGGCGCCAAAATCTCCGGATCATGGCCGCCGCGCGCGAACCCGCAGCCATGGATCGCATTGACGCGTCGCTCGAACGAGTCGGTCTGAGCCAGCGCGCGAACGATCGGGTCTCTAAGTACTCCATGGGCATGCGCCAGCGTCTCGGTGTGGCGTGTTGTCTGCTCGGTGACCCGCAGTTGCTCATCCTCGATGAGCCAATGAACGGGCTCGACCCCGCCGGAATGCAGGACATGCGCGAGATGATCCGGTCATTCGTCAAGGAAGGTCGAACGGTGATGCTCTCGTCGCACCTCCTCGATGAGATTGAAAGAACCTGTGACGCTGTGGCCATTGTCGATCACGGAAAAGTCATCCGCCAAGGGGCCATCACGGAGTTGCTGTCGGGCACCGCGTTCGAACTTCGCATCGAATGTTCGACCCCCTCGGCGGCGCGCGATCTCGTCGCGAGGACTGCTTTTGGTTCCAACGTCACGGTGTCCGATGAAGGCTTGAATATTGGCCTCGCGCCCGATACCAAGCGAGAAGTGATCGCCGAAGTTAACCGAGTACTGGTAGAAGGGGGCATTGCGGTGTATCGCCTCGAGGCCAATCAGGCGTCGCTCGAGTCATGGTTCCTCGAAGTCACGAGCCGATTGGGAGCACCGGAATGACGACGACCCCCGCAACCGAGTCCGCCCCGCGCCTGACTCCAGCCTCACTCGCTGTCGACCATCGCGGCTCACCCATCCCGACCGGCGCCATGATTACGACCAGGATCATGGAACTGCGAAAGCGGCGCGGTCTCATGGCCGCTCTCATCGTCGTTTTCATCGGACTTCCGGTGATCTTTCTCACCATACGGTTGCTCGCCCACGCCTTCGATCCTCGCTCCTACGGTCCCGCGGGTGGCTACAACACCTTTAGCGGAATCGTGGACGGCGCCCTGTTTGTGTTTGGCTTCATCGTCGCGGCCACTCTCGGCTGCACCGCGGGATCAGTTGACCTCACCGAAGGGGTCTTTCGCCACCTCGTCGTGACCGGCCGTTCCCGGGTGGCGCTGTACCTCGCACGAATTCCCGCGGGACTCGCCATCCTTGTTCCACTCGTCGCGGTCGGATTCACGATCGTCTGCGCAGTGTGCTGTTTGGCGGCACCTCCGAAGGTCAACTACGACGGCGTGAACCTGGCACCCGGGATGAGCCGCACCGCCTTTGTATCGTGGGCCGACGCCCACCCCGGTACGGCCATCTGTCGCTTTAGCTACAACGGGCCTCTCCAGATCAACGTGCCCTGTGGACCGAACGGCATAGTCACCAATGTCAAGTCGCCAAGCGGTGCGACGATCGCCCCACCGACGAAGGCGCAGCTGCACAAGTTAGCAATCGCCATCGCGAATCAGAACTACACGGACTACGCGAAGACCTTTCGCTCTCCGTCGGACTCGTTGATGATCGAAACGGGACTGTGGATTGAACTCGAAGCGGCGCTCGGGTTCGTCATCGGACTCGGACTGGCGTCCTTGATGGGCCAGAGAACGGTCCCGGTCGTGTTGATGATTATCTTGGAAGTGATACTGACGCCGTTGCTCTTACACAGCGTCATTCCTCATCTCATTAACGCCCAACGCGGCTTAGTCGGCTTGGCCATGGCGCATATCGAACCAAGCGCTTTACCCGCCGTCTTTGGCAACAGCGGTAACGGCGCTCCGGTAGGCGTCACCGAGTCGACGCCCGTCGCGATCTGCGTGATCATCGCGTGGTTTGTCGTTTGGACCGCTCTCGGCGCGTGGCGAATGGCCAAGCGCGACGTTTAGACAAGCTCGCCCACAGGCTCCATTTCGTAGGTTCAGTTTGTGGCAAGAACGCGAAGCGGAATCGCGCGCGGTCCACGAACTTGTCCGGGCGCCCAGGTCACGGCGCCCGGGTCTGAGAGTTCAAAGCGCGGGTAGCGCGCAATGAACTCTTCGATGGCGACGCGCAACTCCATCCGGGCGAGGTTCGACCCGACGCAGCGGTGAATGCCGAGACCGAAGGCAGCGTGCCGGTTGATGGAGCGATCGATAACGAACTTGTCCGCGTCCTCGAAAACTTCGGGGTCACGATTAGCGGCCGGAAACCCCAGTAACACCCAGTCGTCCTTCTTCATGGGACAGCCGTAGAAGTCCATGTCCTCTTTGACCATGCGGGCCATCGTGACCGGCGCGTAGAAACGCAAGAACTCCTCAACCGCGACGGGCATGAGATCGGGCTCGTTGACCAGTCGCGCGAGATCGTCCGGGTTCTGAGCGAGGTGCCAAATTGCTGAGCCGATCGCCGACCACGTCGTGTCAATGCCCGCGATGAGAGTGAGCACCATCGTGCCGCGGACGTGCTCGGGGGCGAGTTTCTGACCGCCCACTTCGACGTTGAGCAGATAGCTCGTGAAGTCGTCGCGGGGATTCTGCAGGTGGTCTTCGATCTGGGCGTCAAAGTATTCAGCCATCGGCAAGAACATCGCTCCGCGCACCTCCGGCAACAGGTCCACGAGGTTGAGCACGAGGTGCACGAAGTCGCGAAAGAGATCCTCGTCCTTCTCGGGAAAGCCCAGCATGGTGGCGATGACGCCCGGCGAGATGAACTGGGCGTAGTCCGCGCTCGCGTCAATCTCGCGTCGATCGCCGAGAGTGTCGAGATGCTTCGCACAGAGGGTCCTCACTTGGGGCTCCATGGCGTTAACCGGGCCGGGCGCGAAGGCGGGAAGAATCAGTCGGCGCGCAATCTGATGAAAAGGCGGGTCCGACGTGATGGGCGGTGCCCCCCCCGATGGGCGCAATGGCGTTCGGCGGGAACTTGTTGTTCGAGATCACGACCGAGCGGCTGGTGAAGTGCTCGGTGTCGTTCGCGACGCTCGACACCATTTCGTGGGTCGTAGGAAACCATCCTCCGGCGTAGCGATCGGTGTGCGCCACCGGACAACGCTCGCGCAGATCCTGCCAGATCGGGTAAGGATCGTTCACCCACGCGGGATCGGTGTGATCCCAGTCGGTCGCGAAGTCGACCACTTCGCGCTTCGCGTCGAAGTCCGTCGTCACTCAAGTATCCGTAGCGGCAGTTGGCGCGGCCCGCGAATCTGACCCGGGGCCCAGGTGACGGCCGAGGGTTCGGCGAGTTCGAAGCGCGGGTAGCGCGCGATGAACTCCTCGATCGCGACCCGCAGTTCGAGGCGCGCCAGGTTCGATCCGATGCAGCGATGGATGCCGAGGCCGAAGGCCACGTGGCGGTTCTCGGCCCGGTCGATGATGAACTGGTCGGCGTCTTTGAAGACGACCGGATCGCGGTTGGCCGCCGGAAAGCCCAGCAGGATCCAGTCGTACTCCTTCATGGGACAGCCCAAGTACTCCATGTCCTCTTTCACGAGGCGCGCCATCGTGACGGGCGCGTAATAACGCAGGAACTCTTCGACGGCGACGGGCATGAGGTCGGGCTCATTGACAAGTCGCGCGAGATCCTCGGGGTGGTGCGCGAGATGCCAGAGGGACGCGCCGATCGCGCCCCAGGTGGTGTCGATGCCGGCGACGAGAATGAGAACAATCGTGCCAAAGACGTGCTCGAGCGAAAGCTTCTGGCCATCGATCTCGGCGTTCAAGAGAAACGTGGTGAGGTCGTCACGGGGATTGGCCTGGTGGTCTTCGATCTGTTGGACGAAGTAGGCCTCAATCGGTTCGAACTCCGCGAGGCGCTGCTCTTCGGAGTTGTCGACGGATTCGGTGATCATGTGAACGATCTCGATGAAGCGCTCGGTATCCTCTTCGGGAAAGCCGAGCATCTGGCGAATCACGGACGGTGGAATGAGCCGGGCGTAATCCCACGACGCATTCACTTCTTCGTCGTCGCCGAATCGCTCGAGCAGACCGCGACAGACTTCTCGAATCTGGGGCTCGAGCTCATTGATCACTCCCGGCGCGAAGGCGGGCAGGATGAGCCTGCGCGCAATCTGGTGAAAGGGTGGGTCCGAGGTGATGGGCGGCGCGACGCCGATTGGCGCGGGTAACGCCTCCTCGCCGGGACGACCCACTTCCATGATCACGGCGCGGCTCGTGAAGTGTTCGGTGTCCTTCGCGATCGTCGACACGCCGGCGTGCGTCGCGGGAAACCACGCGCCGCCGTAGCGATCGGTGTGCGCCACCGGACAACGCTCGCGTAGGTCCTGCCAGATCGGGTAGGGATCCTTGACCCACGCGGTGTCGGTGTGGTCGAAGTCCGTCGCGAAATCTTGAACCGGGGGCTTGTCGCTCATTCGTCGCCCTCGATGAAGATCGCGTGCTCCGGGCAGTTCGCTTGGGCCAGGCGGGCCAGTTCGAGAGTCTCCTCGGTGAGCGTGCCGTCGCCGAGGACGACACCGTTACCGAGATCGTCGAAGCCGAAGATGCTCGGCGCAATTGAGAAGCAACGACCCTGTCCCTGACAGAGATCGGCGTCGATGACCACCTTCACGGTTCCCCCTCCGTCGTACTGTCGCAGACATTACTACCAGGTAACGACGACTCCTTCTGCAGGATCACTGCTTAGGTGGCCTCGATCTCCTCGCGACTGATCCCGAGAAAATAGAGCACCGCGTCGAGGTAGGGCACCGAGAGCGCGGTGTCGGCGTGGGCTTGAACAACCGCTTTGGCGTTGAAGGCGATGCCGAGGCCAGCGAGCGAAATCATGTCGATGTCGTTCGCGCCGTCACCGACCGCGACGGTCTGTTCGAGGGGAACCCCCACCTCGGCGGCGAAGCGCTCGAGAGCACGGGCCTTGCCGGCGCGGTCCACGATCTCGCCGAGCACTCGTCCGGTCAAGACGCCGCCTTCAATCTCGAGACGATTGGCGGCCACGTGGGTGACGTCAAGCTCCTCGAGTAGCGGTCCGAGGACTTCGAGAAATCCGCCCGAGACAACCGCGGGCACGTAGCCGAGGCGCTGCAGGGTGCGCAGCAACGTTCGCGCACCGGGGGTCAGGCGCAGCGACGCGCGGACTTCGTCGAGAACACTGGCCGGCAGCCCTTCGAGCAGGGCCACCCGTTGGCGAAGAGCTTCCGCGAAGTCGATCTCGCCATTCATCGACGCGTGGGTGATGGCGGCGACTTCCTCGGCCCGACCCGACGCCGCGCCAAGCAGGTCGATCACTTCGTCCTGGAGAAGCGTCGAGTCAGCGTCCATCACGACGAGGTGCTTCGAACGCCGGTGCAGCCCGGCGCGCTGAACTGCGAGGTCGAGCCCGCACGCGTCGGCGACGGTCGTCAGCGCCTCGCGGAGCCTCGCGTGATCGGGACCGATCACAATCAATTCGTAACAGTCCACGGGGTAACTCGCGAGATGAACAATGCGCTCACAGGTCGCGTCGCTCTCGGCGATGGCGTGAAAGATGCCCTCGAGCTGGCCGGCCGAGATGGTTGGGGCGAGCATGGTCACGAGCAGGCGCCGTCCCTCAACCGCGTCGCTCGGGGTGACGGCAACGACCGAGGCCGTCATGCCGTCTTTAGCGATGGGGCGCTTCGCGATCGACGCGACGAGCGCGTCGTGGGTCAAGGGCGACTCCGCACTCACCTCGGCGCAGAGCACGAGTGTTCCACGAATAGTGATCTGGGCTACGTCCATCAGGCGCACATCCTCACCTTCGAGATCGCGCAGAGCACTAAAGAGCTCGGCGCCCACGCCGCGGCGGTCCGGCCCGCTCACCGTGACGAGAAAAGTGGAACGGGACATGGAGAAAGCGTAGATGGTTACTGCGTGGGCCTAGAACGAAACGTCGCCTTCGCGAAGAGCGCGCACTTCGGCCACGTGCTCGTCACTGCGCGCGTCGAAGCTCCAGAGCGACGGCAGCGCGGCGGTCACCACTCCGACGAAGCCCGTGCACGCGAGCCCGCCAAACGTGAGAGAGAAGCGCAGCGTGGTCCAGGCGGCCATCACGCCGGCGCGGAACTGGCCCGCGGTTGGACCGAGTGAGTAGGAGATCATCTCGATGCCGGCCATGCGACCGCGAACGTCGGGTGGGATGGATTCGTTCCACATGGTGTTACGAAAGATGCCGCTAATCGAGTCGGCGCCGCCCGCGACGGCGAGTCCGAGGAGCACAAGCCAGAGCGTCGAGGAGTCGCCGAATAGCGCGATCCCGAGGCCCCACAAGGCGGCGGCCACGACAATAGCCCGACCGTAACGATGAACGCGTCGCGTCCAACGCGAGGTCAACGTCGCAATCAGCGCTCCGACCGGCAACGCGCAGTAGAGGATCGCGAGCGCGTACGACTCGTGAAAGCGCGCGGCCACGAAGGGCAGCATCACGATGGGGAAGGCCAGAATCATCGCCAGAAGGTCGACGACGTAGGTACCCACAATGTCGGGACGACTCTTCGCGTAGCTGATCCCCTCGCGCATCGATTCGATGACGCCCTCACTGGACAGTTCGGGCGGCGGTGTCGCGTGAAGTCGGTACAGGAGATAGAGCGACACGCTGAAGGTGACGACGTTCGCAAAGTAGACCGATCCGGGGCCGAAGGCGACAGCCAGGATGCCGCCGAGAGCCGGCCCGATGATGGAGGCCGTCGTGCCACTCACGTTGGCGAGCACCGAGGCCGAACGCTGCAGATCGGGCGATACGAAGATTTGATTCATAGCCGAGACACTCGGGCTTTGCAGGCTCGAGGCCGCGGCGACAATGCCGGCGTCGAAATAGAGGATCCAGGTAATGGGATGTGCGAGCAGCGCGTTCGCGAGCAGCAGCGCCGTGGACGCCATCAACACGAGCTCCATAATGAGAATGAGACGGCGCCGATTCATCCGATCGGCGAGAACGCCGCCGTAGAGACCGAAGACGACGAGAGGCGCCAACTCGACGAGACCAATCGAGCCGACCGCGAGCGTCGAGTGTGTCAACAGACGCAGCTGAAACGGCACCGCGACGTAAGTCGCTTGCGAGCCGAGCATCGAGATGAAGCCCGCCGTGTAGAGACGGCGGTACTGCGCCGACTGACGTAGCGGCGTGAGGTCAAGACCGAAGAAACTTTGGCTCACAGCGGACCGGCCACCCAGCCCTCGCCCTCTACGTAGTGACGCAACACCTTCGCCGGTACTCCTCCGAGCACCACGCGGTCGGGAAATGTGCCGCGCACCACGGCGCCGGCCGCAACCGTCGTGTTTTTGCCGAGTGTCGTGCCGGGAAGTATGACGACGTTGGCCCCGAGCCAGCTTCCGGAGCCGATCTTTACCGCCGCCTCACTGGGTGTCTGCCAGCCAACGGGTTTGTCCGTGTCCTCGTAGGAGTGGTTCTGGTCGGTGATGTACACGTACGGTCCGGTTTGAATCTCGTCGCCGAGTTCGATCGACCAGTGGCCGATGATGTGCGAACCCCGTCCGATCACGCACCGCCGCCCAATGGATACCGTCGGAGTCGCGAGCATTTCCTGGTCGCCGTTGATGCCCGCGGTCAAACAGACGTTGGGACCAATCAGCGTTTCATCGCCGATGGAGAGGTAGCGCTCGTTGTAGATGACGCCGTGGGGCGCCATCAGCGCAGCGCGGTAGCCAAAATAGTGAAACATCTTGGCGTAGTCGTCGTGTGGTCCGACAGTGGCGACTTCATTCGCGAAACGTCGCCATTGGCGAATACGGGCGCCTAGGAACCGGCGTAATTGAAGTCGCAAAGTCACCTGCCTCACGCTACTTCGCAAGCAAATATCGAGATCTGTGTATCGTCGCACCATGGTGGATGTCGCGATCGTAGGATTCGGTTTCGGCGGCCGAGTTACCGAGCACCGTCTGGGGAACCGGTTGCTCCAGCTGGTATCTCAATTGCGAGGGCCGCAACACCACGATCTGGCCAGACTTCACGTTCGCGTTTCGACGAGACACTTCAGCCGACGAGATCACACAATCTCGTCAGAGCGGGTGATCAGTCGAGGCTGAGAGGAGCGTCGATGTCGATACCGGCGTCGGCACCCACCACGTCAGGAATCAGCGCCTCGGCGAGGTGTGCGCGCACGCGCTCATCAATCTCGGCCATGGTCTGAGGGTTCTCGCGCAGGAACATCTTCACGTTTTCGCGGCCCTGGCCCATCTGCTCACCCTCGTAGGTGAACCACGCACCGGCCTTCTTCACGAAGCCCAGTTCCACACCGACGTCGAGGACTGAACCTTCGCGGCTGATGCCCTGGCCATACATGATGTCGAACTCGGCTTGGCGAAAGGGCGCGGCGCACTTGTTCTTCACAACCTTGACACGAGTGCGGTTGCCGACGATGTCCGTTCCGTCCTTGATTGATTCAATGCGACGAATGTCGAGACGGACTGAGGCATAGAACTTTAATGCACGGCCACCGGGCGTTACCTCAGGGTTTCCGTAACTGATTCCTATCTTTTCTCTCAGTTGGTTTATGAAAATTGCAACTGTGTTGGACTTCGACAGACCTCCGGTCAGCTTGCGAAGAGCCTGGCTCATGAGTCGAGCTTGGAGACCAACGTGAGTGTCACCCATATCGCCTTCGATCTCGGCGCGAGGCGTCAGCGCGGCCACCGAGTCGATGACAATCACGTCGAGCGCACCTGAACGAATCAGCATGTCGCAGATCTCTAATGCCTGCTCTCCGGTATCAGGTTGGCTGATGAGGAGGTCGTCCACGTTCACGCCAATAGCGCGCGCGTAGACGGGGTCCATGGCGTGCTCGGCATCGATGTAGGCACACACGCCACCGTTGCGTTGTGCTTCGGCCACCACGTGCATCGCGAGGGTTGACTTACCCGAGGACTCGGGACCGTAGAGCTCGACGATGCGTCCGCGCGGTAGACCGCCAATACCGAGCGCCATGTCGAGAGCGAGGGCGCCGGTTGGGATCGACTCGATGTTGAAGTTCATGGTCTCACCCATGCGCATGATCGAGCCCTTACCGAACTGCTTTTCGATTTGGCTGAGCGCAGCGTCGAGGGCCTTCGAGCGGTCGTCGGTTGCCATTGATATCTCCTTGTTCTTTGTCACCGCAGGAAGGCTAGGTACCTGCTGTCACATCGGTCGGTCACCGTTGGGTCCACAGTACTACGAACACTTGTTCGTAGTAGGTTTTTCGACCGTATTTTCCTACCGTCAACGCCTTCCTTCCACGGGCAGGAAACCGCGTCAATCGGCCAACGCTTGGTAGACGAGAGTTCGAAGGTCCCGGCGAACCGGGTACGTCGAGCTCGGCAGCAACTGGGTGTAAAAGCTGACGACCAAGTCTTCGGCTGGGTCGACCCAGAAGATGGTCGACGCGGCACCACCCCACGCGAACGAGCCCTCGGAAATCAGCGACTTATTTTTGCGCCGGTCGTCGACCACGGACATGCCCAGTCCAAACCCCACGCCCGCGTACCCGGATTCGGAGAACGAGTCGACCGCGAACTCTTCGAGGTCGACGTCGCCCGGTAAGTGATTTGAGGTCATGAGCTCCACCGTGCGGCTCGACAGGAGACGAACCCCGTCAAGCTCGCCGCCACGCAGCAGCATGGTGGCGAAACGGTCGTAGTCATACGCGGTCGACAGCAGTCCGCCGCCGCCACCAAGGAGGCTCGGCGGATGCAGCACCGCGTTCGACCAGTGCTCGTACGGGGCCGACGTGCCGTGCGAGTTGACGTACAGCATCGCGAGACGGTCGGCCTTGTCGGGCGGGCACCACCATTCGGTGTCGTTCATGCCGAGTGGATCAAAGATTCGCTCCTTCATAAAGACGTCGAGCTCCTGACCACTCCAGATCTCGATCAGACGGCCAAGCACGTCGAAGGCGACCGAGTAGTTCCAGCGCGACCCGGGTTGAAAAACCAGCGGGCTGGTACAAAAGTCGTCCACCGCCTCGATGAGGCTCGCACCAGGCTTAAAGGCAAAGTCGTACCCCTTCGCTCGGTAGATCGCGTCGACCGGATGAATGTACTGAAAGCCGTACGTCAGTCCACTCGTGTGCGTCAACAGGTGGTGCACGCGCACCGGCTCGATCGCCGACACGGTCTCGGGGCTCGTCGGCGTCCCGCCCGACCAGACCCTCGGCGCGCGCAGCGCGTCAATCCATTGGCCGACGTCGTCGTCGAGATCGAAGAGCCCCTCTTCGTAGAGCATCATCACCGCGACCGCCGTGATGGGCTTGGTCATCGAGAAGATGCGCCAGATCGTGTCATCCTCGACGGCGAGCCCGCGTTCGCGGTCGCGGTGCCCACCGTTGCCCGTCCAAACGAGTTGACCGCCGCGCGACACGGTCGCGAGCCACCCGGCCAGACGCCGGTCCTCGACGTAGCGATCGAAGTGCGAGGAGATGCGGCTGAGGCGCTCGGGAGAGAAGCCCCAGTCTCCGGGATCGAGATCCACGACAAGTTTCGACACGCGAACCTCCTCTTTGAAGGTTAGAGGAGTCGGACGCTCAACGAGAGCTTTGAAGAGCTCGGCGAAGAACGTCGAGGGCGCTAATGGCGGCGTACGAACGCACGCGTGCACGATCGCCCGGTAGTCGCAGCGCCGCGTGCGTGGTGCCCTCGCCGAGTGAAAGACCAACGTAGACGGTGCCGGGAACTTGCCCGTCTTGTTCGTCGGGCCCCGCGACCCCCGTCACGCTGAGCCCCACGTCGCTGTTGAGCAACTTGCGCACGCCGAGCGCCATCGCTTCGGCGGCGTCACCGGTCACGACCGGTCCCTCCGGCACGCCGAGAAGATCGAATTTCACCTGCGAGGCGTAACTCACAATCCCGCCACGAAACCACGCGGAGGCACCGGCCACGTTGACGAGTCGACTCGCGATGAGCCCTCCGGTCAGCGACTCCGCGACGGCGAGGGTCGCGTCGTGAGAACTGAGCAGCGCCGCGACGACCTCTTCCATTGATTCGTCATTGACACTGAAGATGATGTCGCCGAGCTTCTCTTTGATGAGGGCGCTGACCGCAAGTTCTTCGACACCGAGCAGTGCCGTCGCGTCGGCGTCGTCGTTTCCCTTCGCGGTGAGTCGCACCTTGATGCCTTCGATGCCCGAGGCGAGAAACGCAATCGTGACGCGCCCGCCGAGCTGTAGTTCCTCGAATCGCTCACCGACCGCTTCGGCGAGCGCGGACTCGCTCGCGCCCCAGGTGCGCAGCACGCGACTCTTGATAACGCCGGTCTCGCCAGCCTCGCGCTGTCGTTCGAGCAGGTCGGGCAAGATGGCGCGATCGAACATGTCGCTCATCTCGTAGGGCACCCCCGGTACTGCGTAAATCACCTTCAATCCGAGGGGACAGATGAGACCAGGCGCGGTCCCGCGAGTCTGAGGGATGATCGTCGCCCCGCGCGGCACGTCAGCTTGGAGCAGGTTGTTGTCGGACATCGATCGTCCGCGCGAACTGAACGCCGCACGAATGACCTCCACGATCTCGTCGTGGCGCTCGAGCGGTACGTTCATCACTTCGGCGAGAGCCGCGCGCGTGATGTCGTCTTGGGTCGGTCCGAGTCCCCCGCAGACGATCAGCGCGTCGCTACGCGCGAGCGCGGTGCGAAAGGCGAGCACGATGCGGTCGTGGTTATCTCCCACGTGCTGGTGAAAGTGCGAGGCGATGCCGTTGGCGGCGAGTCGCTCGCCGAGCCACTGCGAGTTGGTGTCGGGAATCTGGCCGAGCAGCAACTCCGTGCCGACGGCGACAATTTCAACGCGCACCGGCCACGACTCTCTTACCGACGTGGTAGTACTGCCAGCCGGTGTATACGGTGAGCACGACGGCGATCCAGATCGTCACGAAGGCGAAGGCGAGGTGGTGACCAGTGATGGGAAGAACGCAGAAGCCAATCCCCCAGTCCTGCACGAAGGTCTTCCACTTCGCGAGACGGCTCGCGGGAATCGAGATCCCCTGTCTCGCGGCGCGCGCGCGAAACACGCTCATCCAGATTTCGCGCAACGTGATGATGATGGCGGGAATCACGAAGAACGTGATGCCGTGGGGACGCGAGATGATGATGGCGTAGAGCCCACCAAGCACGATGACCTTGTCGGCGAGGGGGTCGAGAAACGCGCCCGAGGTCGTCGTACCGTGACGACGCGCGATGATGCCGTCGAAGTAGTCCGACGCCGCCACCGAGAGGCCAACTACCGTGGTCCACCACGAGATTCGTTCGAAGATAATGAGGTAGATGAAAAACGGCGCGACGATTAGGCGAAACGCCGTCATCATGTTCGCGGGCGTCAACAGCGCGGTAGGCCCGTAAGTGCGCTCGACGCTCACGCCACGACCGCCTCGAGGTCCGTGCCCCGACTCGCTGTGATCTCGCCCTTGACCATGGAGCCCACGATAAGTGCCGGGTCCACGTGCACGACCCCGTCAATCTCGGGGCACTCACGCACGCTGCGCGCGACACCCGGTGCGTCGATCAGAAGTTCTTGACTGGTGCCAACGAGGGCGTCGCGCTTCTTCGCGGTGATGACGTCTTGGAGTTCGGAGACCTCGCGCAGTCGCTCGAGAGCCAACTCGTGGGCGACCGGAGCGTCGAGGTCGTTGGCGTAGGTGCCGACCTCTGAGGAGAACGTGAAGAACCCGGCCCAGTCCAGTTGTGCTCCTTCGATGAAATCGAGAAGTGCGCGTTGATCGTCTTCGGTTTCGCCGGGGTAGCCGAGAATGAACGACGAACGAAACGTCGCGTCGGGTTCCACGGCGCGAATGGCCGCGATGCGCTCCAAGAACCGCGCGCCGTCGCCCCAGCGACGCATCCCGCGTAGTAACGGGCGCGACGCGTGCTGCAACGAGAGGTCGAAGTAGGGGACCTTCGTCGCAAGAATCGTTTCGATCAGTCCCTCGGTGAGACCGGACGGGTACAGGTAGAGCAGACGGACGCGATCGACCTCACTGGTCAGAGCTTTCGTCAGTTCAATCAGGGGCTGCGTGCCACCCTCGTCGAGGACTTCGATCGCTTCGCCGCGCCCGGCGCGACGACGGTCGTGTCCCCAACTCGCGAGGTCTTGGGCGATCAACACAATCTCGCGAACGCCACCTTCGACAAGCGCTCGCGCTTCACTCAGAATCTCGCTCGTCGAGCGCGAGCGCTGGTCACCGCGAAAGGTCGGAATCGCGCAGAAGCCGCATCGGCGATCGCACCCTTCGGCGATCTTCACGTAGGCCCACGGCGCCTTCGGCGCGGGCCGCGGCAGGTTCAAGAGGTCGAACGACGGTAGGGCCGTGGCGCGCAGCGTCACCGGAGTCGGCACGGTCAAGCTCGCTCCGAACCCAGCGACGAGGTCGACTTCGGGGAGGGCGGCGGCGAGTTCTTCGCCGTAGCGCTCGGCCATGCAACCCGTCACGACGAGACGCGCATCCTTGCGCTTCACGTCCGCGAGATCCAACACGGTTTCGATCGACTCTTCACGGGCGGCTTCGATGAACGCGCAGGTATTGGCGACCACGAGGTCGGCGTTCTCGGGGCTCGTCGCCACGAGGTATCCCTGGGACTCCAGCAGTCCCGCCAACTTGTCCGAGTCCACGTGATTCTTGGGACACCCGAGCGTCTCGATCCAGTACCGCACCGCACTTCCCTTCACGTAACAACACCGAGCGCGCTGCGCTCGGTGTTTAGTGGCGGAGAGGGAGGGATTTGAACCCTCGGGCCCACTTTCGCAGGCCGCATTCTTAGCAGGAATGTGGTTTAAACCGAACTCACCCACCTCTCCCTAACTGATTAGCCTACTCAAGAATCAGCTCTCAACGTCAGGAGGACGGACCTTCAGCGCCCTCGGCGAGCAGTCCGTTTGCCATGGTGAGAATCCTCGTGAACTCGAGAGCCTCGAGCAACCGGCGATCGTGACTGGTGACGAGCAACGTCCCGGCGAAACTCGCAAGCGCCTGTTCTAACTGTTCAATCGCGGGCAGGTCCAAGTGGTTGGTCGGCTCGTCGAGCACGAGGAAGTTCACCCCCAGCGCTTGGAAGATCGCCAGTTCCACACGCGTCCTTTCACCGGGCGACAACGTGCTCGCCGGTCGCGAGACTTCCTTCGCGCCCAGACCGAACTTGGCGAGCAGCGAACGTGTCATCGAGAGATTTAGTGAGCAGCGATCGCTCACGTACCGTACGAGGTCGTGGTCGGAATTCAAGGCGCGCCGATCTTGTCCCAACACTCCCGTCACGACGCCCGGACCGAGCACGCGCGTTCCGCGTGAAAGCTCCAACGTGCCGAGGATCGCATGTAACAACGTGGACTTGCCCGAGCCGTTCTCACCCGTCAGGGCTACGCGCTCTCCCCAGGCGATCTCTAGCGTGATCGGACCAAGACGAAACTCCGGCCATTCGACGATCGCGTCGTTAAGTCGCGACACCACGTCGCCCGCGCGATGGACCTCATCGATTCGAAAACGTAGGTCCCACCCTTCGAAGGGTTTTGTAACCTCCTCGAGTCGTTCGAGGGCGCGTTCGCTCTGGCGAGCCTTTTGCGCCAGCTTCTCCGTGCGATTGATGCGAAAGTCTCGTTGGGCGGTGTCGTGGTCCGTTGCCTTCTTCTTTTCTCCTCTCACACCCTCGAGCGCCCACTGACGCTGACGCTGCGCGCGCGACGTGAGTTGTTCCCTCCGCTCTTGGAAAACTTCGAAGGCTTCCTTCGCGAGGCGAAGAGCGTTCGCTCGCTCCGCTTGGTAGCCGGACCAGCCTCCGCCGTACTCTCGCGCCGAGTGGGAATGCTCATCGATCTCGAGCACCGACGTCACCGTTCGTTCGAGAAAGTCGCGATCGTGCGAGACGACGACGAGTCCGCCCGGTCGTCGGCGAATCCACTCCTCTAAGCGTGCCAGACCGCTGAAGTCGAGATCGTTGGTGGGCTCGTCGAGAAGTACCACGTCGTACTGCGAGAGTTCGATACTCGCGAGGGCCACTTTCGCCTCTTGTCCACCCGACAGAGCGGACGTTGGCCAGTCCGTGACGTTCGCGACACCGAGATCGGCGAGGACCGTTTTGAATCGCGCGTCAAAGGTGCTCGCGCCCAGAGATTCAAAGCGCGTGAGCGCCGCGTCGTACTGCTCACTCGCTTCGCGAGTATTGAGCGCGAGTTCGTTCGCGGCGGCGCGCAGCTGGGCTTCGGCGACGGCGACACCCGTTCGCCGCGCGATCGCCTCACGCACGCTCTCTTCAGAGAGTCGCTCGTGCTCTTGCGTTAGGTAGCCCACCGTCGCGCTCGGCGGATCCACGTGACGCGATCCAGAATCAGGAGTGAGAAGTCCGCCAAGGATCTGCAACAAGGTGGACTTGCCCGCGCCGTTTGGTCCAACAATCCCAACGCGGCTGTGCGGGCTGACCTTCAGCGACACGTCGTCGAGAACGGTCACTCCGGCGCGCTCGAAAGTGACGTGAGCGCAGACCAGCACAGCGCTGTCGGCGTGCGATAAGTGCGAGAGGTGCGACACGGGCATCTGAGGTCTCCATGAACGAGGAATACGGATTCATTCGAGAAACGTCAGGTGTTAACGCACGGGGAAATCGTAGTGCAACGTCGCGACGGCTCGCTCGCGCCGCGACGAAGCTATTTACGAGCGAACGTGAGAGTGCCCCCGGCGGGGCGACGCCGGGGGCACTCGGGGGTAAGGGCTAGCTAACTGGTGTAGCCATGTGCGTTTTCGATCTGCGTAATGATGCCCGTCGGCGAGAAGTACGTTGCGGTGACTTTGCCCCAGCCGCCGAGCGACGCGACGCTCGCGAGACGCTTGGGCTGGTAAAAGGAGCTCGCCTTCAGGCTCTTCATTGCCGATTCGGTGGCGCGAAAGCCCTCATTGACCCAGATGGTTTGGCCCGCACGCGAGAACATGAAGTCGAAGAACGCGACCGCGGCGGGGGTCGCCAGGCCCGTCGTCGTCAACGCCGCAGGATTCTGGATCAGTGTGTTCTGCGCCGGGTCGATGATCTGAAGGGGCTGGCCCGCCGTAACAGCGGCTTTGGCGTCGGCTTCGTAGGCGAGCAGCACGTTACCGGTGCCGTCTTCAAAGGCCGTGAGCGCCTTACTCCCGCTCGTGGGCTCCGAGACGACATTGGCCACGAGCGAGTTGACGTAGTTCTTGGCCTGAGTTTTGGTGCGACCCTGTTGGATCTGCGACTCGTAGGCCGCGAGAAGGTTCCAACGCGCACTTCCCGAACTGATGGGGTCCGGCGTCACGATTTGCACGCCGCCCTTGGTGAGGCTGTTCCAGCCGGTGATGCCGAGGGGGTTGCCCGCGCGCACCACAATGGCAACGACCGAGTCCGTCACAAAGCCCTTGACGACGGCGGCAGCCGGGTACGAGGCCCACTGCTTGGAGACGAGTCCGGCACCGACCAGCAAGTTCAGATCCGGCACGGCCGAAAAGACGGTGACGTCCGCGGGCTGCCCGGCGACGACGTCTTCGGCTTGGGTCGTGGACGGACCAAAAGAGTTGGTGAAAGTCACACCTTGGCCCGCGGCAGTGTTGGTAAAAGCGTTTTCGAGGGAAGTAAAGGCGCTCGAAACTACCGAGTAACCGACGACGCTGATGGTCGTGGTGGACGCCGCTGACGAGGGATTCGTCAGAGCGAGCAGGCTCAGGGGCAAAAGGGCAACCGCTGCCCCTAAAACTCGTCTAATCGTGGACTTTTTCATTGGTTTTCCTTTATATCCATCAATTACAATGGATTTAGTAGAGATTAAGGGACGAGGCTAACCGATGGTGTCGGACGAGTCAAGTCATCGTGACGTCTTTGTGTACGAATTACCCAGGTAAAGCGAGGAAAACGTTGGTCTCGCTAGGAGGCGAGGACTCGAATCTCAGGAAGTTGTAACACCATGTCGAAGAGTTCTTGGTCCCGGTCCCAGGTCAAATGGGCGCGGACCTGTTCGAGGGGCAGCCACACCAGCACGTCTACTTCGTCGTTGGGTTGGAACTCACCAATGTCGGCAGTCATGAGGTAGTAGGCGACGATCTTCGGTTTGCCCTTGCGGTGCGTGTAGTTCGTTGTTCCGACGAATCGTACGACGCGACACTGCAGTCCGATCTCTTCGAACACTTCGCGCAGCGCGCCCTGCTCGAACGTCTCGCCCGCTTCAAGCTTTCCCTTGGGAAAGGTCCAGTCACCACGCGCTTCGCGATAAATGCAGCCGACCTCCACCCGCCCCCCCGCTAGGAAACGCATAACGATTCCCCCGGCCGCTCGAATGAGATCGTCGGGGTCGTCCTTGGGGACAATGAGTTCGCCGCTCAAGAGGTACACGTGGCTAACGGTAGATGACGACGTCGACGAACTGGCGGATTGCTCACGCCCATTTGTAAAAAACCCATCGTACGTAGAGTAGTGACAATGTTTGTCGGCGTCCTTGCACTGTGGTGGCGGCTCAGTCTCGTCTTCGTCGCCGGAATCGCCGCGGGCGTGGCGAACGGCATGGCGGGCGGCGGTACCTTCATCACGTTTCCGACGCTCCTCGCAATTGGGGTACCGGCCCTACAAGCCAACCTCTCGACGACGGTTGGGGTACTGCCAAGTTATCTCGGGTCGCTACGTATCTTTCGTACACAACTCGCGCCGCACCGACGACTCATCGCGTCACTAGTGCCCTCGTGCGTTCTCGGCGCGGCCGCGGGGACGACGTTGTTGCTCGAAGGGTCGCCCTCCACGTTTCGACTCGTCGTACCCTGGCTCATTGGCGCGGGGACGATCCTCTTTGCGATCTCGCCAATCATTACGCGCCGCCTCGCGCACATCGATCACGCGCACCCCTCGCGGCAGTGGGCACTCTTCGTGGGCATCTTCGTCGTCTCAATCTACGGCGGCTACTTTGGCGCGGGGCTCGGCATCTTATTGCTCGCCGTCATGGCGATCGCGTTGCCATTCGAGATCAAAGAGCTGCAGGGACTGCGCAACGCGATCTCCATCGTTATCAACGCCGTCGCGGCGGTGATCTTCATCTTTCACGGCCACCTCGCCACCTCCGACGTATTCATGTTGCTCGCGGGCACCTTGATCGGCGGCTACCTCGGAGCGCTGCTGATCATGCGCCTCTCACCGGTCCTGGTGCGCGTGCTCGTCATCACCATTGGCGTGATAACAACGGTGAAACTGGCGATCGGCGCGTAATCGTGACTATTTCTATAAGGTAACTGTGTGAAGAGGTTCTTCTCCTTCCCGAATCCCGTGAACGACGCCGCCGCGCGGAGCGTCGCGCTCGGCGTCATCACGTTGAGCGTGGTGACGTTCGTCACTGGCTGGGCGTGGCTCTTGATTCTCCTGACTTACGGTTTCGCCGCGCGCGTGGCGGCGGGCCCCAAGATCTCGCCGCTCGGATGGTTCGCGGTGCACGTGAGTGGGCCACGGCTGAAGAGTTGGGAGAAATTTGTTCCGGGTCCACCCAAGCGTTTCGCGCAAGCGATGGGCCTCGCTTTCTCGGCGGCGGCACTTATCACGTGGTTGAGCGCCGGTTGGTTGGACGCGCGCTGGATTCTTCTGCCACTGATTGGCGCCGCGTCGCTTGAGGGATTTCTCGGGTTTTGCATGGGCTGCACGATCTTTGGCTGGCTCATTCGCAAAGGGCTCATTCCCGAATCGGTGTGCGTCGAATGTGGTGATCTGTCCGCGGTGTATCGCCGCGCAGGCTACGACGTTAATTAAATCGTTACATAAGAATTTCGAGGGGCTCAGTCCCCGTGCGATGGCCACCTCCCTAGGCTGAGACCTATGCGAAAACTCCGTGTCGGTTCCCGCGGCGCGCTCGTGGCCGTCGCGGTGTCATTGGTCGTGCTCGCTGTGCCCCTCACCTCGATGTCCGCAAACGCCAGCGAGGCGCGCGTCGTGGTCGCGGGACTGGCGCCGGTTCCCACCCGCGACGCGGTCGTCAACAAAGCCATCACGACGTCGTTCGATCTTGCCTTGACTCAACGCCACCGCGCGGCGTTGAGTGCGTATATCGCGAGTCTCTCGAACACCGGATCGGCGAACTACCACCGCTACCTCACTCCCGCGCAGTACGCGCAGCGCTACGGCGCGTCGGCGTTGACGGTAAACGCCCTTCGTACTTATTTCACGAGCTACGGGCTACGCGTGGGTGCACTCAGTGCCGGACGCGACATCGTGCGCGTTACGGGCTCGACGACGGACATCGCGCACGCCTTCGACGCATCGCTGGAGACGGTGCGCTTGAGTGACGGTGCACTCGACGCGCACTTCACGACCAGTGCGTCCCTGCCGCACGCTCTTGCGCACGACGTCACCGCCGTCGCCGGTCTCGACACCACTGCGCCTCTGTCAACGAACCTTGAGGTCAGCCACGACGTGGATTCGGTCGCGACCACGTGTCCCGCCGCGGGCAGTTCCACCGGCACGACTCCCAACAGCGTGGGCGGTTACACCGTCCAACAACAGGCCGCCCTATACGGTTTCAGCGCTGCGTGGAGCAGTGGTGACACCGGCGTGGGTCAGACCATTGGCGTCTACGAGCTCGCGACCTACGACGCGAGCGACGCCGCGACGTACTCCAGTTGTTATGGTCTCGCGCCGACGATCACGTCAATCAACGTCGACGGTGGGCCGAGCTCGTCGGATAACGCCGACAACGCGCCTGACGAAGCGACGCTCGACGTCGAAGAGTCGGCCGCCCTCGCGCCTGGCGCGAAACTCGAGGTCTACCAAGGGACGAACAACGCATCGGGCCCCACCGACATCTACACCCAGATGGCGAGCGACGACACCGCCACCATCATCACAACCTCGTGGGGTATCTGCGAAGCGCAGACCGACGGCGCCGCCCAAGCCGAACAGACAATCTTTCAGGAGATGGCAGCACAGGGCCAAACAGTCGTGGCGGCTGCCGGGGACGATGGCTCGTCGGACTGCGAAGATGCGACCGGTCCCTCGTCGGCCCTGGCCGTGGACGACCCCGCGTCCCAGCCCTACGTCACGGGCGTGGGTGGGCTGACCGTCTCCAACATCGATCCCCTCAGTGAGTCCGTGTGGAACGACGACTGCACCCAGACCAACTGCGGCGCCGCCGGCGGCGGCGAGTCCTCGCTCTGGAGCCGCCCCTCGTGGCAGGTGGCCCCGGGCATCGACACCGCCACGGACACGATGCGCATGGTGCCCGATCTTTCGGTAATGGGCGACCCGGCGACGGGCTTCATCCAGTACTACACGGGCGCCGGCACGGGCTTCTGTCACCACTCGTGCTCGGGTGGTTGGGGGGCGATCGGCGGTACGTCCATCGGCGCGCCACTGGTCAGCGCCTTAATCGCTGTGGCCGCCCAGGCCTGTAACGCGCCGGGCGGTCGACTCGGTTTCGTGAACCCCTCTCTCTATTCCATGGCCTCGACCGGCTACGTCGACGTGACGACCGGCAACAACGACCTCTACAACGTGGGCGAGTACAACGCGGGTGTTGGTTACGACAGGGCGTCGGGACTGGGGAGCCCCGACGGCGCGGCGTTCCTCGCCGGACTCTGCTCACCGGGCGTGTCGACGAGCGAAAGTTCCTTCAGTGAGTCGAGCACGGTCGGCGTGGCGCAGACCGCCGGCCCGACCGTGACGGCGACGCTTCGAAACGCCAGTGGTGCCGTCATCCCGAACGCCCAAGTCGACGTGACAGGGTCAGCGCCCGGAGGACTCCTCAGCATCAATAACGTTTACGACCAAGCGGCCGGTGCGGGAGCCGCGACGAGCACCTTGACGAGTAACGCGTCGGGTGTCGTGTCCTTCACCGTGGGATCGTCCATCGCTCAGAGCGTCGCCGTCACGCTCAGTTACGCCGATCAAACGATCTATTCAACAACGTTGACCTTCGACGCCGCGGCCGCCACCACGCGACCAGGTCCACCGACAATTCTCACCCTCGCGCCACTGGCCGGTGGCTTCACTGTCGTTCTACGCGCACCGACCACATCGGGAGGTAGCGCCGTGACGGCGTATCAGTATTCGATCAACGGCGGACGATCCTGGAGCGCCCTTAAGAAGGGCTCGCGCACGATCAAAGTCACGAGATTGGCCAAGGATCGCGCGTACAGCGTGACGGCGCGAGCGCTGAACAAGCTCGGTGCCTCAGTATCGTCAAGCGCGCGACGAGTTGTAACACGTTCGTAGTATTTATTCGCTCAACGCTGAACCGAGTTCGACGAAGGCCCCCATCTAAACTTTCTACGGTGAGGGTGCTCTGATGGGGCGTATCGCCCACGTAAGGACGCCAGTGAAGTTTCCACGACTAGCACTGATGACGGCCGCGTTGGTCGCGAGCACTGTTCTCGTGGCCACGCAGTCGCACGCCATCACGACCGCCGCGCCGGCGGGGCTGCCCCTCTATCAGTTCGCCGAAACGGGCACCGGCCCACTGCCGTGGAACGCGGCCTCGCTCAAAGCGAAGCTCAGCTCCACGACCATGCTCGGTGGACCGCACGGTGCAACGGACGCCACCCAAGGCGTCCTCGCCTATCGCACGAATACGAATCAGCTCGCGCTCTACGCACAGACATCGACCGGCACGTCGGGATGGCGCAACTACACGACTGGCAACGACGTCCCGACACCCGGCGATGACCCCATTCCGTTCTTTGATCCCACGGGCAACGTCGACCTTCTGTACGTGGACACCACCGGTCACGTCATCCTCATTAGTCCCAACGAAACCGACACCGCGCAGTGGGCTCGTCAGCACTACGGCACGCCGTGGCGCAAGTACGTCTCAACGGATCTCAGCGCACTCACGGGCGTCAATGCGTCGAACGGACTGCCGAGCATTCAAGTCGCCAGCACCAGCGCAACGGTGGCCTATCGCACGACCAACAATGAGATCGAAGTGCTCACGCTCTCGTGGGGGACCGGCGACCCGTTGCCCATCTACGACCAGTCCGCCGCGACGGTCAACTACCGAGGGATCGCCACGTCAACGCTGACCCCGAAGGTCGTGACCGCAAAGGCCTCCACCACGACGACAACGACAACGACAACGACAACGACAACGACAACGAAGCCCCCAACCACGACAACCTCGACCAGCACCACTACGACGACCGCTCCGCCTACCGTCGCCACCGCCTTCGCGAGTGATCCGGTTGTGGTGCCCGGCGCCACGCCCACCTTCGCGGCGATTTTGAACAACGGGGACCTCGTCGTTGACACCAATCAAGGTTCGACATTGGGCGCGTGGACGAGCGAGAACCTAACGACGCTCGTCGGCGCGCCGATCGTCTCGGGAACCGTCGCCCTCGGCGCGAATACCAGCCAGGTTGATCTCGCGGCCCTCACCAGTGGCGGGAGTGTCGAGCTCTTTTCGACCGGATACCTGGCGAGCGGCGCCGAAGTCAGCCACGCAGTAAGCCACCAGACCGCCTCACCGGGAGTATGGAACGAGTCCAACGTCACCACCCTCGCCTCGGGAGCGCCGCCACTGAGTGGCGCACTGTCGGTGCAAGTGACGCCAACCCAAGTCGCCGTTGCGGGCCAGGCCGCCAACTGGGGTGATCTCTTCGTCCTCACCAGCCCGACGGGTTCGTCCGCCTGGACGGCCACCAACGTTTCGGTGACGGCCGGCAGCTCCGCTCGAACCGTCGGCAATATCGTCGCGGGCCTGCAGATCAACGGAGATCTCACGTTGTACGCAGCGGGCGTCAACTCACCCCCACCCGAGGGAGTTGGCGTGTACGCCATCCCGAGCACCAAGTGGTCGGCCGCCATCACCAACGGGTGGCCGATCATCTCAGAGACCGGCGGCCTCGGTACCCGCAGCGCGCCCTGGGTCGGCTTCACCGGCTCCTCGAACATCGACGAGTCGCCAGACTTTCTCCTCGGCCAAGCCATCTACAACTCCCACAAACGCGTGACCTGGCTCTCCTTTTGGACGGTCAGCGGACCGCTCGCCGGCCAACCGCTGACGACGACCAACTTCTACAACCACGGTTTTGCGGCCGGGGCCTGGGTCGCCACCCAGATCGACTCGTACCGCAGCCTCGGTGTCGGATTGAAACCCGACTGGGTCGTCTTCGACCCCGAGGGATATCCCGACAACCACTCGGGGCTCGACGCACCCGGTGGCGCCTCGACCGCGACGCTCGCCATCTACGCGACCTACTGGACCGCGATGCTCCAGGGCTGGTCAGCGGGCATCGCCTCCGTTGACCCGTCACTGAACGCCGCGGTCTACGCGTCACAGTCCGAGTATCGCAACTATCAGCTCTCGACGCAGCCCATGCCGGTCTTCGTGGCGATCGCTTTCGGTGACGGCGGTCCCGTTCCGGTCGTGGGCGCGACGGGCAGCAACGTGCGCGGTTACATATCCTTCAACGCGGTGTGCACGCCAGCGACGACGTTGGAGAATGAAGCGACGACGCTCGAGAATCCGCCGTGGGCTGGACAGTTCAACACCTTGCAGTTCGACGCCGGCGTGTACTGCTCACCACCTTCCACGTAGTCTGGCCCTATGAGCGACACTTCCGACGACCACAGCAGCGGCTTCAACGCCCACGATCTAAAAGCTCGCCTGAAGCAGATCACCCAGCCCATTGTCGACTCGCTCGACTCGCGCCTGAGTGCCCAGGTCGACAAGCGCGTCGATCAGCGCGTCGACGAAACCATGAAGGACCGACTTTCGGTCATCGAGCGGGCCATTGCCGATCTTGATCGAGCGATTCACGAGTTGCAAGATCGTCTAAAAGGCGAGGACTAGCGCCGTCGGGCGCGGTCGCGCTGGATCGCCCAGCGCAGCGTCAACACCACCAGCGCCACGACGGCGACGATGAAGACAGAAAAGACGGCGGCGAACACGTAGTCACGCTATTCGCTTGTCACACGGGGTCGCCACACTCGATATATGACTTCATTTCTGGACGCTCCCCCCGCCAGCGTGATGGACGTTCTGCGCGGCGAGCGAGCGACGAGACCATCCGCGAACAACACCGCCGCCGCCGGACTGCGCGCGATGCTCGAGGACGCGATTTACGAACTACTCGGACCGGACCTTCGAGACGTTCCGCTCACGGTGCGCGCGTCGTCGCTACGTCGTGATTCGATTGTCAGCACCAACTCTGCCCCACTCGCGCAAGTTCGCGGCATTTTGATCAATCAGGCCCTGCGGCTTCTATGTGCAGGTGTCACTGTTGACGACGTCTGTCGAGAGGCGTCGCTCGCCTGGTGCGCCGAGGCCGGTGCGAACGACCTCACGCGGTACGTCGACCAACTCGACGACGACGAGACCGCCCGCCTCGCGGCTGACGTTGAGGCACACTGGGTGACCCTGAAGCGCTCGCTCGGTCCGCTCTCCAATCGGTGGCTGCCACGCACGTCGCTGCGTGCGTATCAACGCCTCGCGGGCGGCAACGTGATTTTGCGCGACGTCATCGATCTGATGGTCGGCACAACCTCAAGCGACGTCGCCTCGGTGGTGCTGCTCGACGTGACGACGTCCCCACTCGACGAAGGCGCCGAGCGAGTGATGCGTTACCACGCACTCGTACAGACGCTGCGCACGTCCATCGTGCCGCTGCGCACGTCGATGTTTTCTACAGCGACCGGCGAACTGTGGAGCAGCGACGTGAACGACGAGACACTCGCGCGCGCGCTCGGTGACGTGCTCGACGTGCTCAGAGGTCTCGCGACGTGACGACCCTGACGCACCGTCGACTGTCCCAACACGTCATGAACCGACTGATCGCCGAGTCGCCCGAGGAACCCGCAGCTCTCACCGACGATCATCGTCGCTCGCTCAGCGCGCGCTTTCGCGCCGTCACGAGTGTCCAGCACCGTCGTCTCGACGCGTGGATGGTCGAACGGGCCGGTCGAGCCGACGGCGTCTTTCGCTGGTCACCCGCGACCGCCCGTCGGGTCCTGGGCAACGCCGCACTACGCCGAAGCGTCTTCGAACCTCAACTCACTCGCGTCGACGCTGTCGACGTCGAACTGACCGATCAACTTCTGCGCCACAACGCGGGCTACGCGCGGCCCGGTTCGCTCGCGTGGTACCTGGCGTCGTGCTCTAGTGCCGAGTTAGGTCTCGTGAGCGCGGAAGCGACGAACTGGACGACGCAGCTGGCCGAAGCCGCAGAGTGCCTCTGCGACCCCTGGCAGGTCGCAACGAGCGACGCCTACTACGACGTGGCGCGTGCACGCACCACGCTGCGTGGTCGACGTGACCTCGTGGTCACACGAGACTCACGTCGTGTCCTCGTGCGCGTACGTATGGGCGCGCCCGGAAAGAGCGCGGGCCCGGGACTGCGGGCCGATCTCACCATCGACGCTCTCGCCGAGCCCAACGGTCTCGCCGCGGCACGAGTAATTGGCCTCTGGCCCGAGGCGGGCGTCGTCCTCAGCGTCGATGGGACCATGGCCGACCTTCGCGCCGGAGCGCGCGACCTCGTGCGGACCGCTGTCACGCGCCAGCGTCAACACCTTCACCTCGCGGCGTAAGATTGGCGACTGGTCCGTTGCGAGTAGCGTAGATGGGTCATGTCGCTACGCTCATCTATTCGAAACATCGCCATCATCGCCCACGTAGACCACGGGAAAACCACGTTGGTGGACAAGATGCTGCGCCAAACCGGCTCCTTCACGGCCCACGAGGAGATCACGGACCGGGTCATGGACTCCGGCGACCTCGAACGCGAAAAGGGCATCACCATCCTCGCGAAGAACACGGCCGTCAAGTGGAACGGCCTCACCATCAACATCATCGACACCCCTGGTCACGCCGACTTCGGTGGCGAAGTTGAGCGCGGACTCGCCATGGTGGACGCCGTGGTGCTCCTTGTTGACGCCGCCGAAGGTCCCCTGCCCCAGACCCGCTTCGTGCTGCGCAAGACCCTCGAAAAGCGACTGCCCGTCGTTCTCGTCATAAATAAGGTGGATCGGCCCGATGCGCGTGTGGCCGAAGTCCTGGAAGAAGTGGAGAACCTCTTTCTCGACCTCGACGCCGACGAACACCAGATCTCCTTCCCGATTCTGTACGCGAGCGCCCGCCAAGGCTGGGCCTCACTCGACCCGACGGCCACCTCCGGTGATCTCACACCGCTCTTTCAGACGATCGTCGACTTCGTTCCGGCGCCCGAGTACGAAGAGGGACACGGCCTCCAGGCCCTCGTTTGCAACCTCGACGCTTCTCCCTACTTGGGCCGTCTCGCGCTCTGTCGAGTTATTAACGGAAACCTCGAGCGCGGCCAGCGAGTCGCGTGGTGCCGCATCGACGGCACCGTCGAGCACGCCAAGATAACCGAGCTCTTCATCACCGAGGCGCTGGAACGTATCCCGGCCCAAAGCGCGGGTCCCGGCGACATCGTCGCGGTCGCGGGGTTCGAGGACATCACCATTGGCGAGACTTTGGCAGACGCCGAGAACCCCATACCGCTCGAACCTCTGCACGTCGACGAGCCGAGCCTCTCGATGACGATCGGCATCAATACCTCACCGCTCGCTGGCACCGAAGGCAAGCTCCTCACCGCTCGCATGGTGAAGGACCGCCTCGACAAAGAACTCGTTGGCAACGTGGCGCTACGCGTGCTGCCCACCGACCGTCCCGACGCCTGGGAGGTCCAGGGACGTGGCGAACTGCAACTAGCGGTCTTGATCGAGACGATGCGCCGCGAAGGCTTCGAGCTGACTGTCGGCAAGCCCCAGGTCGTCACGCGCACGATCAACGGCAAGGTACACGAGCCCATGGAGCACGTCACTATCGATGCTCCCGACGACTTCGTCGGACCGATCAACACGCTTCTCGCCACGCGCAAGGGCACCATGGTCGACCTCGTCAACCACGGCACCGGTTGGGTGCGCATGGAGTGGCGCATTCCGGCGCGCGGGCTTGTCGGGATTCGCACCGAGTTCATGACCGAGACTCGCGGCGCGGGCATGATGCACACCATGTCCGACGGGTACGAACCGTGGTACGGCGACATTCGACTGCGCCAAAAGGGCACGCTCGTGGCGGACCGCCACGGTGACACCACGGCCAACGCCCTGCTCGACCTCGAACAGCGCGGCGTGTTGTTCGTGGGTCCCGGCGTCGAAGTGTACGAAGGAATGATCGTCGGCGAGAACGCGCGATCCGACGAAATGAACGTGAATCCCACCAAAGAGAAGAAGTTGACCAACATGCGCGCCTCGGGCAGCGACAACACCGAAAAGATCGCGCCGCCGACGATCTTCTCACTCGAACAGGCTCTCGAGTTCATCGCCGACGACGAAGCCGTCGAAGTCACTCCGAAGTCGGTTCGTCTGCGTAAGGTCGTCCTTGACGTCGCCGCCCGTCACCGTCTCAACAAAAAGGGCGCTCCGGTCTCCAACTAGTGTGGTCCCCGGAGGGATGACAGAGCGGCCGAATGTACCGGTCTTGAAAACCGGCGTGGGCTTGCCCACCGTGGGTTCAAATCCCACTCCCTCCGCGGGTTCCGTTTTGACCAAAAGGTGCCTTGGACGCCAAATAGACATCTTTCGGGGCAGACGCGCTAGCGGGAGTTACATAGATCAGACCGACAACAAGTATCAGAGCTGTCAGCCTGCCGTACCGACTACAAGCGATCGATGTCATTGACATAGGCGTCAGTTCCGTATCTGCGAGCCGGGATGTCTACCCTTATGAGCTCGGATTCTCGCTCGCCGCAATAATGGAGGAGATGCGAGGTATGACAACTCTGGATTTTCTGCTCGGTTCATGGAGTGTCCATCGCTCAATCCACGACGCCCACAGCGGTGATGGCGGAACGTTCCGAGGCGCCGCCACCTTCACTCAAGAGAGCGGCGACGGCGCGCGAGTTCGCTTTGACGAGACGGGGATCGTTTCTTTTGGCGACTACTCCGGTCGCGCGAGCCGCCGACTTTACTTAGAACCAGGTTCAGGGACGTCAATCGAAGTGAGTTTCACGGACGGACACCACTTCATCGATCTCGATCTGCGCGAGAGATCGTCGAGCGATCATCACCAATGCCGAGGCGACGGTTACGACATCACCACCGTCGTACTCTCGGACGACCTCATCGAGGAACGATGGCGAGTCCTCGGGCCCACGAAAGACTACGAAGCCGTGACGCGATTATCGCGACTTCCTACAACCACTTCCGGAGGCACAATCCTGGGGCGTGATTGCCGCGGCCCGGGCGGCGGCGGCGGTCTTGGAAACTCTCGATGCTCTCAACGACACGATCGCGGAGATCACACCGCCTGAAGGAGTGTCGGTAGGAATGATCGAGCGTCTGCGGTGGAATATGCGTCGACTCCTCGCCGGTGATGAGATCAGCGAACCCAAACGATGACCCAAACAACAGGAAACGGAAACCGGGCCACTACCTCGACGCCGGTCTCACACGCGCGCGAATGGCATCGATCCATTGCGTCGCCGCGAGACGCGCCGCGGCCACCTCTTCGCGTCGGTCGCTCGCGCCCTCGCCCGTCACGGGATAGGAACCGAGAAACTTCACACGCGCAAGATGCGCCTGAAGATCGGCCAGGCAGTCCGCGACGACTTGGTCCGCTACATGTCCTTCGAACTCAATGACAAAGCAGTAGTCACCGAGTCCCCGCTTCGTCGGACGGCTCTCGAGCTTGGTCAGGTTGATATCGCGTGCGGCGAATCGACCAAGCATGGCGTAGAGCGATCCGGGACGGTCGGCATCTTGGAAGCAGACAATCGTGGTGCGGTCGTGGCCCGTCGGAGCCGCGACAACGTCGCGACCAACCAACACGAACCGAGTGGCATTTTCCGAGTGATCTTCGATGTCCGCGGCAACAACGTCGAGCCCAAAGAGCTGGCCCGCGAGGGCCGAGCCAACGGCGGCCCACGGTTCGAGCGACCCGGCGACATCGGAGGCGGCCTGGGATGTGGAGGTCGTTTGGACTGTTTCGAACCCGTGCTCGTGAACGAATCCGCGCACTTGTCCCAGAGCGTGCACGTAACTGCGCACGCTCGTGATGGCGTTCAACGTGACACCCGGGCGAGCCAGCAGATGCAGGTGAATCGGTAGGACAATCTCTTGAAGGATGACGAGGTCATGAGCGAAGACGAGTCCGTCGATGGTGGCCGACACGGTGCCCTCGAGGGCGTTTTCAATCGGCACAAGCCCCTGGTCGAGCGTGGCGTCGGCCACTGCCCCGAGGAGATCCTCCAGAGAGGGGTAGGCGACCGCGTCCCCGTTCTTTAGAGTGGTCACGGCCTCGTGGGAAAAAGAGCCCTCGGGCCCGAGGTAACCCACACGGTCGCTTGCCATGACGGGATGCTACTTGGTGTGCCATTAGGCCTTAAGCGCTCAGCCGTGCGGCATCGTTTGAGCCCGTACGATAGTCAGGGACCAAATTCGAGAGGGAGTGCAGTGGGGCACCAGATGTTTGACTACGACGCGCAACTCACCGACGCCGTTTTCGCGTACTGCCGTGAACGACTTTCGATGGATCCGGTGCCGCTCGACTACGGCAGTCAGAGGGAGATCCCGATCGACAAGCTCGCCGGTCTCATTCGTCCAGAGGGTCGAAACCCCCAAGAGATTCTCGACTTCTTCGAGACGACGCTCGCGCCGGCCGTCGTTTCCATCGACTCTCCCGCCTTCTTAGCGTTCATCCCCAACGCGCCGACGAAGAACTCGTTGCTCTTCGACATGGTGGTCGCGTGCTCGGGTCTCAACGGCACGAGTTGGCTGGAGTCGAGCGGCGTCGTGGTCGCCGAGAACCAAGCCCTCACGTATCTCGCGGACACCGCCGGACTTCCCGCAGGCTCCGGCGGTGCATTCGTCTCCGGCGGCTCGATCGGCAACCTTTCGAGCTTGACCGTCGGACGTGACGTCGGGCGCGCGAAGCATCCCGAGCTCAACCCACACGACGTGCGTTTCGCCATCTCCAGCGATGCTCACTCGAGCATCGGTACGGCACTACACGTCCTGGATGTGGACACGCTCATCGTCGAGACCGATGATCACCGCTTTACGCTCAAGGCCCTCGAAGCTGCGCTCGCGAACGACCCGCATCCCGAGAACGTCATCGGCATCGTCGCCACCGCCGGCACCACGAACGCCGGCATCGTCGACGATTTGGAAGGGCTCGGAAGTTACGCGCGCGAGCACGACCTCTGGTTTCACATCGACGGCGCCTACGGTGGCGCCGCTATCTTCTCTGCGACTCACAAACACCTCTTCAAAGGGATCCGCCACGCCGACAGTTTCATTGTCGACCCCCACAAGTGGCTCTTCGCTCCGCTCGACTGCTGTGCGCTGATCTATCGCAATCCGACCGTCGCGCGCAAAGTCCTCGCCCAGCAGGCCAGCTATCTTGACGTCCTGCACGACAGCTCCGACGACGAGTACGAATGGAATCCCTCAGACTTCGGCATTCACCTCTCGCGTCGCGCGCGCGGCCTGCCGTTTTGGTTCTCGCTCGTCACGAACGGAGCGGCCGCCTACGAGTCGGGCGTCCAGGTCGCCATCGATCTCGCCCAACGCACCCAGCAGCTCATTGAAGAGAGCGACCACCTCGAGATGGTGCGACCGTCGAGTCTCTCGATTGTGCTCTTTCGCCGTCGGGGCTGGAAGGCTGAGAAGTACAACGAGTGGAGTCAGGAACTTCTGCGAAGGCAGATCGCCTTCATTACGCCCACCAAGTGGGAGGGCGAGACGGTCGGACGAATCGCGTTCCTGCACCCCAACACCACAGAAGAGATGGTCGTCGAGATTCTGAACTCGATGCGCGGCTAACGATCGAGTAGCGGGTCGCTCGGTTGGCGGTTTTTCTCGCCGAGCGCTTCGCGGGCGCGCCACGCGATCCCGCCCAGGGTTTCGAGCACCACACGATTGGCGAGATACGCCGTGATCTCGGCGTGATCGTAGGGCGGGGCGACCTCGACGACGTCGACTCCCGCAATTGGCACACTCATTCCGATACGGCGCACGGCGTCGAGCAGTTGGCGACTGGTGAGGCCCCCGGGTTCGGGCGTGCCAGTCCCCGGAGCCGATCCCGGATCAACGACGTCGATGTCGATCGAGAGAAAGACGGCGTCGCAGTCGTCCATCGCCAGTTCCAGCGTTTCATCGAGCACGTCGTCCAATCCGCGAGCAACGATCTCGCTCATTTCAAATGATCGCATTCCTTGACCCGCCATCCAGTCGAGCGTCTCGGGCTCGGGCCAGTATCCGCGCAGTCCGATCTGCAGGAATCGATCGCCACGACAGGCGCCCGATTCGATGAGACGACGCATGGGCGTTCCGTGGCCGTAGAGCGAACCGAGTTGACTCTGGCCCGTGTCGGCGTGGGCGTCGAAGTGGATCACCGAGACTCGACCGAAGCCGACGTGGTTCGCCACGCCCGTCACGTCGGGCAGGGCAATCGTGTGATCGCCGCCGAGAATGATCGGAATCACGCCCTGGCGCGCCACCATCGCAACGCGATCTTCGAGCAACGCCAGCGACCGCTCGGTTTCGCCCGACGGCATCTCCACGTCGCCCAGGTCAACCACCCGTAGGTCGACCAGGGGGTCGACGCCTAGGGCGAGCGAAGGGCGCATCCCGTCGTGGGGCAGGTAGTCCGTCGTGCGTATGGCCTGAGGACCGAAGCGAGCGCCCGGGCGGTGCGACGTGCCGCCGTCGAAGGGCGCGCCGATGATGACGGCGGCCGACGACGACCACTCATCGATCACGTCGGGGTCGGCCGCGGGGACGCCAAGAAACGTGGCGTCGGTGCCGTAGAGATTGCCGAGTCGCGTCACGAGATTTTGCTCACGATGCCTGCAGGGCGGCCGCGACGTCGTCGAGGTGACTCATGAAGATCGAGAGGTGGCCGTCTTTTGGACTGCTCGGGCTACCCAAGGTCGCCACTTCCAGGCTTCGTCCGTCGGCGAGTTCAATCAGTTCTTCGCGGTACGTCATGGATCTCCGTTCGAGGTACCTTCGTACGATACGCCGCAGCGAGCGCTCGGCGACTACCTCGTGATGCTGAGCGGCACGCCGTCGTTGAGCAGTTCAACCCAAGTCTGGCCCGGAGTGAGGCGAATCGTGGCGCCGCTCGAGCCGAGGTACTGGACAACGTCGGCCTTCGAGGAGCCCCGCGACCACGTGCCCACGATCTCTCGTCCGCCGCTAAAGACCATCGCCGTGCCCGCACCCTGCAAGTCGGCGTAGGAGCTCATAGTGCCGATGCCGTTCACGTAGTTGACGTACATGACAATGACGTTCTTTGGAGACTCGCGCTGTCCGGTACCGGTGACGTCGGGCTGGCCGAAGAGCGTGCGGTCCCACGAGTTCGTCGCGCTGTCCCAGGTCCAGGTGACGGGATAGATGCTCGGAAACGGCACAACGAACTTCGTGACCGGCGCGCCCACGGGCTTCGCGGTCGCCGCGCGGTAGCCAAAGAGAGCCGGCGGCGGCGTCGGGGTGCCCTTGAAGGCGAAGAGCGCCGGGGCGCTCGCGAAGAGGTTGTGCGGCGCTTCCAGGTTGGGGTCGCGAAACATTGCCGCCCCGGCCGAACTCTCGTCGATGAGTTTCACGGGAGCCGTTTCAATGCTGTCGATGGCGTACTGAGCGCCACCGGAATAGGCGAAAATACCCCCGATCGGCCAGACCACCTGAGTATCGGTCGGACGCACCGAGCGAACGGGTCCGACCTTGGTGGGTGCGTGGGAGTTAAAGATCGCGGCGAGGCGCGTGATGCCACCGTTCACGATCTCCTCGTAGACAACGTCGGCCTCGCTGATCCCCCACTGGGGCAGAGCGTCGGGCGTGTTCTCGATCTTGACCGTGAGCGCGGGACGCGTCAGCGACGCGCCGGTCGGGTCGGGCAGCCCCGTTAACGGAGCGGTCGGGGCCGTCGGGGCCGTCGTCGTGGTGGTCGATGTCGTGGTCGTCGTTGACGCCCCGGTGGATTTTTTTACGTGAGGGTAGATCAAGACTGCCGCGGCGACGATGACGATCGCCACGAACAGGAGTACGTATTTGCGCATTCTTACTAACTTAGTAAACGGCGGGCTTAGCCCGAGGCCGCGTTGGTTTCGCGGTCAAGAAGTTTCGCAATCTTGTGGTGCGGCAGTTGCGTCTCCGCGCTGATGTTCGCCGAATCCGTGATGATCTCCCACCCCGTCGCCGTGTAGAAGCCCAGCGCCGAGTCCCTCGCGTTCGCCCACAACTGCTCGGCACCCGCGTCGCGCAGCGCCTCTTCCGCGACGGCGAGCACCTGTGCGCCATAGCCGTGACCCTGCGCGTCGAAGTCGACGGCCATGAAGCGCAGTTGATAACTCGTAAGGTCCTCGCGGACCGGCGCGCTCGTCGGATAGAACGACGCGCTCACCACAACACGGTCGTCGAGCAGCCCCGCGAAGTGAATTGCGGTTGGCTCCCTGTCGCGCGGATCCTCAACCGACTTCGTCGCATCGTTCTCGCGCAACACTCTTCGCCGCAGTTCGTAGAACTCGGCGGCGTCGACGCGGGCGACGCGAAATTCGTTGGCGATCGATTTCTTCATGGTGTACATCGTTACGTTAGGGTCCCTCTCCATGGTGAACGGCTCCCCGGTCACAGCGAAACCGGTCTTCTCGTAGAAGGCGCGAGCGCGCGGAGCTTCTGAGGCCACGTGCAGGTACAACTCGTCGCCACCGTCGCCGCGCGCCCAGTCCACAACCACCCTGACCAGTAGTTTTGCCGCAAGACTGCCCCGCTCGGCGGGCGTCACGTACATGCCGTAGAGCCAGTGCGTTCCCGGACGCTGCTCGTTGAAACCGCCCGAGGCCATGCCCACGACAGCGCGGCCGCGCTCGGCCACGAAGTATTGACTCGTTGTCACTTTCGCGCGCCACTGGCGAGCCGAGAGCCGGGTGGCCCCGTCCAGCGTGGAACCGAAGGCCTGGGGCGCGTCGGCGAGGGCTTCGAGTCGAATGGTGCGTAACGCCGCCCAGTCGGCGCGATCGATTCGACGAACACTGAGCGGGCTCTCAGCCACGAGATCGGTGCGTCGTTGGACCGTTCATCTCTCTAGTCTTTCATTCACCAATTGACGCGGGTAGTCGCTACGTTTCGGGGGCGGGCTCACGCTGAGGCAAACGCGCCGAGTAGATGGAGTATCCGTCGATCTGGCGCACAAGCAGCGTCGCAATGACCGTGGCGGCCATCATCGGGACGCTGATGTTGAATCCCCCGTGCGTGAGTTCGAGCACCAGAACCAATCCGGCCAATGGAGCCTGCATCACGGCGCCGATCATCGCGGCGGCTCCCACCAACGCGAACGCCCCGATGGGGGTACCAGGCCACAGGTGCACCCAGGCCGCGCCGAGGAATGCGCCGAGCATCGCGCCCGTCGCGAGAAACGGCGTGAAGACGCCCCCGGACGCTCCACTGCCGAGCGTGAGCGACGTGAGGAGTGGTTTGAGCGCGAAGAGAGCGAAGAGTAGACCAATTCCCCCTACTCCTAAGAACGCCTGGTGCGCCATGTCTTTGCCGTTTCCAAAGACCTGGGGGTACCAGATCCCAGCCACGCCGACCAGCAAAAAGGCCAGCGGCATCATCCAAAAGATGTTCGTGCCTTTGGCGCGATGAAACGACACCCAGGCGATGAGCCGTACGTACCAAACTGCCAGCAACCCGATGACGATGCCAGCCAGGAGCGACCAGACCATGAGAGACGTACTGAAGCGATAGTTCGGAATGTCAATGTACGTTGCGTGAGCGGGCAGATAGATCCACGAGACGAGGGTCGCAATCAACGACGTCGCGAGAGCCGGGAACACGACCGGCAACGCAAAACTGCCGTAGAGGACTTCGGCGGTGAAGATCGCGCCGCCAAAGGGCACGTTGTACACCGCGGCGAGGCCCGCACCTCCACCACAGGCAACGAGGAGTCGCTTCTGAGCGCTCGTTAAGTTGAACCAGCGCGCGATCAATGAACCCGACGCGCCACCCATCAGTTTCGGCGCCGCCTCTCGACCGATCGAGGCGCCGGCCCCGACGACGACCTCAGACACCAACGACGTGAGCAGACTGCGCCGCATCGAGAGCTCGCCGTCGCCGCTCCACACGGCTTCGTCGATCTCCGAGCGCTCCTTCTTCAAGAATCGCCGGATGAGGTACCACGAGACCGCTCCGATCACGCCGGCGATCACGAGTGAGAGAACGCGACGTACGCCCGAGACTGCGGCGACGGCCGCCTGGTAACTGCCCGAGTGGTAGTTGAAAGCCACGCGTTCCGCGAGGGCCAGTATCCACATCAACAGGTCACCGAATAGTCCGGCCGCGATACCCGTCAGGAGTACCGCGAGCCAGAACTTCGGTGTTAGTCGGGCCTCACCGTCGTGGGTGACGTTGGGCTGTTCCATGGCGCCACGACCTGACGCAATGCGATGCTTGATGAGCGGAGGTGGTATCCGCTGGCGCTCGCTGTCGCCGCCCTTTGATTTAGGCACGTCTATTCACCTTGGCTCATCAGAATCGTAGTGGGGTAGTGGGTCAGTTCGACCCTACGCGGGCAAGAGCCCGCTGGGCTAACTACCGGCCCGAAGGATGTTACGCGCGGCGACACATAGATGCCGTAGGCGGCCTCGGACCCCGACGCGGTGATGGCCCGCGTGCGCGCACTGCGCCGAGGACTGACGAGATGGACGCCGAGGAGATACACGACGAAACTGGCTCCGACGTCGTAGGGAATGACGAGAACGGCGAAGGGATTACCGCCGGGCACGAGGATGCCCGAAAGTCTGACGCCGTGATGGGACATGTAATCCACCACGAGTGGCACCACCGCGACCAGCACGGTCGCCACGACAATTCCTTTGCGGTGTCGCACTATCCAGTCGTGAAAGCTCTCGAGATAAAAGGCGCAGATGACTCCGCCGAGCAGGTAGAGCGACCGCGGACGGCATGTCACGAGCGACGTTCACAGGACGGACGCGTCATGAGTAAGCCGTCGCGACACACTCACTAACCTGGTCGGCGTGAACACACCTCGCCGCGACGGTTCGATCACCCTCGTGCGTCACGGCGAAAGCACGTGGAATCAACGTCATCTCATTCAAGGTCACAATGACGCCGCCCAGTTGACCCAGAACGGGCGCGATCAGGCGCGCGAAGTTGCGGAGACCTTGAAATCATTGGCGTTTGATCAACTGATCACCAGTGACCTCATTCGCGCGCGCGAGACCGCCGAGATCATCGGAGTCGGACTCAACCTCACGCCCGTTCCTGACTCTCTACTGCGGGAACGCTGCTTTGGCGTGCTCGAAGGTGAACCGTCGGAGACGCTCGATTCCGCGAGTAGTGGAATCGCGGATGGCGTACTCATCGATCCCGATGCTCGGCCCGAGGGCGGTGAATCATTTCGTGACGTTGTGACTCGAGTGGGCGTTTTCTTCGACGCCCTACGGGACTCGCTGGGCAGCGGGCGACTACTCGTCGTCACCCACGGGGGCACGATACGGGCGCTACGCGCGTTCGTCGATGCGCAACCACTCGAAGGACTTGACGCGTTCGAAGTCACCAACTGCAGCGTATGGAATCTCTATCCCAGCTCGGTGGACTGAGCCTCGTTAGATCAACGCCAACGAACACGCCAGAGTACTGAGCGCTATGACGGTACCGACAACGGCGAACGTGAGGATCGACGGACGAGAGTCGTTCTGACGTGAGATGCGCAACCACAAAAGTGAGGAGAGCGCACCGGTCACGAAAATGTTGGGACCGAGATCGAGTCCGAGCAAGAGCGCAATGGGGTGCGAGACTCCGCGCGCGGCGAAGAGTGACGCCGCCGGAAGGTTATTGATGACGAGCGCGCTGCCCGCCGCTACCGCCGCCGTGATCACCGTGCTCGCGTGATGTAGCAGATGCGAACTCAGCGTCGTGGCTCGGGCGACTGTGCCAATCACCAGAGCGACCAGAAATAGGACACCCAAGGTCACGGGACTGGCCGCCCGCAGTGCACTGGTGAGTGATACGCGACGACGTCGCAAGGCGACAACTTCAACGATTACGCCTACCGCGAAGACCCACGGAGCTGGTTGGGCCAGAGCCAGCATGGCCACGACCGCCAGCACCACCGCAATCAGTCCCGGGCCAAACTCGAATGAACCATCCAACGTGGCCGGACGAACGGGTTTTGCCAGCGCGCGCCATCGCCACGCCCCCACGACAATCGCCGTCACCGATATCGAAGCGATCCACGGCCAGACCATGTGACTGGCAAACGCCGCGCCCGAACCCTCTCGATGAGACCAGACGAGCAGGTTGGTGAGGTTCGAACCCGGAAGTAACAGTGAGGCGGAATTCGACATGAAGATCGTGCCGAAAACGAATGCCGTCTCGTCGGCCCCTTCAGCTCGGGCCGCCTGTAGGGCGACGGGCGTCATGAACACCACCGACGTGTCGAGATTGAGGACCGCCGTGACGAGAGCCACCGCCCCCATCGTCACGAGGAACGTGCCGCGCGCGCCGCCGGGTGCGCGACCGCACCAGGCTCCGAGACGTCGAAAGAGTCCCTCGCCGGACGCCGCGTGTCCGATCAACAGCAGCCCCGCCACTAAGACAAAGGGCGGCCACGTCGCTTGGAGAGAGGACGCGAGGCTATGCATCAGGCCACGTTAGGTGTCGTTACGAAGCGAATCGGTAGAAGGCAGGCCTATCGCTTGGCGAACCAGGGAGGCGGAGCAACCTCGATCCGAGGCAGCGGCGACGCCACGCGAGCGAAGCGACTATCACGCTTGGCCCAACTCTCATAAGCCAGGGCAATTTCTTCTTGCGTGCGCGCGACGAAGTTCCACCACATCACAATCGTCTCGTCGAACGGGAGTCCGCCGACGAGTATCGCTCGACAGGTCTCTCTCGCCTCGACATGAAGTCCGTCGCGACCTCGTCCGAGATAGCAGAGTCGTCCCGGACGTACCGGGGTCTCGCCGATCAGAAGTTCGCCCTCGGTGGCGACGAGTGCGTACTCAAAGCTCGATTCGAGAGCTAGATCACTGACCCCGCGCGCTAGGCGAAGTTCCGCGCCAACCAGTTCACTGTCTCGACGCGCCGGTGACTGCTCGCCCGCAAACTCACCGACAATAACTGTTCCCTCACCGTGGGCCAGCTTAAACTCTGGCAACGCGGCGTGGTGTTCGAATGCCGGAGTGGTGTGACGCGTCGACGACGGCAGCGCAACCCACAGCTGAACACCGTGCAATTGGCCCGAGGTCACTCCGGGATTTTCTTCGGAGTGAGCGATACCATTGCCCGACGTCATGAGGTTCAACTGACCGGGGCGAATTTGCTGTTCGGAACCGAGACCATCACGATGTAAGAGCGCGCCGTCAAAGAGCCAGGTCACCGTTTGAAGTCCAATGTGGGGATGCGGCGCGATGTCGAACCGATTTTCGAGACTGAATGACGCCGGTCCCATGTGATCGAGGAAGCACCACGCACCCACTGTGCGCCGACCGCGAGTCGGGAGCGCTCGGCGAACGCCAAGTTCACCCACGTGGGTCGACCGCGAGTCGGTGACTACCAGCTCACTCACGGACGGGACCACTCAAAAACGCCACGCCACGAGTCTGCCCCTCTCGCGCCCATCGCGCGCGTCGCGAAACTCCGGCACGACGACGGAGAACGCCGGAATGTCACATCGTGAGCTGGCCCCACGCGGAGTTACGCGTTGACGAGGAACGGGTGCGCCATCTTCTTCGAAGCCGGTTCCCCCTGATCGCCGGGCAGGAGTGCTGGCACATCGGCGAAGGCTTTGACAATTTCCTCTGGCGTCGAGGAGGAGGATCGTGGCGGCGTCTCGCGTCTACTTGGAACAGGGCAAGAATTCGGTGTTCGCCGTCTCGCTCGACTGGCCCGGCTGGTGTCGCCGCGCCTGGCACATCGTCGATCACGCGTGGGAAATCGAAGACAAAAGCGAGGCGAACTAGAGCCGAAGCTCCACCGTGCGATCCGGATTGTCGAATCCGAGCCGCTGATAGAACGTCACGGATCGCTCGGAGGGATGCACGCTGAGATAGTCGAGATCCATCGCGCGCGCTTCTTTGATGATGAGTCGCACGAGATCCGAACCGACACCCACGTTGCGCCGCGCGGGGCGCACAAAGACACTTTGCAGTAGGCCCGCCCGACGAACGAACTTGGCTGGCCCTGGAACCCGATCAACAATGCTGAGCCAGGCGCACCCGACCGCGACCGTCTCCTGGGTCGCGAGATAGCCGAGGTGAGTGTCACGGTGACGTTCGATCCACCCGCGTAACTGTGACTCGAACTCTGCTGCATCGAGTCCGTGTTCTCCCAGCTCGTCCACGCGCCACGAGTAGCGCAGATTTGCGATGTCTCCAACGTCGTTGGTACCCGCACGGCGAAACTGAGTATCGCTCATTGTGGGGCCAACTTACTTCGCGAGAGATCGAGGTGCGTCGCGCCCTCGCCCGCAACTTCGCCACGAAGCTCGCAGCCCGGGCTAATTCCCCTTGTTCAGGTCGTGAATCTGGAAACGCGCAGATCCGAGTTCACTCACCAACTGCAACGCTGACTCGTCGAGCGTGAGATCGGAGGTATCGAACACGTGTCGCTCGAAGTCACCCAATTCGCAGTATGACTCGTAGAGACGTCGAATGACATTTTCGTCACTGAGTGCGCCCGCGTGCTGCGCTTTGTCCTGACGCTCAACGCAATTCACCAAGCAGACTTCCAGGGAAGGACGCAAAACTACATACGCGACCGGCACCGTCAGGCGGGCGAACTCATCGCGCACGACTTCCAGAAACCACGGACCGACGTGGCCCGAGAGGACCGTCGCGTAGCCGGCACTGGCGAGGCGGGCCGCTGCAGCGAGCGATGCCCGAACGAGTGTCTGATTCTGGCCGTCGGTGGCGACTTCCCAGGGCTCGATGAAGCCACGCACTACATGCGCCCAGAGCGCATCAGCTTCGATGACGACCGACGGGGTGAAGCGCTCAGCGACGAGAGTCGCCGTCGTCGTTTTCCCGGCGCCCGGCGGTCCGGTGAGAATCAGTAAGAACGGAGCGTTCACCAGGAAAATCTATACCGACCACGCCGAGCGTCTGACTCACTTACACTCCATCGGATGACACACGTAACGACTCCCTTTGACCGTGACTCCACAGCCCAAGACGTACTCGCCGACGTTGACCTTTCGGGTAAGCGAGCCATCGTTACCGGAGCTTCGTCGGGCATCGGCGTGGAGACCGCTCGCGCGCTCGCCCACGCCGGCGCAGAGGTCACCCTCGCAGTGCGCGACGTAGAGGCGGGTGGCGTCGCCGCGCGCGACATTCTGCTGTCGTCAGGTAACAACAATGTTCAAGTTGCGCGGCTCGACCTCTCCAACGTGGTATCCATTCGCAGCTTCGTCGCGACATGGCTCGGCCCCGTCGACATCTTGGTGAATAACGCCGGTGTCATGGCACTACCGGAACTAGAACTCTCTTTCGAGGGGCACGAGCGTCAGTTCGCGACCAATCACCTCGGCCACTTTGCCCTCACGGTTGCGCTGCACCAAGCCCTGGCGGCGTCCAACGGTGCACGCGTCGTCAACGTCAGCTCGAACGCGCACCACCTCTCGCCAGTGGTCTTCTCCGACGTCGACTTCGAGAATCGCGCGTACGACCCGTGGGCTGCGTACGGCCAGTCCAAAACGGCCAACGTCTTGCACGCCGTTGAACTCACGCGACGTTGGGCCGAAGACGGAATTGTTGCGAACGCTCTGCATCCTGGGGCTATTCCCACCCGGCTTCAGCGCTACATCGGTGGAATGCAGACCCCGGAGAACTTGCGCAAAACCGTCGAACAAGGTGCCGCCACGTCGGCGCTCCTCGCGGGATCACCCCTTGTTGAGGGCATCGGGGGACGCTACTTCGAGGACTGTCACGAGGCCGAGGTCGTCAGCGAACCGGAACTCTTCGCCGGCGGAGTCAACCCCTTCGCCCTGGACCCTGACAGCGCCAGAGAACTCTGGGATCTCTCACTGTCGATGTTGGACAATACCTAGATCGCCAGCGCATTCGCAAGGTCCTCGAGAAGATCGTCGTGGTCTTCGATGCCCACACTGAGTCGCACGAGATTCGCGGGCGGCTCCAACGTGGACCCGGCCGTCGACAGATGCGTCATCACCGAGGGCAACTCAATCAAGCTCTCTACTCCCCCGAGCGATTCGGCGAGCGTGAAGACCGTCGTTGACTCACACACCTTGCGCGCCATGTCAACGCCACCGCGTACGGTGAAACTCACCATGCCGCCAAAGTCGCTCATCTGCGTACGCGCCACTTCGTGACCGGGGTGTCCCGCCAGTCCGGGAAAGTAGACGTCTTCGACCGCGTCGTGGTTCACCAGGAATGCCGCGATCGCGCGGGCGTTGTCGCAGTGGCGCTCCATGCGAACCCCGAGGGTCTTTAGACCGCGTAGCAACAGGTAACAGTCGAGTGGTCCGGGCACCGCGCCAATGGCGTACTGGTGAAACTTCAACTGCGACGCAACCTCGTCATTGTTCGTCGCGACAAATCCTCCGATCACGTCGGAGTGTCCGCCGACGTACTTCGTCGTTGAATGCACAACGACGTCGGCGCCCAACGTGAGGGGGCGCTGGAGATACGGCGTCGCGAAGGTGTTGTCGACAACCAGTAACGCCCCGTGAGAGTGCGCGTGGGTCGCGAGCGCGTCAATGGAGACCACAGTCAACATTGGATTGCTCGGTGTTTCGACCCAGAGCATCTTGGTGCTGTCGGTAAAAGCCCCCTCAAGCGCGTCGGCATCACCGAGGTCCACCGTCGAGACGCTCACGCCCCACGCGCCAAAGACGCGCGTGAGAAGACGGTACGTTCCGCCGTACGCGTCGGCGCCCATGATGACGTGATCACCCGGGGCGAGAGTGCGCAGCAGCGCGTCTTCACCCGCCAGGCCCGACGCGAAAGCGACGCCGTAGCGCGCCTCTTCAAGATCGGCGAGGCAGGCTTCCAGCGCCGCGCGCGTCGGATTGTCGCCACGCGCGTAGTCGGAGAATCGGATGACGCCCACGGCGTCCTGGGCGTAGGTCGACGTTAGATAGACCGGCGGATTCACCGACCCCGTCACGGGGTCGGGTTCGGATCCCACGTGGATGGCGCGGGTATTGAAGCCTTTCACTTCTCGCTCCTCTGCTCGAGATAGCTGAGCAGATCGCTGCGCGTGAGCACACCCACGGGATGGCCGCCGTCGAGCACGAGCACGCCAGCCGTCGTGCCGAGACGCCGCGTCAACTCACTGACGCTCATACCGACCCCCACCATGGGCATCGACGGGTCCGCGATGTCCTTTACCCGCAGGTCCAGCACTGATTCATCGCGCATCGTGGCCTCAAGAAGTCCCAGTTCACTGAGCGAGCCCGACACTTCTTTCGCGGCGAGCGGTAGCTCGGCCGTTACGGTGACCAAAAGTTGTGAGACATCCTTTTCGCGCATGAGTGTGATCGCGTCACGTACGAGCACATCCTCGGTGACGAGCACCAAGTCCGCGAGGGTGTCGGCCTGGCGCTCGATCTTTGCGGCCAGAACATCGCCCACGTCGATTTCGTGGTGCGGGCGCAGAAACCCGTAATCCGTCATCCAAGTGTCGTTGAATATCTTCGACAAGTAGCCGCGTCCCGAATCTGGAATGAGGACCACGACGACGGCCTCTTCGGGTAGATCGCGCGCCACGCGAAGCGCCGCCGCGACCGCCGTCCCCCCGGAGCCACCGATCAAGAGTCCTTCGCGCTGAGTCATCTCGCGCGCCATCGCGAACGCGTCGGCGTCGCTGACGGCGATGACCTCGTCCACGAGCGAGGCGTCATAGTTCTCGGGCCAGAAATCTTCGCCGACTCCCTCGGTCAGGTACGGCCGACCCGACCCACCCGAATAGACCGAGCCTTCGGGATCGGCCGCGATCACCCGGATCGCGGGGTTCTGTTCCTTCAGAAATTTTCCGACGCCGGAAATCGTCCCTCCGGTCCCGGCGCCGGCGACGAAGTGAGTGATGCGACCTTTGGTCTGCGCCCAGATCTCGGGGCCCGTCGTTTCGTAGTGAGCGCGCGGATTGTTCGGGTTCGAATATTGATCGGGACGAAAGGAGTTCGGCGTCTCCTTGGTGAGACGTTCGGCCGTTGAGTAGTAGGAGTCGGGGTGCTCGGGCGCGACGGCCGTGGGACAGACCACGACCTGCGCTCCGTAGGCCCTCAGCAGATCAATCTTCTCGGGAGCCATCTTGTCGCTCATCACAAAGATGCACTTGTAGCCGCGTTGGGCCGCCACGATGGCGAGACCTACGCCGGTGTTGCCGCTCGTCGGCTCGATGATCGTGGAACCGGGTCCGAGCAGGCCATCGCGCTCCGCCGCGAGCACCATCGTGAGAGCCGGGCGATCCTTTGAGCTTCCGCCGGGATTCGTCGTCTCGAGTTTGGCGAGCACGTCGCAGGCGATGCCTTTGGCGATGTTGCCGAGGCGAACCATGGGGGTGTTACCAATGAGTTCAAGGGGGCTCGCGGCGACGTCCATGTCGGGGTAGCGCATACCTGTCGTTTCTACTAGCAGCTTGAGTCACTCGCGAGACTCGCGCAGTACGCCATCACTCTATGGGATTTCGTGGTTGCGCTACGCCGGATCATGTCCGTCGCCCTCAAAGGTGAAGAGGCGAATGTCCTCTTCGAAGGGGTCCGGCGCTCGGTGCAACTGGTGTGTAGCCACCGTGAAGAGAAGGTCGCGTGGTGCGAAGAATTCGAACTCGGCAAATCCCGATTCAAGGAACATCGCGCGAATCACGTTCGTCACATCAGGCGCTCGACGATGGCGAGTCCAAATGACGCGAGCCGCCGGAGCGCAAAGCGACGGGAGGAGAAAGATGGTGCGCGCGATGTCGATTTCGCTGAGGTTGCCAAAGACGCCACAGACCATGATGATGTCAGCTGGCACGAAGCCGACGTACGCGGACGCGATCGACGCGTCGCCGTTCACAATCTCCACGTTCGCGAGTCCGCGATCACGCGCCGACGCAGCGACCTCGGCGGCGAGACTCTCATCGAGCTCGACGAGACGGGCGTGCACGCTGTGACCGCGAGGGTGAGTGGCGAGCACGTCGATGACGTCGCGACCTTGGCCGGCACACATCGAAATCAACCGAGGCGACTCCGTCGTCGAGTGACCGAGTACTTCGCGCAGCTGACGACGCACTTCATTTAAGCGAGCGCTGAGTGCCGAGGAGGGATCCTTGTACGCGTCATGCCACTGCGACCAGTGCGATCTCGCCACGCGTCGATCGTACGGCGACACCAACTAAAAACGTTGTCATCGTCGCGGTTAGCCTGGCGCGATGCGCGTCATGTTCACCTCGACGTCGGGGCAGGGGCACTTCCAACGGCTCGTCCCGTTCATTCGGACGTGTCGAGAGCGAGGTGATGATGTTCTTGCGGTGGTGCCGGCGAAGCTGGTCGCGACCGTTGAGCCACTCAAGATCGAGTTTCGCCTCGGAGACGATCCTGACTCCGCCGCCGCCGACAACCTGTGGTCACAATTCGCCTCGCTCCCGCGCGCCGAGGCGTCAGCGCTCGTGGAACGCGACTGGTTCGCTGGCCTGTGCCTAACGGCCACACTCCCGTCGGTCGAGAACGCAGTGCGCGAATGGCGGCCCGACCTTGTTCTTCGCGAGTCCTGTGAGTACGCCGGTGCTGTCGCGGCCGACCTGTATGGCGCACGCCACGCCACGGTGGGCATCTCGACGGCTCGAGCGGAGTTGAGCGTCTTACGGGAATACTCCGGCCCAGTGCTCAACGACATATCGGCTGGTCTCGCGTCGTGGGTCGAAAATGCACCGTACCTCACTCACTTTCCCGCGTCACTTGATCCGTCGCCGTTTCCTCTGACGTTGCGGTATCGAGAACATGACTTACACGAACCGCGTCCTCTCGAGAGTTGGTGGGAAGACATGACTCCACCGTTGATCTACGTCACTCTCGGCACGGTCGTTACGAGCATGCCCTACGGAAAAGAGATCTTGAGAATGATCTNNACGCCCTCGGCGAGTTTGACGCTCGAATACTCGTGACGACCGGCCCGTCTCTTACACCCGATCAACTCGGCGAGTTCGCGAGCAACGTGCACGTAGAACGGTGGGTCAGCCACGACGACGCCGTCGCGGCCTCGTCACTCGTCGTTTGTCACGGTGGGTCGGGTACGGTCTTCGGCTCCCTCGCCGCGGGAGTACCCCTCGTGATCGCGCCGTTCTTCGCCGACCAAACCACGAACGCATCCCTGGTTGAGGCAACTGGCGCGGGCATTGCCCTCATTTCGGGAACTGACTCGGCGCAGGAGAATATGCAAGCGGTGATGGGTTCGAAGGAGTCGCTTCGAAGCGCCGTCACAACGATTCTCGCAACGCCCACCTTCCGAGAGTCCTCACGGTTGATCGCGAGAGAACTGCGCGACGCCGATACGCCTTCGACTGTCTTCGATCGCCTCATTGCATTGTGGTGAAGTCGAAGATCCGTTGGGCGAAATCTACGCGGGGTGAACAAGAACGTCTTCGCGAATTTTCGTCATGATCCACCCGGTCTCACGAACAACCACACGGCCAGCCCGACACCGAATATCGCAGCGATAATACGCAGTACGTTGCCCAGAAGCGTGCGCGCCACCGAGGGGCCGAGACGCGACGCCGACGATAGCGAACTCCTCGTGTGGCGTCGTCACGTAGATTGAGGTCGTAGCCTTCGGTTCCTAACGACGCGCGAGAATCTCGCCGTTGACCGCGAGAAATACCCCGTCGGGGTCGTGACTCCAGCGCACGAAGGCGTCCGCAATGGCGGCGAGTTCCTTGGGGTCGGTGAGTCCGTACTCGAGGCCTTGGCTCGCGAAGTCACTCTCACGTACGCGGTCGGCCCAGAGTCCTCCCCACCACGCTCGCTCCTCGTCACTTTGAAACGTCCAGTTCGACGAAGTGGCGACAACGTCACTAAATCCCGCAGAGCGGGCCCACGCCTTCAAGCTTCGTCCGGCGTCAGCCTGCGCACCATTGCGCTGCGTGAGCTCGTGATAGAGCGCCATCCATCGATCAAGAACGGGGTCCGCCGGAAACCACGTGAACGCGCCGTAGTCCGCGTCGCGCACCGCCAGTAGACCTTCGGGCTTCAACACGCGTCGCATTTCCTCCAGGGCCTCCACCGGACGGGCGAGGTGCTGAAGCACCTGGTGCGCGTAGACGACGTCGAAGTGTGCGTTGGGAAAGTCCAGTTGGTAGACGTCGCCCACTTGGAATGTGAGATTGGCGGCCTTATGGGACTGTTCGGTGAGCGCCACCTCAATGACGGCGTCGGCGAGGTCGATTCCGATAATCGAACCGTGGTCCACCTTGCGCGCAAGCCCCGCGGTGATATTGCCCGGTCCGCATCCGACGTCCAGCACCGCCATGTTGCGCCGGAGATGGGGCAAGAGAAATGCGGCGGAGTTTTCGGCCGTCCTCCAGCGATGGCTACGAAGCACAGACTCGTGATGGCCGTGCGTATAGCGCTCAGTACTCATCGTAAAACACTAGCGAACCACCCCAACTTTTCGCGGCAACGTAGAGCGGCGATTTCGCAACGAGTGCGCGAACTAACCGCCGAAGGGGGATCGCGGGACGGAATCGAGCTGATCTGCGATGAGTGCCTTCGATTCGTGGTCCTCGATGCGTTCGACGAGATCTCCGGCCGTCTCGTACCACTGTTTACGCAGGGCCAGGTCTCCGTTCGCGGCGTGAGCCCGTGCGAGACCCTCGCAGACGGACGCGCCGAGCCAGTCCGGTACGTCGGCCTCTTGCGCGCGGTCGTAGGCGCGCTGCGCGAAGCGCACGGCGAGGTGCGCCTCGCCGATCGTCGCGGCCGCACGCGAGACCATCCAGTCACCAATGATCATTTGCTCTTCGGCGCCAGCGAACATCCAGCGGTAGCGCGAGACGAAAGTCAAGGTCAGAAGTTCTCGATTGTCCTCGTCGGTGCGATTGCCGTTCTCGAGCAGCTCCCGGCAACGGTTAAACGTTTCTGCCGCAGTTCTTCGATGGTCCTCGCGATCCACAGAGGCGACTGTACCGAGAGTGGCTGCGGGGTTGACACACGCCGGCGAACCACGGACAATCGAAGCTACCCGCGGCGGTTGACGATAAGCCGCAACGAACCGACGTAGAACGGCTGATTACGCAAGTCGCCGAAGCGACGGTCCCACTCGCCAGAAGAAAGGTCACGGCGTAACGCCGCGACCGACGCCGTCGCTTCCGCTTCGCTCACAAATCCCCATGTCGACTGGGAACGGCGAACCGCGTCGTCGAGGAAGGCCTCCGGTCGCGCGTAGTACGCCTCGGTGAAACCGTCGACACAGTCGTGTGGAATTCGCACCTCGGTTAGCTCGCTGTGACCACCGAGGACGTCACGGATGTGCCCAATTGTCGGATAGCGCTGTCGATCAGCTTCGATGAGTTCTGGTGCGTAGTGGACTAGCCAGAACCGATCGAGCGCCTCGGGGTCGAATGTCAAGATCACGACCGGCCCGCGACTGACCCGGCGCAGTTCGAGAAGCCCGGCGTCCTGATCCGACCATTGGTGCACGGTCACCGAGGCCATTGCTGCGTCGAATGTCTCGTCGCCAAAGGGTAAATGTTCAGCCACAGCGTCGATGGCCGGGCGATCAGGGGGACGTTGTGATCGCATCATCGCCGAAGGCTCCACCGCGGTGACCTCAAGGTCGTCGGGCTCGTAAGAACCGGCTCCTGCGCCGACGTTCACGAGCGTGCGCGCGTCACCGATCGCGTGTCTCACGAGAGCGGCGATCGTCGGATCGGGTCGACGTCGAAGCGCGTAGCCAGCGCCCCCGCGCTCGTAATCGAAGTCACCCGCTGGACTCACGGTCGTCCCGTCAATCGCAGCCACGCCGACTCAATGTCCACGGCGCGATTGCTCGTCCAGCTCGGCACCCAGCCCACCGCGTGACGCATGGGCCGAGAGCGCAGCGCGCGCTTCACCACGGATTTCGGCCGTGGCACGACGTAGGCAGTATGACCTGGCGAAGAAGGTGCACCAAGAAACCTCTTCAAATGATTGCTCGTGTTCGTCGAATGCCACGTCGCGATGCGCTCGGTCGTCTCTGCGTCAAGCGAAAATTGGCGCGCGAGCTGACGTGCGTAGCGACTCTCGTTGCGCATCAACGCAAAGCCCTTGATCCTCGAGGCCGACTTCACGTTGGTCAAGCGCTCGAGACGTTGATGCAGCGCGTAGACGATGTGTCCGGGCACTCCGACTGGACGTTCATCGTCGCTGGGTATAGCCGTCATGCGAAAAGACTACGGCGAGTTTGTTATGGCTCTAACAGTCGTGAGTCTGCGGACTAAGGCGAAGCATCTCTACCAATAGATCGTCCTCATTCGTGTTCGCGGCCAAGCTTTGCGCTGTCGCCGGAATCTTCGAGACCAGAGCCACATCATTCGTGGAGGAGTGGCCACTGAGATCATCTTCCAGAGCGCGCGTGTAGGCCGACGACACCACGCCGTGGTAACAACCGATCGATGATCGCGCACCCTTCACATTCTCCAACACGTAGTGGTACACCCCGTGGGAGTAACCGGACACCGGCGAGAAAATACCGTTGCACGCGTCAAGTGCCGACACCGGAATCGTCGATCCGTTCATGGCGACGTTGTCGTAGACCCCGTAACCATCGAAGGCGAATCCGAGAATGACGGGCTTCTTTGCGGCGGCGTTGTCCTCGTTGACGGCCGCCGTCGTGGCGCCGCTCGTGGAGGTGACCGAGGCGACCCTCTCCGTTGAGCCCGTCGCGTACGCCACAAGACACGTGGGCAGTCCGTGGTAGTGATACTGACCACCAGGACCCGGGTGTCCGTCGCAGTCGTCGAGGAACGATGCGGAGACGCCATTCACGGTCGCCACAAAGTTGTCGGCTGTCGCGACCGTCGAGTGATTTGCCTCGTAGGGGTTGTAGAGCGCGGCGCCATCCAGGAGAACGCCGATGGGACCTTGATTAGTGATCGCGGTGGTCTTCGAGTACTCGGGCGTGATCGGCAACGTGTAGTCGTAGTTCTGGTCGGTCAGAACTGAAGCTGACGAGTTAATTCTCGCGCCCGAGGCGCTGACGGCGAGTGGATTGGAGGGCACTGCGTAGTTGGTCGCCACGAAATTCGACGCCGGAAGTCCGTCGGATTTGAAGGTCCACGACCCGTTCGCGTACGACACGGCGACATTTGACGTCCAGCGCACGCGCTTAATCGCGGCGGTCTCGCTCTGGGTTGTGGAATCGCGATACGTCGTCTTCGTGGCGGCCCCCGCCGGAGCCGCGACGACCGTCAGAATCGCAAACGACCCGACGCCGACCAGCCTTAACGGATGCATTCGCCTCGTCGTCCGATCTCTCGTTTCGTCGCTCAAAGTACTACGAGATGGACAGAAGACAGTTCGATTTCCCTAAAAATTTCGGGATGCGATTGGCCCTACAGGCAAAAGAGATGCCGCAGGAACGGAACGAAATCGGATCTGGAAGACTGAGTCCATGAATGACGAACGATGGTCCAAGGTCGACAACTATTTGGCCTCGCTGCTCACCCCCTTCGACGATGCACTGATCAGTGCGCTCGCCGACAGTGACGCGGCGGGTCTACCACCAATCAGTGTGGCGCCCAATCAGGGCAAGATGCTCGAGTTGCTCGCTCGGATGTGCGGAGCGCGACGCATCTTGGAGATCGGCACGCTCGGCGGGTACAGCACCATCTCGTTGGCCCGCGCTCTGCCGTCCAGCGGTAAGCTCATCACACTCGAACTCGAGCCCGCGCACGCACGCGTCGCTCGCACCAATCTCGATCGCGCCGGGCTCGAAGAACTCGTCGACATACGTGTGGGACCCGCCGTGGAGTCGTTGCGCTCGATGGTGGCGGACGAAGAAGAGCCCTTCGACTTCATCTTCATCGACGCCGACAAGGAAGGGTACCCCGAGTATCTGGAACTGTCCCTCGCCCTCACGCGCCTCGGCACCGTGATCGTGGCCGACAACATTGTGCGCGACGGGGAAGTGGCAAACCTCGACAGCACTGACGAGCGCGTACGGGGCGTGCGACTCTTCTTGGAACTGGCCGCGGCCGACCCTCGCGTCAGCGCAACGGCCATACAGACCGTTGGTTCGAAAGGCTACGACGGCTTCGCGCTGTTAGTCGTGGTCTGATGCCCGCGAGTGACGCGAGCATTCAACTGCGCGAAAAGTCCGTCGACGAACGCCAACGATGGCGCGAGGTGCAAAGTGCCCGCTACCGAAACGAGCTTCTCGAGGCCGGCAACTCGCCCGTGGCCGTAGAAGAGAACATCGAGAGAAACCAAGCCCAGCTCTTCGTCAAAGATGAACCGGCCGCGGGTCAGTTCATCTTTGACGTGATTCACGACGACGAGAAGGTCGGCAACCTCTGGCTGGGCACGAGACCCGGGTCGGACTCAGAGTGGTGGATCTACGATATCGAGATTGACGAAGGGTTTCGTGGAACTGGTCTCGGTCGTCCCACGTTGCGTGCGGCCGAGGAGTTCGCGCGGGCGCACGGCGCCACCCAACTCGGGCTAAACGTCTTTGGATCAAACGCGGTGGCGCGTCACCTCTACGATGCGGCTGGCTTTCGAGTGAAGAACGTCGCCATGTACAAAGAACTCGCGTAGCTCAATAGGCGGCGGCGCGACGAGCAAGATGTCAATATGTAGGACTCGGCAGACAACGGAATACTTCGCTTGCGGTTGTCTTTATCTAATCACGACGAAGGTAAAGCTCTGACGTCGGCTATCGGTGCGCGTAGGGGCCGGCCGGGCTCGTTTGTAGCGACGAGCCACCGGCGTTCTCGAGACCGCTGCGCTGTCGTAGCGCCAACGTCATATAGAACGCGACCGTGATCCACAGCGCCCCGGTTACCGCTTCGATCGTGGCGACCTTGCCCGCGTACTGGTAAAAAACTGTCGACTGAGGCGCGCGTATGAGCGCCTCGGCGACGAAGGCCAGTCCCAGCACAACGACGGGAACGATGGAGAGGTGACGCTTCCACCACGCCCCGCACCAACCAAAGAGTGGACCGCTCACCATTCCGAGCTCAAAGTAGATCTTTCCGCTTACCAGCGCGTAATGAAGACTCTGCGGCCACGTGCCGAAAGCGAAGATGAAACTATTCACAAAATAGAAGCCGGTCAGCGCGCACAACGTCGCGCCGAGCCCACTCAAGGCTCCAAGAATGTAGCGTCGATCACTCGTGGCGGCGCCCGCAAGAAACGCTAAGAGAAACCACGGCGCGGCGGTCTGACTGAGGGCACCGAGCAGACCCGTGCCCTGCCCCTTGATCAGCGAGTCCAGGGCGCCGACGGCGAACGCGACGAGACCCACTACGAGTACTCGTCGAACCTGCTGAGGACGGGTCATGCAACCTAGGTTAATAAGTCGCCTCGCTGATTCGCCAGCGCTGGCCCGCACCGTTACTGCCCCACAATGGAGACGCCGAGGACCCATCCAAATGGGCGGTCACCTATCAGGGGCTTCACTGCGATATTTAGTGCACGTACGGCGATCACATTCACTTGGCGTCGCGCGTCAAGTTCATCCTTTGCGTGAACTTCGAGAATCCATGACCGTGGAATGGGCGACACTACCGAATTCTCCGTGCCCAGAGCCGCTTCGTCGTCGGAGAGAAGCGCCGACTCAAACAGTGACCCGAACGCCTGTCGACTCACGTCGTCGACCTTCGGCGTAATTCGGACTCGCCACATTCGGATCTCCGGCATTGGGGCCAGGCTACGACGTAACGAACCGTCAGTCGATGCGTCGTCGACCAATCAGCCAGTACGCAAGCGAACCGGTCAAGTTAGTACTTGCGATCCACCAAAGCATCTTGGGGCCACGAACCGAGGCGCTCTCACGCCGACGAAGGTCGCGCCACATAAAGGGAGTGACCGCGGCCCACGCCAGGAAGACGCTAGCGGCAATTAAGCACTTTCTTTTCGAACTCACGTGCGACGGCACCAATCTCTGCGGCTCTTCATCACTGACCTAAAGAGAATCGACACACATTACTTTACCCTTTTTCATAGAAAACTTTTGAGGTAACCAGCCTGTGATGCCCTCTTCGTTTCGTCTTCGAGACCGAGGTGAAGAAATGTCAGTTCGCCCAACCAGCGGTTCCCGGAACAATTGGATTCGCGTTGAATTGACCGCAGACCAATGTGGAGACCTTCAGCACAAATGGCCTCGTGCCACCCGGCACGTTCACCCAAAGCGAAGTGACGATAGGACACGATGGAGCCGGACTTGCGCCTAAGTACTCGACCATTGATGACGCAACGCCACTTTGAGCACGCAGCACCACAGTGGGCAACGGCTTGGGCTCGCCCGAGTAGCTCCTCTGCCAGCCACCGATGTAGCCGTTGCGCCTGTGCGCCGCAGCAAAGCTTTTCCCGGTTACGAAGTTCACCCCCACGATGTTCGGATAGCCCGTGAGTGTGCAGGCGGTAGCAGTGACGTTCTTGTAACGAACAACCCACCCCGCGGTGACGGCCGCGCCAGGAGCCTCCACTCCAGTGATAGCAAGCTGGGTGTCACGGCATCGCGGGAGTGCAGCGGCACCGGCCCGCACCGCGCCACCTGTGGTCGTGACCACCAACCGGGCCGTGGCCAAGAACAGCGCGAGCACCATCAACCCGGTTGCTGAAAGCACGGATTTGACGATTGTCTTCACCCCTCCGGTTCGCTCAAAACAAGAACTGCACAAGACGACGGTCACGGCCTTTTGGACGCCGGTTTCTCGACGCGCAAGGGAAGACTACCTCTCGCCGCGTTGTGCAGTTTCTGACAAGACCCTAGAAACATTTGTCTAAGCGCAACGGTCGTCAAGACGGCAATACCTGCAGCTTTAACTGGTGGATAAGCATTACCGTCAGATCTATGGTGACCGAGATCGAAGTCCGCATCACTGCTCGGTTGCGCCTTCGTCGGCCGGTGATGGATGACGTCAAATCAATTGTCACTATCGACTGTGACCCGAGGACGAATCTGCATCGTCCCGGTGGAGCACCTAGTCCGGACCAAAACGCGCAAACTTTTTGCGAGTTCGTTCGTAGTTGGGAAGAACACGAAATTGGCTACTGGGTGGTCGAGCTTGGTAGCGACGTGATCGGGATAGTTGGCGTCGAGCCACAACTCTTTTTGAATCGAGAATGCTGGAATCTCTACTATCGCTTGTCTTCCAGTGCTTGGGGCAAGGGCTTCGCCGTCGAGGCAGCAAAGGAAGCGATTACCGTCGCATCTGCGCTCCAGCCCACTTGGCCCGTAGTGGCGCGTACTAGAGCGACGAATCACGTCGCTGGTCGTGTTGCAGAAAATGCTGGCTTACGACGAAGCCCAGAACTGGACACCAGTGGTTTCGAGGTCTTTGCGCGAGGTTGGTAGTTCCTGGGTCAAATCGAAGGTTCGCGCCCCACGAATAACCAGCGACTTCATACCCCTCGGTCTCGAGTTCTGTGCAGCAGGGGTCATCCTCGCGCACAAAGACCACGTCACTTCTCTTCATGGCCTCAATCGCTCAGGACGCAATTTGGACCACGGCGGCTCGAACATGAGGCTCAGGAATCGGCTCGCCCATGTCACGAAGCATCTCGATGTGCAGTGCCAGGGCCTCTTCCATCAATTGCAACGTCTCTTCGGCGGTTTCGCCAGCCGCGACACAGCCTGGAACGTCCGGAGCGTAAGCCGCGAAGTTAGAGCCGGCGTCTTCAATGATGATCGTGTACTCGGTCATTGCTTCCTCCGATTGATTCCCGCCTGCTTCATAATGCTATTCACCATCCAACCCGGTAGATCCCGACTCGGATGGCCCGCCACAGTGACGCAACCTCGACGAGTTGGATGGTGAAACTGCCGGTGACTACCCGTTTGGCGAACCTGATACCAGCCATCAGCCTCAATCGTCTTTATGACTTCTCGCACCTTCACGACACCCAACGGTCGCGCGGGGCATTGCGCTCTAGAGACTTAGGCGATACACGTTCGTTTACCCCGTGTTGTTGGAAGTGATTTTACCTTAGGGAGCAACCTCAACAAGAACGACCTGGGAAATTGGCTGAGGAATTTCTTCGCCCTGGGCGAGCATCAGCTCAATATGCAATTCAATGGCCTCATGGATGTTTGCGGTGACTTCCTCAATTGTGTAACCCGCTGATACACAACCCGGCAAGTCTGGAACGTACGCACAAAAGTTCGGGCCTGCGTTTTCAATGACAACGGCGTACTTGCTCATCGTGGCCTCCGCTCAAGTCCTGCCTGCTTCACAATGCTAGCCAGCGTCGGCTTCGACAGTTCAATGCCGAGAGCACCTGGCACGGTCACTGTGCCCGTCCTGTCCGGATGCTGAAACTGACGGTGACTTCCGACCTGTCGGACTTGTATCCAGCCTTCTTTATTCAATTCCCGAATCATCTCGCGCACCTTCACAACCCACAACGGTTGTGCAACTACGACTTCGAATACTAAACGTCTACCGTGTAATCCAGTCCCAGTTCGTCACCGGGCACGCCGCGAATACCCCAATTGTGACGGGGCGTTTCCGTCAACACAATCTCAATGTCCACGGGTTCAATACCAATTTGTGTTTGGCAACGTTCATACAAGAGGGCGTAGAACTTCTTCTTCGCCGCGACAGTGCGTCCCTCAAACAGTCATATCTCAACGATTGTGTAATTGTCGCTGCGGTCCGCCGGAAACCGAAAGTCCTCGGGGGCAAGAGCAAAAAACCGATGCATTCGCTTTTCAACGGGATAATCGAACCCCTCGACAACACACCCGTGAATTACGTCTGACAACTCATCGCGGTATTCCGACAAGTTCGACTGGATCCCATAGATTTTTACTTGGCACATGCGCGCACTCTACATGGACACAGTCGAATATCACATCTGATGGGTCGAGTGACTGAGTAAGTCAACACTTTCGAACAATGAAGATTCGAATTTGGGCTTTCTATGAAAAAAGGATAGACATTTGTATGGCGATGTCAGCGTGCTTTTGATTACGCAGAGCAAATCCTCTCTGGATTGCCAGTTTGGATAACATCAGGACCATGTCATCACGGCTTGACCGGTCCTGGTCCGTCCTCGCGAGCTACCAAACGTTTGAAACTGATCGTTGCATTGATATCTTTTCTCGGCCCAATGGCACTTTCGGTTTTGAAGAATTCCGCAGGGACTCAGAGGACATGGGAGTCTGGACCCCGATCAGTTACTTCTCGGGTCACGAATACCCGACGGAGGCTGCTGCCGGTGATGCGGCTCGTCGGGCGGTTCGGTGGTTCGGTCCTCTGTTGGATCGCTGAACACGGCTAACCGACCCGTCATGGAACACCTCCGAGTGCGCCACCCTCACCTCAGGGGTTTTCTAGGAAAAAAGGATAGACATTCGTCTGTCGACCTTTGATAGAAGTGATTCCCCATCTCTGACTAGGACAGCTATCCAGGAGTTCCGAAGTAATAGCTGAGTGGCATCGGTGGGTCGGATCCCGATTCTCCTGGAAGGACAGGGTGTACCGCGAAGGCCCCACACCAGAAGAAGCCATTGGCGCGAAGCGGCCGGACAACTATCGAACTCGACGTGCCCGGGAGCCAGGCCAACATCTTGTAGGAGATGATGCACCGAGTCGGCGGGACGTTGTGCGGTTCGTCGGTGCCGGCTATCCAGAACGAGGCCACGCCACCTCCTGGCTGGAGCGTCACCGTTGGAATGGGCAGTCCCCTCTTGAGGCCTCCAATGTCATTCCCGTCTCGCCCGTACGAGTGCACCTCACTGATCGTAAGCCTGTGAGGGTGCTTATCGTTCGGCCCTATGCCGTACACACCTACGTACGCGACGCGGAAGTAACCGCGAAGTGTGCACGCCTGATGGCTCACGTTCTTAACCCAGAAGAGATCATTGACGCTGCCCGCTCCGACCATGGTGTTGTAGTCGGTGATCCGCACCGAGCCAGTGCCGCAATGTGGCACCACGAGGTTCGATGACGCGCCGCTCGTACCGCTTGTCGACAAGCCCACAAGGGTTGCCACGACTGCAAGAACGATACGCCCGCCCCTCATGGCGTCAGTCTGGCACGACCAATGGCTGATCAGTCAAGCGAAAGTCGGTACACGTTTGTCTACCGCTGGATGATAAAAGTAAAATTCAACCGTTTTTTGTGCTTCTGACTGTCCCCGAGTGCGTAACCGCACGACCTCGGGACCATCCTTGTCATGGACAAGATCGGTCTCGACCGCACGCAGGCAACGAAGCCGGGATGCAGTCACCCAATTCCAGTCAGGATGAGATGTGCTGATACTTCCACGGGTGAAATCTATCTTGGACGAACAATCGAAAAGGACTGCGGTAGTCGTCTCGCAGAACGATGTCTTCACTGTTCTGAGATTTACAAACGCGACGCGATGAGTGTCTTCAACGAAGGCGTAGCGAATACTGAAACTCCCGTCACGCACTACACGTTCATCACCTTCACGGCACCCGGCTCCCAGACGTTCGGAAGAACGCATCAGCGAGTAGTGAAGAAACGCAAGGCAAACAAATCTCATGTGGTCCGCTGTTCCTGCAAGCACACACACCGCGAGGACGATGTTCGCATCGGAACTCCAATAAACCCCAGCACCTATCGGTACGACTTAGCCGCAGCTTTCAACGCAGCATCGAGCCGGTTACTTGCCATCACCCTCCAAAGACTCGGCAGGGCTCGGAACGAAAAACTCAGTTACGCACGCGTCGCGGAATTCCAGAAACGCGGTCTCATTCACTTTCATGTGCTCGTAAAGGGGGTAATCGCCCCGGAAATGATAAGAGAAGTAGTTCTCGGAAATGTAGATGAAGAAGCAAACGTCCTCTCTGAGCCGGTGTCGCACGATGGGTGGCAGTGGGGTGAGCAAGTTGATGTCAAAGTCATTGACAAGGACGACAAGAAGCAAGTCGGCTACTACTTACTGAAACTAATTTCATACTCGTTGAAAGGCACGGACACATCAACGAATGGACCTGCCGCTCATCGCGCACAGATGCAGAAATCTGCCCTACGAGGTTGCAGTTGCAAGCAAGGTCGTCACTGTGCACTTGGACGCCGCTACGACCCCGACGCTCACACTTTCTATGTCGGCAAGATGGACGACAAGTTCTGCCGTCGCCACCAACTCGCCTACAACGGCTGGGGCTTCAGAGGTCACATTCTTGCTTTCTCACGAGGATGGGGAATGACCTTCAAGGATGTGAGGCAGCGTCGGCGTGACTACGCAAGAAGTTTCATAAAGCAGCCCGACACCTACGTAGTCATCGGTTGGCGCATCCTTCCCCCGCAGTATCCGCGCATTACACCTCTCAGGGTCTAATCCGACTCAATCTCAACGTGCATTGCCGCCAAATGCAGACGAGTTATGCCCACTTACTCTCCGGTGTTGAATGTGGCACCGCCCGGCCCAGATTTGCGGATGGAGCGACCGCGAAGCGGGCGACGACAGCCGCAAATCTGGGCCGGCAGCAGAGGCCGAAGGCCGAGGCTCTTGATCTGGTATGGAAAATCATCACAGCGAAGATGTCACGGTTAAAGAGTGGAAATGGGGTGAGACAATATTGTCGGCCACTAAAACGGCGCCAACTAGGAGAAATAGATGTTAGATGTCTTGAATGAATGGGAGCGTAATGAGTCAATTCGGTCGCTACTCACCCAAACCGTAAGAAGAAATGGAAAGGTTTTAGTCAAAATTTTGGTTGGTATTGGCGAAGCCGAACCAACACTCGACGAGATCGAGGCGCGGTATAGGCGCGGCGACTTTAATGAAGATGTGCCCCGCCTGTTCACTAACGTGCGGCACGGCATGGTACCCGTCAAAGAAGTTTGGTATTCGATGAACGAATCAAGCGAGTAATTCGGTACCCAGACATAGTTGGTAGTACCTTCTGACGATGGAACTGTTCCACTGTTGTCATCCAGGCTGCACTACCAAATTCTCTCCCGCGACCGAAAATGTTTCGGTGGCTTATGACCAAGCGGTCATGCATGGTTGGTTCAAAGGCGAGAATGGCTGGCTTTGTGCACAACACAAAACTCCCCACGCAACTCCGCCAGCCGTTGGGCCATCGAGCCAGGCTTCTAAGACGACCACAAACTCGCCGCGGCGGTCAAAACGTAGTTCGCAAAAGGGAGTAGTAATTCTTGCCGCGATTCTCGTAGTCATCATCTTGGCCATTATCGGCGCAAACTCAGGGGGTAACGGTTCAAACAATGCCTCCTACAAGGCTGGGTTTCACGCAGGTGTTTCATATAGCGGTATCAGCCTCGGCGGATCGAACGCTTCCTACACTTGCGGACAACTCTGGACACAAGTAAGTGGTAATTACAACGAGGGGGACTGGATGTCGGGGTGTAAGGACGGTATCAACTCGTAGTGACGAGTTTGGAGCAGATGGCTACCCGTGATCGGCCAGGTCGTACGCGAGCTGTTTGGCCATTTTTTGCCATAGCGGGGTAAATCTTTCGAGCCCGGCTTCGTAGGACGCAATTTTTGCGCTTCCGCTCAAAAACTCCTGACCGACGACCATTGTGGCGGCCACCATCGTGCTGAGGGCATTGACGTCTCTGTTGAGAGTTTTGTCGGGAGAGTTCGCACAACTCGCTTCACGGCCAGCAAAATTTAAGACCGACTTCATGTCACGATTCATTCCTGAAAGATTCAACTTATTGGTATCGCTAAAGAGTTGGCTAAGGGAAGGGCTGAACTCGTTGATGAGGATCGGCTTGCAGATCTTGAAGTATGAGCCCCACGACTGACTGGCGCTCGCGGTACCCTGAATCGCAACGACCCCGGATGTTGCGATGAGACTGACAAGAACGGCGTATCTGACGAAAAGCTTCATCGGAATCTCTTTCCAGGCATTGAGGAAACACTAATCACGTGTACGACGCAGCGCGTCAATCTTTCAATTTCGCTGACCCGTTAGTTATTCAGTTGCTTTACTCGGGCAAGTATTCGTGAATAGAGACCATCGACATAGTTAAAATCATTGGCAAGTTTTTCCACTTTGCCGTTTTTAGCGGATGCTCCTAGAAGCAAGGCTTCCCCCGCGGACAGGCAGTCGAGGCTGGTGTTAAGAACTGTAACTAAGGCTTCGTTAGCCAGTTTGTTCAGTGTTTTGTCGCCGGGTGATGGTGCAGTACCAAGTTTCAGACCTAAGTTTTGAAATCTTCCACATACATTTGGAACAGAAGCATCGTTTGCAGCATCAAGCGCTTTGATGTCCAACTGGTAACTTTTCATGACCGAACTATACGTGATGAACCATTTTTTAGCTGATGGGCTCATCGAAGCACCGGCCGGTGTAATCGTTCCTGCGCAGAAGCTAAGGGAAGCAATGAGTGCCCCTGCGGTAATCAGGCTCGTCTTGTTCAGTTTCATATATTTCATTTCGTCGTTGTCTTATGTCTAGTTCAATTAGATAACTCGAGCAATCAGCGCAGACGCCTTCTCGCGCCCAAGCGCCTGACGTTAGCAGTTCATCAAGTAACCATAAGTCGTTTTACTTATTGGCAACCGTGAACTATGAAATATGCGAATTAGGTCGTTACCGGCTTCCTGAGCCACAACCATGCGGCGAAAAAGACCCAGTCAAGTGACTGCATCGCTTCGCAGAGGTCGTGGAACGGCAACGGGTCCCATGTAACACCGAGTTCTCGAAGATGCGGAGCGATCACGAAACCAAACATCGTGGCTACCAAGAGGATCGGGCGCCGGTGGGCGCGAGAACGCGTCTGGGCCGTTCGCTGAGCCGTTGAAGTCGATGGAGCGGTAGGAGACGACGTTGCGTTCGTTGTCGCTTGTCGAGTGGCGCCACCACGTCGTGCTTCTGCCAGGTAGAACTCACGCGCTCCTTCGGCCAAAAGAACCTTCGCCGCCGATTGCACTTCTCGAAAGGCCCTCGCGCTGCCGTTGTGGTCGGGGTGGGTCTCGCTCGCGCGAATGCGCCACGCTCTCTTTATCTCGTCAGGTGAAGCAAAGACGCGAAGGCCGAGCGTTCGGTGGGCTTGTTCGATGATGTCGGTGTACGTCGCCACACGCCTAATGGTGACGGCCGCCTGTCACATAGAACGGGCCAGGCGATCCCGCCTACTTGCGCCTTGTTCCGGGGCGCGAACAGTGGAGAGAGGGAGATTACCCACCCACCCCAAGAAGGAGTAACGAAATGCGACTACCCATAGATGCTTCAAAGCTGACCGTGCTGGCGATTGGCGAACCTCGTCCAGTCTTTGACTTTGGCACTGAGAATCCCAAGATCGGCCTTGACGGAAAACCCGTCGTGAAGGTTCCGGTACTGCTATTAGGAACTGGCGAGCGCACCGACCCCACGGCGACCATCACCGTGAGCGGCGACGTAGCCCAGGTCAAGAGCGGCGTAGCCCTCCGCTGTCAGAACCTCACCGTCTCGACGTGGACAATGCGTGACAACAACGGACGAGAACGTACCGGCGTCACGCTTCGCGCCGACCGCCTGGACGCTGAGGCGAAGCCCGCACGATGAACCTCCGACGTTGGCTGATGCAGACACTCCCTCTTGTCATCAGTTGGCCGATGGTGGCAGAGCAGATTGGCCTTCACGGAACACGCGTCACCGCTGTTACCGAGACCGCGCTCGGCCACGCTGTTCAACTAAGACTTCAGCCACCGAACTCAGCAGTTCGTGTTGGAATGATGTCAGACCAACTGGCCGTCGCGTTCGGGATAGCGCGCGTGCGCGTGCAGGCCGACCCGCAATTTGCGCACCGCGTGACAGTCCTTCTTGACCAAGAACTCAGCATTGGCAGCGTTCCCTACGAGCCAGAGCACAATCCCGTCGGCCTTCCATTAGACCCACTCCGAGAAATACCACTCGGTCTCGATGACAACGGTGTCGAGGTCGCCACCTCGTTCTACGGCCAGTCCATTTTGATTGGGGGAAATCCCGGGTCAGGAAAGTCGGTAGCGATGCGTGTCATGCTCGCGGGCCTCGCAGCATCGCGCAACGTCTGTTTAGTGGGCATTGACCCGAAGCATGCCGAATTGTCAATGTGGCGACCACGATTCAGCCGACTGGTACTCGGGAATGAAGTTGAGCCATCGGTTACCCTGCTGAACGAGTTGCTCGCGGAGGTGCAACGACGAGCCGAGTATTTGGCGACCACGCAATCGGCGACACTTCAACCAACCAGCACACACCCGTGGATCGTACTGGTTATTGACGAGTGGGCTGAACTCGGTGCGGCGGGCGACACTAAGCAACGCGCCAACATAAATGCACTCCTACGTCGCTATCTGAGCCTTGGCAGGGCCGTAGGGTGCACGGCTCTTCTGGTCACTCAGAGGCCCACAAGTGACTCTGTTGATGTTGGGACGCGGGCACTAACCACGAACCGTTTCGCGTTGAAATGCGGAGACCGACACCAGGCCGAGGCAATTCTTGGCGTCGGCACATTCGCACCTGAACAGTTACTCTCGGCGGCTCCTGGCCGCGCCCTTTGGAGCGACGGCGGCTCAGCCACAGCCGTGCAATTTTACAACTTGACCGATGAACGATTGCCTTCTGTCGTTTATGCAGGGCTGCGGGTCTAAAAATGAATTCGTCAGCCTAACTTTTCCGCCCGTATACGCCCTCTCGTGGAAAGATGCCGAAGTGGCGAAAGGAAAAATGTCACTTGAAGTGGACGCGAAGGACTACGATACTTTTCGCCGATGGTCCATGTTCCGTACACGGAAGATGAGAGTGTGACGAACAGGGAGATTGAGCAGTGATATTTGTAATCTTGATGTTCGTCATCCTGGAAATCTGTGTCGGAGCGGCGTATCCGATTGCGTCGCTACTTGTCTTCCTGGCCGCGATCATCCTCATCTTCATCTACGCTTTTTTGAAGACCGTCGCCAAAAATAGGAGGCGATGAAATGGTTGTCGTAATCTTCATTGTGGTGTTTGGTGTCATCGCAATCGTTAAATGGCCGAAGGTGACAGCCAACTTCAACGGCGAACGACTATGCGTCCATTGCAAAAAGCGACTCAAGTTTGATGGTCCAAACGGTCATTACGCGAGTACCTGCCCGCGCTGTGGAAAGTCGCAGCCAGAACGATGAGAATTCGGCGACTTAATCGCATTCCATAAAATGAATTTTTGCAGGACCCTTTAGTTGCACGGTTTTGGAGAGTGCCCCGGCGAAACGCCGAGACATTCTTAGAGTATGGAAGAAATCCTTCACACGAGTGCCACCAGCGTGGCCGTTGTCGTCAAGCACGACAGCAACATTGCTGGCCCCGCAACTCTCGACGATGCATTGTTGGCTTTGAGCCGCATCGCCGCCGAGTTGATGCTCGACCTTAGTTCCAAAGAGGTCATCACCGCCGCGGCGTAACCGTCGTACTTCATGCCACTTGATGGCATCCCTATCGGGGCTTCTTCGGAAGCCCCGATTTCACTTTCTTCGGAGACTTCTTCGCCTCTGCCTGCACTATCAACTCCCCACTCGGCAAGGCCGTCACGACGGTGACACGACCGTCAAGAGGGTCGTTGTATTTTTTACTTGGCTCGATGTGGATTTCGATGCTCAGCGATTGCAGAATCTGACCCCGATGAGCGACGCCCGCCAAATCCCATAACTTCCCAATGCCAATGACGGCCTGTTGCAGCTGTTCCATTCGCGGAACGGCGTCGTCGGCTTCTTCAAGTTCAAGTCGTTCCTTTATCGCAAGTTCCAAATCCTTCGCCACCTTGTCCAATGCGGCACCAACGTTCTCTTGGCTGAGACCGTTGGGGTATTCGTCAAGTGCGAGCATCAAAGCCAGAGTTCCACGGTTATCGCTGTACCGCTCGATCTCCCTATCAAGTTTCGCCTTCTTAGTTCTGATTTCGTTCGATGCTCTGTTTCGCTCTTTCAATGCTCGATCTAACGCGGGCGTAATAACGATTGGAAGTTCATGAATGAACTGCGTAACGACGGCTTCAAGTTCGTGTACTTTGATCGAACCCGGTTTCTTCGTGCAGAGTTTGCCCGGGCAAGTCAGATAGTTGTACTCCTCTCTGACTTGGAAGACGAGCATCTTGCCGCAGTTCGCGCATCGCACGCGGCGCGAACCAAAGTAACGGGGATGTGTGAATTTTGTTCTCGGCGCTCGCTTTTCTTTTTCCAGCCGAATCTGAACCTTGTCCCACAACGCACGCGGGACAATCGCCTTGTGCTTGCCGTCTATGGAACCGATAGGAGAATTTGTTTTCACTTCCTTCAGCGGGCGTCTGTGACGGTCCAGTCGTCTCTCGCTGGTTTCCCTGTTGATCGCTGGAACGTATTCCTTCACGGGAAGTCTTCCAATGTAGGCCGGGTTCCGGAGTATGTCTTTCGCGGTTCCGATGCGCGAGAACCACTTGTGCTCTACGCCGTACTTTCCAATCTCAAAAAGTCCATCACCTTGCGCGTACATTTTGAAAATACGCAGAACGTTCTTCGCGTTCTCAGTATCCGCAACGATGACCCCGACCGTTCGACCGAGCTTCTTCATCTCCTCTGTTGTTGCACGTCGGTATCCGTAAGGAACTACTCCGTGCCAGCGCCCCTCCTCCTTGTTACGACGGATCGTGTGTTGCCAACTTTCAGCAATCTTCGCCAGTTGATACTGATTCATCATCATGAACATTGCAAGTGTGAGGTCGTCCTCAGCGGTGCCGCCTGAAAGGCCACCGGTAGCGGCATAGACGGTGACGCCCTTGTCAAGAAGTTTTCGTAGGGCGGTGAGTCCTTCGGGCAGATTGCGCGAGTACCGTGAGAAGTTATAGACGATTAGGTCCGCGTTATTAGCGATCGCCAAATCACTGGCTTGGTCAAGAAGCGGCCTGTTGTGAGTACTCCCGGACGTGTCGAGGTCAATAAGCCAGTTGAGCCACTTGTGCTTTCGCCCGTACTTCGCTATTGCCCATCGCTCCATTGCCTCACGTTGAACCGAAGGGCTCTTGAAGGCTTCTTCATTCGCGTCACGCCCGGCAACGGACGAGACACGAACATAGCCGACCAACTTCCTCGTGCCCGCGTCTATCGCCATTAGCGAAGAATACCGCTAATCGGTTTCCTCTAGATTTATCATCCGACGATAGACATTGGTCTCGCGCCGACCGAACCCCAGTTTCACGTACATGGCGTTCGCCGCCTCGCGCGAGGGTCGACTCGTGAGATTGACTGAACGCACACCGCGCAGGCGCGCGTCGTCGATCGCGGCCGTCGTGAGTTGCTCGCCAACCCCCGCGCCACGTGCGCTCCCGTCGACGACGACGTCTTCGATCCAGGCGCTGCGACCCGTGGGTATTGCGAAGATGATGAGCGTGAGGGTGCCCACCACGTAGCCGTCGTCTGTCGCAACGAAGAGAGTCGCCGCCTCCGAGTGGACCATGCGCTCGACGTCGTCGATCGTGAGTGAGGGTGGCTTCGACGAAAGTTGCGGTAGAAGGCGGTTCAGCCCGTCCACAATCTCCGTCGTCGCGAACTGAACCTTTTCGATTTCAACGGTCACTGGTCACCTCGCCATACCGGACGACGCAGATCGTCGTAGTAGACGTCGCGTCGCTCGCCGTCGATGGCGGCGAAGACCGGCTCGGCCCAGCGATCGGCGCCGATCGTCGGGCTCGGCAACGCGTCGCGATCGAACCAGCCGGCGTCCGTCACTTCGAGCGGGTGCAGCTTCAAGGCGCCACCGACCGCGCGACAGAAGAACAAGAGCGAATAGAGGGGAATGCGCGACTCACCGAGGCGCATGCCGTCGAGCACGCCAATGAGACGCACCGGTTCGGCCTCGATGCCCGTCTCTTCGAGCACTTCCTTCACGACAACTTCCGGCGCCGAGTAGCCAACGTCGCACCATCCCGTCGGATACAGCCAGACTCCCGAGTCGGCGCGGCGAATGAGGAGCAACTGGCCGCGATCGTTAGTAACGGCCGCACCTACGGCAACCTTCGGCGTCTGATAGCCCGGTACCCCGCGACCAACTTCGCTCATCCACTGCGTGACGTACCCATCGGCGTCGGCGACGTCATCGAGGCCCTCGTCCGCAGCGACCTTCATGTCGGCCGCGATCTTCAACACCTCTTCGAAACGTTCGCGTTCGTACTGGCTGTCGGTGAAACCGAGGCCGGTCTTCGCGACGCCGGCGAGCGACTCCGCCCATCGGCGCAACGTCTTTTCCGGGAGCGACTCGATCACGACGGCCAAGTCGCTCAGGCCAACGTCGCGTCGAGTACCTCGTCGACGCTGCCTACGAGGCCGGTGTAGAAAGGTCCAAAGTCCGCGTACAGACTCGACGCTTCATCGAAGCGCATGGTGTAGACGCACTCTTTCAAATCGTCGACGTGCACGCCGAACAGCGTCACGCCCCACTCCCAGTCGTCGAGACCCGACGATCCGGTGATGAGCTGCAATACCCGGCCCTTGAAGGTGCGTCCGATGGCGCCGTGACCACGCATCAACGCCTCGCGCGCGTCGTAGTCAAGTCGGTACCAGTTGTTGACCTCGCCGCGGCGCTTGGACATGGGGTAGAAGCAAAAGGCGCGCATGCCCGCAGGTGGCAACGTCGGGTAGAGCCGGTCGTGGAGCATCGCTTCGGGCATGCCCGCCGCGTACTCGCTCACTTCGGTGACCGACACGTAACTTTCGGCCACGTGAAACCCGGCCGCTTGGATCTTGGACTGAAAGCGACGTAGATCCCAGAGGTTTTCGCCCAAAGCGAGAAAACAGGTATCGGCCTTTGCGCCGACGATCGCCGCGGTCACGATCTGCACTCCGCCGTGAGTGGCGTCATCGACGGCCTTGCGCACCGCGCCAGCGTCAACGTCACGCTCGGGGTGACAGAACAGGTGCAGAACGTTCAGTCCGCGCGCGGGGCCGAGGGGCGATGGTCTCGTCATAGGCCCATGCTACGGGCAATCGACTCGCGCGAAAAAGGCCACCATAACGAACACACCGCGGGGCACATGCCCCGCGGTGTGTTCGAAAAGTATGGTGACGACGTTTTAGTAGTCGTCCATTCCGCCGCCGGGCATCGCCGACGACTTCTCTTCGGGCTTGTCGACGATCACGCACTCGGTCGTCAAGAACAACGCCGCAATGGAGGCCGCATTTTGCAGTGCCGAACGGGTCACCTTGGCCGCGTCAATGACACCGGCCACGATGAGGTCTTCGTACTCGCCGGTCTCCGCATTGAGTCCTTCGGTCGGCTTTTTGAGGTGGCGCACCTTGTCGACGATGACGCCACCCTCGAGGCCCGCGTTGACCGCGATCTGGTTGAGGGGCGCTTCGACGGCCTTCGCGACCAAGCGCGCACCAGTCTGCTCGTCGCCGCTCAGCTTCTCGGCCGCCTCGATGATGCGCTTCTGGCTGCGTAGCAAGGCCACGCCACCACCGGGCACGACACCCTCTTCGATGGCGGCCTTCGTTGTCGAGACCGCGTCTTCGATGCGGTGCTTCTTTTCCTTCAACTCAACCTCGGTTGCCGCGCCCACCTTGATAACGGCCACGCCACCGGAAAGCTTGGCGAGACGCTCTTGGAGCTTCTCGCGGTCGTAGTCGGAGTCGGTGTTTTCGATCTCCGCCTTGATCTGAGAGATACGGCCCTTGATGTCTTCCTCGGTACCGGCACCCTCGACGATCGTCGTCTCGTCCTTCGTGACGATCACCTTGTGAGCCGAGCCCAGCAGTTCGAGCGTCGCCGCGTCCAACTTGAGACCGATCTCTTCGGAGATGACCGTCGCGCCGGTCAGGATCGCGATGTCCTGGAGCATGGCCTTGCGGCGCTCGCCAAATCCGGGCGCCTTCACGGCGACGGACTTGAAGGTGCCACGAATCTTGTTCACGACCAAGGTCGCGAGCGCTTCGCCCTCGACGTCTTCGGCAATGATGAGCAGCGGTCGACCCGACTGCATCACCTTTTCGAGGACCGGGAGCACATCACGGACCGAGGAGATCTTGCTCGATACGAGCAGGACGTACGCGTCCTCAAGAACAGCCTCTTGGCGCTCGAGGTCGGTCGCGAAGTAGGGCGCGATGTAGCCCTTGTCGAAACGCATACCTTCGACGAGGTCCATGTCCATACCGAAGGACTGGCTCTCTTCGACGGTGATGACGCCGTCCTTACCGACCTTGTCGATCGCGTCGGCGATCATTTGACCAATCTCGTTGTCCGCCGCGGAGATCGACGCCACTTGGGCAATCTGCTCTTTGGTATCGGCGGGCTTCGCCAGGTCGTGCAATGAGGCAACGGCGGCTACGACCCCTGCTTCGATGCCCTTCTTCAGCGACATCGGGTTGGCGCCGGCGGCGACGTTCTTCAGTCCTTCGCGCACCATGGCCCAGGCCAAGACGGTCGCGGTCGTTGTGCCATCTCCGGCGACGTCGTCGGTCTTCTTGGCTACTTCTTTGACCAGTTCGGCGCCGATCCTCTCGAACGGGTCCTCGAGGTCGATCTCTTTGGCGATCGAGACGCCGTCGTTCGTAATGGTGGGGGCGCCCCACTTCTTGTCCAGCACGACGTTGCGGCCCTTGGGTCCAAGGGTGACGCGTACGGCGTCCGCCAACTTGTTCATTCCGCGCTCGAGGGCGCGTCGCGCCTCTTCGTCAAAAGCGATCAGTTTCGCCACGGTGGTTCCTCCTAGTGCGTTACACCTTTTTGGTGCAAAGCAATATTAGCAGTCTCTGACCGAGAGTGCTAACGCTCGAGGTTGGGACGAATGCCCCTAGTGCCCGAAGTAAGCGCTTCCTTATCGTGGAGGCGCCGGGCGTTCCCGGCACGTTGCTGCGTCCCAATGAAGGAGTTCCGTGCCCGACTCACCCCGCTCCTCTGTCGAATCGTCGCGCGAGGGGTCTCTCAAACCAGTGATTGACGCCATCCCGGCCGAGTTGTACGAAAACCCAACATGGAAGGGTCTGGGCTACTTCGCGCGCGATCTCGCCGTCTACGTCGGGGTTATTGCGGCGTTGGTCTTTGTGACAAACCCCCTGCTCGTCGTGCTGCTCGAGGTCGTGCTGGTGCTCGCCGTGACCGGACTGTTTATCGTGGGTCACGACGCCGCCCACGGCGCACTGTTCAACTCGAAGCGCAAGAACGTCGTCGTCGGAAAGATTGCGATGATGCCCTCGTGGCACGTCTACGAGGCGTGGGTTCTCGGTCACAACCGCGTTCACCACGCCTTCACGGTCCGCCAGGGTTACGACTTCGTGTGGCACCCGGTGACGCCCGCTGAGTACGAGCAGAAAAGCTTGGCCGCGAAACTCCTGCACCGAGTGGAGTGGTCGTGGACCGGTGCCGGTCTCTACTACCTCAACGAGGTGTGGTGGCACAAGATGATCGCCTTTTCACCGCCGGCACGCTGGGCGAAGGCCATTCGACGCGACCGTGCGCTCGTCGCCAGTTTCGTCCTCGCCTTGGCGGCGGGGATGGCGGCGCTCGGCTACGCCCGCACGCACTCGCCGTACGGCGCACTATGGCTCGTCGCTCGCGTCGAGGTTCTGCCGTTTCTCGGCTTCATGGTCATGATCGGCACGGTCGTGCACATCCATCACGTCCAGCGCGACATCCGGTGGTGGAAGCGCAACGAGTGGACCAAGTTCAAGGGCCAAATGGAGGGCACCACGGTGCTGCGCGTCCCGAAGGGACTCAACTTCTTCCTCCATTGGATCATGATCCACACGCCCCACCACGTGGACATGCGAATTCCGATGTACAACCTGGAGAAGGCCGCTAAAGCCATCGAGGCGGCGTTCCCCGACATCGTGCACGACGAAGCCTGGCGATTCGGGGATTTCCGCCGGGCGACAAAGGCCTGCAAGCTTTACGACTTCGACGCCGGCACGTGGCTTACCTACGCTGAGGCGAGCGCCCTGCTCGCCGGCGCAAGGAACTAACGACTCAGCCCCCAGCGACCGCGGGAACCAACGAGACGGTCTGGCCGGGCGCTACGAGCGTGTCGAGTCCGTCGAGGAATCGCACGTCCTCATCAGCGACAAAGACATTGACGAATCGCCGCAACGACCCCTGGTCATCGAGGACGCGCGCCGCAAGTCCCGGGTGACCCTCTTCGACGGCCCAGATGGCTTCGCGCACCGTCGTCGCTTCGACGGGGATCTCGCCGGCACCGCCGACAAGGGAACGTAACTGGCTCGGAAGGCGCACGACGACGCTCACGACGCCGCCGCCAGGAAGTGTTGGGACAAAGCGGCTTCGGCCGATTCCAGTGAGGGGCTGATCGTCGCCGTCACCGTGGCGGTCTCCACGACGGCGTCCAGAGTCTTCAGGCCATGCCCCGAAATGATGGCCACGATCGACTTTTCACGGTCAATCGAACCACGCTCGAGGAGCTGACGCAGCGAAGCGATCGTTACGCCGCCGGCCGTCTCGGCGAAGATGCCTTCGGTCCTCGCCAGCAGTTCAATGCACTCGAGGATCTCCTCGTCCGCGACGGACCCGCAGTCACCACCACCGCGACGCAGCTCGTCGAGCACGTAGGGGGCGTCGGCCGGATTGCCGATCGCGAGTGAACGAGCAATGGTGTTCGGGCGCTGGGGAGTGATGTACTCGGCGCCATCAGTAAACGCGGTGGCGATGGGAGAACAGCCTGTCGCCTGGGCGCCAAAGAGTGTGGGCGCCGTGCCGTCGACCAGTTCGAGATCAATGAACTGTTGGAAACCCTTCGCGATCTTCGTGAACTGGCTTCCCGAGGCGAGAGGCACGATGACCTGGTCGGGCGTACGCCATCCGAGCTGCTCGGCGATCTCGAAGGCCAGAGTCTTCGACCCTTCGGCGTAGTACGAACGAAGGTTGATGTTGGCGAAGGCCCAATCCGGGTGTTCGCCCAGGAGTTCGACGCAGAGGCGATTCACGTCGTCGTAGTTTCCTTCAACCCCGAGTACCGTCCCGCCGAAGATGGCGGCCATGGCGATCTTGGACTTCTCCAGGTCGGCCGGGATGATGCTGACGCTCGGCCAGCCAATGGAAGCCGCGTGGGCCGCGACGGACGTCGCGAGGTTTCCGGTCGAGGCGCAGGCCGCCGTCGTAAAGCCGAGGCGCCGCGCGCTCGAGAGCGCCACCGAGACCACACGGTCCTTAAAGGACCCGGTCGGGTTACGGGTGTCGTCCTTCAGCCAGAGTTCTTTGACGCCGAGCACTTCGGCGAGTCGCGTCGCGCGCCGCAGCGGCGTCCACCCGGCGCCGAGGTCCACGGGCTCAAGACCAGGATCGGGCAGCAAGTCCCCGTAGCGCCAGATCGACGCGGGACCCTCCTGGATCGATTTACGGGTGACCGCACCTCTTGCGGCGTCGAGGTCGTAGGCAACCTCGAGCGGACCGAAGCAGTAGTCGCACGCGTAGCGAGCCTCTGCGGCGTAGGTGGATCCACACTCTCGACATATAAGGCCGGTGGCGAAACTCATGACTTCCCTTTCATCGTTCGGCCTTTGGCACCTGGTGTGAAGGGAAAATCCCTGGGCTCACACTGGTTGTCGCGACTTCAACGGGGCCGTCCCTCAGTCGCTCTGGATGATTGGACAAGTCTGGCACCGCAACGTTGGGCTTGTCAAGTGGGGCGTCGGACCCATATCCTCATCCCATGACCCACACCAACGTGCCCTGGACCCTCGCGCGCGAGAGCTACACGCTGGAGCGCGTGAGCGCTCTCAAAGGTGAGACCACGGTCGCCGTCATTGTGCCGGCGAAGAATGAAGCGACGACGATTGGGTCAGTCCTTGAGATGGTCCAGGTCCACGACCACCTCTTCGACGAACTCATCGTCGTCAACGATCACTCGAGTGACGACACGGCCACCGTCGCCGATCATCACGGCGCGCGCGTCGTTCATCTTCACGGACCGGGAGGAAAGGGTTCCGCGATGACAGCCGGCTTTGAGTCGAGCTCGTCGGACATCGTCGTCTTTCTCGACGCCGATGTTCTCAACATGACTGCGGATTACGTAGCGCGACTCATTCAGCCTCTCCTCGAACGACCGGCGACACAAGTAGTGAAGGGTTACTACGAGAGGCCCTTGCACAACATGCCCACCGGCGGTGGTCGCGTCAACGAATTGACAGCCCGACCAGTACTTTCGCTTCTATTTCCGGGCCTTGGCGAGATCCGCCAACCCCTCGCCGGCGAGACCGCAGCGCGTCGCGGTGCGCTCGAATCGATCGTACTTGAGCCTGACTACCGCGTCGAAATTGCGTTACTCATTGACATCGCGCGACTCTTTGGCGTGCACGCGCTCGCTCAAGTCGACCTTGGTACCCGTCGTCACCGCAATCGCCCACTAGAAGAGTTGCGACCGATGGCCGTCGACGTGTTGCGCGCCGCGCTCGAGAGATACAAAGTCGATCTTCCGTGGAGCGAGTGAACTACTTCGGCGCAGAGTTGTTGCCGAGAATCACGATGACGTCGTCACCCGACGCACCCGCGACGGAAGTGAGATGACCGAGCGGATGAATCGCTGACAGACTCACCTTGATGGTCGTCGCGATCTCTTGAGCGGCCTTCAGAGATCCTGGGTTGTAGTAAATGATCGTCATCGCTTCGTGCGGTCCGTTGCCCGGCGGCAACGTGTCCCAGTCCTGCGTCATGAGTTTTTGGGTGAAGACGGCGGCCAGGTTTGGGACGTTGGTTCCGTTTGCCACTTGAACGCGCGTCCGAGACTTGATCACGCGCGCCGACTGCGGCGCTGTCGTGCTCGTGGTTGCCAGCGTCGTGGTGGTCGTGGGCGAGCTGGAAGCCGGTGAAATGGCTCGAACCATTAAGAATGTGCCGCCGACAAAGAGCACGATGATAATGAGCACGACTGCGAGTGAAGGCTGGTAGTGGGACCCCGAGGCGTGGCCGCCTCGTGGAGATGGAGTTGGGTCGCTCATTAACTCCAACTCTACGACGATCGGGCGCGGCTCACTAACCTGGTTGAGTTGATGCCGGTGTGGCGCAGTCTGGTAGCGCAGGCGATTTGTAATCGTCAGGCCGTGGGTTCGAATCCCTCCACCGGCTCTGTTGTCGCGTTCGCCCTTGACGCGCTCAGCTCACGAAGACTTCGACGCGTGAGTACGTCGAATTGGTCTTCCCATCGACCGATCCTTGACCCGAGACGGAGATACTGACACCGGTCATCTCCATCGCGCGAAGTTCGTCTCTCAAATAGTTCGCCACGTTGTTCGCCCGTTCGGAGCTCAGCGTGTTATCGAGCGACCTTTGACCCGTCGCGGCGCTGAAGCCAAACAGGGAGACCTTCGTGTATTTCCTGGTCTTGACGGTTGTCGCCAACGTCCGCACCTGCCTCTCGAGGGAGGCCGTAAGGACAACCGAGCGAGCACTGAAGGTGCCGACGGCGCCGTACAAAACAGAGGTCGGAACCTTTTTCCATTGAGCATAAAGAGTCAACGTCGAGGTGAGGTTGAGACTTTGACCCGGCGAATACGACGTGCCTGACCCATTCGCCGACGTGTTCCACGATGTCAACGTGTATCCGGGTCGCACAGCGCTCGACGCACTAGGAAGTGTCACGCTCGAACCGGTGGCGCCCGACAGCGCCTTCAATGATCCGCTTCCACCGTTCGCGATGAAGTTGACGTTGATCGACGTTATTATCTCAGTCCACTGCGCGTACAGCGTCAGCGGCGACGTGAGCGTCAGGTTTTGACCAAGCGCGTACGACGTTCCCGAGCCGTTAGCGGCGGTGTTCCAGGACGTCAATGTGTACCCCACATTGGTGAGCCCTGATGCGCCTGGCAGCGTGACCGACGTTCCGGCTTCTCCGCTAAGCGTCGGGTCAGAACCGGTGCCGCCATTGTCGACAATCACGATCTCCAAAGGAGAAGTCTCGGTCCACTGCGCGTAATACGTCCCGCTGGTATTCAGTACCAGTGACGCCCCGGGTGAGTACTCAGTGCCGCTGCCGTCGATTGCAGTGTTCCATCCGCTGAGCGCGAAGTCAGTGCGAATCAGATCCGCGCTGGAGGGAAGGGTGATCGTTGACCCGGAGGGCTCGTTGATCGGCGCAATTGTTCCAACTCCCTCATTGTCATTGAATGTCGCGGTCACCGTTGGCTGAGCGGACCATTGCGCGTACAGCACGAGATCAGTTGAAAACGAGAAGTTCTCTCCATCTGTGAATGCGGTGCCACTTCCGTTCGATGCGGTGTTCCACCCGGTAAACGAGTGCCCAGGATTTGAAAACGATGGGCTTAGATCGGCAAATTGCGTGAGGTCGCTCGGTACGTCCTCCATTTTCGTAGAGATCACGCTGTCGGACTCGCCATCGTTCTCTGAAAATGTAACGGTCTCGTATGGATTGCTCCAAATGGCATAGAGGACTAGCGGGGATTCGAAACTGTAAGTGGCGCCATTCGAGTACGAAATACCGTCTCCGTCCGCTTCAGTATTCCAGTCGACAAACGTGTGCCCAGCATTTGCGAAGCCGGGAGCCAGATTTGAAAATAGGGTGAGCAAACTAGATGCATTTTCGGTTTGCGAAGCGTCCGTCGAATCCGAACTGCTGTCATTTTCGCCGAAAGTCACGGTCACATATGGCCCAGCCCAAATGGCATAGAGGGTCAGAGGTGCATCAAAGTCGTAATTCTCACCATTGGTATAAGTGGTGCCGCTTCCATCCGGCGAAGTATTCCAACTTACGAAAGTCATCCCAGGATTCGAAAAACTTGGATTGAGATTTGAAAAAAGCGTCAGGTCAGCGGGGACATCCGCTGTTTGTCCGGTGTAGACCTCATCCGTCAAGCTGTCGTTCTCCGCAAAGGTAACAGTGTGATACGAGCCGCTGGCTGAAGCGGGTAGCGAAGAAAGTGAGATTCCACCCGCGGCCAAAGCAACAATTATGCCTACGGCCATTACCCGAAACCGATGTTGGTTCATGGTTGGATTTGATCTGTTGCTTGGTCAGATGATTCAAGAAATCTGGGGCTCATAGCGTTCCGATTCGAAATATTCATGCGTTTGGGTATCAAGCGCACGCCCAACCGTTTCAACATCGGTGTTGCCCTTCGTACCTCGATGTTGAAGACGACAAACCTCGCGATTTGTCTCACTTTCTTAATGCGTCACTGCGACCATTGGGTCAGAGTTGTACTCGAGTCGTGGAGAAGTTGATACGCCTCAGAGAGGTCGAGTATTACGACGACGCGCGACGTTGGCGCGCGACCTCGAAGGCCGCAACCGATACTGCGACGCCGGCGTTCAGCGAATTGATTCGACCCACCTGTGGTATCGACACAACGGTCGCGCATCGCTTACGCGTGAGAACAGAAAGTCCCTTTTCTTCGCCGCCCACGACAATCGCTACGGGTCCACTACCGAGATCGAGTTTGTAGAGAGAGTCCTTCGATTCACCAGCGAGTCCCACGGTCAATACTCCGGCGCGGTTCAACTGATCAATGGCGCTGGGAATGCCACCCACGTCGCTGAAAGTCAGATACTCAATGGCGCCCGCCGCCGTCTTGGTCACTGAGGGAGAGATTCGGGCCGAACGGTGACGTGGCAGAACGACTCCCGTCACGCCCGCGCCGTCGGCGCTACGCAACATGGCCCCGAGGTTGCGGGGATCAGTCACGCCGTCACAGACCAGGAGAAATGGCTTGGCGACTCGCAAGAGATCGTCGAGGGTCACGGTGTCGAGATCCTGGGCGATGGCCATGACACCCTGGTGGCCCTCAGTCTTCGCCTCGCGGTCGAGGCGAGTCATTGAGATGAGACTTACCGGGATGCGCTGGCGTTGAGCTTCAAATTCGATTGCGTCCAGCACGTCAGAAGCGTCTTGCGCCTCGGCGATGAAGATCTTTCGCACGGTGCGTCGCTTCGCGCGCAGCAGTTCGAGCACGGCGTGCCTCCCCTCGACCTGGTCCCCGCCGACGCCGTCTCGCTCGCGCGGGGGCGAGCGGCGCACGCCACTTGGCGCAGTACGGCGGGGGTTTGATCGGGACGGACGCTGAGGACCGCGCGAGGCGGGCGGTCGCGGACTCATGATTCTTCGCGCAGGAGAACCACGGCACTCGCCGCAATACCCTCGCCACGCCCGAGCGCGCCAAGTCCCTCGAAGGTCGTCGCTTTCACTGACACGGTGGCTCCCACCACAGTCGACAGTTCGTTCGACATGGCGGGCATGTAGTCAGAGAGCTTCGGGCGCTCGGCCATGATGGTGACGTCGGCCGATTCGACCCGGTAGCCCTCCGCGCGCACGAGAGCGACAGAGGCCTCGAGGAGCCACCGCGATGACACGCCGTGGTAGACGGTGTGGGTATCGGGAAAATGGCGACCGAGATCACCGAGATTCGCGGCCCCAAGGAGAGCGTCACAGAGTGCGTGGGTCGCGGCGTCCGCGTCGGAGTGACCCTCGAGACCAGGGCTGTCGGGCACGTGAACCAGCCCGAGCCACAGTTCTCGCTCGGCGTCGCCGCTGAAGTGGTGGACGTCGATGCCCTGACCGATTCTCAACGTTGACTCCTCGCGCCCAGTACCTCGAGGTCACCGAGGTGGGTGATCTTCACGTTGGTCACTTCGCCGGGAATGACGACGACGAGTGAACCGAGAGCTTCGACCAGACCAGCGTCGTCGGTGGCGTCGTCACCGTGGGCGTGGGCGCGCTCGAGGACGTCGCGTCGAAAAGCTTGGGGGGTCTGCACGACGACAAGTTCCTCGCGCGTGAGCGTCTCGGCGACGACCGTAACGTCGTCCTTTGACGNNCGGTGTCGGTGAGAGTGAGTCCGGGGATCGCGGCGTCCGCGCCATTCTCGATGGCTGCAACCACGGCGCGAAAGAGTTCGCCACTCGCGAGGGGTCGTGCCGCGTCGTGCACGATCACAATGTCCGCGTCAGCGCAGTGCGCGAGACCACAACGCACCGACGATGCTCTCGACGCTCCGCCCGTGACCACGAGATCGGCCCCTTCACCGTCACCCTGGTACCCCTCGGGCACGACGACGACAACGAGGTCGGCGATCGTGCGAGCTTGGCGGACACTACGGGCGGCGACGGTCTCACCGTCGATCAGAGCGAACTGCTTCGCCCCGCCAAAACGAGTTCCTCGGCCCGCGGCCACTACGACGGCCGCGACAGACATGTCTAGGGCAGGACCGAGGCGAGCTTNNTCAGCCGCTTCCGTGTCCACGTTGAGAGCGAACGTCAACTCCGAAACCAGAATCTGGCGCGCACGGGTCAGCATGCGCTTTTCGCCGGCGCTCAGACCCTTGTCCTTGTCGCGAATCGAAAGGTTGCGCACCACTTCAGCCACTTGGTAGATGTCACCGGAGCGGAGCTTCTCGGAGTG
>PLON01000027.1 GCA_003142095.1 Acidimicrobiaceae bacterium | reverse complement strand
CCGAAGTCGAACGCGTCACGGACAAAGGCGAGAAGACCGAAGCCGAACGCGGGCGTCTGGAAGCGGAAGTCGAACACGAGCGTCTTGAGGGGCAACTTCATCAGTCGCAACGCATGGAGAGTCTTGGCCAACTCGCCGGAGGTGTTGCGCACGACTTCAATAATCTTTTGGCCGTTATTACGAACTATGCGTCGTTCGTGAGCGAAGAGCTCGATGACAAAGAAGCAGCTCAAAATGATCTCGGGCAGATCCGCGTGGCGGCCGAACGCGCAGCCGAACTCACACGCCAGCTCCTCGCGTTCGCCGGTCGGAAGGTGCTGCAGCCGGTGATATTCGACTTGAACCAGGTGATTGTTGCTGTCGAGCAGCTCCTCCGACGAACGATCGGCGAACACGTCGAGCTCGTCATCTCGCTCTCGACAGATCCGTCGTTCGTGGAAGCAGACCCCGGACAGCTTGAACAGGTGCTCGTGAACCTGGCGGTGAACGCGCGTGATGCGATGCCCGACGGGGGTCTCCTCACCATCGACACTGAGAACAGCGAAATCGACGAGGCCTACACAGAGACAAATCCGGGAGTGGCACCGGGTCGCTACGTCCGGCTGCGAGTCAGTGACACCGGCTCTGGCATGGAGCAGGCCGTGCTCGACCACGTCTTTGAGCCGTTCTTCACAACCAAGCCCCGTGGCGAGGGCACCGGCCTCGGATTGCCGACGGTGTTCGGAATTGTTGCTCAAGCCGGTGGGGAGATCCAGCTCTACTCCGAACCCGGTATCGGAACGACCTGTCAAGTACTGCTCCCGACCACCGACCGGACTCCGACGATCGGTCGTTCCCTCACTGAACCTCGTGATCTCCACGGGACCGAGACGGTTCTTGTCGTTGAAGACGAGGACGCTTTACGAGAGGTGGCGCGGAGGATCCTTTCTCGCAATGGTTACGTCGTACTGACGAGCGCGAACGGGCCCGAGGCGATTGCCTTGGTTGAACGCCACACGGGAGTGATCGACCTGCTCTTGACCGATGTGATCATGCCGCAGATGCTCGGTAAAGAAGTTGCAGCCAGGATCCAAGAGCTTTTCCCCGGACTGCCGGTGCTCTATATGTCGGGCTACGCGCGGCCGGTGCTCGGTCCGACCTTGGGCGAGGAGATCGCGCTTCTCGAAAAGCCGTTCTCGGAGCAACTCCTGCTCATCAAGGTCCGTGACGTCCTTGACAATGTTCGGTAAGACGCCACAATCCATGGACGATCATCTGAACTGAGTCGATGCGATGAGATGACCATGAATGCACTGACCCCTGCCAAGGAGAATCGACGAATCCCCCTGAACGCGTCTCATCAAGCATTCCTCGCCGCCAAAAGTTGCATGGCTCGAAGATAGGCCTTCCGGTGTCTTTCTGCGGCACGCAGACATGATGCAGACCTTCTGACCCTCCCCGCCACGAGGAGTCGTTCTGCGTCAGGTGCGGGCAGCGCATGCGACCATAAGTACCCCTGTCCGAGATCGCAGCCCAATTCCGTGGCCAGTCGTGCTTGTTGTTCGGTCTCGATCCCTTCGGCGACGATCGTCGAACCCTTCTCTCGACACATGTCCACAACCACGCGAAGAAATCCTTGTCCAAGTTTGGTCGAAATCACCGACGTGAGGCTTCGGTCAATCTTGACGATGTCAAAATCCAGCGATCGAAGTCGGGAAAACGTCGCGAAGGACATACCAAAGTCGTCAAGAGCCACCCGAACGCCGAGATCGTGAAGCGCGGCAACGCTCCGGGCTGACGCATGGGGCTCGCCCTGCTGACTTTCGGTGATCTCGACTACGAGCCCGGCTGGATTGGCCCCGGTGGCTGCGATGGCTCTCTGGAGTCGGGAACCGAGAGTGCTTCCATTGACCGCCGATCCAGAGATATTGATCGAAAGATCGAAGTCCAGTCCGACAAGTTCATCAGCCTGCCAGACCGCTAGTTGCTCACATGCCGTCAAGAGCACCCAGTCGTCAAGAGCCCGAATCAGCCCGCACTTCTCTGCGAGAGGAACGAAGTCGGCTGCGGGAATGACGCCCAAGGTGGGATGGGAGAGTCTGACGAGTGCCTCGAATCCTCGAAGTCTCTCGCTCCCCAGCTCCACGAGAGGCTGGTAGTAGAGCTCCAGCCCTCGGTGTTCGATCGCTGTTTCCAACTCGTCGCACGTCACGGCGGCTGATTCATCGTGCAGGGAGGACGTCGTCCGGTTCGTCATAGGTCGATTTTCCTCGCCACGACCGGTCGGTGCTAGATGACGATGGACCATATCCGAGTAGGGCAGATGAACCAGAGGCGGCGAGTTCCGGGCCAATAAGGCGGCAGTAAGGCGCTTAGGCCCTTACGCGCAAGGTGATCAGTTCTTGGCAATCGCCCTCTTGGTGTTGACGGTGTCGGGATGGTTGGCCCCGAGAACCCGTATCTGGTCGTTGAGTAGTGACTCAAACTGCTCACTAGCCGCTTTCGCATCCCCGCTCGTCCTGATCCAGTGGGCGAGGTGATTTCGAGTCCGGAGCGTGTCGGGTTGATCGGGTCCGAGAATTCGCATTTCGTCGGCGAGCAGTCCTTCGCACGCGGCAACGGCAGCGTCCGTGTCTCCGGACTCTCCAATCCAGTGGGCGAGGTTGTTCCGCGTCCGCAGGGTCTCAAGGCGGTCTCCACCGAGGAGTCGAGTTT
>PLON01000043.1 GCA_003142095.1 Acidimicrobiaceae bacterium | reverse complement strand
AACGGAGGGTGTGAATAGTTACGAAAGTTTCTTTTAATCCCAAGGTGCCGGGATCGAGACCCGGGCGGCCCACTTACAAAAAATTGAAGGTTCACGCTCGTGGACCACAACGGTCGCCGCATTCTCATTCGAAAATAGAAATGGGGTATCCGTCTCGTTACCAGAGCCCTACTGCCCCGCACCAACCACCCAGCACGGTATGAAAAGTAATATGAAGAGTGTCGGGAGTGGAGCGGGATTAGATCGCCATGACAATGACGAAGACCGCATCACATCGGCACGTACACGCTCGGCCTGCGCTGGCCGCCACTAGCGACGAGATGCGAGAGACGAAATGACACTGCTTGGCTCACTGCTAAAGAACCGACGAAACAGAGAAGCTGATTCGGCGTGGAATCGTCCGAACTTGCAGGGACCCGAGACGCTCGTCGTCACGAGCGCAGCCTTCGAGGACGGAGGGTTGATACCCCGTGAACACATCGGCAAGCCGGTCGGCGGGGGCAATCTCTCCCCCGAACTCACCTGGAGCCCACTGCCGGCTGAAGCAACCAAGCTGCTTCTGGTTGTCGAGGACCTTGATGTCCCCACCTCCAAGCCGGCCGTCCACTGTCTGGCGCTTATCGACCCGTCACGGCTCGACAACCCGAACCACCTACCAACGGGTGCGCTCTCGGCACGTGAACCTGCTGAAGGAGTGCAAATCCTGCGCTCCACTATCACCCGGGGATACCACGGCCCTGAGCCGCTCAAAGGCCACGGCCCGCACCGCTACACCTTCCAGCTCTTTGCTCTCTCGGGTGAGATACTCAGCACCATTGACGGAGAGAAACTGGGACGAGCCAGACCCAGCACGCTCCTCTCCTCAATCACCGCACCAGTGGTTGCCAGAGATCGGCTCACCGGCATCCACGAACGTTGAGTTCATGACACGTTCAGGCGTCGCTGCTGGTGCAATGGAGAGATAGCCAAAAGTTCTGGAAGAGCAGTGTGCAGCGAGATGTCGCGCCCTCCGTCCGAACAACCTGAATTTGGTAGTCAGACGGATACCCCTCAATCAAAAACTTCCAAGACTTCGTCGTGGGCTTGGCGGGTCCGGAACTGCTCACGAGCGGTGCCACAGGCCTCAATTTAGGACTCATATTTCAGCAACACTGCGAGACTCGAGCGACCAGTGACGACGCCGTCTTAGAAGTGCCTTGGCCTCCATCTTTCCCGGCACGATTCACGACACGCTGAACAACCGCAGTCGCTCAAAAATCCCACATTTCATCCCACAGACCATTCCGACACCACCGGACGAATCCGACGCCACCGGACAAGTTTTCTTTGATTCTCGGATGATTCCGACCCCAGCGGACGAATCCGACCATATGCATCCCTCTTTTAATCCCAAGGTGCCGGGATCGAGACCCGGGCGGCCCACCAGTCAAAATTTTTAAATGTTCGTTCCATGTTCGCGGGTCACAACGGTCGCGGCTCCCCAGAAGAAAGGTGACGATATTCGAATTTCGGGTCACATATTCCACGTCAATGATGCGTCCCGGACCTCTGTTTTGGCCTCTCTTCTCCGCAACATTTCGAATAAGAGCGACTACCGAGAACATCGCTTTGGAAGCGATTTGGTCTCTCGTAAACCCAACTCAATTCAAAGGTTCTTGAAGATCAGCACAACGGCCAATATTGAAATAATTGTACTTGTCACCCGTGCCGACGTCAGTCCAGAGTAAGCACTCGGCCGCCGTTGACCACGAGGTGGGTTGTCGCACCAACGTGATCTTGGTTCTGGTGAGAGATAACCACAACAACGCCGTCGCTCTGGTGCCGACGAACCTCGCGCATCAATCGGCACGCCTCAGACTCATCGAGTCCTTCGGTGGGTTCGTCCAGCACCATCACCGGGCGCCTCGTCAGGAGTGCTCGCGCAACTCCCAGCCGGCGTCGCTCGCCGCCGCTCAGCCCCGTATCCACGCCGCCGAGTTGCGTGTGAAGCGCGTAGGGCAGCGTCGAGAGCAAGGGACCCAACCCCGCGGCCAGAAGGGCATTCAAGATCTCATCGTCCGTCGCCGTGGGACGCGCGAGGCGCATGTTAGCCCCGAGCGTGGTGGCGAAGACGTGGGGGTCATCATCGACGTAACCCACTCGAGTTCGCACCTGTTCGCCGGAGAGACGTTGGAGATCAACGCCACCGAGGGTCGCCTCACCTCCGTGAGGTTCGATGAAACGGGCCACGAGGTGGGCCAGCGTCGTCTTGCCCGATCCACTGGGCCCGCTTACGGCGACGACGGCGCCCGCATTCCACGTCGTGTCCACCTGCTCGAGCACAGGTTCACCATCGCGCCAGACGCTCACGCCGCGCAGCGAAACGTCATTACGAAGATCAAGCATGTCCGGTTCCGCCGGGTCGTGTATCGGCCAAGGCCTCGCGACCAAGGCGTCGAGGCGCTGGAGCGCCCCACGACCGCTTTGGATGTTCAAGAGCGACGCCGACGAAGCGCCAACGAGTTCCAAGGAGCTTAGAGCCAAGAACGCCGGCACCGCGAGCAACGAGACAGCGAGGCGGTGGTTCTCGAGGGCTCCTTGAGTGCTGGCGACAATTGCGACGACGGTGAGCCCGACTATCAGAACGTTCACGGCGCCAAAGAGTCCGGCCCTGCGCGCCACTCGTCGCGCGGCGCGGTCGTAAGCGCCCTCGGCATTTTCCAAACGTCGATAGAGCGCGCGACTCGCACCAAGTGCCGCGTACTCGTCACCCGATCGCGCGGCGTCATCGAGAGCGTGGCGCAGACGCGTGCGCGCGTCGTTGAGTTCGACCTGCGGTCGAGTGCCCGCACGCGCCGCCACGAGCGGCACGACAACGCCCACGAGAACGATCCCAAGAGCGAAGACGAAGGCCGTAGTTGGAGCAATGAACGCACCGCCGGCGACGGCGCAGAATCCCGCAATCAGGTTGGCGCTCACTGGTCCCGCGACGCTCACTAGCAAGTCCTGAACCTTGTCCACGTCGCCGATGACGGTCTCGACGACGTCGGCACTGCGAGCGCCCAGTCCCGCGGGAACGAGCGGTTCGAGTCGGCTCGCGGTCAAAGCCCGCACTCGCGTCATTAGTCGAAGCGCCGTCTGATGGGTGCTGACTCGTTCGCCGTAGCGCCCGGCAGCCTTGCCCAATGCCAGCAACTGTACGACGCCCATCAAAAACGTGAGACTTAAGAGTGCGGGGCGTTGCGCGCTCCTCACGATAAGCCAGGCCGCGCTACCCGCGAGCGCCACCGTCGCTACGCTCACGGCCACGCTCGCGGCGAGCGCAATGAGCACGCTGCGGTGCTCGCGGGCGAGCGATTCACGTAGCACCGAGCGCCGGCGAGTCTCAGACACCGAAACGCTCTGGAGCCGACATCACGAAGGCGACATCGACGTCGAGTTGCCGATGGGTCGCCACGATGGTGGTGGCACCGCGACGACGCACGGCGCGGATCACTCTCGCGGCGTTGAGCTCGTCGAGATGAGCAGTCGGCTCATCGAGCAGCAAAACTGTCGCGGGGCGCAGCAGAGTGCGCGCGACCGCCAAGCGGCGGCGTTGTCCGGCCGAGAGACCCTCAGCCCCTTCACCGAGTGCCAGGTCGAGGTCGAGGTCGAGGTCGAGCTCGTCGAGCGCCTCGCGCAAGCGACCATCACTAAAGTCTTCGCCCATACTCAACACGTCACGTACAGTCGCCCCCGGCAGCAGCGGATCCTGAGGGAGCCACGCGCAGGTGGCGTGCCACGACGCGGGCGCGATGCTGGTCAATCGAATGGTATTCACGAGCACTTCGCCCTGAGCCAAGTCCTCGAGGCCCGCGAGGGCGCGTAGCAACGTCGACTTGCCCACCCCCGATGGGCCTTCGAGTGCCACTACCATTCCTGGTTCAATCGTGGCGCTGAGCGCCCGAAGGGCGTGGTGGTCGCGCCCGTTAGCACTCACGCGAACGTCGCGTAGTTCGACTCGCGGCGGCGACGCGGGAGCGGGCACACTGGCGTTCGTCACCGGCGTCGCATCGAGAAGGTCCAAGATCGCGCCGGCCGCTCCCACGGCGTCGGTGGAGGCGTGGAAGCGGGCTGAAGCCCGACGCAGCGGAACGTAGACCTCAGGAGTGACGAGGAGCACCGCTAACGCCGTAGTGAGGCGCATGTCACCGTCGATGAGGCGAATGCCGAGCACCAGCGCCACCAGCGCGGTCGCGAGCGAGGAAAGAAGCTCGAGCGAGAATCCGGACAGGAACGCGACCCGCAAGGTCTTCATCGTGCTGAGTCGAAGTTCATCTCCCACGTCACCCAACGCCTCGGTCACGATCAGCGAACGATTGTGTGCCTTCAGTGTCGCCATTCCGCGCACGACGTCGCCGAAGTAATTGGCGAGGACCTGCTGTTGGGCCCATGAGTGGTCCATTCGATCCTTGGCCTCGAGCCCTAACAAGATCATAAAAATCGGCAGCAGCACCAGGGTGAGCGTCACGATGAGCGCGCTCCATGGATCGGTGAACATCATCCACGTGAGAAGGGCCGTCGGCGCACCAACACTGAGTACGAGAGCCGGCACGTAGGTGGCGAGGTAGGTCTCGATCGCATCGACGCCGCGCGTACCGAGCTGCACGAAGGCGTCGGGAGCCGAGCGACGGCCCCGTTGCAGCATGGCGTCGAGGGTCCGAACTCGCAGCAAATGGCGTACCGGGCGCGCGAGTCGTGACGTGATCGGCTCGCTCGCCAGTGACACGAGCGCTCGCGTGCCCGCGAGGGTCGCGAGGATGATGAGGTCACGGCGAATGGGCGCATCGGAATGAGAGAACAGACTGCCGAGCGCGTGCGCCAGCACCACCGCCTGGCCAATGGTCAACAGGACGTTGCAGATCCCGAGTACCACCGCAACCGCTAGCGAGCCTCGCACGAGAGGCGTAGCTCGCCAGAGCCGTCGCAGCAGCGCACTCGGGCTGTCGGGGCGAGACAAGGGACCCTTCTATGAACCAATGCTGGATGAGGCGGGAAACGGTTCAGCGCGACGGACCCGCTTACGAAAGATCCAGTAGGTCCAGCTCTGATACAGCAGAACGAATGGCGTGAAGATGAGCGCCACCCAACTCATGACCTTGAGCGTGTAAGGCTGCGAAGCCGTCTGGGAGAGGGTGAGGCTGAACTGTGGGCCCACCGAGGAGACCAGCACGCGCGGGTAGAGGTTCAAGAACACCGTGACGAAGAAGATCACGATGACCAGTGCCGTGGCGACGAAGGCCCAGCCTTCGAGGTGGTCGCGCATCAGCCAGCCAACCCCCGCCAGGACAACCAGTCCCAGGATGGGCAGGAACGGAGGTACGAGACCGTTATGGTGCGTCGTGTGCGCCGTCACGTACGTCCACGACAGGAATCCCAACATCAGCACGAAGGTGACCGGCGCAAGGAAGAGACCCGAGTGCCGGGCCCGTTGACGCACCTCGCCGTCGGCCTTTAACCCGAGGAACGTCGCGCCGTGCAAGGTGAACAGCGAAAGTGTCGTGAGGCCGCCGAGCAACGCGTAGGGCTTGACGAGATCGAAGAAGTTGCCCGTCCACGTGGCATTGGACGCGATCGGCACGCCGTGAAGGAAGTCGGCGAAGGCCACGCCCCAGAGCAACGCCGGCAGAGCGGAGCCCCAAAAGATGGCGCGATCCCACCAGGCTCGCCACGACGCGTCGTCCTTCTTCCCACGAAATTCGAACGCCATTCCTCGAAAAATAAGCGCGGCGAGCACAAGAAAGAGCGCGAGGTAGAAGCCACTGAAGACCGTGGCGTACCACAGGGGGAAGGCGGCGAACGTGGCCCCACCCGCGGTGATCAGCCAGACCTCGTTGCCATCCCAGACGGGCCCGATGGTGTTGATCATCACGCGGCGATCCATGTCGTCTCTGCTGAGGAACGGCAACAGGATTCCGACACCGAAGTCGAAGCCCTCCAAGAAGAAGTAGCCCAGCCAGAGAACGGCGATCAACACGAACCAGAGTTGTTGGAGTCCGCTGGGTGATGTTGACGCTAAGACGTGTAGATGTGGCACGTGGTTCTCCTAGTAGACGAGTTCGAGCGGGTGTTCGTCATCGCGCGATGACACTTCTCCGGGCGCCTGGCGTGCGACCTTGATCATCAGGCCGATTTCAATGACCGCCAGGAAGCTGTAGATCGCGGTGAAGCCGATGAGACTCGTCGCCACGTAACCGACCGAGACGTGCGATACCGCCTGGCTTGTTTTCAAGAGTCCGTACACGACCCACGGCTGGCGGCCCTCTTCGGTGAATATCCATCCAAAGCTGTTTGCTAGGAATGGTGCAAGCAGCATCAGACTGGCGAACCGCAGGAACCACGCGGACTTTTCGAGACGCTTCTTTCGCACCAACCAAAGGCCAACGCCACCCAGGGCAACCATCAAGAGACCGAGCCCCACCATGAGACGGAACGACCAGTAGGTGATCCAAAGGATCGGCACGTAGTTGCCCGCGCCGAACTTCTTGACGTCAGCTGCTTGGAGTTGATTGATACCTTTGACCTCTCCGTTCCACGAGTTGTCCGCGATGAGACTGAGTAGGTGCGGGACGCGGATCTGAAAGAGCGCATTGCCGGTGAGATCGCCGATCGTCAGTAGAGAAAAGCTCGCGCCGTCGGTGGTGTTGTACAGAGCCTCAGCCGCCGCCATCTTCATGGGCTGCTGGGCGTCCATCTGGCGCGCTTGCGTGTCACCCATGAAGCAGGTGCCGAGCGCCGAGAGCAGCGTGACGACGATGGCGATCCTGGCGACCTTGACGAACGTCTCCTTCTGCTGATCGCGACGAATGTGCCACGCGGCAATGGCGAGCATGAAAACCGCTCCCGTCAGAAGGGCCGCAAAGAGAACATGGAAATACGCACCGAAGAACGTCGAGTTGGTGATCACGGCCCAAAAGTCGGTCATCACCGCCTGGCCGGTGGCCTTGTCGATCTTGAAGCCGACGGGATGCTGCATCCACGAGTTCGCCGCGAGGATGAACACGGCCGAGAGCATCGTGCCCAGGCTGGCGAGCCATATCGACGCAAGGTGCACACGCTTGCTCACCCGACCACGACCAAAGATCCAGATACCGAGAAACGTTGATTCCATGAAGAAGGCCAGTAGACCTTCAATCGCCAGGGGCGCACCAAAGATATTGCCGACAAAGACCGAGTAGCTGGACCAGTCCATACCGAACTGGAACTCTTGGACAATCCCCGTCACCACGCCAATGGCGAAGTTGATGAGGAACAGCTTGCCGAAGAAGCGCGCCATGCGGTCGTAGTGCTCGTCGTTCGTGCGATACGCGGCCGTCTGTAGGCAGGCCACGAGAAAACCGAGACCAATCGTGAGAGGCACGAACAAGAAGTGGAAGACGGTTGTCACGCCGAACTGCCAACGCGCCAACGTCAATGTTGTGAGACCCGCAATAATACCCATTGTCAAAAATTAACCTGCGTCGTGTGCGCGAAAGAAGGACGCAGTAGGGACTTTTGTCCTAATTAATGGCGCGCTTTGGGGGTTAGGTATCACGAGTGCCCTTGGACTGATACGAGCGCTGAGGTGAACGTGGCATCGCGTATTCTTCTCCGACGTGCTCGGGAAGGTCGTACAGACCATTGAGGCCGAGCATCGCGGATAGACAGAACGCATCGGGACCGTAGGTTCATCGAGCGCGGAGTCGGGCGAACAACCTTCCGCCACCACGCGAGGCGACACTGTCTTGCGAGCAGGTGCAGCGTTGGGCCTTGGGCACACCGGCCAGCGCTTGTTCGATATGGTTTCCACATCCTTTCCAGGTCGCCTTGCCGCACTTCTTACAGGTTGCTTTGTGGCACATCAGTGTTACCTTTCTCACTTGTTTGTTATATTGATTTGATCTCAGAACTTCAGCCCACGAGCTGAAGTTCGCGCGCCGCGGGCGAACAGCGCCACGTCCGGTAGCCGCCGTCAAGGTTCTTCGCGCGAAAGCCGAGCTCGTTCAGCAGCATCGCCGCCGCGTGGCCACGCTGGCCGACTTGGCAGTTAACGATGATCTCGCCGCCGGCGAGTTCGCTGGTTCGTTCGCGCAGTTCATCGATGGGGATATTGAACGCTCCGGGCAGCGTGCCGCGGGCGAACTCCTCGCGCGTACGAACGTCGACGAACTGCGCACCGCGCGCGCGGTACTCATCGACCTCGTGCCACTGCACGGTTTCGACGAGGCCCGAGAGAATGTTCTCGGCGATGTAGCCGAGCGTGTTGACGGGATCCTTCGCCGAACCGAACGGCGGCGCGTACGCGAGCTCGAGGTCCGCGAGTTCAGGCGCCGTGAGCCCGGCGCGAATGGCCGTGGCCAGAACGTCGATTCGCTTGTCGAGGCCCTCCGTGCCGACACCTTGGGCGCCGAGGATCTCACCCGAGGACGGGTCCACGAGCAGTTTCAGGCACATGGGTTTGGCTCCGGGGTAGTAGGTGGCGTGCGAGGAGGGATGGGTGTGGATTGCGATGAACGGACGCCCGCCGGCGCGGAGCCGCTTCTCGTTCCATCCGGTCGTGGCGATGGTGAGATCGAAGACTTTGACAATGGCGGTACCGATCGTGGTGCGCGGGCGCACGGGTCGTCCCGCGATATGGTCGGCGACGACCCGACCGTGTCGATTGGCGATGTTGGCCAGCGGCACCAGAGTCGGCGCACCATCGAGGGCGTCGGCCTTCTCGGCGGCGTCACCCACCGCGTAGACATTCTCGACACTGGTGCGGTTGAACTCGTCGACGGCGATGCCGCCGCGCTCACCGATCGCGAGGCCCGCCAGCCGCGCGAGGCCGGTCTCCGGTCGCACCCCGATGGCCACGACCACCAGGTCCGCCGGGACGATCTGACCCGAAGAGAGGCTCACGTTCTCGAGTGTCATCGATTCGACCGAGTCACCAAGGTGCAAGGTAACGCCGTGGCGGCGCACCTCCTCGGCGACCGGTGACGCCATCTCGGGGTCAAGCGGCGCTAGGACCTGGTCCGTCGCCTCGATTAGGGTCGTCGCGATACCGCGATGCACGAGGTTCTCCGCAATCTCCAGCCCGATGAAGCCGCCGCCGATCACGACGGCGCTCCTGGGCGAGTTCTGCACTTCACGCACGAGGCGCTCGACGTCTTCAACGGTCCGCAGCGGCATCGCGCGTTCAATGCCCGGAATTTGCGGGACGACCGGCGAGGCGCCGGGACTAAGGATCAAATAATCGTAGCGAATCTGATAGTCCTGGCCCTTGACGAGGTCGCGAGCCGTCACGGTGTTGGACGAGGTGTCGATGGCGACGGCTTCGGTGTCGACGCGGACGTCAAGACGGAACCGGTTGAAGAGCGATGCGGGGGTCTGGAGCAGTAGCAAGTTCTCGTCCTCGATGACACCACCCACGAAGTACGGCAGCCCGCAGTTGGCGTAGGAGACGTGACCACTACGTTCGAGCACGACGATCTCGGCCTCGTTCGACAACCGACGCAGCCTCGTCGCGGCTGACATCCCCCCGGCGACTCCCCCAATAATGACAACTTTCACGTTTCTCCTTTACGCCAGGCTCAAGAAGAGCTTCTGGAACTTTGCGGTCATCGGCCCGCTGTCGACGTCGGGATTGACGAGACATTCCTTGAGGCTCGCCGAGATGAGATTGAAGGCGGCGGTGTTCACCGCCTTGCTCACTGCGGCCATTTGGGTGACGATCTCTTCGCACGAAGCGCCTTCGTCGAGCATGCGCACTATGGCGCCTAGTTGGCCGTGCGCCCGCCGCAACCGTTTGCTGATCGCTGAAAGCTGGTCATCGTCGTTGAGCGAGTGCGTGTGGGCGACGGCCATGATCACACCCGCTCGTGGGACAGAATTTGCCCTTGGCGACATGGGTAGCGATTCGATGGCATGGCTCTATCGACCCTTGAGGGGCTGGCCCATGAGCGGAGCCAGCAAGCACACGTTCAACGCTCCGGCGAACAGGGGGATCAGACCAATGACTGACAGCGTCAACCAACCGCCGCCTAGGGCGAGGCCGACGGCGATGAGCACGAGACCGACGAGGGCGCGCGCAAGGCGTCCTGCGCTCGTCGACATGAATTTCACAAGACTCACGGTTCCTCCCTTGCGAGCTGGGAATGGGCCCATGCTCGACCGACGCATGGTCGGTTTACGAAGTCAAGTATATACCCCCTAGGGTATCTACAATAAGTCGGCGCAGATCGTCCTCTCGTACGTTGAGGAACGCGCGTCGCCCCGCCTGCGTCTGATTCGCCGATGGCGCCGGTACCGTACCGGATCCTGACTCGAACCCCACGGTGCCGGCGCCGGTCAGGTTCATGAAATCGAGGTCACCCGGGCAAACATGAGCCGCCGCGCGAACGCACGTCGACGAGCCACCCGGTTGCCGGCTCAGGGAAATAGTCCCCTGACGCCGGGTCCTGCAGATAGTCACATGAGGGCGCCGCGCCGGAGGCGATGATTGCGACGGCGTCGAGCAACTGGTGGATGTCCTCGTCGGTGGTGTTGATGCCGCAACTGGCGCGAACCGCACCCGGCATTGACTGTCGATCACCGTGACGCACGTCGTTATGAAACCGAGCGACCTCCTCGGCGCTCAGCCCGAGGAGTCGTATCAGGTACGGATGCGCGCAGAAGCAGCCGTGGCGCACGCCAATGGCGAACTCGGCGGAAAGGCGTGCCGCGACGAGAGCGAAGGGGACCTCCTCGAGCGTGAATGTGGCTACTGGCAGCGTGTCGCACGAGAGTTCGGGTCCGAGCACCCGTACCCCGGCGATGGCGCTGAGCCCGCCGCGCAGCGTGTGCGCCAGATGCCGGTCGTGCTCGATGATCGCGGGCCAACCGACGTTCGTGAGTTCGGTGATCGCTGCATGAAGGGCCACGGCCCCCACCACGTTCGGTGAACCGGCTTCCTCCCGATCGGGCGGCGTTGTCCAGACCACTTCGTCCAGATCCACCAGATCGACGGCACCACCGCCGGCGAGGAATGGATCACCGTCGCTGAAGGCGCTGCGCGGGCCGACCAGCACGCCCGCGCCGAACGGGGCGTACATCTTGTGCCCGCTCCAGGCGACGAAGTCGGCGTGGGGCGGAAGGGGGCGGTGCGGGGCGAGTTGCGCGCCGTCGACCATGACCGGAATGCCGCGTGCGTGGGCGGCGTCGATGATCTCATCGAGCGGTGGCATCCAACCCGTGATATTCGACGCGCCGCTGATCGTGAGCAGGCGCGGCCGCGGTAGGGCGTCGAGTGCGTCGACGACGTCGTCGAGCGTGAAGGTTCCGTCAGGGCCACACTCCACGTAGCGACAGGTAGCGACGCGCGACCACGGCAGCAGGTTGGCGTGGTGCTCGATCACGGTCGTGACGATCACGTCGGTCTCGTGGAGGTCCAGACGGTAGACGAGGTGGTTGATCGCCTCGGTGGTGTTGCGACAGATGATCGCCACGTCGTCACGACCGTCGCGCCCCGCGAAAGCGAGGGCGGCCTTGCGGGCGGCCTCGTAGCGCGCCGTGGCCAACTGCGATTTGTACCCCGCACCGCGATGCACGCTCGAATAGGACGGCAGGAACTCAATGACTCGATCCAACACCGACGGCAGCGCTGCGGTGGACGCGCCGGCGTCGAGCCCGACGTACCGCCGCCATACCCCGTCCACGCAGGGCACGAGACTCTCGTCGCCGACGAGTGCAACGGGAAGCTTCACGGGTGACACCTCAGTGCTCGGGCTCTGCGTGGACCTCATTATGCGATCTCGAACTGATGCGCGTGACTCATTGGCACATCGTCGCGCCACGAGGACGTGAGAGCCAACGAAATGCCTCGCGATTACCCTGGAGTTCGAGTCGGCGACCGAGAACCGGATTATCGGTCGCTTGGCTGACGTGCTGATCGATGGCCCGAAACTGGCGGGTGCGCTCGACGCTGACGAAATAGTCGATCTCTTCGTCGCGCCGGCCCACGAAGCCAGCGGAGAACTCGGAGTTGAGAACTTCGGTCACTCGTTGCGGCAACGCCCACGCGAGCACCGGCAGGTCGAGCTCGCGCGCCGCAGCGATTCCCGCCTCGGTGGCGCGACAGTGGTCCGGGTGGCCGGTGATGCCGCCCTCGTCGAAGACGAGCAGGAGATCGACCATCGCCCGCTCGGCCGCGCGCCGAATCGGCACGGTCAGTTCATCCAACTTCTCCTCGGCGAGACGGCCGTCACAGTAGTCCAGGAGATCCACGTGCCCCACGCCGAGTTCGCTCGCCGCGGCGGCGAGCTCACCCGCTCGAACGCGGCCAAGATCACCGGAGTCGGCTCCGAGGGTCGACGCCTCGCCGTGCGTGAAGCACAGTACCGTCGTCGAACTGCCCGACTCGACCAACGTGGCGAGCGCCGCACCGAGCCCGAAACTCTCGTCGTCGGGATGCGCACACACGACCAGTACCGAACGAGCGTCGGGCAATTCGTCGAGCAGCCGCTTCGTAGGACTTTCCATCATCTCTCACCCCGATCGCCGACGTCGCGTGACGAACAGACCATCGTCGTCACTCGAGTATATACCCTATGGGGTATGTGCTACTGTCGAGGACGACCCCCTCGGCCTCGCCGCATCTCGTCGGCGCCCTCATCGACCACTAGGAGATTCTCATGTCACAGTTCGACCACGGGACCTCGCCCATCCCCACGCCTGAGCCGCACGCATCGGCGTTGCTCGAGCGAGTCAGCGTCTTTGCGCGTCTGGGCCGCTGGACGGCGACCCGTCTGCGTCTGGTCCTGCTGTCGTGGCTCGCCATCCTCGTGGTTTTCGGCATCTTCGCCCCCCAGGTCGAGACCGCCCTCTCGGGAGCGGGATGGCAGGACTCGTCGAGCGCGTCGGTGCAGGCGCGTAACATCATCCAGCGCGACTTTTCGGGCCTCGGCTCGGCGGCACTCGAGGTGGTGGTCGTCGACCATCACGGAGCGATCGCGAGCGACCCCGCCGCGCTCTCGCTCATGAACAAAGCGGCCGCGCTGCTGCGCGCTAACGCGCGCGTCTCGAAGGTCGTCATGCCGAGCGCCGGCACGTCCCTCTCTCGAAACGGGCGCACCGCGATCATCACTGCGGGCTCGGCGGCGGGTACCAACGCCATGGTGACGGCCGCCAACGACCTCGCCGGACCAATCCAGGAACTCTCCGGGTCGGGCGTGACCCTCACGCTCACGGGCGACAGCGCGCTGTGGGCGGACTTCAATAACGCCAACCGTTCAGCGATGCTTCGCTCGGAGATGCTGTCGTGGCCCGTGACCATGATCATCTTGGTCATCGCCTTTGGAAGCCTGGTCGCCGCCGGACTGCCCCTGTTGCTCACGATGGTTGGTCTGCTGGTCGCGGCCGGCGCGCTGGTGATGCTCACGCACGCGTTCCCCGTCTCAATCTGGGCGCTCAACTTCGCGCTGATGTTCGCGCTCGCCCTCGGTATTGACTACGCGCTCTTCATCGTCGTGCGCTTCCGATCGGCACTGAAGCGTCGAGGCGCGACGCCGGGCGACCGCGACGTGGTAATCGCCTCGGTCGCCGAGACCATGGACACCGCGGGCAAGGCCGTGACGTTCAGCGCGATCACCGTGCTGGCGTCCCTGGCATCAATACTGCTCGTGCCGAGTCCGGCCTTTCGCAGCATGGCGCTCGGCATCATGCTGTCGGTCGTCGCGGTACTCGCCGCGACCCTGACCCTGCTGCCGGCGGTGCTGGGACGGCTCGGCACGCGCATCAACAAGGGACAAGTGCGGTTCAGACGACGCCACCCCGATCCCGAGCACCCCGGCCGGCTCGACATCATGCTCCACTCGTGGGGGCGGACCATGTGGCGCCACCCCGCGTGGTTGGGGCTGGGCGCGCTCGCGGTGCTGCTACTCGCGGCGACGCCGGTGATCGGACTTCGTACCAACATGCCCTCGATCACGATCATCCCGGCGACAGCCAACGCGCGCATTGGCTACAACGAAGTGGCGTCGGCCTTCGGGGCCGGCGCCCCGGGTCCTCTGCAGGTGCTGGTGCCCGCCTCGCACCAGAACGAGACGCTCGCCTCGCTCGCGGTCACCAAGGGCGTCGCGGGCGTGTCGCCGGGACCCACCAAGGACGGCTGGAGCCTCGACCAGGTCATCCCGACGTCGGGACCTTCGACGACCGCGACCGAGGCGACCATTGTACGAGTGCGCTCCGTGCTGCCCGCGGGATCGCTCGTCGGCGGGGCCGCGGCGGAGAACTACGACCTCCAGCAGTCGCTGTCGCACTACACCCCCATTGTCTTCGGCGTGCTCATCGCGCTCGGCTTCATCCTCCTGCTCATCGCCCTCGGGGCCCCGCTGATCGCGGCCGCGGGAGTGCTGCTCACCGCGTTGTCGGTCGCGGGCGCCTTCGGTGTCGCCCGACTGATCTTCCAGAATGGCGACCTGTCGGGGCTGCTGCACTTCCAGTCCCAGGGATTCGTCGACGCGTGGGGGCCACTCTTCTTTGGCGCCATGGTGTTCGGCGTCGCGATGGACTACACGCTGTTCATGTTGTCCGCGGCGAAGGAGCACTACGAGACCCACGCGCACCCCGAACACGCGATGATCGGCTCGGTGCGCAGTTCGGGCCGGGTGGTCCTGTCAGCGGCCGCGGTGATGATCGCGGTCTTCCTGACCTTCGCGCTCTCGGGCCCGCTCGCCCCAAAGGAGATGGGAGTGATCCTCGCAGTCGCGGTCGCCCTCGACGCGCTCGTGGTACGGCTCGTGCTGTTGCCGATCATCCTGCGCTACGGCCGGCACTACAGCTGGCATCAGCCCACGTGGCTGGGACGGCTTCTGCCCAAGGTCCGCTTCTCGCACTAACCGGCCGGGTCGAAGCACCCTGCATCGCGGGCGGCCTCAGAGCGAGCTTGTTCCGGGGAACTGACGCTCGAGCTCTCGCTTCACCTGGCGCGGCGTCGGGTTGACCAGGATTTCGCCCGCGACCACCACCGTGGGGACCGTCTCGTCGCCGCCGTTGACCGAGCGCACGAACGCGGAGGCGGCCGGATCGGTCCAGATGTTCAACTCCTCGGTCGCCACCTTCATCCGTCGCAGTCCCCAGCGCAGTCGCGCGCAGTAGGGACACCCCGGACGCCAGTAAACAATGACGGGCGCCGCCGCAGAACCGGCCGCGCTGTTGTGGACCTCGGTTCCCATCACGCGCCGCGCGACGCGACGTCCCACCAGATCGTCGACAGCTCGCGCACCGGCGGTGCCGGGTGCGACTGGAGGAAGTCGCTGACCTCGCCCTCGCGCGACTCGGGCAGGCAGAGTCGTATGCGCATGAAGTGCGCCGCCTGCTCCGGGCTCTGCTCAACTCGCATCGGACCTCGCCACTGCTCGCGTTGGGCGTCCAAACCGAGCTCGCGAAGGACGTCGAGCAGCTCCGCGGGCGTTGGTCCGTCGGGACGCTCCAGATTCCAGAAGCGCCGCCACGCCTCGGACATCGACGCCAAGGGATGGTGATCGGGCATCTCCAGCACCACGCGAGAGCTCGCGTGATCATCCAACGCCAGAAGGAACGGTTCGATGTCGGCGACGTTGTAGACGACGTGGTGCGCGGTCACGACGTCCGCGACCGGCGTGCGCAAGGCGACCTCCGGCCAGAAACCGTCGACCGTCTCGACGCTGACCCCGCGCGCCGCGGCGTTGGCCCTGAACATCGCCAGCATCTCTGGCTGGTGGTCGACTCCGATCACGTGGGTCGCGGGAGGAGTCAGCGCGAATGCCGCGATGCCCCCTCCGCAGCCCACGTCGAGTACCGTGGCACCTTCGACGAGCACTTCGCGCGCCCGATCGTGCGACGGTGACGGCGCAATCGTGTCGGGGACTTCGAAGAGTACCGGCGGGTGGATCCAGGGACTCTGCGGGGCGGAGTTGACGATCTCGTCGGGCAGGGCCCACGCCTCAAGTGCCGTGCGCCACTGCTGGGCGGGCGAGCTCACGACTCAGCGCCCGAGTAGCGAGCGAAGGAGTCCTCGGTGGACGCGGCGGACGACCCGGCGAAGCCCTGGTCGCACGTGCATCGTTCACTCGGCGCGACTCCGGCGAGCGCTTGTTCGACGTGGTTCTCGCATCCGCTCCACGTTGGGGTCGAGCACCTCTCGAACATAACTTGATGACCCATGGTTGTTTCCCCTTTCCTGGGTTACTTCTTCTTCGCCACAACCACCAACGAGGACCCGGCTGCACCAGATGCTGGCACGTCGCACGCCGGCGCCGAGGCGCAACGTCGATCGACGCCCCACCACGGGTGGCACGAACGAACCTCACCGTGTAGTATATACCCCTAGG